>NZ_CP076538.1:6344156-7000925 GCF_018885265.1 Amycolatopsis aidingensis
GCCGATCTTGGTCATCCTTTCGTGGGAAGTCTCGATACGTCCCTGCGAATTTGACAACTACGCGCGGTTCTTCGGACTGCCGAAGGGGGTTCAGTCGAGCCACGCCGAGTACCGCAACCTGATGCAGTACCTGACGGAGACCCGGTCCAGCCTGCTCGACCTCGTCGACATGACCGACGCGAGCTACAACCAGATCCGCAGCTGGGCTCTCGGTGACTCGCGGCGGACCGCGCTGATCTTCCCTGCGCTCGACCAGGCCCGGGCGCTCATCCGCTCGAGCCGGCCGGGGTCCCGCGTGCTGCGATACCTGATGCTCCAGATGCGCAATCAGTGGATCAAGGCCCAGTACGAGCCCACGCCGAACAGGTGGCTGTCAGGGCTCCGGCTCACGTCGCGGAGCAGCCCCTTCGACACGATGCCGTTCTGCACCGCTCCCCGCGGTCACGTCCCGCGCTTCGCGGATCTTGCAGAGAGCCTTGATGCAACCGGCCGCGAGCACGAGCTGCTGGCGCGCCGCGTGAGGAACAACGTCGAGCAGCACGGCGCGATCTACACACCGGCTGCGGAGTGCGAAGACCTCGGCGCCGTCGACACGCTGATCCAGAAGCACAACCAGCTGCTCCCGCCGACCGACCAGCACGCGCCGCGGAAGCTCACCCACGCCAACGGGCACGTCTTCATCGTCGGGTACGAGGACGACACCGTCGCGATCATCGAGAAGCTGCAGGCGATCGCGGGCGAGGGCATCGAAGGGCACGCCGACAGCGTCCAGGAGTGGCTGGACGCGAACCCGGGCGAGGTCGACGACGACCTGAAGGCCGGGGCACTGAAGGCGCTGTTCACGCGTTCGAAGGTCGCGCTCGTCTACGGGTCGGCCGGGACCGGGAAGTCCACCATGGTGGATCACATCGCCAACTACTTCTCGGGCGAGCGGAAGCTCTTCCTCGCGCACACCAACCCGGCTGTCGACAACCTCAGGCGGCGGGTGCATGCACCGAATTCCGACTTCAGCACGATCACCAGTCACATCAACACGAGCGAGTCAACAGGCTCGAGCTACGACGTTGTTGTGATCGACGAGTGCAGCTTCGTGGACAACGCGAACCTGCTGAAGGTACTCAACAGCACCACGTTCGAGCTGCTGGTGCTCGTCGGTGACGTCTACCAGATCGAGTCGATCCAGTTCGGCAACTGGTTCAACCTCGCCCGCTCATACGTCCCCAAGGAGTCAGTCTTCGAGCTGACCAAGCCCTGGCGGACGGAAGACGGAGCACTACTCGCCTTATGGGACCGGGTGCGGAACCTGGACGACCGGATCGAGGAGTCGCTCTCCAAAAACGGCTACTCGAAAACGCTGGGCGATGCGCTCTTCCTGCGCGAGAGCGACGACGAGATCGTGCTGTGCCTGAACTACGACGGGCTCTACGGCATCAACAACGTCAACCGGTTCCTGCAGGCGAGCAACCCGAGCCCTGCCGCGACCTGGGGCGAGGCGACCTACAAGGTCGGTGACCCGGTGCTGTTCAACGAGACCGAGCGCTTCCGGCCGGTCATCTTCAACAACCTGAAAGGCAGGGTCACCGGCATCGACCGCGTGCCCGGTCGCATCACGTTCGACGTCGACCTCGAACGTGAGGTCACCGAGGGCGATCTGTTCGGTACCGACCTGCGGTGGGTCGAGGGCTCGGTAGTCCAGTTCGATGTCTTCGAGCGCCTGAACTCGGACGCCGATGACGACGACGTCAACACGCTGGTGCCCTTCCAGATCGCCTACGCCGTGTCGATTCACAAGGCACAGGGCTTGGAATACGATTCGGTCAAGGTGGTCATGACGGACGCCAACGAGGAGCGGATCTCCCACAGCATCTTCTATACGGCGATCACGCGGGCCAGGCGTCGGCTTGGTGTCTTCTGGACGCCGGAGACGCAGCAGCGGATCCTGAGCCGGCTGGCGGTGCACGAGAGGACGAAGGACGAGAACTTGCTGAAGGCGCGCCGGGGTGTCATTCCTGTTGAGTCCCGGCCGAGGCGGCAGAAGGAGCGTCTCCGGCCGTAGTGGGTGCGCCGGGATCTGCTGTCCAGGTGACTTACCCGACGACGGTCCCGTCCAGCTACCTGTTAGAGCGGTAGCCCCTCGAAGCCGCGTAACGCCTGGTCAACCTGCCCGTAAGCCCTACCAATGCTGCGCCCGACTCGGCGGCCGGCAGGCACGTGAACAGTCGATATGGGTGGGGGTCACCTGCCGTTCTTCCTGACTCCGTGGTCGCCTTGACTACGGCGGTCATCACCCTTCGCGGCCCACTTCCCGCCGATCGAGCTCGCTCGCCGAGCTTCTCCGCGCGCCCCCACTCGTGACCATCCCAGAGCCACCCTCCTGCACGGCCGCACGACAACTCCGCCCAAATTCGGCAATGTGCATAAAATCTGACCTCAATTGTCGCCAATGCTTGCCAATCGCCCATTTTCAATATGCGATCGACATTTATATCATTACCCTAAAACAGCCCGGCTTGAATTGCATGGCGTGACATTTTCGTGTCGAACATTCCGCAATTCTAGTTTCGCCATCCCAAACTCAGAAGCGCCATCAAACGAGCTGTCGGGCCTCCGCCGTGCCGGTCGCGTCCGCTGGGGCCTCCGCCGTGCCGGTCGCGTCCGCTGGGGCCTCCGCCGTGCCGGTCGCGTCCGCTGGGGCCTCCGCCGTGCCGGTCGCGTCCGCTGGGGCCTCCGCCGTGCCGGTCGCGTCCGCTGGGGCCTCCGCCGTGCCGGTCGCGTCCGCTGGGGCCTCCGCCGTGCCGGTCGCGTCCGCTGGGGCCTCCGCCGTGCCGGTCGCGTCCGCTGGGGCCTCCGCCGTGCCGGTCGCGTCCGCTGGGGCCTCCGCCGTGCCGGTCGCGTCCGCTGGGGCCTCCGCCGTGCCGGTCGCGTCCGCTGGGGCCTCCGCCGTGCCGGTCGCGTCCGCTGGGGCCTCCGCCGTGCCGGTCGCGTCCGCTGGGGCCTCCGCCGTGCCGGTCGCGTCCGCTGGGGCCTCCGCCGTGCCGGTCGCGTCCGCTGGGGCCTCCGCCGTGCCGGTCGCGTCCGCTGGGGCCTCCGCCGTGCCGGTCGCGTCCGCTGGGGCCTCCGCCGTGCCGGTCGCTCGCTTCGCTCGCTTCCCTATGCAGCCGTGCGTTGCTGGCACGCATTCCGCTTGACCAGCACTCTCACAAGATCAGGTCACAGCCCGGTAACGACAGAAGCAACCCTCTTGCAGGTTGTCCTATTTAGATGTCTACTAGTCACGTTAAAAGGACAGTCACCGAGGAGGCGGCGAGGACCAGGGCACGGCGTCCCGCTACTCGTCGGCGACTTCGGATCAGATCAGGTCGGCGTGCCAGTTCGTGGTGCGGGCGAGGTGCCGGTAGCCGACCCACTCCTGGGGGATGCGGCGTCGTCCGGCGAGCAGCCGGACGGCGGCATCATGGTGTTGGACGGGAAGCCACCCGGCCAGCTGGCGTGCACGGCCCGCGTTCACGGCCCTGTCGGCGGCTCGCCAGCTCCGGCCGATCGCGAACAACTCCGCGTAGAGATTCACTGCGGGGTTGACCGGCGGCAAGCCGCCCGCGCGCGCGGTGCGCCGGGCGGAATCTGGAATACGCAGGCCGGACAGGTCGACGTCCCCGAAGTAACGGATCCGGCGGATCTCGTGGTTGTCGGTGATCGACCGGATCGACGACATGAAGCTCGCACCCAGACCCCAGGCGATGTGCCCGACGTTGTGCCGCGCGGGCAAGGTCTTCACGATCGACCACCAGGTGGCGCTGTTCTCGACGACGAGCAGCAGGTCGCCGTCGCCGACCCGGGTGAGCTGGTTGGGTACCGCCTCTTCGAGCGGCTGTTTGCTCAGCAGCGGTGGCGGGGTCGCCACAGCGCACAGCAGGCGTAGGAGACGTTCTCGATCACCGAACAATGGCCCGCTGCGAATTTCGTCAAGAACCTTCTCGGGTGAGTCGTAGTCCTGCTCGCTGCCATACCTCCCGAAGATCTCCAGCGAGCGTTCCCGCAGCGGTACCTCGGTGGTGTCTGGGTTACCCATCAGCCACCGGTTGATCGCCACGTACCGGACGCGCTGATGGTCCGTGGCAGCCGGCCAGGCATCCTCCAGGTCGTACAGCGACCGGTGCCACCGAGGCATCGGGGGCACGGCCTTCGGAGCCATCACGACCGTCGGCACAATTTTGATCTTCTGCGGCAGTTCCACCCTTTCGAAGTCGGTGGCCCTCCCCAGCACGATCTGCCCGCGGTCGGAGAGGATCGACAACGTCGCCTGCAGCGTGGCCGCGATCCCGCCGTCACCCTCGCGGTGCTCGAAGACAGCGCCGAAGCACCGACGCACCTCGTCGATCTGCACCACCTTGTGCGTGGTGCCGCGCCAGGTCCCGGCCCAGTCGAGCAGCTCCTGGTAGAGGGCATTGGCAAGGCGTTCAGTTCGCTTCGTCATGGCGCCGTTTCGGGAGGGTGATCCTGGTCGCGGTGAGCGCACCGGTGTCGGTCGGCTGCGGGAGCGAGTCTAGGTGCGGGACGATGCGCTCGTGCACGGACAGGTACTTGCGTCCGGCCCGCAGGTCCGCGTCGTTGCGCAGCCGGATGATCAGCGGGAAGCCTGCCAGCGCTTCCTCTTCGAAAAGACCGGTGGTGTAGACGAGCTGGACACCGAGCGCGGTGGCTACGCCTCGCTGGAGGTCCAGCAGGTAACCGGCCGAGGCGCGGCCGATGGGGTTGTCCAAGAAGAGGACGCCCGAGTGGGAGTGGTGGCGGCGGACCTTCCCCTGATCGTTGGCGCGCAGCGCGGCCAGGGTGCAGTAGAGGATGATCGCGGCGGTGAGGTGCTGGCCGCCGGAGAACACGTCGCGCACCTCGGAGATCCGGACGCGTTCGGTGCGCAGCACGGCATCCGGCTTGAGCATCGTTACCGTGAACCCCTTGGGCACCGCGGCCCGGACGGCGCGCAACACCACTGCGAGACCGTCGCACTTATTGGACTTCGCGTGGTGCTCCACCGCTCCGTCGAGGACCAGGCCCAGCTGGTGCGCGAGCAGGTCCCCGTCGACGGGTGAACAGCCGATGCGCAGGAACTCCGAACCGGTCCAGTCGCCGAGCCCGTCCGGAAGCCTGGACAGCCGCTGTGCCGTTCGCAGCCGGCGCAGAGCGCCGTCGACAATCGCGCTCAACCGCTCGAGGATGGCTGCCCGGTGCCGGCCGATCTGGGCCAGGTCGTCGGCCAGCGATCGCAGCCGCGGCCGCAGCTGCCGGGCCCAGTCGGCCGCGTGCTCGGCCAGTGCGGAGACGGCGACCCCCTGGATCTGCGTCCGGGCCGGGATCGCGAGGGCCTCGAACCGGCTGTCCATGGCGCACGTCGTGACGCGTTCGGCCCGCCTGAGCAGCTCTCGCTGCGCGGCCTGCGAGTCCTTCAACGCCTGCGCCGCAGTTCGGCGCAGCTCGTTGTACCGGTTATGCGCGGCTTCCTTGTCACCGGTGAACGGCTCGACGTCCGTGGTGTCGACGCCGGGTTCGTCGTCCGAGGCCGCGTGGTGCATCTCAATGAGATGCCTGAACGCCTCGGCGGTCGCCTCGGCCTTGGTCAACTCGCCCTTGGCCGCTTCCAGCTTGGCGGCACACTGCCGATGGGTTTCCTCGGCGTCGCTCACCGCGCGGCCGGCTTCGGCCACCAGCTGATCGCCGTGCTGCGCGTCCCGCGGCTGGCGCACCTGGTCCAGGGTGACCGTCGGTTTCGGGAGCTGCTCCAGACGTGCGCGGCAGTTCGCCGTCTCGCTGATCGCGTCCTGATAGGTTTTCTTCGCCGTTTCCAGTCTGGCGCCGGCTGCCGCGATCGCGGCGGCGCGTGACGCGGCGTCGGGCCCGTCGATGGATGCGAGCAGCCGCCGGGCGATCTCGCGAATGTCGGCAGGCTCGGCTTCCCACGCCTGGCGTGTATCGTTCGCCTTGGTCTCCGCGTGCTGTAGGTCTTTGAGCTGGTCGTCGCCGACTTCGGCCTTGCCGTAGGCGCGCTGTGCGTCGGCCAGGATCGCGCGCAGCACGGCGACGGGGTGCTCGGGAACCGGGTCGGCGCGGTCAGCCGTGCTGCCGCCGGGCAGTTCGCCGATCTCACTTTGTGCCCGGACCGCGACTGCACGCCGGTCTGCGGCCAGAAGGCGGTTCGCTTGGATGTCTTCGCGCAGCTTCTCAAGGATCTGCTCGAGCGTTGCCGCCCGTGCTTCGTAGGTGTCGGCCGTTTCGCGAGCGCGTCCGGCGTCCAGTCGCCAGCTGGCCGCCTCACGGCTCCTGCCGAGCAGCTCGGTGAGCCTGCGCGACTGCTCGGTGAGTTTCTCGAGTGCCCGGTGCATGCCGCCGAGCTGTTCTTTCAGCTCGTTGCGGGTCTTGATGACGAGCTTGAGCGCCTCCTCGTCGCGGGTAGCGGTCTGGCCGGCCTGTTCGAGCAAGGCTTCGGCCGAAGCGACCGCATCGGCGAGCTCGCCCATGGTGCCGGGCGGGTACTCGGCACGCCAAGCGATTAGCCGCGCCGAGAGGGCCCGGTCGGCGCCGTATGCCGTGTCCAGCTCAGCGAGCCGACTTCTCCGTTCGGCGTGTTTCCCGGCGATCCGCAGCCGCTCGGCGTCGGCCGCTTCGTGGTCGAAAAGCGCTGGGTTGGGCGCTGCGACGAACCCAGTGTCCGAGCGGAAGGAGAGGTCGAACTTCGCCTCGACCACCACGTCGAACGACTGTGTGGTGGCGACGACCACGGTGCCGGTCGGGTGGTAGCCGTTTTCCGCGAGCACCTCCTGGGCGCGCTCGAGCAGCTCGGGTTTGTTGATCAGGACACCCCCTGCCAGGTGCGGCAGGCGGCGCACCAGTTCAGCGCGAATCGACTCGTCGGAGCGCTCCGCCAGGTAGGTCCAGCCAGCCACGCTGGTGATGCCCGCATCCTCCAGCAGTTGCCGAGCCCGGTCGACTTCGTGATGGGGCGGCAGCAAGGCTTCGGGGTCGTCGTCCCAGACGACACGCGCGGGTTCGTCGGCCGCGTCGGCGACTCGCAGCCCGGTCCGTCGGCGGTCGACGTCGGCCTGGGCCTTGGCCAGCTGGTCGAGGAGTGTCTCGGTGTCGTATTCCAGTATCACGTCGCCGGTGTCGAGGAGCTCGCCCAGCCGTGGTTCCCGGCTGAGCGCCGCCGCGGCGGCTTCGGCCCGCCGCATCGCGGACCGCGCCTCCTCCACCTGTCCCTTTGCCGCGATGAGGTCCTTCTGGGATTCGAGGAGATCGCCTCGGGCCTCGTCGACCTGCGCGTCCAGCTCGGCCAGCCTGCCCTCGCCCTCCTTGATGGCGTTCGCATCGGAGCGGACCCGGCCGGCCAGCGCCTGGGCGTCGTCGGCGAGCGCGGCGACCGACGAGATCAGTCCGTCTCGGACGGCAGCTTCAACTTCGCCGTCGACAGCGGCGGCGCGGCCGTCGAGTTGAGTGGCGAGCGCAGTGGCCTGGGCTGCGCCGTCGACGGCGGACTTCCACTCCGAGGTCGTGGCCTTGACCGAATTCTCCAGTTTCCCGACGGCGACGTCGAGTTCCTCGGCCTCTGCCGTCGCTCCGTCCACAGTGGACAATAGAGAACGGGCCAGGTCGCGGGACTTCGCGTCACGCTTGTTCAGGGCGACACGTGCGGCGTCTTGCCGCTCGCTCACAAGATTTCGCAGTGTGGCCGCCGATTCCGCGGCTACTTCGTGGTCCTGCAGCTTGCGTGTCGCGGCCCAGCCCTGCAGGATCTGCTGCGCTTCTTCTTCAGCGCTTTGGGCGGCTTTTTCGGTTGAGAGAGCTGCGGAGAGCCACAGGTTCGCGGTGCGATGAGCCAGCGCGGCACCGATCTTTTGCGCTTGGTCGAGATGGGCCGAAGCCTGCGAAACCGCGCCGGTTAGCTCGCCAATGTGCTGAACGCGTGTTTCGAGCAAGGCATTTTCGTGGTCGACTCGTGCGCCGAGCCGGGAGACGAAGCCGCGAAGGTTACCGGCGGCCGTGTCGGCGGCTTTGCGGGCTTCTTCGGCGACGGTCCGTTGTTCGGCGAGCTGGGCGAGCAGCTCGAGCAGCTCTTCGACGAACGTGTGCTCCAGTTCGAGGCCTTGGCGGGCCGCTAGTTTCTCGGCGTGCCCGGCGATGGAGTCCGCGAGATCGTCCGAATCACCGGCCGGGAGGGCCGCCTTGAGCAGGAAGTCGACGAAGTTCTCGTCGGTGGTGAATGTGAAGGCGTCGGCCGCTTCGCCTTCGCCTGTATTCATGACTCGCTGGTAGCGGAACAGCTCGGGATCCAGGCCCAGCTCGTCCAGCTGGGCGGACCAGTCGCGATGCTTGCCGGCCCACTGCAGCTCGAGGGCAGGGTCCGTGCGGTAGAGGTCGTCCAGCCGGGCGCGGAAGTCGGCGGCGGTGAGGTTCTGGCCATCCTCGGCGAACGGCAGGGAAGCCACGTCCACGGTGGTCCCCGGGCGCAGGCTATACCAAAGATCGGCCAGCTTCTCCTCGCCCTGCTGGGGACTGCGGTCGCGCCACTGCGATACCTTGCCGGTGATCAGCAGGCGGCCAGTCCGGGTGTGCGTCCACTCCAGGACGACGTGGGCGACGTCGTCCCGGCCGACGAACTTCTCCAGCACCTTCGTGTTGGACGTGCCGACCACTTCACGGCGGCCCGGAAGCACCACCGAGAAGATCAGCTTCATCAGCACCGACTTCCCGCCGCCGTTCTCCAGGAAGAGGATCGAGGCCGGAGACGGGCGCCGGATCTCTTGACCGCCGAGTACCAGCTGCTGGTCACGGACCGCGGCCCCGACGCCGGACAGGTCGAGGAGCACGTTCTCGTACCGGGCGCCAGCGGGGCCGACGGAATACAGCCTGACCTTGGACAACTCATACATCGGACGTTCCCCGGGTTCAGTTCGTCTCGGAGTTCGGCACGGCGAGCCCGCCTGCCGCCAGCGGCGGGACGACACCGAGGGCAAGTAACTCGCGGAAGGCGGCCTGCGAAGCGAGTTCGCGGACATGGATCTGGTAGCGGCTGGTGGCCCGGAAGACCTCGTCGGCCTCTTCGCCGACTGCTTGCAGCAGCCCGCAGTCGGCGAGCCACCTGAGGGCTCGGCTGACCATGCCGCGCGTTGTGTCGCTGTTGAGCCTGCTGTCCTTCGTGGTCGCCACTTCAGGCCGTCTCAGGTAGGCGCGCCAGGCGCGTTCCAGCTCAGGCTCATCGGAGGACGGGTCGTTGTTGGCGGCGTCCCGGCTCGCCCGTTCGTCCAGCACCCGGCAGGTCTCCCGCACGACGAGGTCGACGTCCTCGACCTTGACGCGGCCGACGTACTGGTCGTTGGCCAGGTCGTCCGCACGGGGGAAGCACAGCGCCGCGACGGCGAGGTGGGTAATTCCGTGCAGGACCTTCTCGGTGTCCCGCCGTTCCCGGAGCTTCGCCTGCCGGGCGTAGTCGTCCATCTTGATCTCGAAGACCGACCCGGGCTGGGCCGCCAGCACGATGCCGCTGACCTCCGTCACGCCGAGCACGACCAGGCCCAACCCCGCCGCGGTGGAGTCGACGGCGGCGGCGAACACGTCGTCCTGCCGATAGCGGCGGACGAGTTCGCAGTACGCCACGTCGCGGCCGGGCACGTGCTTGCGGCGCAGGCCCAGTGCAATCAGACGGGCCGGCTGCTCGTTGTCGATCGGTCCGGGGAGCATCACGAGGCCTCCGCGTCGTCGGGGTCATCGGCGGGCACCACGACGTCGGCCGTGGTGAGCAGGAGATCGTCGCCGGTCACACCGGCGTCCGACGGCTCGATCGGCCGGTCCGCGGGCACCGCGATCAGCATCCTGCCGTGTCCGTGCCGGACCGCAGCACCGAGTGCGGGGCTGTAACCATGGACAGCACGCAGGGCGACGAGCGCCGGGAGGTCGTCGTCGAACTCCGCGGCTTCGCGCAGAATTGAGCTGAGCGTGCGGACCTGCCCAGGTAAGGCGAGCAGCATGTCGGTCAGCTCCCGGTGCTCGTCAGTGAATCTCAGGTCGTCCGGGGCTTCGTCGAGCACAGGTTCGACCACCGGCCCTGCTGTGCGGTCACGGTCGGCCACCGGCCGCAGGAGCGTGGACACGAGGGAAGCAAGTGAGAGCGCATCCGGGCTGTCCACGCCGGAAGCGGCGCTGAAGAACTGTTCCAGCGGATTGACCGCTTCAGTGATGAACAGGCCCAGGACGGGTTCGAGTAGCTGTCCGTGCAGGTCCAGCGAGGCTCGCTGCGGCGGCCCGGCGAACTGCTGACGGTCCTGCTCCGCGCGGAACATCGTCCGGGCAGACTGGAGCCGGCTCTGGAGCTGGGTGTGCCTGCGGATGCAGTCCGCGACGATCTCGACCAGCTCGGCAGCCCGGCGCTTGTGGCCCGGATCGTCGGACTCGTCGCGCGCGTCGGTGATGTGGCGCAGGATCGCGTGCTCGACCTTGAACCGCTGCTCGATGTGCTCGAGCGCCGCGTCGAGCATCTCCGGCAACTCGGTGTCCCAGTCCACCACGCGCACGTCGCGCCGAGTGGCTTCGAGCTTCTGGCGCAGCAACTCGCCGTACTGAACTGTGCGGTATCGCGCCTGCTCGGCGGCCACCCGCGCGTCGGCGAGCTGCCCACGGTTGATCAGGTTCTCGAGCTTCACCTCGGCGGCCACCTGGGCCGACCGGACGTCGGTGTCGAGCGCCCCGACCAGCACATTGATCGCCTCGTCGGTGGCCCGCAAGTAGATCTCGCCCGCCGCGCCCGGCACCTCGCATATCAGCTTGAAGTCGAATACACGCCGCTGGTAACGGCCGTCAACGTCGATTTCCCCGTAGTCGTGCCGGAACACCCGGTCGACGGTGCCGACGTTGATCAGCTTTTCCAGCACCCACCGCGCCACTCGCCGGTGCTCATCGGGAGTGCGATCTGGTGACTGAGCAGCTACGAACGGCATGACCCGTTCTTGAACGGCTTCGTGCGCCGCGCCAGTGTCGAAATCCATCGCGATCGTGACCTGGTCAATGGTGTGGATCGCGATCTCAGCCATGTGGTACTCGGTGGCGTCGACCCAGTCGAGCTTGGCCTTGTGATAGTCCAGCTCGTGCAGCGGAGCCGTGCAGGCAAGCGCCTTGAGCCGGCGGGTCAGCCCCAGATCCGCGCTGGCCGCGGAACCGAGGCCACGTCCAGCGGCTCGTGCAGGCTCGTCCGGCGCGGCCGGTTGCGGTCGCGGCAACGGACGGCTGCCCGCCGGGGCAGGAGTGGGCAGGTTCAATGCGACCCCTTCCTCCGCTGCGACGGCCAAATTGGCCGCGGCTTCGGCGAAGTCCCCGCGACGTTCGGCGCGGGGCCCGTCGGCCAACTCCTGTTCGGCCGCATCGGACCGCTCCATCTCCGTCCATGCCGACTCGTGCGCCCCGGCGTTAGCCGAGCGCCGCCCGTCTTCGCCCGACACCAGGTCCATCTACCGGCGCACGGCGATGTCGTCCCCCGGTGGGGATGGGGTTCGCGTTCGCCGCAGAACAGCTCGTCGATGTTCATCGTAGTTCGCCCGGTTCCGCGAGCAGCTGGCGCATCTGGGCGTGGGCACAAGCGAGGTGGCTGCGCACCGTCGATTCCCCGAGATCCAACAAGAGGACCGCTCAGACCACCATCGGAGCGCGGGGCGGGAATGTACGTCCAGTAGCCCAGTCCACATTCACTGGCAGATCCACCCATTCGCTCCCCAAACTGGACGAAACTCCACCCCTGAGGCAATCACACTCACCCCGTGGCATCGGCCGATTTGCGGCACTTGCCGAAAGAATCACCGCAAGAGCCGAACGCTATCTCAACCACCGCAGCTCATCGTGACCCTGGCGCGAGTGATTTCACCGCATTGGAGCAGAGTCCGCACAACGAACGGGAGCCCGATACAGTGCAATGCACCGCAGTTCGCCTGATAGGCCCGACCTGGCATCACTACGCTGATTGATCTTGAACGCCGTGGCGACGAACAGGGCCGCGGGCCCAGCAACCCGCGCCGAGACAACCTGTCGCGGCGCCTCATCAGTAGGCAGCAGGCTCGCAACCGGCATGCTGTCGGCGTCAACCAGGGCGGCTTCGAGCCCGTCGACCTGACGAGCCGCGTGCTTGGCGTGCGGCGGAATGCTCGCACTGCGTCCCCGGCGCCCGGCCACGGCCTCCGGCACAAGCAGATCCACGGCTATGGGGGCGTCGACCCCGCCCACGTCGCGCCGCGTGTACCACTGCCCGGGCTGACCTTCGCGCGCGAAGCCCGCTTCGGTCAGGACGGTTTCGACCAACGACACGTCCGCGAGGAGGGCAGGGTCGAGGCTGAGGTCGGCGTCACTGGTGAAGGACGGGGCGGCCAAGCGGACCTCGTCACTACGCAGATATATCGTCTGGGCCCCCACGACCGTGACCGCGCTCGCCTGCGATTCGAGGGCCTCGAGCGCATCGAGCAGAACCTCGCGGGCTACCACGTTCAACTGGTTCTCGTCGCTCACCCCGTCCGGCACCCGGGACATCTGACCTTCCTGACTGCCTGGTGTTGAGCCGATCAGTCTAGACGGTTGATGGCGTGAAGATCACGTGAAGGAGGGCTGCTGTGCGAGCGTGGAAGGAGAGTGTCCAAGATCAAACTGTGACGAAAGAAATGAACACCCTCCTGGACAGCACTCTACGTGCTGATTGACGATCATGTGGTGTCGGCCCCGGCTGGCCGTGGACGGCGACCTGACCTGACCGACAGTGAGCTGATCACCCTGGCGGTGGCACAGGTGCTGCAGCGCTACGACAGCGAGCGACGCTGGATCCGACACATTCACGCCGACCTGACTGGCGGACGATGTTTCCCGCCATGCTGAGCCAGTCCGGCTACCACAAGCGGCTCAAGACCGCGCAACCCTTACTGTGCAAGGCCATCATCACACTGGCTATGTGCTGTCCGTCGTGGTTCGACGATGCGTGGATCACCGATGCCACACCGGTGCCGTGTGGGATGTCGCGGGAACGGTGAAACGTTCGGACCTGGCCGGACACGCCAGCTATGGTTACTGCGCGTCACACTCCCGGCGATACTGGGGGCTGAAGCTCTACCTTGTCTGCGCTGGTGATGGCATCCCGATCATGTGGTGCCAGATCGGTGAACGCGAGGTGCTGGCCGCGCTGCTGGAGCGCAACCACCACCTTGTCCGTGACGGTCAACTCGTGGTGGCGGACAAGGGTTTCGCCGGTAACAAGTTCAAGAAGCTGACCGAGTCGGCGGGACTGGAGCTACTACGCCCGGACCGCAAGAACGAGACCTACCGCAACGGCAACCTCGGTGGCGTGCGTCAGCGGATCGAATCGGTCAACCAGACCCTCAAAGGCCAACTCGACCTCGAAACCCACGGCGGACGCACCCCAGCCGGAGTATTCACCCGCGTCGCCCAGCGCCTGCTGGCCATGACTGCCGCCATCTGGCACAACTGGACCACCGGCCCGACCAGTAAACGATCACTCATCGCCTACGACCACTAACACCAACTTCACGGCATCAACTGCCTATGGGCCGGCCCTACGTCGATTCGAGGCGCGCGAGGTCCGCGCTGTGATCACCTCCCCGCCACACGGGGCCACGCCGGACACCGCGCGACCGGCAACGTCCGCGATCGCCTTCGATGCCACATTCGAGCAGGTGGCCAAGCACATGCGCACGGTCGGCTGGGGTTCCCCGGCCGAGGTCTACCGCTGCGACGCACGCGGGAAGCACCGGGCGAACGGCAGCCGGACCTGTGCGGTATGGCGCCGGCCGAGCAGACCCGCCGCCCAGCTCTCCATCTGGGGACGCCAGGGTGAACCCGCGCAGGTCCGGTACTGGGCAGGCCCGGTCGTCGATATGGCCGCCCTGTCCCGGATCACCGAATCCCGCTGAGCCGACACCAGCGGATCACCATCCCGCGCGTCCGAAACGACCGATTCGGACGCGCTCCCCGCCGGCCGACCGTTCCCTGCGGACGGTCGGCCGGCCAGACGGACAAGCCCGTCACCACCCCTCTTTCCCAGCCTCGACGACATCAGGAAGGACACCGGCCATGCCGACCGATCGCACGTACAGCCTGCTGCTGACCCTCGACGACAACGACCACGGTCGCAACACACGTCACCTGGTCGCCACGGTGGTCTCCGTCGACGAACAAGGCCACCTGTACTCAGCCAGCGAGTACCGCTCGCCGGAGGAGGCAGCGCTGACCGACTTCCGTATTACCGCCTTTCTCGACTCCTCCGAGGAACACGCCTGGGGTTTCTCCCACGGCTATCAGCCCTACCTGGTGAACCTCGACCGCGCGGAAACGAGTCCGCACCCTGCACAAGATCGCCAAGGGCCTGGACAAGGCCACCACCGAGCAGGGGCACGTGACCGACTTCGCCGACTACCTGTTCCGGGTGGCCAAGATCCTGCGCAACTCCGACCGCCGCCGCGAGAATCACCGGCCAGAGGTTTTCCCAGGTCGACGCGACCAGCGTCCAGCGCTGGGTCCGCGAACAGGAACAGCAGCACGGCAAGCAACCCACTCACGTCGGCTGAGCCACCCCGGTGCTCGATTCACCGCGACCGTCCACACACAGCACTGGAGCACACCATGACTACCCTCACGCTCGCCCGCACGATCGTCGGCCACCTCCCACGCGACGCCCAGATCACCCGCCTCAAGAACGAGATCACCGCGCTGAAGCACCGCCTCGCAGAGTCAGCCAGCACGATGAACGAACTCACCGATTTCCGGACCCAAGTCCTCGCGCGACTCGCCGGTCAACACGACGAGATCGCCCGCCTCCGGGCCTCCACCACCGCTAACCGAGTCAGCCGACTGCCACAACGCACGGCAACCATCGGCTCCTGCGGCTGACGCGATGGCGGCGTCCCTGGCCACCTGCCTGCCGAATAACCCAAATGGCGGAGTCAGTAGCTTGCTCCTAGATGCGATACTTGCAGACGTCGCCACGAGGCGACGGGTAGATGTGGCTAACCACGATCCGCCCAGTCGCAGGGGAGACCTCTAGCCATAACCTGATCGATCACCATCAGTCAACACTCCGCAGCAGGAGTGTGTCTGGAGGTGGATTGTGGTCAGCGAGGTCGTGCAGACGGGGCTCGTCACCGGCATCGTCGGCTCCGCCATTGTGGCGTTGCGCGCCATCACCCAGTTCATCGTTGTTGTGTGGTCGTTTCGGGCCGATGAGGCCGGCCGACGTCATGCCCTTCGCTTGCTCGATGCGCTCCGCCTTCGCTCGGGTTCAGCACGATCGCGGCGGCACCAGTGACCAGGCGGCACGCTTCAACGTACACCCCGAGCATTGTGATCTTGCACACACGCCGACACGATCGAATCACCACGGCACCAAGCTCTGAAACGCCATTGTCCTTCCACGGAACGGATCGCCGTCAACCACCATCAGCGCCAGTGAGCATTTGAAGGCGATGTCTATAGGGCTTTCAACGCGCTGGCCGTTGCCCGGAGGAAGTCCTCAATGACGTGGATTACGCGGTCGCACTGGTTCCCCACAGTGCCCATGTCCCGGTGGCGGCGGCCCCGGTCACCGCGGCCTGTCGGATCGAGCAGGTCCAGTTCATGCGCGATCTCGTTGCGTGCAGCGAAGAAGTCCTTCAACGCTTCCAGGTGTTCGTCCGCGAGCGTTGCGTCGGTCAGGCCGAGAGCATCGCGGACCCTGATGAGGTCCGTATAGCCTTGGAGACTGGAGCCCGCGAGGTCCTCAACATAGAGTTCGATCAAGCGGGTCCGTGGATCCGGATCGGTGATCGCGGCCTTCGTCTCCTTGGCCGGATTCCCGATGAGTCGTGTCTCGATTATGTGCCCCTTGAACCTGCCCTGGGGCTTGCCGCCTCCCTCAATTAGGGCTGGCAGCGCGTCCCGGAGCAATCGCCGCAGACAGGCATCGAGCCCTGCGGAAGTGAACACGATGGCGGCCCGGACCTGGTCAAGTTGGTCCTCGGAGAGACGCCCCCGAGCGTCCTTGGTCTCGGCAGCCTTCTCCCGAAGCACGTGAAGAGTGTCGAAAAGGCCGCTCACGGACTTGTAGGTCGCCTGGAGCCGCGCCCAGCTCGGCTTGACCTGGTCCGGACAGCCACGAGGCTTCCTGCCGAGTTCGGTCAATGCCACCCTGGTCAACTTGGGAATCCGTGTCGCTGCGGTGGACTCGGACACCGGTCACCCTCCTCTCCTCGAATCGGGACCAGGAAAACGTTTCTCCGAACGAAAGGACACCCCCAAGCCGCCACCCCCCTCGTTACCGAGTCGTTGCAAACCTGGAGTTCAGCAGAAGGCGATGTGCATTACCGGTGACTCATGTGGTGGACACGGCCAGGTGGTGGTCGGGAGAATCGGGCTACAAACAGACCTTCGCCGGGTTCATGTGCTTATCTGTGCCGGTCGGGTTGTGCCCCAGGTCGGGGAGGATCTCGTCGGCCTCCAGTAGTTCAGCTTCGTAAGGGGCCGAGCTGTCCTGTGTGAGGTAGATGGCGAGCGACAGTTGCGCAGTGTGATACGTCCCTACCCACATGTAGTGGTTGTTCCAGTCGCCGTCGTAGACCTCGATGGAGAGGTCGTTCTCGCCGTAGTAGTCGGCCTTGAAGGCCATACCTTCCAGGAGAAGCTGTGCGGTGACCGACACGTCCATCACAGGGCGGCCGTCGATGTCTCGACCTTCGATCTTCCAATCGAGCGTGGAAAAGTCTGGCTGGATGTCTTGCAGAGTGGCTTCGTCCTCAATGACCGTGCGAAAGCCGCTGAAGTCGGCATCAGCCCTCCATCGGTCATCGCGCTCGCCAGTCCGGGTCTCATGACCAGAGAGAGCAGAGCACGCCTCAGTCACCGCCTCGATGACCAGCTCGCGCGACGGCTCGACTACCGGCAGTTCGTCAGGTGCCAGCCCGGCGTCGAGCTGTTCAGCCACCTCCAGGTGCTCCACGGCAGCCGCGAGATCCCGCGCGGTCACCACTGGAGGCGAGCAAGTCTGTGCGACTTCATCCCGCAACTCGCGCAGCAGTTCACCCGTCTTCTTCACACAGAAATCGCTAGTGTTCTGGGTAATGAACACGACCTTCGTAGTGCCGTTGGTCTGCTCGCAGACCTTTAGTAGTGCTTTGTTAGGTTGCGCTGACGTGCGCAAACGTGGACGTGCCACGGTCTCGTGCCGAGTGCGCGGTTCAGCGTTCACGCAGGTCACGACTTCGGGGACGCTGGGCACCGGCGGTACTCGAGCCCGGCTCGCCGCCGACCGGACAAAGCCCAGTTAGGACGGTGTGCCAGATCAAGGCGTCGCGGTAACCGTTCTTGCCTTCACCGTCGAAGGGTTTCCGGTTCTCTAGCGCTCTAGTGAGCAGCGTCTGCTGATCAGTTTGAGGCACCGGCACGATCACGAACTGCCGCTCATCGATGCGGGCTCGCAGCATCGGCCCGTATGCGTCGATGCGAGGCTCGACACTGGCCTTGAAGTCCTTGATGGTCGACGGAACGTCCAGCCCCAGCAGCTTGCTCAGCTTCCACAGCTTGAGGTTGTTCAACCCGGCTACCAGGTCGTTGGTTTCGCGTTTGTATCCGCGGATCACCTCTTGGATGACCACTTCGGGAACGCACACGCGCACGAGACCATGCTCGACGAAGACCTGCAGGGTGTCCCAGGCCGGGTGCTCAAGCGCCCAGTCGTTCCAGATGACGTTCGAGTCGATCATCACGGTGATGAGCTGCCGTCGGGACATGAGACGAGCATAAGCCGCAGACTGCGATATCACCTCTCAATTGGAGCCACAGCCGGCCGGATGAGTCAGGCAACAAAGAGAAGCCTAGCCGGTCAAAGAACGCCCTGGTGTGCTCGTCCTCGGTGATGGATGCGCCGATGCGCAGCACGAGGTGCTCGCTGCCCACATCTGCAGCCAAACGTGCGAAACAGTTGACCAGTCGCTCGCCGAGCGTCGGCTTACCCGGCGCGGCAGTAACTAGCAAAGCGAATATCGTCGGTGAGCGGAGGCGTGTTATCCAGGCATTCCAGCAGCGCAGTGACCGCAGTCTTCGTCGGCTCTCTTGGCAGACGCGTACCGCTTGACGCTGCACATCATACTGAAAGTATGACGCCACCGAAGGTGCGCGGCCATCTTCACCCCACCGTGTGAGACACCCACCCGACTGCACCGACCCCGTGCACCGCGCTCGTGATGAGCTGCGCCCGTTCGCGCTCTGGCAACTGCCTCCAGTTGACGACGTCCGATAGGGATCGGTCGACCAACTGCATCGTGCCGGGCGTCAGGTGGTCGCCGCAACAGTGGCAGGCGGTGCCGCCAGCCCCGTAACGCCGGTTCTGCTTGGGCTCGACATCGATGCGCTCTAGGACGACCCTGGCGTCCTATCGACGTCAACTCCAGCCCTTCGGCGACGAGATTGGTCCGGGAGCTCAGACGCGCCGCGACATGGAAGTCTTGGAACTATCCAGGGACTGCGCCTCACCACCATCGCAGCCGACGGACGGACCCGCCACAAACTGCGCGGCCGGGTCTTCAGGGCCGCAAGCTGACCGGTGACGAGGCCGATTGGGTCGTGCTCGACGTCGTCCACCAGGCGGTCGAAGTCCTGTTGCAGATCAACGACGACCCCACCCACCTGTTCGGCTACCGACTCCGGCCCGCCAGCCGGCCACGCCTGGCGAACAACCTCACCGAGCGCCTCCGTGCTTTCCGTGACCATGTCAATGAGCTGTTCTGCACTGCGACTGAACTGTTCATCCCCACCGACGGTGACCAGCGGTGGGTACCACACTGGGTATGTCCTAGCAGGAGGACTGATAGACATGCGTGATAGACATACCGAGAAGACGGAGCGTCATCGGCCAATGGCTCGATGACAGCGAGCGAGAGAGGCGTCCGCATGAGCGAGCCCGAGGAAGTCCTTCAACTTCGCGCCTGCCGGGCCGAGGTCGAAGAGATCAGGAAGGAGCTGGAGGACGCTCGCGAACAACAGGCCAAGCTCGAAGAGAAGATCAACGGCCTGCTGAAAAAGCAACGCGAAGCCAGGAAGAAGCGGCGCGAGGCGGTACTCGCTGCCGACGCAGCCAGGGTTCCACGGTTGCGGATCTCCAAGGAAGTCGGCATGCAACGCAGCAACGTGTACAAGCTGCTGGAGGGCGCAGACACCGGCGATAATTCGTGAGCGCAATCGCCACGAGCACGTCCGGCACCGTGTCTGAACGCTTCCCATCACCGGACGAACACGGTGAGTCACGTATTCGGCCAGGGGCTGACGGGCGGCTCGAACTGTCGGCCCGAAGCGGATGGTGCAGCGACTTCGGAGCATGACACGCTGCCTGACTACTGTCGGCACGCGGCTCCAAGCTCGTTCCATCCGAACCTGCTGCGGGGATCATCACCGCGTTGTTTCATCGCGCCCCGAAGGAGTCGCCGCCGCCTCGCTGACCGGGCGCCCAATCCGTGTCCTGGATGCGCTCGGCAGCGTCGTATCGCTGCCTGTATCGGCGGTGGGCGATCGACCTCCAAGGCTGATCACGAGAGAACCTAAGCAATCAAGGATCTTGAGTGCAGTTCGTTGCCGCGACGCTGATAGCGCGAGGCTGACCAAACTGATGGTAAAGATGCCCAAGATCAAGACCAGTAGCGGAAGTGCCGTCACCAGCACGTCGACCAGCCGCCGCTGCTGAAAGAGGCCATCCACTGTCTCGTCTCCTTGCTGGTGGGATCGGGTCCCGTCGTTGGGATGGTCAAATCTTGACGTGCCGCACAGTCTCGGCGCACCCCAAGGTAGTCGACGCTTTGGCCCGCATATAGATCATCAAGGTTCCTGACCTACTATCAGGCGCTCTGTGTGTAAATGCGGGCCAAAGCGTCGCGGCCAACCGGTCCAACTTGTAGGCTGAGCAGGGTGTCACGCGAGATCGAACGGCTGCAGAGGCGGCGAACCCGCCTGGAACGGCTGCAGAAGCAGCACGAACACGTCTGTGCGCGGCGCCGCATGGTGCACTCAGCCGGGCTGAAGCCGCGGCACATCCTTGTCCGCCGGGAATTTCTGCAAGCCGACGCGACAGGTCACTCACCAATCGCCCGACTGATCACGCCCCGGGGGGTGGCTCTTCAGACCTTCCTCGTCGCGCTGTTCGAGGCCCAATGCATGCACAGGTACGGCACTAACCCTGTCAACAACCGTGTACTGCGTGCGACGGAGCGGGGTGAGATCGGCTGGCTAGACCTCGTCGCCTCCGTCGCGGATGCAGACCCAGCAAACTCGGTCGAACGTACGACTGAACAGGGCAACCTGCTCAGGCAGGTGAAGGCAGCGTTACGCACCCTTGCGGCGGCACATCTAGCACGCCTGGCTGGAGGGACTACGCAGAATGGTCGATTCGAGGCGTTTGAGATCGGCCATGAGTCCGGCGGAGACGATTTCCTCCCCTACACTGTGCCCCGCGTTCGTCTTCCTGGGCTTATCCGCGTTCCAGTTGACTTCTTCCTCAAGGGCTGGGCACATGTCCTTTCGCCTGCTGAAATCGCGACATACCTCATGTTTTCCGACTTAGCTTCACAGTTTCCGAGCCAGCACAAGGAAAATGGAGTCTTCGTCGCGGGCAGTACACGCGAAAGACTGTACGGACTGCGGCGCGACATCTACGAAGCACACCGTTCGCTCACCGACTTTCGCTTGGTCGAACGGCTTCCAGATCCGAAGCGCTGGCCCAACGGGAGGATCCGCAACTACCGGGAACTGACCAATCGCGGTGAAGTAGTTTCCTCACACCGGTTCCGGCTACTGGACTCTGGCTTCAACCGCGATGCCCTACGGGTGGTGAAGAGGGGACTGGAGAACTACAAACGCGCGGGCGAATCGACGGCCGGCCGCGAGGCCGCCAGATAGTCATCCCCATACCAGCGGTAGTTGCTGACCTGGACCGGCTGTCCGAACGTCGGGGCGTGCACCATCTTACCGGCGCCGATGTACAGGCCAACTTATGTGGGTGATCGGTGTCAAGTTGGGTGTTCACGCGCTGGCTCGGTACGTCCGGTGCTGGGGCATCGCGCTACCTGCCGGCAGGGCGAGAACCGTCGTTCGATAAGCCGTGAACGGTTAAGTATAAAGATCGCTCCCAGTTGCGGCCGAAACGATCGAGAGTCTTGACGGTTTCTCGTGTCAGGTGATGCAGTTTCTGTTCTGCGCTCCTGTCATTTCGAACCCTCGAAGAGTGGCGTGAGATCGTCTATCGAGTACTCGCTGGCGAGTGCCCGTGCGTCCCATTCTTCAAATGTAAACTTCTGTCGTCCATCTTCCTCGAAGGGCTGCAATATTGCGAAACTCTTGCCCTCTTGATCGGCGCATAGCATAAGAAATCTGAGAGCGGGTTGTTCAATTCCTCGAACACATACGCTGGGTGACGCATCGTATGCAACTTTGTGGAACAGCTTGGCGTGCGGCTTGGAGTAAAATAGGGGGAAGACGCCATATGACTTATTGCCAGGATGAGGGACTAGGCACCAGGTTCCGGTGGTGCCGCCTTTCTCGAACTCCATCAGTGTCCAGAAAGGTTGACCGACGGCTGAATCGGCAGGAAGCGCGATCGGCGATATCATCGATGCCAGAACGCTGCCAAAATGGGGAAGTTCTCCGCCGTCGTAGTACAACAATCCATGATCTTCGAGGTACTTTTTCGCCGCTGCCTGAAATCCGCCGTTTGAGATGAATATCCCGATTGTGCTGGGCATATCACGAATCTTACCCACAAAAGCGATCACGTCATCTCGCTCGACTGGACGACGAGTGTCTTTGCACTCTATAGCGACTCGATGGTGCACGCCGGCCACATCAAACTCATAGAAGACATCGATATTGTACGGATTTCCCCGATTATCGTAAACTGTTGCTCGTCGGGAAACTGAAATGTTCTTTCCTTGTGCCCCGAGAAGAGTTTGGTATACGAATTGGACGTAATCTTCGAAGATGTCCCCACGTTTCGGCATGCCCAGCCCCTCCTTGTTGAAAACTTAATCCGCCCATTTTTGCCGTATTTTACACGACGGCCAGCGCAAGCGAGTGCCCTCTCAGCTTCTGGCGATTTAGGTGCCCGCTCGACAGTTGTGGGGGCGGTTCAGTAGATGGAGATATGGACGTGATCGTAGTGGCAGCCGGTGAGGTTGGTGGGATTGGGGCAGCCATAGGGGCGGGAGTGGTAGGGCCTCCAGGTGGGGTTGTCGGCGGACCAGTATTGGCCATGCCAGATGAGGTATCGCACGGCGAGGGTGGCTTGGCGGGTGGTGAGCCAGTTCGCGACGCGCCATCCATCGGCGACCGAGGCGGGGTCATGGGGGTTGAACATGATGTCGCAGGCGCGGCCTTTGGGGTGGTCGGAGGTGGGGTTGGCGGGCCGGTGGGCGTAGCAGCCCAGCCCGGTGCCGGTCATGTCGGCGACCTTTAGGGCATGGACGAGGGCGAGGGTGCGGGGTGTGATGGGGCCGTTGCTGGTGGGGTCGGGCATGGTGGCCTGTTGCGGTGGCCAGTCGGTGCGAAGTTGGCCAGGCGCTGCGGCGGGTGTGGTGGTGCGGTATGTCTGGGCTTGGGTGAGGATTTTGTCGACGTACCAGTTGGCGTGGTTGTAGGCGTAGATCGCGGCGCGCAGGTCGCGTCCGTCGCGGGCGCCGTTGTCGCAGAGGTATGCGGCGGCGGCGTGGATGGCGTCGTGGGGGTTGTAGCGGGAGGGTGGGTCGGCTCCGCCGGGCGGTATCGGGTGCTTGCGGACGACGGCGTCGAAGGTGGGCTGGAGGAACTGCATGGGGCCACCGGCCCCGGCGAAGTTCTCACCGCTGTGGACGCCGGGCGCGCGTAGGCGGCCGTGGTCGGTTTCGATCTTGCCGATGGCGGCGAGGATGGACCAGTCCAGGCCGGGGCACACGGGGGCCGCCGCTTGGTAGAGGGCGAGGTAGTCGGCGGGGATGTCGGCAAGTGCTTCCTGGCTGGGCTGGGTGCTGCCGCTGCCGAAGATCGCCTTGACGATGGCTTGGCCAATACCGCCTATGAGGATGGGAACGGCGATGATGGCCGCGACAGCTGCGATGGCGATCTTCATGGTTCACCCCTCGGGAAGCGGCTGGTCGGTGGGCGTGGTGGGAGTGGTGCCGGAGCGGCGAGTTCTGCGGGCGCTTGCTGGCTGGTGGTCGAGGTCGACGGCTGTATCGACGGCTGCGTGGTCTGCGTCGTGTCGGTGTGGGGCCAGAGTTGGGCGAGCTCGACGAGCCGGAGTCGGCCGGGCCGTCGCGCGGATGGGCCAGAGATCGGGAGCCACCGGGCGACGGCGGGGTTGTTCTCACCGGCCACGCCCGCGACGTCCGCAGCGCTGGTGGCCACCGGCACCAACGTGGGACGGTCCAGTTGGGACAGGGCGTCGGTCAGTGCGTGACGTGCGGAGGTTTCACGCCGGTTGGTGGGCAGCCACACGAGGACGGGTGTGGTGATTCCGGTCGTGGTGGCGAGCCTTTCGTAGCCATGGAGCTTGCTCGCGAGCGTGCCGAGGTCCTCGGTGCCGAAGTCGAATTCGAGGAAGAACTCGATCTCGTGGCCGTCTTCGCGCCAGCGGCCGTAGGCATCGGGGCGGGCCATGTCGCCGAAGTGCCGGCCGCAGCGCAGCTCGGACCACCACGCGGTCAGGCGTCCGCGGGCGCAGGGGCGGCGGCTGAGCGCGACGAGGGTGCTGAAGAAGCCGTTGACGCCGACGGTGTGGGCCAGGCGCAGCGAGTGCGCGATGCCGATCGCGTCCTCGTGACGGTAGGCGAGTTTCTTGGGGTCGAGGCCGTCTTCGTAGGCCAGGGCGACCGCTCCGGCGATGTCGAGCACGTAGTGCATCGGCGCGGTGCCGGAGGTCACGAACGGTTGGAACCGGTCGACCACGCGCCACTTGAACAGGTCGAGCAGGCGGTGGTTGGCCGCGCGTGTGGTCGGGAACGCCATCTCGACGAGTTGCTGGGTGGTGAACACCCTGTGCTCGTGCAGCATCCGGACCAGCCACCGGTCCCGGAGGGTGAGTCGCCCGGCGAGGTGGGCGTGGTGCTCCCCGGTGGTGGCTGCCCGTGGCGTGGGGCGTTGGGGCATGTGGCCGCGCAGCGCCCGCTGCGGTGTCGGATTCGTAATCATGATGAGGCACCTCCCAGGTAGCCGGTAGAGCCAGCAGTGGTGTGGTGAGGCAAGGGCGCATGCGGGCCTGCGACGCCGTGTGGTGGCGTGCGTGAGTCCCGCATGCGTTGTGGGTTAACGAAAGTGGCGAGCTAGGCCGCGCGGCGTGGATCCGTAGTGGGCTGCCTGGCTTGGCCCGATGTGTTGTCGATGCTGGTGACGGGCGGGCGGGTGTTGACCCTGGCCGCTTTGCGGATTGTCTTGGCGGGTCCGGGAATCGCGGGCGGCAGTTTCTCGGTGACCGCGGTGAACGGCGGTGCTTCCTCGCCACCCAGGACGAGTCGTGCAGCGACGTGATAGACACCGAGGTTAGACAGGTCGTGATCAGAAAGCTGCGGCATGGTGTGCCGGGCCAGCCGCTTCGCGTCTTCGGGACTGGCGTTAAAGAAGATCTTCGACCGAGCGTTGGTGCTGATGCCCTCTTCGAGCTCGTTCGGTAGCTGTCCGAGGTACTGATGCGCCAAGGTCATCGACAGGCGGTAGCCCCTTGCCTCAGCCAACATGTCTTCGAGTGGATAAGCCAAATTCAGAAAATTGTGGCACTCGTCGACGTACAAGCCGCAGTCACGACGTTGACGCTGCGGGATGCGGGCTCGGCGGGTGGCGGCTTGCCAGGTGCGGGCGACGACGATCGAGCCGACCAGTCGTGCGGTTTCCATGCCCAGGGCGTCGCGGGCGATCCGGACCAGGCAGATGCCGCCGGTGTTGAGCACTTCGTCCATGTCGACGGTGGAGGTGCCGCCTGCGATGGCGGCGCGGACGAAGGGTCGTAGGAGGAAGCCGCGGATTTTGTTCATCAGTGGCGCGGTCACTTGCGCGCGGCTGGCTTCGGAGAGGTCATCGTACCAGGACCAGAAGCCTTTGAGCACGTCGTCGTCGATCTGGCCGCAGGCCCGAGCTCGGAACGCCGGCACCGTGAGCAGTTTGGGCAGATCGACCAAGGTCGGCGTGCCGGGCATCGCGGTCAGGGTGAGCAACCCGGCGCGGAGGATGTCGTCGGTGCGCGGCCCCCACGAGGAGGCGTAGATCCGGGAGAAGATCGACACGAGGTTGTCGACCGCGCGGGCCTTGTCCGCTCCTTCCAAGGGGTTGAGCACGGGCGGGCGGGCGCGTGAGTCGGCGTCGAACAGCACGGCCTTCTCGCCGAGTTCCTCGGGCAAACGCATCAGGATGTCCGAGACGAGGTCGCCTTTCGGGTCGACCACGACCACGCCGCGGCCAGCTTCGGCGTCGGTGAGGATCATCCGGGCCATCAGCTCGGACTTGCCGGAGCCGGTGGCGCCGAGGATGTGCAGGTGGTGGCGGGCGTCGGCGACGTGCAGCCCGACCGGACGAGAGTGCCCGGAGTCCGACAGCCCGAGCGGCTTGATCTGCTCGCCGGTCGTGGCGATGCCCGGCGGGGGCGGCACGGCCTTCGCGCCGGCCCGCTGCAGGCCAGGGGTGGCTTCGTCGATCGGCAGGTGCGCGATCGCGGCCAGCTCCGGGATCGAGAGCAGGTCGCCCTTGTCGAGCCGGCGTTCGGCCAGTACGGCGACCGGGTCGTGGCGCAGCCGGACCCGGTGGTAATAGTTGTATTCGGAGTAGGCGGCGAACGCTGAGGCGATCGCGTGGCTGCGGCCCCGCAGCACCTCCCGTACCGCCTGGACCTCGCCCGAGGTGGCGTCCTTGGGGACGGTGGTGGCCACGGCGTAGCGGATGCGGGTCTCGAACTGGTTGGCACGTAGCTTCTCCACGACCGCGCGGTCTTGGGCGGCGTACTCCAGGCTGGTCTGCCGATCCAGCCCCGACGTCCGTGTGCTGGTGGACGGCTTCGGGGTCTTGCCGGGCGTGAGGACGTCGAGCAGCCGGCCGACCAGGTGGACCGAGCCCCCCGCGTGCACGCGCCGGGCCGCGCGGCGCGCCTTGGTGACCCGGTGGCCGGCGACCGGGCGGGCGAGGATCTGCACGCAGGCTCGTTCGTGCGGGCCGAGCCCGACTGGCGCGCCGAGCATCGCGCGGATCGGGTCAGCCGGATGGTCGGTGCGGATCGGCAGTGCCTCTGAGCGCGCCAGCCGTAGCTCGCCGCCGACCGCTTCGATCTGCCGGCCTGCCGCTGCGGTGGTCGGGATCGGGGGCTTGGCGGGGGTGGTGCGGGTGTGTGCGCCGGGCCAGGCGGCCTCGATCGCGCGCTCGACCATGCCGGGCGGTACGAGGCCGGGCACCCACAGCCGGATCTGCACGCCGTCGTCGGTGAAGGTCAGCTCGAAGGCCAGATGTGGCTGCCCGCCGAAGCGGCGCAGCCACCCCGGCCGCAGCAGGCCAACCAGGTTGGACCACACGGTGATTGCCCCGGACGGGTCGACCGTGGGCGGTGCCAGCACGGTCACCAGCCGAGCATCGGTAGCCAGGCGCTGGTGGTAGCGGCGGCGCCACCGGCGCCGTGCGACGACCGCGGCGGTGACGGCGACCGCGAGCACCGGCCCGACGATCGGGCCCCACGTGAGGGCGAGGTCGCGCAGGTGGGCCAGCAGGTTCTGGAACGCACCGAGCGGGTCGCGCAGGTAGTCGCCCATCGGTGAGGCGAGCACATCCACTGCCGGTTCGGCGTGCGGATGGGCGGCGACGGAAGCAACGGGTACGGCGGTGATCGACAAGGACATTGGGGGACCTCCCCACGGAGACGGCGACAGAGGGCATGGACTGCGGAGGTGGGTCAGGCCGCTCGCGGCTGATCGACCTGGACCTGGATCGGGGCGCGGTCGGTCGCGGCGGGCTGCTGGGCCGAGTCGGGGCGTGTGTTGTCGGCGACCAGGCGCAGATGCCGACGGCCCCGACGGGTGGCGCGTTCGGCGTCGACTTCGGCCTGCCATTCGGAGAACCGGCGACCGGCCAGTCGCTTCAGGTAGGCGGGAATGCGGTTGGCTGGCACCCCGACCAGCCGCGGGCCGAGCACTGCGAGCAGGTCGCTGGCTTCCTGCGAGGCCCACCCCGCTGCGGCGATCGAGTCCTCGTCGGGAAACACATCGGCCACCCGGTCGACAGCGGGATTCAGCGCGGCATCCTGTGTCCCGCCGTAGGAATAGACCCAGAGGAAATTCGGAGGCGGGTCCGGTTCTGTTAGGCGACGAAAGCGGTCGACCTCTTTCGTGTATGCATAGAAGTTGACGTCTGGACGCGCACGGAAGATGCGGAGCCACGCCTGAAGGTACTCGTCGCTGAAGAAATCGCCGCTGTCATGAATTCTGATCCAGGCGCCGTGGAATTTGGCCGCGCCGAGTTCGGCGATCATGGCGGTCTGCCAGCCGTCCAGGTCGTCGAGGACGAACATCAGGTTCGCTTGATGTTTGGCGCGGACGACCGGCCATGTGTAGGTGCCGTGGCGGGCGTAGCACGCCTGGGCGCAGATTCCGGCCGACGGACATGTGTTGTAGGTTCGGCCATCGGCCAGTCGGCCGGCCCACGCGGGCAGCGACCAGTTCCACACGCCGATCTGCTTCATCTCGCTGTTCTGGGTGAGCAGTCGGGTAGGACGACAGACGGTTCCGGAATCAGGATTAATTGCCAACATGACTATCCCCTTTAGTGAAATTCGTCAATGGACAGGTCTAATGCAGGAAAGTGTGGGTCGCGATGCGACTGGGAGGTGTCGAGTTTGCGCTGCGAAGCCGTGTCGCTGTCGGAGACGTTCGAGACTCCGACTTCGTGCGGAGTGGACGGGCGTTGTCAGCGTGATCGAGGCACGTCGTGATCGGAATATTCGTCGGGTGTCAGCGTGATCACAAACTTGAGGCTCCTGGTATCTCGACGGTGTTCCCAGATCTCGATGGCGGCACCAATCGACACCAGGACGACAATGCCGAGATAGACCACAAGGGACTGGATTGGCCAGTGTGCGACAACGGCGATCAGGATGATGAACAGTCCCAGGCGAAGTAGGAGTGCCAGCGCGCGTCGGCCGGATGAAGAATTGCCGTTTATTCGTTGAGATTGCATGATGAACTCCTTGAATAGGCTTATCGATACGGTTACCTTGGTGCGGGTTATCACTTGGTGTCGTTCTATGCGGCGTCGAGTTCGATCTGCGAGGCGCCGTCATCGTCGAACGAGTCCGCGATTCCAGTGGTGTCGTCCGAGCCGAGTTCGACGAAGGAGTTCTCGTTTCCTGACAAGGTGTCGGAATACTCGGCGAGTTCTGCGGGGTTGGACGTGACCAGGTGGTGCTCGACCGGTGAGGCGATGGACTGGAAGGCCACCCGCTGCGTCCCGGTCGACAAGAGACCCTGGCCCCGATCCGCGGAAAGCAGGAACTGTCGCTCGCCCATGGAGAGGTCGAAGGTTCGGGTGATGTCGTCGATCGCCTGCGAGGCTTGCCGTAGCAGGATCTGGGTCGCGGCATTCGCGACCACTGCTTTACCCAGGTCTGAGCCCAGCACGTCGGCGGTGTCTTGGGTGGCCACGGTGAGCCCGGCCCATTGCTTCCGTGAGGCTTTGGCCATGCGGAACAGGAACTCGGCCCCGGCGGGCTCCTTCATGAGCAGCCAGGCTTCGTCGACGACGACCAGCCGTGGCTTGCGGATGGCCGGATGGCTCACCTGCCGCCATACCGCGTCCAGGGTCAGCAGGGTGCCGATGGGCTTGAGTTCGTCGGCGAGATCCCGCAGCGAGAACACGACCAAATGCCCCTCTGGTCGCGTCGTCGTGGGGCCGGAGAACAGCCCGGAGAACGCACCGGTGACGTACGGGTGCAGCCGGGCCGCCAGCTCGACGCCTGCCGTGTCGCCGCTGTCGGCGAGCACCTCGGCGAGGTCGGCCAGCAGCGGCGCTGGGCGCGTCCAGGTCCGCGGGTCTGATGTGATGCCGACGCGCTGGTAGGTCGCGGTGATCGCCCGGTCCAACGCGGCCCGCTCGGTCGCCGCGAGCTCGCTGCCCAATAGCACCGTGATGACGGTGTGCAGGAACAGCGACCGACGGATCAGTGCGTCGCGGGGCGCGGTGCGACGACCGTCGGGGCGGGTGTGGATCGGCAGGTCCATGGGGTTGAGGCGGACCTGCTCGGCGCCGACGTGGACGTAGGTGCCGCCGACTGCGGCGGCCAGCCGGGCGTACTCGTCCTCCGGGTCGATGACATGGATCTCGGTCCCCCGGTACAGCGAGCGCAGCAACTCCAACTTCACCAGGTAGCTCTTGCCCGCGCCGGAGCGGCCGAGGATCACCGAGTTGTGGTTGTCCAGCGCGAACCGGTCGTGGTGGACCAAGCCCTGGCTTCCGACGTTGAAGCCGTAGAGCACGCCGGTTGGCGCGCCCACGGATGTCGGATCGGGTGGGGGCAGGTCCGGCGAGGTGAACGGGAATGCGGCACCCAACGCCGAGGTGTCGAAGGTGCGGCGCATGCCGACCAGGTCCAGGCCCATCGGCAGGCTGGTGATCCAGCCTTGCAGGCTGCGGTAGGTGGTGGGTTTGCAGTCCAGTAGCAGCGACGCCGCCAGCGACCGGATAGCGGCGACTTCGTCACTGAGGGCTTGTTCGGTGGGGGCGTGCACCGTCAGGTACAGGCCGAGCCGGTAGAGCTTGCCTTCGCCGCGGGCGACCCGTGCGGACAGGTCGTAGGCGTCCTCGGTGGCCGCTTCGACGTGCGGGTCGATCAGCCGTCCCTTCTCGCTCGTGTGCCGCCGCCCGGACTCCAGTTTCGACAGCTGCTTCTTGAGCCGGTTCGCTGCGGTGACCGGGTCGATCGGCTCGATGTGCAGGCTGACGTCGACGCGTCCGGGGTAGGTCAGCAGCGGCTGCAACCAACCGGGGTGCACCTCGCGCGGGTAGCCGACAACCGCGAAGCTGGCGACCCATTCGCCTCCGACTTCCAGCGCGCGGGGCCGCACGGAAATGGCGTCCGGGGTGAACGCGCCGGCCCGCCCGAGCGGCGGCTGCGCGACCGGTGTCTTCTGGCCGCGGCGCTTGGCCTTGGTTCTCATCGGCGCTACCTCCTCGCTGGGTTGTCGTAGTCGTCGGCGTCCTCGGCGTCCTCGGCGTCGTCGAAGTCGTCGTCCCAGGCGTCCTCGCCGTCGGGGAACTCGTCGGCGGCAGTGAACACCGAGTGGCCGAACGCGGTGGTGTCCCAGCCTTCGTCCGGTGCGGTGGTGATGACCTCGTCCGCCCCGGCCAGCCACGCGGTCGGCGGGATCAGCGAGTCCGGGTTGCACGCCGCGGCGAGCACCGCGGTGGCCTGCCCGGCATCCAGTGGGGTGACTGTGATCCCGGACGGGGAGAGCAACTCGACCGCCTCGCCGAGCCGCCGCACGAGCCGGGCTTCGGCAGCCCTGCGGGTGGCCTCGTCGACCAAGACGGCCCGCTTGGCGGCCTTGCGTTTCGCGGTCAACGCCGCCAGCGGCGAGGCGCCGCCGAGCCCGTCGGTTGGGCTGCTGGTGAGTAGCGGTTCGCGCAGGATCAGCAGGACCTGGCGGCGCAGCAGGTCGGTGGCGCGGCCGAGCTGGTCGAGGTACTCGGCGTGTTCGCGCGCCGCCTGTTCCAGTGCTGGGTGCGGCAGGCCGCCGGCCTGGTCGCGGAGCTCGGCGATTTGCCCGGACAGGTCCAGTCGCTCGGCGCGGACCAGGACCTGCACCGGCGCGGTGAGCGAGTGCAGGTACCGCCCGAAGGAGGCGACGAGGGACTCTTGTTCGGCCGGGGTGCGGAGCCCGAAGTTGATCGTGGAGCAGACCGCGACTACGGCTACGCCGTCGCGGCCGAGGTCGATGACGCCGGTGTCGGTGACGGCCTCGGCGGGCAGCCGCAGCGCGGCCGGCGACACCGTCGACGCTGCGGTGCCCGCGCTGTTCTTGCCTTTGTCGCTGCCCTTGGAGTTGGTGCTCGCGACGTGGCCCAGCCACTCGGGGGCGGGACGGATGCCTTCCGGCGCGGCTACTCGGTGCTGGGGGCTCATCCGCTGCCGCAGCGCTGCGAGGACCAGCCGATCCAGGGTGATGCCGTCGCGCTGCCCCAGCGCGAGGAACGCGGCGGTCACCCCGATCGGGATGGCGACGATGAGGAACACGGCCAAGGGCACAAGCTCGCTGGTGATCGTGTACGTCCCGTACAGCACGATCCCGGTCACCGCGAGGATGAGCAGCTGACGACCGGTCAGCGGGCCGATTACCCGGTCCTCGCGATCGACGTCGGCGGGAATCCTGACGGGCTGACTCATTTCCCTTCACCTCCTCCTGGGGCGGGTTTCGGTGCCCGGAACATCGGCGGCGGAGCTGACTGCGTGCGCCGGTAGGCGTCGCCGATGCGGGGCTCGGGCTGCGCCTGTCGGAACGTCGGTGCTGCGGGCGGGCCCGTCGGCCTGACCGGTGGGGACGGCTGCGGCGCTGGCGGCGTGGCAGGTCGGAATTGCAGTTGCGGGGGCACCGACGCGGTGCGGATCGGGCGGGCCGGTGGCGGGGTGGCGCCGCGTCGACGCGGCTCCCCGGCGGCTTGGAATCGGGGTGCCGATCCCGGCCGCTGCCCTCGCCGTGGCGTGGGCGTGGCGGGCGTGGGTGCGGAACTGAACTCAGGAGGCATGGCTGGTCCCTGGTTCGCCGGGGTGACGGCGGGGTCGTGGGTGGGGTCTTGCGGTGTGGGCTGCAGGAACTGCGGCGCCTGCGAGGGCAGCCGCGACCGGCGGGCCGCGCGGGTGCGCTCGGCGTCCTGGGCGGCCTGGAGCCGCTTGTTGACCATCTCCGGGGTCGGCGCGAGGCGCGGCTGCGCAGGCCACGGCGGATTCGCCGACGCACCGCCACCGCGGCCACCCCCACCACTGCCCCCGCGGGTCTTCGCGGCACCGGCGGCGCCGGTCTTGCCGAACGCCCCGGTCTTGCCGGCGACCATGCCGAAGGTCTTCGCCGCGATGTACGCACGGACGAGACCGCCGAGGAGCGAGCGCCCCGAGCTGACCTTGACTGCCTTCAGCAACCAGAACGGGATCTTGAACAGGATGAAGAACAGCGCGATGGCGGCGACCAGCGTGCCGAGCGCGGACAGCGTCGAGCCGAACAGATGCACGCCGCCGGACAGGAACGTGCGCACCGCAGTGATCAGCACCAGCGCCTGGGCCACCTGGATGCCGAGCACCGCCACGAGCGCCTTCCACCACCAGCGGGCTAGCGGGTCGGTGTGCGGCAGCGCGTGGAACATCAGGAACAGCGGCCCGCTGATGATCAAGACGAGGGTGATGACGATCCGGACCACGTAGACGACCAGGAGGCCCAGGCCCAGTACCACGAGCACGAGGCCGACGAGGATGATGAACAGCCCGCCGGTGGCGATGCCCGCAACCGCCTCCTCCAGGGTGCTGCCCAGCGAGGGCGCGTTCACCCCGTTGCCGAGGATGCCCAGGGTCAGGCCGTTGGCCAGTCGGATGAGCTTGTCGGCGAAGAACAGCGACAGCGCCGAGGCCACGAATGCGATCGGGATCCGAGGGCCGATCTCCTTGATCGAGTAGCGCCCCTGCAGGCTCTCGTGCCCCATCACGACGATGCCGCCGAGGAGGATGAGCAGGCCGTAGGCGGCGACCACGATCTCCCACGAGTTGTTCCACAACTCACCGATGCCGGGCAGGTCGCTGATCGTCGGCGTGGACAGCGCGGTGTGCCCGATCAGATCCAGGATCGGTGAGAGGGCGGCGTCGACGACGCTACGGAACGCCGAGTTGATGGCCTCGGTGATGCAGGCGCCGATGTCGGTGATGCCGCAGTCCGAGTCGTCCTCGCCGCTGCCGGTGCCGGGCTCCTGCGGGTCGGTGTTCGGCGGCGGTGTGGTCGGCTGCGGGATGCAGTCCTCACCGGTGCACGGCGTGGTCGGCGCTGGCGACGACGGCTGGGCAGGCGTGGTTGGTGCTGGGGGCGCCGGTAGGGGCGGTGTGGGAGCCGGAGCACAGGGGATCGGCCGCGGATCAGGGCCTGAGCAAGGGTCGGGTTGCGGTGTGGTCGGCTGCGCCGAGGCGCTCACCGTGAGGAGGAGGCCGGCCAGGAGCACGACGATGCTCAGCGCCAGCATCAAGCCCGCGCGCCAGCGCCGCGACCGACCGGTCGGCGGCCGGTCGGCGCTGGCGCCGGAGGCCGAGGAGAGCATCGCTCGGTCCGCGGCGGCAGCAGTCTCGACCCGGCCGCCGGACCGGCGGTGCGGGCGAACCGTGGGCGGAGTGCTGACGGCCATCGGTCAGGCCCCCACGATCCCTTTGAGGACCTCCACGACCAGCGGCGCCAGCGCCGCCAGCCCATAGCCCCACCCAGCGGACTTGAACGCGGTCTTCGCCTTCTCGACCTCGCCGGGATCGCCGCCGCCCATCACGTAGCGAACCCCGCCGATGGACAGGAACACCGTCGCGAGACCCGCGAGGATGCCCATGATCCAGTTGCGGACGTTGTTCAGCACGGTGGTCACCGAGTCCGCGAGCGCGAGCACTACGACATCGGCGTGGGCCGTGGCCGTCGTTGTCGACGCGGTCAGCGCGAGTGCCAGAGCCGCGATCTCGACGACCAGCAGGGACCGGCGCGCACGCCTCGCTCCGGACTTGCGGCCGAACGCAGTCATCGGAGCGCTGGAAGGTACGTGGCGGGTGGACTCCGGTGGCACACACGGCGTCGCCGAGGGGGCCGGGGACTGTGACGGGGACTGCGGGCGGCCGTCGGGGCGGGTGCGGCGGGGCTGAACCGCGGCGGTCGGGAAACGAGCAATCAGGCGCATTGGGGCACCTCCAGAGGTCGGGCGGAACGCGGGTGTCCCCCGCAGCCCTGAACTCCGGATTTCGGGCCCGTTTTGGACATGCGACCCTGAACTTTTTGCGCCGAATCGACCTCGACGGGCGACACGGACAGTGACGAACGAGCGGCGTCCCGGACTGGCGCGGGCGCCTGCGCCAAGGCCAGCGAGGTGACGACCTGGTCGGTCAGTGGATCGGTCGGGTCGTCGGAGACGGCGCCGTCACGCAGGTAGGCGACCAACCGGAGCTCGGCACGTTTGCGCGCCTTGTAGACCGCCCACTCGCCGGTCTGATGCCAGGCCGCCCAGTCAGCGACGGGCACCTCTTCCAACCGGGTCGCGCCGATCAGCGCAGCCTCGGTCGGGGTCAGGACTCCGTCCGCCACAGCGCGGGCGAGGACCAGATCCGGATGCCCCCACGGCGGGTGCGGCGGGGTGGATCGGAAGCCCGGCGCGACTGGAGTCGGACCCGCGAGCGCTTCCTCCAGAGCCTGATAGCCGGACCGGTACGCCTCCCATCGCAGCCGCAGCATGATCCGCGGCGGACGCAGGTCGACGGTCGACAACGCGGCCAGGAAGCCGCGCACCACCTCGGCGTGCACGTCGGCCGGATCGCCGGCGAACCGGTCGGTCAAGGTGGCCGCGACAGAGGTCAGCGCGGGCAGCGCAACCCCGACCGCGGCGACCGTCCAGGTCGCTCCTTCAGTACGGGAGCGCAGCACCAGATGCGCCCACACCGCGTCCCGCGTCGCCTGGGGGCAGCGGCGAGCCAGCAGCTGGTCGCGGACCTCGTCCAGCGGGATGTGCCGGGCGGGCAATCCGGGAAACAACCGGCCGTTCAGTGACAGCGGATCCGGTCCGGTCACCAGCCAGGTAAACGTATCCCGCGCGACGTCCAACGAGTTCGGAACAGCGTCGTCATCACCGCGACGAAAAACGGATTGTGCAGCCATGTCGTGACTCCCACGGCGTCGATGCGAACAACAACGACGCCAGGAAGCCACGGCGGCTACTACGGAAATACTACGTCATTACTAGATCACTACTAGAATGATCGTCGCTGAGCTACTACGTCACTACTACGCCCCTCGCAGGCCAGTCTCGTCAAGATCGACTTTCGATCTCCCGGCGCAGGGTGGCTTGATCGGACTTAGTAGCGTTTGAACTGCTGTTCTAGTAGTGATCTAGTAATGACGTAGTAGCCCTCCAGGCCCTCCGTGGTCGCCATCCCGAGCAGGGGCTTCAAGATCAATAGTAGATCGCGGGGAAAATCTTGAAAAATCCGCCGGTGGCCGGCCCGGGACTGCCCCGGAGAGGCTCACAGTGCCTGCGCAAGGCACGGTTTCCCCGTCCCCAAAGAATGCACAATCAAGGGTATTTCCACGAGCGCGTGTCGGTAGCCCCGGCAAGGTTGGGTCAACGAATTTTCGGAGGCGTGTCCAAAAACGGGCCAAAAAACGGAGTTCAGGGGTGTCAGAACGCACAGCACCCACCCGTCGGAGGAGACCCAACATGACCCCGACCCACGGCTCCGGCTCACCAGGAGACCGCTCCCCGGAGCACAACCAGCCCGACCCGACCACGCCCGTGCCGCTGCCACGGACCCCGCGGACCGAGCGCCTGCGCGCCCTACGTCTCGCGCTTGGCCACCCCCGACCGCCGCGCCCGAGCACCGTCTGGCCCTGCGCCGGGGACGACCTTCACAAGGGCACCGGCGTGATCGCCAACTGGCTGCTGACCGCGGTCATCAAGATCGTCACCACCTACACCCAACCCGGCCAGCGCGTCCTGCTGCTCGCCCCCTCACCGTTCGGCGGATCGCCGCGCTCCCACCCGCCGGCCACAGTCCGGACCAGGCTCCAGCACGGCCCGTATGACGGCCTGCTCGAAGCCGGCTGGACCGTGGTCCGACTCGGCCGCGGCATCCAGACCCAGACCGCCGGAGCACCCCCCGAAGCTGACACTGACCACCCCACCGACCACCTCGTCAACCCGACCGTCGAGTCCGCGTCCGGACCCCGACCGCACCCCGACAGTCCGGACCCCGACGACCACGCCCGGCCATCCCCGACCGGCCGTCCCGGTCCGGACCGGCGGCCGACCGGACAGGGTCCGGACCGCTTCGCCCTGATCATCACCGCCGCCGAGCCACCGACCCTGGACTGGCTCCGGCCGACCGACTGGGCCAACGCCCTCACCCCGACCGGCGCCCTCACCATCATCACCCATAGTGACCACTCGCGAGGTCGGCTCGGCGACCCGGCCGGGCCGGTGGTGACCGCCGCGCACCACGCCGGACTGCGCTACCACGACCGCATCGCACTGCTGCGCGTCCCCGTCCGCAACGGCGCACTCGCCGACAGCCCCGTCGATGCCGGTGGCCCGTCCCGGCCCCCACACGGACCCCTGACGGCCCCCGTCCGGCACACCCAGGCGCACGACGACCTCCTCGTGTTCACGCGGCACGAACAGGCCCCGAGCGGCGCCGTCGGCGGCGAGGAGACCTCCGATGACTAACCATCCGACGGGGCCCTGGCCGCTCCCCCTGCCGCCGGGGGAGGAGCCGCCGATGCCGCCGCTGTCGGTCTGGCCGACCGGCCAGCGCGACCCGGCCGCGCAGCTGCGCGAGGCCGGCTGTGTGCCCGGCACCGAGACCGACATCGACCTGATCCCGCCCGCCATCGCCGCCCACGCGATCGCCACCTACACCCACCCCGGCGACCTCGTCCTCGACCCCGACTGCGGGGCTGGCACCGTCCTCGTCGAGGCACTGCGCGCAGGCCGCCACACGCTCGGGTTGACCGCCCGCCACCGGTGGTGGACCCTCGCCCGCGCCAACATCACCGCCACCAAGGCGGCAGGCGCCTGGCGCGACGGGTCGGTCCTCGACGCCCGCCCGACGCTGCTGGCCACCATCCGCGCCGCCGGTCTCGTCGGCCGTGTCGGGCTCGTCCTGACCGCCCTGCGCACGCCGACCGGAGACGACGCACTCGGTCCGGACCACGACTCCAGCTCGGCGTTCGATGAGCAGCTGTCCGCGACGGTGCGCTACTGCGAACCGCTGTTGCGCTCAGGTGGGCACCTCGTGGTCGTCGCCCACCCCCGCCGGCACCCGGACGGCGCACTGGCCGACCTGGCCACTCGCCTGATCACCGCCGGGGCGTCCGCCGGTCTGGTGCCCGTCGAGCGGTGCCTCGCGTTGACCGCGGCCCTGCGCGGCAGGCGGCTGATCACCCGCGCGTCGTTCGCCGAACGCCGGGCCGCCGCTCGCGCTAAGGGAGCACCCATCGCGCTCACCGCACATCGCGAAGTGCTCGTCTTCGAACTCGCTCACGACGCCGAACTGGCCGCTGCGGCAGCCGGCACCTCCTGGCCGGACGACGCGGTCGCGGCGCCGCGACAACGCACCATCGGAGCCGCTTACCGACCGGACGGGAGGCGAGCCGCATGACCACCCGCCTGTATTGCCGCGAGTGCGGCTGGCACCCCGTGTTCCGAGGCAAGCGCACCGCGCTGCGCGCCGCCGCCCGGCACCACTGCGCCACCACACCGCTGGCCGATACCACCCCGCGGCGGTGGTCCTGGTCCCGGCTGTGGACGTACCTGTTCGGTACCTCGCCGACCGCGGCGGAAAACGTCACCGAGGACGCCACGAGCGGCGACCGGGCGACCGACGCCGCCGAGTTCGTCGACACCTACGGCAGCCGCATCCAGTGGGCCGTGCTCGCCGCGCACCACGCCGAGACCACCCGCCGGGCCCGAGCGGCGATGGTCGAACTCGTCCGCGCTGGCTACCAGATCGGGTCCCCGCCCTACGGCTACCGAGCCCTGCGCATCCGCGTCACAGACCCGACCGGACACAGCAAGCTCCGCGCCGTCCTCGTCCCGGACTGGCAGACCGCCGCGGTCGTCAAGCAGATCTTCGCCTGGCGCGCCGACCACGGGCTCGGGTTCGCCGCCATCGCGGCGCGGCTCAACAGCAACCCACGCCAATATCCGCCTCCAGCCCGGTCGGGACGGTGGAACGCGCAGGCCGTGCGGCGCGTCGTCACGAACCCCAAGTACCTCGGCCGGCAGGTGTGGGCGCGTACCGTCGCCGGTCGCCCGGCCCCGGTCGAGCAGTGGGTCACCTCCGCGCCGAGGGTGCACGAGCCCCTCGTTGACGAGCGCACCTTTCGTCAAGCCCAGCCAGGGCACCCGATCGGGGGAGGCAACCATGGCCTCCCAGCGTGACCTCCGCCGGCATTCCGGTGCCGAGCGTGAACTGGTGATCGGCTCCCTATGCACCGGATACGGTGGACTGGATCTCGGCGTGCTCGCCGCGCTCGACGGCGGACGCACCGCATGGGTCGCCGATCCCGACCCCCACATTCGCGCCGTCCTCGCCACCCGGATGTCCGGCGTACCGAACCTGGGCGACATCACCACCGTCGACTGGAACCAGGTCGAACCCGTTGACGTGCTCACCGCCGGGTTTCCATGTCAAGACATCAGCGCAGCCGGCCGCGGCGCCGGTATCAGGAAAGGAACTCGCAGTGGAATCTGGCACCAAGTCGTCGCGGCCGTTCGCCATCTACGACCGGCGATGCTCGTCGTGGAGAACGTCGCCGCACTCCGCTGGCGCAAGGGCGGCCTCGACGTCGTACTCGGCGACCTGGCCGAAGTCGGGTATGACGCGCACTGGACAAGCGTTCGAGCGTCCGACATCGGCGCGCCTCACCGGAGGGAGCGCGTTTTCCTCCTCGCCTATCCGGCCGGAACCCGCTTCACCGCATGGCCTACCGACCCCGCTGGCACGGGACTGGAAGCCAGCGAGCCCGGCGGATCCTGGGCGGCAGGCACGTCACGGGACCAATCTACCCACCGCCGTCTCGGAGCTGTTGCCGACCCCGCAGGCGCGAGACGACACCCGAATGGGGTGCTCACCGGCCTCTCGGAAAGCGCGGGGGCATCAGGTGAACCTGCCCGACGCGGTGACGACGTTCCTGCCAACCCCGGCGAGCAGCAATCCCAACGACGGCGAGGGCCCAACCGACTGGCTAGCGCGGCGCGCCCGGCACCAGGCCCGGAAGATCAACGGCAATGGGATGGGGATGCCACTGTCGATCGCGGTTCGGTTGCTGCCGACTCCTCGGGCCAGCGACACCGGCACTCCGGGTCGGCGAGCGGGCACGGGATTCCGTCCGCCACTGTCGCAGGAGGTGCTGCCGCTGTTCCCGACTCCTCGCGGAACAGAAGGTACGAAAGGCAGCCCGAACCAGCACGGCTCGAAGGGCGATTTGACCTTGTCCTCGGCGGTGGTCCGGCTGCGGGCGACGGCCCGAGCCGGAGTCAGCCGCAACAGCCAGGCCGCCGTGAAGATCTACGGCTCCGGGCCGGGAGCGCAGCACGCGGTCGAGATCGCCGTGGAGCCTCCTCCCACAGAACAAGTGGCATAGGCCAAGACTCCACCAGCACACCAGCCAGTGTCGACTGGGGCACCTATGAAGCGGCCATCCGGCGCTGGGAGGCCGTTCTCGGCGTGGCCGCTCCGCATCCGACCGAACCGAACAGAAACGGCCGCGCCCGGCTATCCCCGGCCTTCGTCGAGTGGTTGATGGGCCTCAGCGCCGGCTGGGTGACCGACGTTGAGATTCCCCGCACTGCCCAGTTGAGAGCTCTCGGAAACGGGGTCGTTCCACAACAGGCGGCGTTCGCCGTCCACCTGATGCTCGCCGACCTCCTCGCCCTTGACGCCGAACATCGGGAAGGGTCACGAGCGGCATGACAACTCAGCCACCATCGACTGCGGAGTCTCGTGAAACCGGAAGCCGGATTCGAACCGGTCAACGGCCCCAAGGACAACCACGCCCGGCGCGGCGGGGACGCAGGCTTGCGGAGGCGGTCCTGCTCGCAAGCTATCCAGCGGCCATCGTGGCGGCCAATTGGGCCACGACCCTCTGGCCAGCGGTCGCCGTCGCGACCCTGCGGATTCCCGCCGGGGCATTCGTCGCCGGTCTGGTATTCACCCTGCGCGACCTCGTGCAGGAGGCCCACGGCACGCGGACAGCGCTCCTCGCGATCGCCGCCGGGGCGGCGATGTCCGGGCTGGTCGCGTCACCGCGCATCGCGCTGGCCAGCGCGGCGGCGTTCGCCGTCTCTGAACTGGCTGACTTCGCCGTTTACACCGCGCTGCGCCGCCGAAATCGGATCGTCGCGGTTGGCCTGTCGAACGCGGTCGGGCTGCTCGTCGACAGCCTGCTGTTTCTGCCGCTCGCGTTCGGCTCGCTGGCCTACCTGAGCGGCCAGGTCACCGGGAAGACCGCCACCACGCTCCTCGCTGTCGTGGTACTTGCAGGCGTCCGCGCACCCCGGAAGGCGGCGTTGACGTGAAGTTCTTCCTCGGCATCCACCAGCCCATCTGGTTGACCCGTGTGCGGGACATTCCGCTGCTGGTCTCGCACCGACGGCTCGGCCACCGGCGCACCCTGCCCAGGGCTGTCACTGAATGGGCGCTCGACTCCGGTGGGTTCACCGAGCTGCAGCTCCACGGCCGCTGGCAGACCGACGAGCACAGCTACGTCCGGGCGGTCCGCCGCTACGCCGACGAGATCGGCAACCTCACCTGGGCCGCGCCCCAGGACTGGATGTGCGAACAACACATTCTCAAGCGCACCGGCCTGACCATCCGCGAGCACCAACGGCGGACGGTGCGCAACTTCCTCCGCCTTCGCGAACTGGCGCCCGACCTTCCTACCCTCCCCGTGTTGCAGGGCTGGACCGCCGCGGACTACCAGCGCTGCGCTGATCTTTACGAACTGTCCGGGATCGACCTGGCATCCGAACCGCTTGTTGGAATCGGGACAGTGTGCCGTCGTCAGCATCGAGCTGACGTGGAACACATCGTGCGGACCTTCGCGTCCCGCAACCTTCGCCTACACGGGTTCGGCGTCAAGATCGGCGGCATCGGCCGGTACGCTGAGGCACTCTCCAGCTCGGACTCCGCATCCTGGAGCAGGCGTGGCCGCTACGTCCCCGGATGCGGTCCGAGCCACCGCACCGAGTCGAACTGCCTGCGCTTCGCGCTGAGCTGGTACCGACAGATTCACTCCACGCTGGCTTCGGCCGGAGCGTCCGCGGAAGACATGTCCCCCAGTCCCTCGGCGAGGGTCGCATGAAGACCATCGCTGCGCTGTTCGCGCCGCGGGCTCATTGCTCGCCGCGCGGCTCGGCGTTGTCCGGCTCGCCGACGAGCGACACCTCGCGTGGCGTGTCGATCCCGAACAGCTCGTTCGGTGTACATCGCAGCGTTGTACACAGCGCCTGCAGCGTCGCCATCTTCACCTGGACCGGCTGCTTCTTCATCAGGTCGGACACCGCCTGGAGGGACAGCTCATACCCCGCCCGTTGGATGAGCAGCTCGCGCAGCTCCTTGGTGGCCCAGACGTCACGGGAGGCCATGACCTTCCGCAGCCGCCACTCGATCCGCACCTGCTGCCTTCCCACGCTCGTCCCCGAGGCGCTCCGCGCCGTCGCCAACCGACACACAGTGTCCCCGATGCTCTGCCGAAGCTGGCCACAGCACCTCCCGGCGTGTTCGGCAGACACCCAATCCAACAAGCATCACTCGAAGATTCGCGGTAACACTTGGAGTACTCAAGTGTTACTTTGATAAAATGGCAGACCTGTGCACGGCTCGACAGAGAGGAGGTGCCTCGGCACCCATCACCTTCAACGCCATGCCGACGCAACGCCGTTTGCGGCCTGCGCCGGTAGTGATCTTCTGGACTCGCGTCGACCGGCCACCTCGTAGCCACGAGGTGCTCCAACACGAGTTCGGCAAGGCTCACGGTCCTGCCGAACAGCAAGAGTCCAGCACGGCCACGAGCGCCGGCCCCGCACATACGCCGTCGGGGAGTAGAGGCCCGTTGGTCGTGACAGCTTCGGCGTTCCCAGCTCATTCAACGCACGTCATGGTGCGTGCCCGCGTCGCCACGAAACCCGCCTCGCGCGGACCGGCGACCGCAGGTGTCGACGGCTGGGAGTGCCCGCTGTGTCGACGGTTCCTGTCGCCGACCAGCACGCCCGCGCCCGTTCTCTGCCGAGCAGGGAACCTCGCGGAGCGAGGCGGGAGGTGCGCCATGCGCCACCCACGCAACACCCCAGAACCACCAGAGCCCAACTGTCGGTTCCGGCTGAATACTGACCCCCTGGTTCCGCTTGGGTTCCAGTGCTTGTCGCAACACTCCTGGTAGAAGAGGGCGTGCTGATGGCGAGGCGTGGAGCGAAGCGGCGGCTGGATCTTGAGTCGCGGTACTGGCAGTTGATCCTGTCGGGGGTAGGGACGGTCGAGGCGTGCCAGATCATCGGGATCGGCCGTAAGACCGGCTACCGCTGGCGGGCGGAGAACGGCGGGCTCCCACCTGCGTTGGTCGCCGAGGAGGCCCGTTCGAGCCGATATCTGTCCCGGTCCGAACGGCAGCGGATCGCCACCCTGCGGGCCCAGAAACTGTCGATCCGGGAGATCGCGCGGCGGATTTGCCGTCACGCTTCCACGGTCAGCCGGGAGCTGCGCCGCAACGTCCGGCCGCATGATCAAGGGCGCTACGACGCTGACCTGGCGCATTCCCGGGCCCGGCAACGTGCGCGTCGGCCGCGCCAGGCTCGGTTGATCCAGGATTCGCAGCTGCGGGCGGCCGTGCAGGCGAAGCTTGAGCTGGAGTGGAGTCCCGAGCAGATCGCCAACTATCTGCGGTCCGCTTTCCCTGATCACGCCAGCTGGCACGTGTGCCACGAAACGATCTACCAAGCGCTCTACCACGGTGGCAAGGGCGGTCTGAGCCGCCGGCTCACGCAGCGTCTGCGTACCGGCCGGGCGTTGCGCAAGCGTCGCCGCCGCGCTGATCAGCGACGGAGCCGGTTCGTCGCGCCCACTCTGCTGATCGAGCACCGCCCGGCGGCGGCCCACGAGCGGACCCGCGTTGGTGATTGGGAAGGTGACCTCATCGTGGGCCGCGGCAACCAGTCGGCCATCGCCACCCTTGTCGACCGCTCCAGCCGCCTCCTGCGTCTGGTTCACCTGCCCGGCAACCGCGGCGCCGACACGGTCCGCGACGCCCTGATCGCTGTCCTGGGCGCCCTTCCCGAAGCAGCGCGACTGACGTTGACCTGGGACCAAGGATCCGAAATGGCCTACCACGAACAGATCGCACCGCTGCTGCGTGAAGGTGTGTTCTTCGCGCACCCAGGAAGTCCATGGCAGCGCGGCACGAACGAGAACACGAATGGCTTGCTGCGCCAGTACTTTCCCAAACGCACCGACCTCGCGATCCATACGCCCGAGCACCTCGGCATGGTCGAGCACAAGCTCAACCACCGGCCACGCAAGACACTCGGATGGCGGACACCCGCCGAGGTCTTCCACAACGCCGTGGCATCATAGACCCCGTCACCGTTGCGACGACCGCTCGAATTCGCCCTGGAACCCAAGCGGACCAGGCGGGTCACGATTCGACCGGCGTTGACACCCAACGACCCGATCCCACTTCGGCCGCCCACTGACCCTACCGGCGCTGCCCGACGACGGCGAGCAGCGGACACGAACTGGGAGATCGAACGCGTCGAGACCACACCAATGACGCCCGAGCAATACGAGACCGCCGTGTCCACGCTCGCCACCTTGATCACGCAGTGGCTGCGGGACACCCGACAGCAACCCGACGACCAGGCGGCCTGAACTCGCCGCCAACCGATGGTCGACCGCTCGAAGACCCGTGACACCGAGAGGAGTTGGAACCATGTGGCCATCCGCAACCACACGACGCACCAAGAACGCCGCGATGAGCACGACGGGTGCCGTCCGGGCGTGCACCTACATCCGATGCACCACTGAGGAGCCCCGACCCCGCTCGATCGACGCCCAAGCCGCCAGCATCCGCGCCTTCATCGCCACCCAGCCGAGCTGGCACCTGATCGAACCCGCCGAGGACACCGCGGTGGCCAACACCGCCCGAGCCGACTCGGCCCGAGGCCACCGCAGGCACACCGGGGTTACACCGCCGCCCCCATCCGCAAGTGCGTGAGCGTCGGCCTCGCGCCATCCAGAAACCCACAACGGAAACCTGTAAGGAGTTTGAGCAATGGCGCGATCCGCAACCGCGCAGCGTACGAAGAAAGCTGCGATGACCACGCTGGGCGAAGACGTGCGGGTCGGCGTCTACGTCCGGCGCTCCACCGACGACGAACATCAACCCTACTCGATCGAGGCCCAAGACACCCGTCTGGCCGCCTACATCGACTCCCAACCCGGCTGGCGCCTCGTCAAACGATTTCCCGACGACGCCTCGGGCGCAAGCATCGACAAGCGGCCCGGCCTGGCCAAGGCGATAGCCGCGGCCCGAGCCGGCCTCATCGACGTCCTCCTCGTCTACCGAGTCGATCGCTTCAGCCGCAACCTGCGCGACATGGTCACCCTGCTCGACGAACTGGACCAAGTCGGCGTCGTGTTCCGCTCGGCCACCGAGCCATTCGACACCAGCACACCGATGGGACGGATGCTGGTGCAGATGCTCGGCATGTTCGCCCAGTTCGAACGCGACACCATCATCGACCGGGTCATCGCCGGCATGGAACGCAAGGCATCCAAGGGAAAATGGAAAGGCGGGCGCCGTCCCTTCGGCTACACCGTCAACAAGGACACCCACCAGCTCATCCCGCACAAGGACGAAGGGGCGATCGTCCGGTTGATCTTCGAGCTGTACACGCGCAAGCGTCTCGGCGGCAAGGTCATCGCCCGCGTTCTTAACGAACGTGGGCACCGGACCACTACCGGCGGCCGGTGGTCGTCCTACCAAGTGCTGCGCGTCCTAGCCAACCGCGTCTACATCGGCGAACTGAACTTCCGCGGCATCGCCACCACCGACTGCCACGACGCCATCGTTGACCTGGACGACTTCGAGAAGGCTCAGCAGATCCTGGCCGCTCGCGGTGAGGATTACAGCCACCGTGCCGCCAACGGCTCGGATTACCAACTCACCGGCAAGATGCGCTGCCCGAAGTGCAACAAGGCCATGATCGGTACCCGCGCCCACGGCAAGACCAAGATCTACCGCTACTACACCTGCTTTAACAGGTCCCGCTACGACACCGACAAGTGCGACGCCACCCGCATCAACGCCGACGCCATCGAACCCGCGGTGCTCGACGCGCTCAGCAGCTTCTACCGCGACCATCACCGCCTCATCGCCGACGCGATCACCCGCGCCCAGGCTCAACACCTCGCCGGAGAAGACAACCAACGCGCCGAACTCGCCACCATCGAAGCCGAACTCACCAAGACCAACCAAGCCATCGACCGCTATCTGGGCGCCTTCGAAAACGGCACCCTGGACGAAGAAGACCTCGCCAGCCGACTCGCCACCCTCAAGACCAAGACCAAGCAACTCCGCACCCGCCGCGACGAACTCGCCGATCAGCTCACCGACGCCCCGCAGCCACTCCCGAAGGAGGCACTCGCCAACATCGCCAACCACATCTCCGAGATCATCGCCAGCGGCACCGACAACCAACGCAAGGCCCTTATCGAGACCCTGATCGCCGAGATCAAGATCACCGCAGCCGACCGCATCGTGCCCGTCTTCCGCATCCCCCAACCGCGAGCAGAAGAAGCCCCCCTCAACGCCACAGAAGCCCCAACCAGAGCAAAAACCCTGGCCAGAGCCTCTAAGGAAGGAGTTCGTGCAATGACTAATTTGGTGGAGCTGAGGGGAATCGAACCCCTGACCTTCTCGATGCGAACGAGACGCGCTACCAACTGCGCTACAGCCCCTTGATGGAAGCTCGACGAGCATAACAGCCCGTGCCGACCCGCCGGACGGGTGGGTGCCTACTCGCCTGCCGCCCGCCGGAAGGGGACGGAGCCCGGCTCGTCCAGCTCGTGGAAGGCCGGGTCCTCGTCGTCGGGGTCCACCACGACGGCGTTCTGCCGGGTGCGGGCGGTCGGCATGGGCTTGCGCTCCACACCGGGGATGTCCCTGCGCGGCGGCGTGGGCCGGGCCGGGGCAGAGGCAGGCGCCTCCCGAGGCTCCGGGCGGGCGGCGTGACCGGAGGCGTTGAGCCTGGCCATCCGCCGCTGCCGGATCTCCTCCTCGATCCGGACCTGCCTGCGCAGGTAGACCAGGTACCCCACCAGCACGAGGTCGACGGCACCGTGCAACCACCACAGCACCGGCAGCAGGAATCCGGCGAGCACACCGGTGACCACCGCCACCAGCAACAAGGCGACCACCACGCGCTGCCGGTAGGCGTACTTGGCGCGGGCGGCGATCTCGGCGGCCTCGGGATCGAACCCGCCTCGGCCAGGGCGATACTGCCGGCCCGCACCGGCCGCCCGGTCGGACCCGCCGGTAGCGCGCTGGCGCGCGGGCTCCTCGGGTGCCATCGGTTCCTCGTCGGGGAGGTCTTCGAGGTCATCATCGAGATCGGCGTCGAAGCCGTCCTCGAAGTCCTCGTCGAGGTCGGCCGGGTCGTCGACGTCCCCGGCATCGTAGTGCGCCACGCCCGGGGTGTCCTCGTCCTCGACCGGCGTGTCCCTTTCTGACTGCGCGTTTTCGGACAAGGCGAACTCCTCCCGGCGACTGACGAACGCGCCGTTCCCCCTCCCGCTGCGCACGACTCTGGCCGCCAATGCGGAATCATTGGTCCGTGCGATTTCCTGGCGCTTGCGCGCGATCATCGGAACAAGAACGACGAGCCATGCCGCGGCCAGCGCGACAATGATCAACGAGCTCGGCATCTCCCGTCACCTCCCCCGACTACGACTCCGGTAGTCACGCTAGCCACAGGAGTAACAGATCGGGCGGAGCCACGCCGAAACGGATCTTGAAAAGGAGTCACCGAATACGGTGAAGATCACGAGGGGTGTGTAACGCTAGCCGGCGTGCTCGGCCAGCCCAGCGGCGATGATCCGGCGCACCAGCCCCTCGCCGGTCTCCTCCGCGGTCAGCGCGAAACACAGGTGGTCACGCCAGTCCCCGGCGACATCCAGGTAGCGCTGGAACAGCCCTTCCTTCCGGAAGCCCACCTTGTCCAGCACCCGCAGGCTCGCGGTGTTCTCCGGCCGCACGGTTGCCTCGATCCGGTGCAATCCCGCCTCACCGAACGCGTGGTCGACGGCCAGCGCCACGGCGCCGGTCGCCAGTCCCTTCCCGGCCAGCTCCGCCGACACCCAGTAGCCGATCCACGCCGAGCGCAGCGAGGACCTGATCACGTTGCCCAGGGTGAGCTGCCCGGCGAGCCGCCCGTCCAGGGTGATCGCGAACGGCAGGCAGTGCCCCCGCCTGGCCAGCCCACGCAGCGCCCACCACTGCGGCAACCATGCCGACAGCCCGTTGCGCTCCTGCCAGGTCCCGGCGGAGGTCGGCTCCCAGTTCTCCAGGTAGGTCCGGTCCCGCAGCCGGATACGGCTCCACTCCGCACCGTCCCGCAGCCGCACCGGCCGCAGCGCGAGCTCCCCTCCCGCTACCCGCAGCGGGCCCGGCCTCGCCGGCCAGCCCGGATGGCGCGGTTCGACCGCGTACTGCGTGGGATGCCCAGGCGTGGACATATCCACCCCGACGTTACGCGCGCTGCGCGAGGAAGGTCACGTTCACCTGCTCGCCCGCGGCCACCTCCGTAAGCTCCTCCTCCACGGTGATCAGGCAGTTCGCCTCGGCAAGCGAGGCCAGCAGGTGCGCGCCAGAGGTCCCCAGCGGCTGCACCAGGTACTCCCCGTTGGACTCGTCCCGCAGCAACTGCCCCCGCAGGAAGCCCTTGCGGCCTGCGGCCGAGGTGATCGGGGAGAGCAGCCGGGCACCGACCACCCTGCGATGCGGGTTGCGGGTGCCCCGCGCCAGCCGGATCAGCGGCCGGATCAGCACCTCGAACACCACCAGCGCGCTCATCGGGTTCGCGGGCAGCAGGAAGGTCGGCACCGAGTCCGGGCCGAGCCTGCCGAAGCCCTGCACCGAACCGGGATGCATGGCGACCCGGGTCATATCGATCCGGCCGAGGTCGGACAGGGTGGCCCGGACCTCCTCGCCCGCGTTCCCGCCCGCGCCGCCCGCCACCACGACGACCTCGGACATCAGCAGCCTGCCCTCGACGGTCTCGCGCAGCTTGCGCGCGTCACTCGGCACGATGCCGACCCTGCTGACCTCGGCGCCCGCGTCCCGCGCGGCCGCGGCCAGCGCGTAGGAGTTGACGTCGTACACCTGGCCCACCGAGGGCGTGCGGTCGATGTCCACCAGCTCGTCGCCCACGGAGACCACCGACACCCGGGGCCGCGGGTACACCAGCACCTTGGATCGCCCGACCGCGGCGAGCAGCCCGACCTGCGCGGAACCGATGGTGTCGCCCTGCCGCACCGCCACGTCGCCGATCTGCACGTCCTCCCCGGTGCGGCGCACGTACCCGGCCGATGGCACCCCCTGGTGCACGGTCACCCGGGCCTGATGGCCGTCGGAGTAGGCGGTAGGCACCACCGCATCGGCCAGGGTGGGCAGCGGGGCACCGGTGGCGACCCGCACCGCCTGCCCCGGCTGCAGCCGCCGGGGCTGCCGGGACCCGGCCGGGATCTCCCCGACCACCGGCAGCTGCACCGGCTCCTCGCCAGCGGTGCGCACGTCCACGCTGCGCACCGCGTAGCCGTCCACCGCGGCCTGGTCGAAGCCGGGCAGGGCGTCCTCGGCCACGACCTCCTCGGCGCACAGCAGCCCTTGAGCCTCCGAGATCGCCACCCGCACCGGCCGCGGGCGCACCGCGGCGTCGAGCACGAGGGAGAGCTGCCGGTCGACCGGGCGGAACTCGGTCGCGGGCTCGGTCGCGTCCGGTTTCTCAGTGGCGTAGGTCGGCTCGGGTCCGGTCATGAGCGTAGTGTTCCGATTCGTTCTGTCAGCCAGGTACGCAAGGATGGCCCGTACTCAGGATCCTCGAGCGCGAAGTCCACCGCAGCACGAAGGAACCCGCCAGGGTTGCCGAGGTCGTGTCTGCCGCCCCGGTGGACCACGACGTGCACCGGATGCCCCTCCTCGATCAGCAGCGCGACGGCGTCGGTCAGCTGCAGCTCACCGCCCGAGCCGGGGGTGATCCGGCCGAGCGCGTCGAAGACCGCCCGGTCCAGCAGGTACCTGCCCGCCGCGGCGAAGGTGGATGGTGCCTGGTCCGGAGCCGGCTTCTCCACCATCCCGTGCACGCGCTTGACGTCGTCATCCGCGGTGTCGGCGACGTCGAACACCCCGTAGGCGGAGATCTGCTCGCGAGGCACGTCGAAGGCGCACAGCACGCTGCCACCATGCGCGGCGCGCACCTCGGCCATCCGGCTGAGCACCCCGGTCGGCAGTACCAGGTCGTCCGGCAGCAGCACCGCCACGCAGCCGTCCTCGGGGTCGAGGTTGGGTTCGGCCTGCGCCACGGCGTGCCCGAGCCCGAGCGCCTCGTGCTGGATCGCCACCTCGACGTCCAGCAGCCCCGGCCCCCTGCGCACCTTCTCCAGCAGTGCGGTCTTGCCCTTGCGCTCCAGGGTCTCCTCCAGCTCGGGGGAGCCACGGAAGTAGTTGACCACCGCCTCCTTGCCAGGGGAGGTCACGATCACCAGGCGTTTCGCGCCGGAGTCCGCGGCCTCGCCTGCCACCAGCTCGATCCCCGGGGTGTCCACCACGGGAAGCAGCTCCTTGGGCACGGCCTTGGTGGCCGGCAGAAACCTGGTACCAAGGCCTGCGGCCGGCACGATCGCGGTTCGGAACGTCTGGTCTGTTTCGGCGCCCGTCATGGGCGCAAAGCCTAACCTGGGGTGGTGCACGGTTGCGGCAATGAGCGCCCCGGCAAGGCCGAGTGGCGCAAATGGTTGACGGCCCGGCGGGCGGAGGTCTCCGTCCAGCAGCGGGTCAGTGAGGCGAGCGCACTGGCCACGGCGGTGGCGGAGATCACGGCGGAGGTGGCCTGCTGTTACCTCCCGTTCGGGACCGAACCCGGTTCACTCGCGTTGCTCGACATGCTGCGCGAGCGCGGGACCAGGGTGCTGCTCCCGGTGGTGCCCAGGGAGCCTGGACCGCTGGACTGGGCCGAGTACACCGGGACATCCAGCCTGGTCAACGGCAGGTTCCGCGGGCTACTGGAACCCTCGGGCACGCGGCTGGGTCCGGCCGCCCTCGGCACGGCCTCCCTGGTGCTGGTGCCCGCGCTGGCGGTGGACCACTCCGGGGTGCGGCTGGGCAGGGGCGCGGGCTACTACGACCGCTCGCTCGGTTTCGCCGCGCCGGAGGCCCAGCTGGTGGCCGTGGTCCGGGACGCCGAGCTGGTCGAGCAGCTGCCCGCGGAGGAGCACGACATCCGGATGGCCGCCGCACTTACCCCCGGACGGGGGATAGTCCGGCTGCCTTACCCCGATCCGGTGTGACGAATCCAGGTTTGCACTCCGGGAACGCCGTACCGCAGAATTGTGTTAGCACTCTTGTCCCTCGAGTGCCAGCGCGTGAAGGAGCACCGGTGCCCACCTACCAGTACGCCTGTAAGGAATGCGACCACCAGTTCGAGACGGTGCAGTCGTTCTCCGACCCGAGCCTGACCGAGTGCCCACAGTGCTCGGGCACCCTGCGCAAGCTGTACGGCGCGGTCGGGGTGATCTTCAAGGGCAGCGGCTTCTACCGCAACGACGCGCGTTCCGACTCCGGGAAGTCCAGCCGGAACGGCTCCGCCGCCGACTCCGGCGGCAGCGGCGAGACCGCGAAGTCCGAGAAGTCCGATTCCGGCAGCTCGGACTCCGGCAAGTCCGAATCCTCGAAGTCCAGCGGCTCCGGTGGCTCGGACAGCGGCTCTTCCTCGAGTTCCTCAAGTTCCTCGAGTTCGTCGGGCTCATCGAGCTCCTCCGGTACGAAGGCGGCCGCGGCGGCTTCCTGAGAGTTGTCCACATCAGCCGGGTTGTCCACAGCCCGGCGATCCACCGCTTTCCCTCCCGGCATCGCCCTGCCTAACGTCGGTTGAACCGCGGGGCGGGTGGTCCGCCCCGCGACCGGAAAAGGGGGCGGTCATGGGCGGGACATCCACTATCAGCCGGCTGTGGGACAGAGCCTCGCCCGCGCGGCTGCGCGGGCTGCTCAGCGGCAGGCGAGCCCTGTTGCTGCGCCGCACGCTGGCCATCTCCTTCCTGGTCGCCGCCGGGGTGCTCGCGGTGTACCCGGCCGCCGCCGACCGCGGTACCGGGGACCGCAGGCCGACCGTGGTGTCGGCGCGCGACCTCCCTTCCGGCGGCACGCTCGGTGCGGCCGACCTGCGCGTGGCACAACTGCCTGCCGCCCTGCGCCCGCGGGGCGCGCTGAGCGTTCCGGAGGCCGCCGCTGGCCGGGTGCTCGCCGGTGCCGCCAGGGCGGGTGAGCCGATCACCGACGCCCGGCTGGTGGACCCGGCCGCCGCGACTCCCGGCACCTCCACGGTCCCGGTCCGGCTCGCCGACGCGGGGGTGGCCGAACTGCTGCATCCCGGCCGCAGGGTCGATGTCGTCACGGTCGGCCCCGGCGAGGAGGGGCGGCGGGTGCTGCCCCGCCCCGCCACGGTGCTCACCGTGCTGGCCACGGGCGACCGGTCACGGGACGGACCGGCGCGGTCCGGGGAAGGCCCGCTGGTGCTGCTGTCCGTGCCGGTGGCGGACGCGACCCGGCTCGCGGCCGTGTCGCTGGCTCACCCGGTAGCCATTACCCTCCGGTAGCAAATTTCCGGAGATCAGTATGGCGGGAGTGGGGCGTGTTCAAGGGCTTCAAAGACTTCATCATGCGCGGCAACGTGATCGACCTCGCGGTCGCGGTGGTCATCGGTACCGCGTTCACCGCGATCGTCACGGCGTTCACCGAAGGCCTGATCAAACCGCTGATCAACGCGCTGGGCGACTCCGGGGCCGGGCAGGGGCTCGGCTTCCGGATCCTGGAGGACAACGAGTCCACCTTCATGGACTTCGGGAGCGTGCTGAACGCGGCGATCAACTTCCTGCTCATCGCCGCGGTGGTGTACTTCGTGATCGTGTTGCCGGTGCAGAAGCTACAGGCCCGGCGCAAGCGCGGGGAGGAGCCCGGGCCTGCGGCGCCCACGGACACGGAACTGCTGGCCGAGATCCGGGATCTGCTCCGCGAGCAGCAACGACGGGGCTGAGCGGCCGCTACCGGTCGCCGTGGTGCGGCGGCCGGTTCTCCAGGTACCAGGAATCCGAGCCGGGGGGCCGTTCGCCCGGCTCGCGTTCGTCCGAAGTGGTGTCCGGCAGCACCTCGCCGAACACCTCGTCGAGATCGCGCCGCGCGGGGCCCCGCCGCGACCGGCGCGGCGGTTCACCCGCGGGCATCTGCTCGGTCATCGGCTAGGCCTGCGCCTCCTCCAACCCGGACAGCTCGCCGATCACGTACGGCACCAGGCCGGAAAGGGTCGCCATCCCGTCCCGCACCGCGGCGCGGGAACCTGCCAGGTTCACGACCAGGGTGCTGCCGGAGACCCCGACCAGGCCACGGGAGATTCCCGCGTCCACCGCCCCGGCGGCGAGGCCGGACGAGCGCAGCGCCTCGCCGATCCCCGGGATGGGGCGATCCAGCACGCCCGAAGTGGCGTCCGGGGTGACGTCCCGCGGTGACACCCCGGTTCCGCCGACGGTGATCACCAGGTCCGCGCCGCCGATCACGGCGGTGTTGAGCGCGTTGCGAATCGCCACCGTCTCCGCATGCACGACGACGGTGCCGTCGACGATGAACCCAGCCTCTTCCAGCAACTCGGTGACGAGCGGACCGGCGGTGTCCGCATTCTCGCCATGAGCGGCACGGTCGTCGACGATCACCACGAGGGCGCGGCCGAGCCGCTGTGCACTCCGTTCCATGGCCCCCACCGTAGCCGGTCCGCACCGGCGCGATCGCACCACTCGATCGGCGGATCGTCGAGCGAGATATGACCGAAGGCTTACGCCCTCGCCTGCCCGGCTGCGCCGCGAGCGGGCTCCCCCTAGCGTGAGGGCGTGCGCGTTCTCGTCACCGGAGGAGCCGGGTTCATCGGCTCCCATATCGCCGACCTGCTGGCCGCCGAGGGCCACCAGCCGATCGTGCTGGACGACCTGCTCCCCACGGCACACGGCTCGGCCGCCGCACCGGCGTACCTCAGTGCGCACCGGTTCGTCCGGGGCGATGTCGCCGATCCGGCGACGCTGGACGGCCTGCTCTCCGAAGTGGACGCCGTCTGCCACCAGGCCGCGGTGGTCGGCCACGGCGTGGACCCGACCGACGCACCCTCCTACGCTCTGCACAACGACTACGGCACCGCCGTCCTGCTGGCCGGCATGTACCGGGCGGGAGTGCGCAAGCTGGTGCTCGCCTCCTCGATGGTGATCTACGGGGAGGGCCGGTACTCCTGCGTCGAGCACGGCATCGTCTGCCCCGCCCCGCGCGGGCGGTCCGATGCCGACGCCGGGCGCTTCGAGCCCCGCTGCCCCGGCTGCGGCGCCGAACTCGGCTGGCTGCTGGTTCCCGAGGACGCCCCGCCTGCCCCGCGCAGCACCTATGCCGCCACCAAGCTCGCCCAGGAGAACCTCGCGGCCGCCTGGGCCCGGCAGACCGGTGGCTCGGTGTGGGCGCTGCGCTACCACAACGTGTACGGACCCCGGATGCCGCAGAACACCCCGTACGCGGGGGTGGCCTCGCTGTTCCGCTCCGCCCTGCGCCGCGGGGAGGCCCCAGGGGTGCTGGAGGACGGCGGGCAACGGCGCGACTTCGTGCACGTCCGCGATGTCGCGCGGGCCAACCTGCTCGCCCTGCTGGCCGAGACCGAACCGGGTGAGCTGATGCCGGTGAACGTCTGCTCCGGCGAACCGCGTACCGTCGGTGAGCTGGCCGCCGAACTGGCGAGTGCCTGCGGCGGGCCACCGCCCCGGATACTCGGCGGCCTGCGGCCCGCGGACGTGCGGCATATCGTGGCCGACCCCGCGCGCGCCGAGAAGCTGCTGGGCTTCACCGCGCGCACCGGTTTCGCCGAGGGTATCGCCGCCTTCGCCACCGACCCGCTGCGCGACCCAACTCAGTCCACTCCCGAAAAGCCCTGAACGGACCGCTCAGGGGGCGGCTAGCGGGAGGCGGACCTCGAAGCGGCAGCCGTGGCCCTCGTTACGGACCCCGATCTTGCCCCGGTGTGCCTCCACCAGGCCCTTGGCGATGGCGAGGCCGAGCCCACCGCCCGCGGTGCTCGCGCCACGTTCGGGGGTACGGGCCTGCGTACCGCGGTACGCCACGTCGAACACCCTGCCGATCTCATCCTCGGGGATACCGCCGCAGGAGTCGTTCACCGACAGCAGGGCGTTCCCGTCCTCCACCCCGACCTGCACCGCAACCGTGCCGTCCGGCGGGGTGTGCCGGATCGCGTTGGACACCAGGTTGCGCACCACCCTGGCCAGCTCGGGGTCGCTGCCGGACACCACCGGCCAGGACTGGGCGCTGGCCAGCACCCGTACCCGCTTCTGCCGGGCCAGCGGGGCCTGCGCGGCCACCGCGTCGCTGACGATATCCCGCAGCGGTACCGCCGACAGGGTCAGCTCCAGCGCGCCCGCGGTGATCCGGGACAGCTCGAACAAGTCGTCCACCATCGCCGAGAGCCGGGTGGCCTCCCCACTGATCCGGCCCGCGTAGCCCGCGACCTCCTCGGGTTCGGCGACCACGCCGTCGGCGAGCGCCTCGGCCATCGCGCGGATCCCGGACAGCGGGCTGCGCAGATCATGGCTGATCCAGGCGACCAGCTCCCGCCGGGAGGCCTCGGCGGCGCGCTCCCGCTCCCGCGCCTCGTGCTCCCACACGCTGCGCCGCGCGATGGCCCTGCCGAGCAGGATCGCCACCGGCACGGTGATCAGCGCGACCAGCAGGCAGACCACCAGCATCGTGGTCAGCGTGGTGTTGAACATGAACCCGCTGACCCCGAGCACGCCGACCAGCGAGGCCAGTACCGGGACCAGCACCAGCACGGTCAGCGTGCTGGCAAGGGAACGATGCCGCAGCCAGTACAGCAGCAACCCGCCCAGCAGGGCGATCGGCAGCGCGACGGCCAGTGCCACCGGCAGGATGTGCCAGATATGCGCGAGGAACTGGCTGAAGGACTCGTTCGGTTCGATCACGAGGGCTGTCCCGACTGTCCGGGGTCGTAGCGGTAGCCGACGCCCCACACCGTGGCCACCCGGACCGGCTTGGCCGGGTCGCGCTCGATCTTCTCCCGCAACCGTCGCACATGGACGGTCACAGTGGACTGGTCACCGAAGTCCCAGCCCCACACCTTCTCCAGCAAGTCCGCACGGGAGTACGCGGTTCCCGGATTGCTCAGGAAGAACGCGAGCAGGTCGAACTCCCTCGTGGTCAGCGGCAGCTCGGCACCGCCGAGGGTGGCCAGCCGCGCGTCCAGCCGCAGCAGCAGGTCGCCGTCGGCCAGCTCGGTGCGGGCCGGTTGCCTGCGCGGCATCCGTGCCCTGCGCAGCACCGAGGAGACCCGCAGCGCCAGCTCGCGCGGGCTGAACGGCTTGGTGACGTAGTCATCCGCGCCCAGCTGCAACCCGGCGATCCGGTTCTCCTCCTCGCCGAGCGCGGTCAGCATCACCACCGGCACCTCGCTGGTCTGCCGCAGCTGCCTGCACACCTCGAGGCCGTTGATCCCCGGCATCATCACGTCCAGCACCACCAGATCGGCGGGCCGGGCGGCGAAGCGGCGCAGGGCCTCCGCCCCGTCTCCGGCCACATCGACCGTGAAGCCCGCGACCTCGAGGTAGCGGCGCACCACATCGCGCACCGTCTCGTCGTCGTCGACCACCAGCACCCGGCCTGCCGCTTCGCTCATCTCACCCGTCCTCACCAGATCGTCAGCACCAGATGGTTCACCGCCAGCGCGAGCGCCGCCTGCGCGGCCAGCCACCATCGCCGCGATCCCGCAGGCAGCAACGCCGTCGCCGGCAGCAACCACACCGCGAACGGTAACCAGATCCGCTCCACCTCCGCCTTGGACAACCCGGAAAGGTCGGCGAAGGCGACGGCCAGCAGGGCCGCCACGACGAGCAGCACCACCGCGTCCCGGCGCGCGGGCCGGGATACCGCTGCCACGGCGGCGCGCCGCACCCCGGCCACCGTCGCGAGCCCCACCGCCAGCACCAGGCAGGCCAAGTTGGCCCACACCCAGTACGAGTACGGCCGCTTGGCACCGATGCCCTGGTAATAACGCTCGACAACCAGGTGGTACCCGTCCAGCCACCAGAACCCGGCCAGGGCGAACACACCGACCACCACCCCGGCGCCGAGCACCGCCAGCAGCAGGGTCCGCAGGCTCCGCCCCGCCGCCACGACGGCCAGCGCCACCAGCCCGAGCAGCAGCAGCCCGTAGGAGAGGAAGATCCCGAAGCCGAGCACCACTCCCGCGGCAACGGCAACCGGAGTCGCCGACCGGCGTCCCCCGGCGAAACCCCGGCAGGCGCAGGCCAGCAGGGCCAGCCCGACCGCGGTGACCCCGGCGAACAGCCCGTCGGCGGACACCCCGACCCAGACCGCGCCGGGGAACAGCACCACGAAGGGCAGGCTCGCCCGCGCAGCCTCGGCCCGGCCGAGTGCGGCCAACGTGACCGGCACGGCCACCGCCACCAGGCAGCCCGACAGCACGCAGACCGCGGCCGCCCACACCCCGCCGGAGAGGCCGAGCCGGTCCAGCCACACGAACACCAGGGTGGCGCCCGGCGGGTGGCCGGCGACGTGTGTGGTCCAGGAATCCGGGCTACCCGCGAGGATGCGGTCGGCGAACCCGCCCAGCATGGCCGGGATGTCCACGATGCCCGGCACCTCGTGCAGGTACTCGAACCGGTTGGTCAGCCTGCCCGCGAACCCGCGGTCCCAGCCATCCACCATGGCCAGGCCGAAGGTCCAGCACAGCGCGGTCAGGTAACCCAGTGCCAGCAGCGGGCGCCAGCGCAGCCGCGCGGCCAGCGCCGGGCCGTAGCCGACCACCGCGACGGCGGTGAGCACGGCGAGCACCGAACCCGGCCCGATATGCGGCAGCCAGCCGCCGTACAACGGGGGCGCGAAGGCCCAGATGACCACACCCGAGCCGGGCCGGTTGTAGTACACCCCGACCGCGACCGCCAGGCCGACCAGCACCAGCGCCCCGCCCGCGACGATCAGGTCGCCGAGTACGGCACGCCGGTTCGCCGTCGATCCGGTCACCGGGCCGACGGCAGCAGAGTCTCGCACCGCCGCACGATAACCGCACCGGAGCCGGGCACCAAGCCGGGGCCGCCGCACGTCAGCACTTGGTAAGAACTGGGCCCCCGCTCGGTTACGTCAGAAATCGGTAAGCATGGCAACGCTTTCCGACCGTCCACGGTGGATCTAGCTTGGAGGCGTGAACGCAGACGAGGTCGATGTCGTCCTACCGTGCCTGAACGAGGCCCGCGCGCTGCCCGGCGTCCTCGGCGCCCTGCCGGCTGGCTACCGCGCGATCGTGGTGGACAACGGATCCACCGACGGCTCCGCCGAGGTGGCCGCCGGGCTCGGCGCGCGGGTGGTGCCCGAGCCCCGCCCCGGCTACGGCGCCGCCGTGCACACCGGCCTCGAGGCCGCCACCTCGGAGGTGGTGTGTTTCGTGGACGCGGACGGGTCGCTCGATCCCGGCGAGCTGCCCCCGCTGGTGGCCGCGGTCGCCGGTGGCGAGGCCGAGCTGGCCGTGGGCCGCAGGGTGCCGGTGGCCCCCGGGGTGTGGCCCTGGCACGCGCGGGCTGGGAACCTGCTGCTGTCCGCGCTGCTGCGGCGCAGGGGGCTGCCGGTGCACGACATCGCACCGATGCGCGCGGTCGGCCGGGCCACCCTGCTGGAGCTCGGTGTGCTGGACCGCGCGTTCGGGTACCCGCTGGAAATGCTGATCAGGGCCACCCGCGCGGGCTGGCGGGTCCGCGAGTTCGACGTGGCCTACCGGGAACGGGCGAAGGGCACCACCTCCAAGGTCTCCGGGTCCGTGCGCGGCACGGCGCGGGCGGTGCGGGACATGGGCCGGGTGCTGACCCGATGACCGCCGGGTTCTGCCTGCTCGTGGTGGCCAAGGCCCCGGTGCCGGGGCTGGCCAAGACCCGGCTGTGCCCGCCTGCCACCCCGCGGGAGGCGGCCGAGCTGGCGGCGGCCGCGCTGCTGGACACCCTGGATGCGGTGCTGGCCGTACCGGGGGCCGAGCCGGTGGTGGCGTTCACCGGTGAGCTCGGCGAGGCGGCAAGGGCAGCCGAGCTGGAAGACATGCTGCGGCGCTGCACGGTGCTCCCGCAGCGCGGCACGGACTTCGCCCGCAGGCTGGCCCGCGCGCACGCGGACACCGGCGCGCGGTGGCCGGGACACCCGGTGCTGCAGATCGGGATGGACACCCCGCAGGTCACCCCCGAGCTGCTGGTCTCGGTGGCCGCGCCGCTGCGGGCGGACGGTACTCCGGACGCGGTGCTCGCCCCGGCGACCGACGGTGGCTGGTGGGCACTCGGGCTGCGCGGACCCGACCACGCGCGGGTGCTGGCCGGAGTGCCGATGTCCCGCGCGGACACCGGTGCGCGCACCGCGGCCGCCCTGCGCGCGGCCGGGCTCAGGGTGGCCACCGGACCCACGTTGTCCGATGTGGACACCATGGCGGATGCGGAGCGGGTCGCGGCCACGGCGGGCGGCCGGTTCGCCGAGGCGCTTGCCACGGTGCACGGACGGATCACCGTGCCATGACCGCGCGGGCCACCAGGGGAGGCGAGTTCGACCGGGCGCTGCTGGGCGACCCGTGCTGGCTGGAGCTGGTCACCGGCGAGTGCGTGGCGCTCCCGGTGCACCGCTGGCGGCGGCCGCCGGCTGGCGGGGACGAGCTGCTGCTCGCCCGCTGCACCGGGCCGACCCTGGACGTCGGCTGCGGGCCGGGCAGGCTGGCAGGCGCGCTGGGCGAGCGGGGTGTGCTCGCGCTTGGCATCGACACCTCGGCCACCGCGGTATGGCTGACCAGGCAACGCGGCGGGGTCGCGCTGCGCAGGGACGTGTTCGGCCCGCTCCCCGGCGAGGGTCGATGGCGGCATGTGCTGCTCGCCGACGGCAATATCGGCATCGGCGGCGACCCGGTCGGGTTGCTGCGGCGTATCGCCGAACTGATCGGCGCTAGCGGCAGCGCGCTGGTGGAGCTGGAGCCGCCCGGTGGCGGGCTGCGGCACGCCAGCGTCCGGCTGCGCGGCCACGGAGCGGACGGCGGCTGGTTCTCCTGGGCCTGGCTGGGCGCCGACGCCATCTCGGTGGTGGCGCGGCGGGCCGGGCTGCGGGTCGCCTGGGCCGCCACCCACGGGCGGCGCTGGTTCGTGGAGCTGACCGGACGGCCGGAATGAGCCGGTTCCGCAGCAGCGTGCATTCCGAGCGGGTCGCCGCGCGGGTGGGGATGTGGCTCGGGATCGCATTCGGGATCTGCTTCGTCACCGGGTTGATCAGCCACGCCATTCAGCACCCGCCATCGTGGTTCCTGTGGCCGAGCCGGCCGGTGAATCTCTACCGGATCACCCAGGGCCTGCACGTCATCTCCGGGATCGCGGCGATCCCGCTGCTGCTGGCGAAGCTGTGGAGCGTCTACCCCAAGCTGTTCGAACGGCCGGTGGTGCGCTCGCTGCCGCATGCGATCGAGCGCGGCTCGATCCTGGTGCTGTCCGGGGCCGCGTTCTTCCAGCTGATAACCGGCTTGTTCAACGTGGCGCAGAACTACCCGTGGACCTTCTTCTTCCCGGCCGTGCACTACGCGCTCGCCTGGGTGGCAGCCGGGTCGATCCTGGTGCATGTGGCGGTGAAACGGCCGGTCATCCGCAGGGCGCTGACCAGGGACACCGCGGGCGAGGACCGGGAGCGCGGTGCGACCGGGTTGTCCCGGCGCGGTTTCCTGCGCACCACCTGGCTGGCCACCGGGACGGCGGTGCTGGCCACGGCCGGTGCCACCGTCCCGCTGCTGCGCGAGGTCTCGGTGCTGTCCTGGCGCACCGGCAAGGGATCCCAGGGCGTTCCGGTGAACCGCACCGCCGCGGCCGCCGGGGTGCTGGAGGCCGCGCGGGCAGCGGACTGGCGGCTGGAGGTGGTCACCGGGGAGCGGACCCGCCGGTTCTCGCTCGCCGAGCTCCGCGCGCTCCCGCAGACCACGGCCGAGTTGCCGATCGCCTGTGTCGAGGGCTGGAGCCAGTCCGCGAGCTGGACCGGCGTTGCCGTCGCCGACCTGCTGCGCGCGGTCGGGGCCGAGCCCGGTGCGGAGCTGGCGGTCGGCTCGCTGGAGCGGTCCGGGCTGTGGTCGGCCAGCACACTGCCCGGAGAGCACACGGCCGATCCGCTGACCCTGCTCGCGCTGCGGCTGAACGGCGAGGTACTGAATGTGGACCACGGCTACCCCTGCCGGATCATCGCGCCGAACCGGCCGGGGGTGCTACAGACCAAGTGGGTCAGCAGGCTGGAGGTCCGATGAGCACGCGGGTATGGCGGGAGGCGCCGCGGGTCGCGCTGGCCGTGGCCGGGCTGGCGCTGCTGGCCTGGGGTGTGGTGCTGGTGGGCGAGCTCGCGCTGCCCGCGGGGCCGCATACCCTGCGCCTGCTGGGCTGGCTGGTGGGCGGGCCGCTGGTGCACGACCTGCTGCTGGCCCCGGTCGTGGGGCTGGCGGGCCTGGCGCTGAGCCGGTTCGCCAGGCCCGCCTGGCGGGCGCCGCTGACGGCGGGCGCGGTGATCAGCGGGGTGCTGGTGCTGCTGTCGGTCCCGCTGCTGTGGCGGCGTTACGGGGCCCCGCCCAGTCCTGGGCTGCACGAAGGGGGCACCGGCACCGGCCTGCTCATCGCACTCGCCCTCGTCTGGGCCATCGCCCTGATCGCCGGCACCACACGCCACCTGCGCCGCCGACGGGGGGTTGGTCTCGGCCGCGAGCTGCGGCCGAGCGTGGGTGGGGTCAGTTCACCGGGACGTCCTGGCCGCCGAGGGTGACCTCGACCGTGCTGTTGTCCGCAAGGGTGAAGGTGACCTTCTCGCCGGGCGCCCTGGTGCGCACCGCCGCGACGAGGGTGTTGGCGTCCTCGATGGCCCGGTCGCCCATCTTGGTGATCACGTCACCCGCCTTCAGGCCCGCCTTTTCCGCGGGGCTGCCCGGGGTGATCTCGGCCAGCAGCGCGCCGCCGGAAGGGCTGTCCTTGACCCCGGCGCCGATGTAGGTCTGCTTGGCCGTGCCGGTGTCCATGATCTGCTCCGCGGTGCGGCGCGCCTGGTCGATCGGGATCGCGAAGCCGATGCCGACGTTGCCGCCCTCGGACCGCTGCCCCGGCAGCCCACCGGAGCCGGACTGCGGGCTGTAGATCGCCGAGTTGATGCCGATCACCTGGCCTGCCATGTTCACCAGCGGCCCGCCCGAGTTGCCCGGGTTGATCGCGGCGTCGGTCTGGATCGCGTCCATCACCGTGGTCTGGTCGCCGGGGCCGCCGCCCGCGCTCACCGGCCGGTGCAGCGCGCTGACGATACCCGAGGTGACGGTGCCGGCCAGCTCGAACGGCGAACCGATCGCCACCACGCCCTCACCGACCCGCAGGTCATCCGAACGCCCGATCTCCACCGGGGTCAGGCCGCTCACGCCCTCCGCCTTGACCACGGCGATATCGGTCGTCGGGTCCCTGCCGACGATCGTGGCCTCCGCCTTGTCCCCGTTCTGGAACACGGCCTGGATCTGGCCGCCTGCCGCGGCGACCTCGACGACATGGTTGTTGGTCAGGATGTAGCCGTCCTGGCTGAGCACGAAGCCGGAGCCCTCGCCCTGGCCTGCCCTGCCGGTGACACGCAGCTGCACCACGCTCGGCAGCACCTTCTGCGCCACCGACTCGACGCTGCCGTCCGGGGCGTTGCCGGTGCGCTTGGCCGGGGGCTGCTGGTCCAGCGCGGTCACCGAGGAGCCGCCGCCCGCGGGCTCCGCTACCAGGTAACCGGCGATGCCACCGGCGCCGCCGCCGAGCAGCAGGGCCAGCACCGCAACCCCGGCCACGATCTTGCCGGAGCCGCCCTGCTGCCGTCGCCCGGCGTCCGGCGGGGTCGGGAAGATCGCGGTGGACGGGCTGCCGTACGGCCCGTGCTGGCCGGGCTGCACCGGCTGCCCTGCCAGGCCCGGCTGCTCCGACTGGCCCGTCTGGCCCGTCTGGGCGTACGGGTTGTAGCCGTACTGCGGCTGCTGCGACCCTGGCTGCGCCCCCTGCGCAGACCACGGGCTGGGGGCGGACTGCGTGGGCCAACCGCCGTGCTCCGGCGTGCCCGGGTTGTCCTGTTGTCCCTGGCGATCCTGAGCTGTGGGGTCGTTCTCGGTCATGTCCTCACCATGCGCCTCGGTCCTGAGAGCTTGCTGAGCCGAACCTGTGGGTACGACATGAGTGTGCCTCAGGCAGGCAAGGCGGCTCGCAACCTGTCGGCGATCTGCTCCGGGGTCGCGTCGTTCACCCACACCGCCATGCCGGACTCCGACCCCGCAAGATACTTGAGCTTGTCCGGTGCGCGCAGCACGGAGAACAGCTCGAGGTGCAGCCAGCCCAGCTCCCGGTCCCGGTGCACGGGCGCCTGGTGCCAGGCGGCGACATAGGGCAACGGCCGCCCGTAGAGCGCGTCGCAGGAGCGCAGCACGCGCAGGTACACCTCGGCGAAGTCATCCCGCTCGGCCGCGGTCAGCGCGGCGATGTCCGGGACCTGGCGGTGCGGCACCACCCGCAGCTGCACCGGCCAGCGCGCGGCGGGCGGGACGAAGGCGGTCCAGTGCTCACCGCGGGCCAGCAGCCGCGCGCCGGAACGGAGCTCGGCGGCGAGCACGTCCCCGAGCGGGTGACTACCGTGCTCGGCGAGATGCGCGCGGGCGACCTCGATCATCCGCTCGGTGCGCGGGGTCACGAACGGGTAGGCATAGATCTGCCCGTGCGGGTGATGCAGGGTGACCCCGATCTCCTCCCCCCGGTTCTCGAAAGGGAAAACCTGCCGCACACCCTCCACTGTGGAGAGATACTCGGTGCGATCGGCCCAGGCGTCCATCACCGTGCGCACCCGCCGCGGGCTCAGCTCGGCGAAGGAGCGCTGGTGGTCACTGGTGAAACACACCACCTCGCACCGGCCCCGGCCCGGCGCGACCGGCACCACCCCCAAACCATCCACAGTGGTCTGATCACCGGTAACCCCGGCCGCGAAGGAGGGGAAGCGGTTCTCGAAGACCGCGACGTCGTACTCGGCCTCCGGGATCTCGCTCGGCCGCCCCGGTTTGGTCGGGCACAGCGGGCACAGGTCAGCCGGTGGCTTGTAGGTGCGGCTCTGCCGGTGCGCCGCCATGGCGACCCACTCGCGGGTGAGCGGGTCGAGCCGGATCTCCGAGGCGGCGACCACCGGGGGCAGGTCCCTTTCGTCCACCGCATCCCGCGGTACCGGCCGCTCGTCGAAGTAGATGATCTCGCGGCCGTCGGCGAGGCGCCGGGTGGTCCTGTTCACTCCGCATCTCCCGCGACCGTGGCGATCATCAGCTCGCCGACGTGCTCGGCAAGGGCCTCCCTGGCATGGGCCGGTAGCCCGTCGTCGGTGACCACGACGTGTGCCTCTTCGAAGTCGGCGATGGTCGAGATGCCCACCGTCCCCCACTTGCTGTGGTCGGCGAGCACGACCAGTCTGCGGCCCGCCTCGACAAGGGCCCGGTTGGTCTCGCTCTCGGTCAGGTTGGGGGTGGTGAACCCTGGGCCGTCGGCCATCCCGTGCACGCCGAGGAACACCAGGTCCAGGTGCAGGGTGCGCAGGCTGTTCACCGCAACCGGGCCGACCAGCGCGTCCGAGGGGGTGCGGACGCCCCCGGTCAGCACCACGGTGCGGTCGGGCTGGGCGGAGCCGCGCAGTACGTCGGCGACCTGGATCGAGTTGGTCACGATGGTGAGGCCGGGGATCGCGTCCAGCGCGCGAGCCAGCGTCCAGGTGGTGGTGCCCGCGGACAGCCCGATCGCGGTACCCGGCCGGACCAGCCCGGCCGCCACCGCGGCGATGGCTTCCTTCTGCGCGCGCTGCTGCACCGACTTGGCCTCGAACCCCGGCTCGTCGGTGCTCTTGCCGACCACCGAGGTCGCCCCGCCGTAGACCTTCTCGACCAGTCCCCTGCTGGCCAGCACATCGAGGTCACGGCGCACGGTCATATCCGAGACGCCCAACCTGCCGACGAGGTCACTGACCCGGACCGCGCCGGTCCGCCGCGCCTCCTCGAGAATCACCGCTTGCCGCTGCCGCGCCAGCACCGTCAACTCCGTCCCGCGCCCGAACGTCAACTGCACAAAATCCTACACGAACAAACATGTGCTGGATCAGGTGCCTCAACCGGGAATGCCGGGCAGCCGGATCGTCATCAGCGCCCCGCCTTCCGGTGCCCGGCCCGCGTACACCGAGCCGCCGTGCCGCTCCGCGGTCTGCTTGACGATCGCCAGGCCGAGCCCGGAGCCGGGTAGGGTACGCGCCTCCGAGGAGCGGTAGAACCGCTCGAACACCTTGGGCAGGTCGGCATCAGCGATACCCGGGCCCGCGTCGGCGACCTCCAGCACCGCGGTGCCGTCACCGAGCGGCCGCAGCCGGACCACCACTGCGGAGTCGGCAGGCGCGAACTTCACCGCGTTGTCCAGCAGGTTCAGCACGGCGCGTTCGAGTGCCCCGGCATGCCCGCTGACCACCCACGGCTGCAGGGAGACGTCGAACTCGATCTCGCCCGCCCGCCGCCGGGCCCGGTCCAGCGCCCGTTCCACCACCTCGATCAGCTCGACCCGCTCGAACTCGGCCCGCGTCTCGTCCTGCCGCGCCAGCTCGACCAGGTCGCCGATCAGCTGGGTCAGCTCGTCCAGCTGCGCGCGGATGTCGGCCTCGATCTCCGCCCGGTCCTGCTCGGACAACTGCCCGGTCTGCGAGCGCTGCGCGGCCAGCAGCAGCTCCAGGTTGGTGCGCAGCGAGGTCAGCGGGGTGCGCAGCTCGTGCCCGGCGTCGGCGACCAGCTGCCGCTGCCGCTCCTGGGACTCGGCGACCGCGGCCAGCATGGTGTTGAAGCTGTGCGTCAGCCTGGCCAGCTCGTCGTCCCCGCTGACCGGAATCGGCCGCAGGTCGGCGGTGCGCGCCACCCGCTCGGTTGCCGAGGTGAGCCGCTCCACCGGGTGCAGCCCGGCACGGGCCACGGCGGTACCGGCCAGCGCGGCCACGATGATGCCCGCACCGCTGATCAGGAACAGCACCAGGGACAGCTCGCCCAGCGTGTGCTTGGTCGGGGCCAGCGACTGGGCGAGCACCATGGCCTGCCCCGGCCCCGAGGGCAGCGCGATCACCCTGGTGTTGGTCTCGGTGTCGGTGCGCAGCGAGTAACGCGAGGTGCCCTGCGCGACCGCCAGCTCATCCGGCCCGGATGCGGGCCTGCGGCCCTCGCTGGGGGCGATCATCTGGTTGTCCGCGTACAGCAGCCCGATCTGGATGTCGGTACTGGTCAGGAACGCGCCGGGGATGGTCTCCAGCCGGTTGCGCACCAGCGGCACCTCGACCGCGGAGGACGCCCGCTCGATCAGGTTCTCGTCCAGCTGCTCGTACAGGTTGTCCCGCACGGTGAGGTACGCGCCGAGCGAGACCAGCCCCACCGCACCGGCCACGCAGATCGCCGCGAGCAGGGTGACCCGCGAGCGCAGCGAGAACCGGCGGCCGCCGGCACCGCGGCGGCGGGTGACGTCCACCGCCGTCACGGGGGCGTGTCCCGCAGCACGTAGCCGACCCCGCGCACGGTGTGGATCAGCCGCGGCTCGCCGTCGGCCTCGGTCTTGCGCCGCAGGTACCCCACGTAGACCTCGAGCGCGTTACCCGAGGTCGGGAAGTCGTAGCCCCAGACCTCCTCCAGGATCCGGCTCCTGGTCAGCACGTGTTTGGGGTAGGTGAGGAACAGCTCGAGCAGGGCGAACTCGGTGCGGGTCAGGCTGATCGCCCGCTCGCCCCTGCGCACCTCCCTGGTGCCGGGGTCCAGGGTCAGGTCGGCGAAGCTCAGCGTCTCGGCGTCCTGGTCGGCCTGGTTCTCCGCACTGGCCCTGCGCAGCAGCGCGCGCAGCCGGGCCAGCAGCTCCTCCAGCGCGAACGGCTTGGGCAGGTAGTCATCGGCGCCCGCGTCCAGCCCGGAGACCCGGTCGGAGACGGTGTCCCGCGCGGTGAGCACCAGGATCGGCAGGTCGTCACCGGTGCTGCGCAGCCTGCGCGCCACCTCGAGACCGTCCAGCCTCGGCATCATGACGTCCAGCACCATCGCGTCCGGGCGGTTGGCCACGATCGCGTCCAGTGCCTGCGCACCGTCGCTGGCCAGCTCCACCTGGTACCCGTTGAATTCGAGGGAGCGGCGCAGGGACTCACGAACGGCCCGGTCGTCGTCGACAACGAGAATGCGCATGGGCACAGTCTTACCTGCCCGGCTGAGACCGGGCTTAGAGCGCGGGGTGACTTCACTCCCCGGTGCCACGCGCGACCGGCGCGTTCCACCTGCGCCACAGGGCCAGCACCCGCACCCCGACCACCACCCCGGCGGCGACCAGGGTGACCGGCGCGGCTGGCAGGCCGAGCAGGTGACCCGCGCCGACCAGCACGGCCCCGGCCAGCGCGGCCAGCGCGTAGATCTCCTTGCGCAGCACCAGCGGGATCTGGCGCAGCAGCAGGTCGCGCAGGGCCCCACCGCCGATGCCGGTGGTCATGCCGATCAGTATCGCGGTGTACACCGGGGCGCCCTCGTACAGCGCGATCACCGTGCCGGTGGTGGCGAACACCCCGAGCCCGACCGCGTCGGCAAGTAGCACGGCCTTGCGCAACCGGGCCATCACCGGGTGGAAGGCGAACACCGCCAGCGCCACGGCCGCGCCGGTCGCCAGGTACGGCCAGGTCCGCAGGGTGGTAGGCGGGTGGGTGCCGAGCAGGACGTCCCGGATGATCCCGCCGCCGAGCGCGGTGGTCAGGCCGAGCACGATCACGCCGAACAGGTCCAGCCGCGCGCCGACCGCCGCCAGCGCGCCGGACGCCGCGAAGGCGGCCAGCCCGACCATCTCCAGCGCGGCGAGCACCATGAATCGTGACTTACTCGATCAAGCCGCCCCGGTAGGCGAGCAAGGCGGCCTGCACCCGGTTCGCGGCGCCGATCTTGGACAGCACCGCCGAGACATAGCCCTTCACCGTCGCCTCGGAAAGGTGCAGCTTGCTGCCGATCTCGGCGTTCGACATGCCCTGGCCGATCAGGCCGACCACCTCCCGCTCCCGCTCGGACAGCGAGGCCAGCAGCTTGCGCGCGGGCTGGGCGGCCCGCTGCTCGTCCCGGTGCACCTGCACCATCCGGGCCGCCACCCCGGGATCGAGAACCGCGCCCCCGCGGGCGAGATCGCGGATCGCCCGCAGCAGGGCGGGCGGGTCGATGTCCTTCAGCAGGAACCCGTTCGCGCCGAGCCGCAGCGCAAGGCTGACGTACTCGTCGATGTCGAAGGTGGTGAGCATGGCCACGTAGGGCGGTTCGGGCAGGGCCTGGATCGCGCGCAGCGCCCGGATCCCGTCGTCCGCGGAACGCATCTTGATGTCCAGCAGGGCAACGTCCGGGTGAAACCTGCGTGCCGTCTCCACGGCCGACCGGCCGTCGTTGGCCTCCCCGACGATGTCGATGTCATGCGCGCTGGAGAGCATGGCACGCAGACCCGAGCGGACCAGTTCCTCGTCGTCCGCGAACATGACCTTGATCAACGATGCCTCCGGCCAGACGTGCGGCGGGTCACCCCGCGTGCGGTTAACGAAGGCTACCGACTGGGTGGCCGTTAACGAAAACCACACGCGAGGCCGGACCGGAAGGCAGGTCCCCTCGCCGGGGGATCGCGGCGGTAGGTACCCTTGCCCAGGTAGCCCGCGTAGCTCAGGGGATAGAGCGTCCGCCTCCTAAGCGGTAGGTCGCAGGTTCGAATCCTGCCGCGGGCGCACTATGCCGCCGTCGGGGCCAATGTGCTGACGCTTTCCGGCCCCGCTGGCCGAGACCGGTCAGGTCCTGCTCCATCCGGCCAGCGCGAGGCCGGTGCTCGTGGTGACGATCCGCCCGGCGGTCGGGGGTGGAAAGTGGGTGCCCAGCACGAGGGTGCCGGTGTCGGCGAGCGAGTTCAGCAGGGAGCGGCGGGTGACCTCGGCACGGGCCGGGTCGATGTCCACGCAACTGCCGATCTCCGGCCGGGACAGCTGAACCGGATGATGGACGCAGTCGCCGGTGATCAGCGCGGCGCGGTCGCCGCTGCTCAGCCGCACGGCGAGGTGGCCGGGGGTGTGCCCGGGTGTCGGCAGGAGCCGCAGGCCGGGCACGAGGTCCATCCCGTCGGCGGGCACGTCGACGAGGTCCAGCAGGCCCGCCTCCTCGACGGGGTGCACGGAGTCCCGGAACATCTGCCGCCGGGCTTCGTCCATGTCATAGCCGGCCCAGAAGTCCCGTTCCACCCGGGAGGTCAGGTACCGGGCGTTCGGGAAGGTCGGCACCCACTCACCCGCCACCGACCGGGTGTTCCACCCGACGTGATCGGTGTGCAGATGGGTCAGTACCACCAGATCGACGGACTCCGGCGCGAACCCCGCCGCCGTGAGCCGGTCGAGGTAGCCGGTCCGCAGGTCGTGCCAGGCCGGGTTGGCCCGCTGCTTACCGTTGCCGATCCCGGTATCCACGACGACCTTCAGCCCGGCCGCCGAGATCGCGAAGCTGTGGCTGGCCAGGCGCAGCACACCCGTGTCGTCGGCGAAGTCCGGGCGCAGCCATCCATGGCTTGTGACGACCTCAGGGGTCGCCGCGGGCAGTAGCCAGGGACCGGTCTCCGGCGGCAGTGGCACCTCGTCCACGCGCCACACCCTGAACTCGCCCACGCCCCAGGACGGCATCATCATTGCCCCTCCAAAAGCAACTTATTTGCGTTAATTCACGCTAGACCCCGACAGGGGCTGACGCAAATACTTTGCCTTTGACGGGGTTGGCGCGACAGGTTTGCTTTAAGCTGGCTGCCATGAGCCGCAGGGCAATGGTGCGTCCCGGGGGCCGGAGCGCCCGTGTCCAGGAGTCGGTGCACACGGCCGTCCGCGAACTCGAGGCAGAGGCGGGACGCGAAGCGCTGACCGTGCCCCGGATCGCCACCCGAGCCGGGGTCACGCCCTCCACCATCTACCGCCGGTGGGGTGACCTGCACCGGCTGCTGTCCGACGTCGCAGTCGAACACCTACAGCCCGAATCGCCACCGCAGGACCGGGGCGGCCTCGCCGCGGACCTGGAAGTGTGGGCCGAGCAGTTCCTCGACGAGATGTCCTCCCTCCCGGGCCGCGCCTACATCCGGGACGCCCTGCTCGGCGACCCGGACGGCGGCAACGCAGGACAGTGCTCTGCGTATGCGGCCGGGCAGATCGAGGTGATCCTCGCGCGGGCCACCGAGCGGGGTGAGCGCACGCCGGATGTGGAGACGGTGCTGGACCGGCTGGTGGCGCCGATGATGTATCGCATCCTGTTCCGCCCCGGCGGGCTCGGTCCCGATTACGCGCGACGGCTGACGGCCGGGCTGCTGGGCCGCTGACGGCCGGGCGCCTCAGCGACTCAGCGCGACCTCCCGCTGCATATGCGTCAGCTTCTCGGGGTTGCGCACCGCGTAGAGCCCGGTGATGCGGCCCTCGTCGATACGCAGCGCCACGACGGTGTCGAGCTCGCCGTCCTGCCGGAGTACCAGCGCCGGGTAGCCGTTGACCTGCGCAGGCCCCAGTGTGGCCGTGGCTGGAAGCTTGCCCAGCCCGATGACCAGCAGGCGGGCCACCTTGTCGGCCCCCACGATGGGCCGCGGGATGGCCTGCTTGACCCCGCCGCCGTCACCGAGCATGACGACATCCGGCGCCAGGACGTCCAACAGGCCCTGTAGGTCGCCGGTTTCGGCCGCCCGCTGGAAGGCCTCAAGTGCTGCCCTGGTCTCCGCCGCGGATGCGGGCCCACGTGGCCTGCGCGCGGCGACATGCTCCCGTGCCCGGTGCGCGATCTGACGAACCGTGGCCGGGTTCTTGCCGACGGCCTCGGCGATCTCCTCGTAGTCCACAGCGAACACCTCCCGCAGCACGAACACCACTCGCTCGGTCGGCGTGAGCGTCTCCAGCACCAGCAGCATCGCCATCGAGACGCTGTCGGCCAGTTCGACATCCTCGGCCACATCGGGCGCGGTCAGCAGCGGCTCGGGCAGCCAGGAGCCCACATAGGACTCCTTGCGCCTGCCGAGGGTGCGCAGCCGGGTGAGCGCCTGGCGGGTGGTGACCCGGACCAGGTATGCCCGCTGGTCCCGCACCGTGCCGAGATCCACGCCGGTCCACCGCAGCCAGGTCTCCTGCAGCACGTCCTCCGCGTCGGCGGCCGAGCCGAGCATCTCGTAGGCGACGGTGAACAGCAGGTTGCGGTGGGCGAGGAAGGCCTCGGTGGCGGGGTCAGGGCTGCCTGCCATGGTGGCTCCTCGTTACGTCTCGGCTGGGTCATCCACGTCATCCACCAGACACCGCGGCCGGCCGCTTTGTGACACCGGGGGCCTGACTCTGGGCGTGGCGCGCGTCACAGCACCGAACTGTCACGGCCGGTGGGTTCGGCGGCATCTGGTGTTCGTTCCGTGCAACACCACGAGTGAGGACGAGGCCATGGAAGCCCGATTCAACATGTTCGAGAACGAGATCGTCGCCAGGTTCACCAAGCGGTTCGCCGGCGCGGGCCAGGTGATCCACCAGTCGGCGCTGCCGAACTCCACCCAGGAGCTGGTTTCGCTGCGCGCCAGCCAGATCAACGGCTGCGGCTGGTGCATCGACATGCACACCAAGGAGGCCGCGGCCGCAGGGGAAACCGCGGTCCGGCTCAACCTGGTCGCCGCCTGGCGCGAGTCCACGGTGTTCACCGAGGCCGAGCGGGCCGCGCTGGCGCTCGCCGAGGAGGGCACCCGGCTCGCCGACGCCCACCCGGGGGTCTCCGACGAGACCTGGGCCGAGGTACGCAAGCACTACGACGACGACCAGACCGCCGCGCTGATCTGCATGGTCGCCCTGATCAACGCCGCCAACCGGCTGGCGGTGATCGTGCACCAGCGGGGAGGCTCCTACCAGCCCGGCGCGTTCGCGGACATGGCGGGCTGACCGGCCAGCCTGCGAAACCGGCCCGGTCCGGGATCAGCCGATCCGGGGCCGGGCCCGCCCCCGGAAATTTCTCGGCGCGGGGTGTCGTGTTCGGTGGCTCTCGTTCGACGCACTGCCGACAGCACATCAACACCACCAAGGAGCACCCATGCGCACCCTGATCAGCACCGCGTTCGTCTCGCTCGACGGCGTCATCGAGGGGCCTGGCGGCGAGCCCGGCTACCGCAACTCGGGCTGGACCGTCAACGACATCGAGTTCGAAGAGGCCGCCTACGAGATCAAGGGCCGGGAGCAGGAGGAGGCCACGGCCATGCTGCTGGGCCGGGTCAGCTACCAGGCGTTCGCGCCGGTGTGGCCGGACATGACCGAGGAGTTCGCAGGCTACAACGCGATGCCGAAGTACGTCGTGTCGACCACGTTGCGGGAGACGGACCTGGTGTCCAACTGGGGCGAGACGCACATCCTTCGTTCCCTTCCGGACGTGGCCGCGCTCAAGGAGACCGAAGGCGGCCCGATCATCGTGCACGGCAGCGCCGCGCTGAACCGCAACCTGTCCGATGCCGGCCTGATCGACCGCTATCACCTGCTGGTCTTCCCGGTCCTGCTGGGCGCGGGCAAGCGGCTGTTCAGCGATACCGACAAGGACAAGCAGAACCTCAGGCTGATCGAGAGCGAGTCCTTCGCCAACGGGATCCAGAAACTGGTCTACGGCCTCGCCCGCTGACCGCGCCGGGGGTGGGGTCGGCCGCCGGGCCACGGTGACCCCACCCCGGCCGGTCAGGCGGTGAAAGACCAGGGACCGAACCGGCCCCAGGCGATGAATGCCGCGAGCGCCAGATAGAACGAGGTCACCGCCACGAACTTGGCACCGTCGCGGTAACGCACATGGGTGCTGATCGCGCCGATCATCAGCAACACCCAGCAAGCGGCCGTCACCGGCACCAGCACCGGCGCGATATCGAGCACGGCGGGCAGGATCAGGCCGGCCGCGGCCAGGAGTTCGAGGATCCCGAGGGTTTTCACGAATCCGACACCGGCGTCCGCGGTCCATCCCCCGCCGGCGGTCTTGCCCAGTTTCGCCTTGGGCACGAACGTCTTGCTGATGCCGCCGGTCAGGGCGACCGCGGCGAGCAATCCGGTGGCGATCCACAACGCGAGGTCCATGAGGCTCTCCTTTGTTTCCGGGAGTCGGCCTCAAGACACCGCCCGATCCGTCGCCGTGACACCACGTGAGTCAGGTCACCCCGGGGCGGCGGCCACGCATCCGGCCGGGAACCAGCGCATGCAGTTCACCGCCCGCGTGCAGCGCCTGATCGCAGGCCAGCGCCAGTTCGGGCGTCGCAGCCTTTCCCCCGTTCTCGACCCTGCTCAGATGACCCTTGCTGTAGTGCACGAGCCGGGCCAGCCTGCTCAGCGAAAGCCCCCGCGCCCTGCGCAGGCGCCTCAACCGGTCCGCGAACGCATCCCGCACGGCGACACCCCCTCGGATCAGTATCGCAGTCCGATTCCGGTCTGAGCCCGCTTGTCCAGCATCTGTCCAGCTTTCGGCAGTCCCACCTCCGCCGCCGGATGGTTGTATGTTCGTATGGGGTTCGGGTGTATGAACGAGCAGGCCGGTGTCGTCATGGCGTGGCAGCTGTTGAAAAGTGACGTCGTGCATTCGAACCCGTGGTTCGACGTCCGCCGCGACCTGGTGATCCGCCCGGATGGTGCGCGGGACGTCTACGCACATGTCGTCACCCCGGATTCGGTGACGATTCTGGCCCAGTACCAGGACGACAGCGTGGTCCTCACCCGGCAGTGGATTTACACCCACGGCGGGACGGAATGGCGGCTGCCCGGCGGGGTCGTCGAGGCCGGGGACACCGATCCGGCCGCCGCCGCCCGGCGCGAACTCGCCGAGGAGACCGGCCTGCGCGCCAGTAGCTGGCGCAAGCTCGGCGTGGTGCACGGCGCCGACTCGCTGAGCAATCACGTCGACCACCTCTTTCTGGCCACCGGACTGACCGAGGGACCGGACGCACTCCGGCCCGGCGAGTCCGACCTGCAGGTACGCAGGCTGGCATTCACCGACGCACTGTCCCTGGTGCGCGGCGGGCAACTCCCGCACGCGGGCAGCGGCCATGCCCTGCTGCTCACCGCGTTGCGCCGCGCCGAGGTCGGCTGACCTTCCACCGCCGTTTTCCCTGGTTACCGGGCGTTTCCGGGTTTCCCATCCGAGCTGGAAACGGGAAACCCATTCCAATTCAGAAGATTCGAAACGTAACCTGAAAACGTCGAGAACAAATCGACGTCAATTATCGGGTTCGCCACATTGCCCATTCGAAAACCGCTAGCGCGCTGCCGGCACGCGCTCATTTCGAATGACAGGGACGGCGAATCAAGCGAATCGAATCGACGGAAGGAAGCAAAACATGGAACCGCACGCCCTCATCGAGCTGCTCACCGTTCTGTTCACCGTGTTCGGCTGACCGGAAACCGGGCCGGGGTTACGGTCGCCACTGGATGCCGTAACCCCGGCCCGGCCGGGGTTCGGTGAAGGAGGCGGCGACCTCGCCCACCCCGTTCACCGTAAGCTGATCGGCACCGGGCTCGCCCTCGTCGGCGTCCCGGTGAAACACATCGGACAGCCGCCACACCGCTTCCGGAATCCGTTCCAAACCGAACCGGATCACCAGGTCGAACCGTTCGCACCGGCGTTCCGGCCAGAACACATAGGTCGGCCGCATCGCCTGCCCCTGCGGAATGCGAACCTCCAGCGAGAACGTGTGGGTCTGTCCCGCCTGAAGCCGCTCAGGCAGCTGGAGGCCCATCAGGAACCGACGCGCGGAGGGGCGCTCCGTACTGGCCAGCACCGCCCCGTGCACCACGCGCACGTCGAGATCGGCGGGCCTCCCTTCGGGACCGCGCGGAATGCTGATCGACCACGGGATCCATTCGATCCCGTCCTTGGCGGCCACGATCTCCCTGCGCTCGGTACAGACCGGCGTCGGGCCGTCCATGCGCAGCACCGCGGAGAAATGCCGGACATGCCACGTGTGGTCCCGCTCGCCACCGTGGTCCGGCACCGGCTGCCGTCCCGCGGCCTCGACCAGCCTGGTCAGCCCGGTGTCCATCCGCCTGCGGATCGTGCGCACATCCCTGCTGGCCCCGCGCGCGAGCCAGCGCACCCGGTCACCGAGAAACGGCTGCTGCGCCTCGTTGTTCAGGCCGAGCGAGGTCGCGGTCGCGGTCCGCAGGTCCTCCGGAAAGCTTTCGATCTTGCCGAGTACCCAGCTGCGGATACGTTCCCTGATCATTTCGGCGCCGTCGTCCTTGCTGATCCCGCACAGTTCCCGCAGCGCGGGCCCGACCACGCGATCCAGGCCGGGGGCATGCAGGCCACGGCCCCGGCGCAGCAGTTTGAACTCGTCCATCAGCTGGTTCGACGAAAGCGTCATCACGCCCTCCGCTCCGACCGAAACTGGCGTCCCGAGTGTATGACACCACGGTCCCGGCCCTATCCCGGCGGCCGCGCGGGAAACCCGCCGCGGCTGCGCCGAAATCGTGATCTTTCTACGGCGGCCCGAATCGTTCCGGTCGAATGATCATTCCGTTTCGGCGGGCCGGGAGAGCTGGTAGGGCACCGCCGGACCGGCCCGCCGTGTCCCCCTCCGAACGCACGGCGGGCACGGTGGTGCTGGTGCCACGGGCCGCATCCCCCAAAGCGGCCCGTGGCCTGCCCAGGACGAGCTCCAGCAACTCACCAGGAACGGTCCGGCGGGCGTCGATACAGCCGAGCGTCGCCAGCAAAGTCGCCTCCCTGTTGCGAGCACCCGCATGGCGTAATTCATAGCCCAATCGAAGGCTCAGCGGGACCCCGTTCGGCCCATTGGTCATTTATTGACCACTATCTGTCTCTTGATCATTGCTCCGGTCGCCGGATGTTTTCCGATCAATCACGGGTGGACCGAAGCTGGTCCCGCAACACCTCGTCCAGGCGTTCCATGGAGTCGTTGATGCCGTGCTCCATCCCGCTCTCCAGCGCCATGTCCCTGGCCTGCACCGAGGGGTACACCGAGTGGGTAAGCACCCTGGTCCGGCCACCGAGGTCCTCGAAGGACAGTGACTCGAGGCAGGGGTTGCCGGGGGCACCCTCGAACTCGAACGTCTGTACCACTCGCCTGGGCTCGGTCACCTCGTGGAAGACGCCGTGGAAGCCGAACTCGGCGCCCTCGGTGTCGCGGTGCACGTAGCGGTACCTGCCACCGGTGCGCGCCTCGTGTTCGATGATCTTCAGCTCCAGCTCGCGCGGCCCGAGCCAGTTCACCAGGATCTCCGGGTCGGTCCAGGCGCGGAACACGCGCTCCACCGGCGCCTCGAACTCGCGCTCGATCTCGATGAACGGGGTTCCCGGCTGGGCGGTGATCGTGGTCGGGTTCCGGTGCTCGCTCATTTTTCCTGCTCCTTCATTGTTTCCAGTACGGCATCGAGCCGGCGGTACTGCCGCTCGAGGTTGAGCCGATGGGTGTCGATCCAGCTCGTCAATGTCTCCAGCGCCGCGGCCTCCAGGTGACAGGGGCGACGCTGACCCTCGCGGCTGCGGGTGATCAGCCCGGCCGACTCCAGCACCTGGATGTGCCGGGACACGGCCTGCTTGGTGATCGGGAACGGCTCGGCCAGCTCGTTGACGGTCGCGTCGCCGTGGGAGAGCCGGGCGATCAGCGCCCGCCGGACCGGATCACCCAGTGCCGTGAACGCCCGGTCCAGCCACTCCTCCACATCTTCGTCAACCGCCATCTTTATCAACCAATCTGTTTATCAACGAACTGGTTGATAACCTAGCCGACGTGCGCCGCACCGTCAAGCCGGATGGCCGAGGAGGACCCCGACGAAAGTCAGGGACGGCCGCTGCCGTTGGTGCACCGCGCCGGGGCGCACGCTTGCCCTAGCGTCGGCGGGAATGGAAAGACAATCACCAGAACCCGTGCTGACCAGCGGGAACATCGAGGATGTTCCGGACGCCAGCGCCGCGCTGTACCGGGAGATCGTGGATCTGGCCGCGGGCACCCCTTCCTGGCTGCAGTCCTTCGCCGGGTTCTTCACCGATGCCGCGATCGTGCTACTGGCCGGGTTGATGGTGCTGTGCTGGTGGCGCGCCCGGCGACTGCCTGCCCGCACGATGGCGGTGACAGTGCTGGCCCCGGCAGCCACCGTCCTCGCCTACGGGCTGAGCGAGATCCTCAAACTGGTCAAGCAGGTGGAACGCCCCTGCCGCACGCTGCCCGAGGTGGTACCGATCGTGGACTGCCCGCCGCCAGGCGACTGGTCCTTCCCCAGCAACCACGCGGTGGTCGCGGGCGGTGCCGCGGTCGGCATCCTGCTGGCCTGGCGGGCACTGGGCGCGCTCGCGCTCCCGATCGGCCTCACCGCCGCGGCCTCCCGGGTTTTCGTCGGCGCGCACTACCCGCATGACGTGGTGGTCGGACTGCTGCTCGGCGCGCTCGTGGTGGGTGTGCTGACCGGACTGCTGCTGCGGCCCGCCACCGAGCTGATCACGCGGCTGCGCGAGCGGCAGCGGACCGGAGCGCCGCGACAACCCTATTGAACATAATTTTCGATTACACTGCGCCGGTATGAACGCAGAGGCGATCGGCGGCGTCTTCAGTGCCGCGCACCGGGAGTTCACCGGCTGGTCGGGACGGCTGTGGCGGCCGCTCGGGGAGATCACGGCCGCGGTGGCCAGGCCCGCGCCGGGCGAACGGGTGCTGGACGCCTGCTGTGGCGCGGGGGCATCGGCGATTCCCGCCGCACGCGCGGTGGGCTCCCGCGGGGTCGTGCATGGCGTCGACGTGGCCGAAGGGCTGCTCGAGCACGGCAGACGCGAGGCCGCGGCACTCGGCCTCGATCACCTCCGGTTCGTCAACGCCGACGTGCTGGCCTGGCGGGACGACGCCCCCTACGACCTCGTGCAGTGTGCCTACGGCGTGTTCTTCTTTCCCGATATGGACGAGGGGTCCCGGCGGCTGGCAGGCCTGCTCCGCCCCGGCGGCCGGTTCGCCGTGACCACGTGGCTGCGGGACGGTATGGCACGGCTGGTGCCGATCGGCGTGGCGGCGGCCCTGCCCGAACGCCCCGAACTGGCCGAGTACCGGCAAGGCCGGGGACCGGATGGCCGGGTGGACACCCCCGAGAAGGTGCACTCCTGGCTCACCTCGCTCGGGCTACGGGACGTCACGGTCGAGGAGGTGCGCTTCACCCAGCCGCTGCACGTCGAGGACGCCTGGTCGTTCTTCCTCTCCGCGGCCATGCGCGGTTTCGTCGAAGGACTTCCGCCGGACGCCATCGACCGGGTACGGGCCCGGTTCGAAGAGGGGTTGCGGGAGGCGGATATCGGCATCCTCGACGGCAGCTCACTGATCGGCATCGGGCACGCACCTGGCTGAGCCGCCGCCCGGCTGCGCCAGCACCGGAAACGCCCGAATGCAAATCGATCACCTCGCGTACCGAATCCCAACGCTTGACTGGACAACACGGTAACCATAATCTGTGCCGCGTCAGAAAATTTTCTGACATCACCAGGTACGGCACTTTCGGAATGCCGAAAGATTCACGTTCCACCGCGCACGAACAAAACGTGCGAACCGGGAGCGCCGTGCGACGTCCTGATCGTTTTCGGAACGGTATCGAGGAGGCAAAATGCGTACCACAAGCAAAGGAACTCGTATTTTCGCTGCCGTCGCGACACTACTCGCCGGAATGACGGCCGCGGCACCGGCGGCACAGGCGAGCGAGGCCGAAACGCGGCCGCTCCCGCACTGCACGATGTACATATCCGCCGGTACGGTCGACTGCTACGCCACCTTCCATGAGGCCATCGCCAACGCGACCGGTGGCAAGGTCACCGACGCTCCTTCGGCCGCTTCCGCCATGCACGACGAGGTATTCGCGCAGCGTCTCAACTCGTTGACCGAACCCGACGGCAGCCCGAAAACCGGCGTGGCCAGAGTGGTGACCTCGATCGAGTTCCAGCACCCGAGATACCAGGGTGCGACTTTCACCTGGTACCAGAGCCGGGGCTGCGACAACGACACCGGGGTCGAATACTCCGTCCGGAATATCAAAGACCACAACTCATGGTGGAACGACCGCATATCCTCGTTCCGAGGCTACTCCAAATGCCAGGTGAACCACTACGAACACACCGGTTTCAGAGGCGCGAGAACCGGATACCGCAGTGAGATGAGCACCATGGGCGTGATGGAGGACGAAACCTCGTCGCTGAGATGGAGATGATCCCGGGCACACCGAGGTGAACAGCCGCCCGCGTACCAGGAACCGGCCACCGGTACGCGGGCGGTCACCCGCCGGTCACTGCAGCGCTGTCGGGTCCATGTAGACGACCTCCCAGAGGTGACCGTCGAGGTCGTAGAAGCTACGGCCGTACATCGGGCCCTGGTCCATGGGCTCGCGCACGACCTGCCCGCCCGCGGCGAGTGCCTTGTCGACCAGCTCGTCCACGCCCTGTCTGCTGTCCGCGCTCAGCGCCAGGGTCACCTCGGTGGTCTTGGTAGCGTCCGCGACCTCCTTGCTGGTGAAGCCGGCGAAGAACGACTCGACCAGCAGCATCACGTAGATGTCCTCGCTGATCACCACGCAGGAGGCGTTCTCGTCGGTGAACTGCTCATTGATCGAGTAGCCGAGCTTGGTGAAGAACTCCTTCGACTTGTCGAGGTCACGGACCGGGAGGTTGACGAAGATCTTGGTGGACATGCGGGCTCCCACTTTCTACGGGTAACACAGGTGTCTTGTGGATACTTTGCTTCCGCCGGACTCGTAAGTGTCCGGCGGACACATCGGTGTACACTAGACACCCGAGTCGGGTGTCGGCAAGACCCGGATCGTCCGGATTCATGGACATCCACGAACGGACATGAACGGTCACGGACGGAGAGGAGAGCGGATGGCGAGCTCGGGCGAGGACGCTGCCGGGGATCAGGCTGGCAGCATCGAGCTGCTCTGGGGGCTGCGGGACCGGCAGGCCAGGAAGCAGCGACCGGCGCTCACGGTGGACCGCATCGCCAGGGCCGCGATCGAGCTCGCCGACACCGAGGGCATGGCGGCCGTGTCCATGCAGCAGGTGGCGAGCGCACTCGAGGTCACCAAGATGGCGCTGTACCGGCATGTCTCCAGCAAGGCCGAACTGGTCGCGGTGATGATCGAGACCGCGGTCGGCGAGCCGCCCGACCTCGGCGCGGTGCCGGGAGGCTGGCGGGCCAGGATGGAAGCCTGGGCGGCCGGGATGCGGGAGACCTGGCAGCGGCATCCCTGGCTCCCGGTCGCCACCGTCGGCCAGCGGGTGATGGGGCCGAGGGAGATCGGCTGGACCGAATGCGCGGTGGCGGCGCTGGAGGGAACCGGACTGAGCGGCGACGAGCGGATGGACGCGGTCTTCCTGCTCAGCGGCCACATCCGCAACACCCAGTCCGCCGCGGCCGCCGGCACCCAGCCGTGGACCACCCAGCGGCGGCTGAATCCGCTGATCGAGGAGCTGATGCGCACCCGCGACGTCCGGTTTCCCGGGCTGGTCGGCGCCACCGAATCCGCCGACGGCGCCCCGCTGGACAACGGCTGGGAGTTCGGCCTGCGCCGTATCCTGGACGGGCTCGCCACGCTGATCGCCGAGCGCGCCGAACCCGATGTCCGATAATCGCTGGCACAGTGCTCCACGCAGGTCCTAGGTTGCGCTGGTGATCTTCAAGCAGACCGACGGGGTGGACCGCAGGAGCCTGGCCGCGGCAACGGTGACCGTACTGCTGTGGGCCTCCGCCTTCGTCTCGATCCGCAGTGCGGGCGAGGAGTACTCGCCGGGGGCGCTGGCACTGGGCAGGCTACTCACCGGCGCGGTCGCCCTCGGCGTGATCCTGCTGGTGCGCCGCGAGGGCCTGCCGCCCCGCGCGGCCTGGCCCGGCATCCTCGGCGCCGGGGTGCTGTGGTTCGGCGTCTACATGGTGGCGCTGAACGCCGGCGAGCAGCAGGTGGACGCGGGCACCGCCGCAATGGTGGTGAACATCGGCCCCATCCTGATCGCCCTGCTCGGCGGGTGGCTGCTGCGGGAGGGCTTCCCGCGCCGCGTGCTGGCCGGGGTCGCGGTGTCCTTCGCGGGCGCCGTGGTGGTGGGCCTCTCGATGGCGGACGAGGGGCGCGCCTCCATCCTCGGCGTGCTGCTGTGCCTGCTCGCGGCGGTGACCTACGCGGCGGGTGTGGTCAGCCAGAAACCCGCGCTGCGGCATGCCTCGGCGCTGCAGGTCACCACCTTCGGCTGCGCGATCGGCGCGGTGGCCTGCCTGCCGTTCAGCGGGCAGTTGGTCGGCGAACTCGGCACCGCCTCATGGCAGGCCACCGCCAACCTCGTGTACCTCGGGGTGTTCCCCACCGCGCTGGCGTTCACCACCTGGGCCTACGCCCTGGCCCGCACCAGCGCGGGCCGGATGGGCGCGACCACCTACGCCGTGCCTGCCGTGGTGGTGCTGATGTCCTGGCTGGCGCTGGGCGAGGTGCCCGGCTGGCTGACCTTCGTGGGCGGCGCGCTGTGCCTCGCCGGGGTCGCGGTGTCCCGCTCCCGCCGCCGCTCCCGCACAGCCGGACCGCCCCAGCAGCCGCAACCCGGGCACGCCACCGCGAAGTGAAGTGAACGCGGCGGCGCCCGCGCTCGTGTCAGTTGTGCACACGGACGGCTGCCGCATCCTTGGCCGGGTGGCGCGGTAGCCAGGGCCCCGCCGCTTCCCCTGCCCCGGGGCCCACCCCCATACCCGGCCGGTCGGCGCACACTCCAGCCGGCCGAGGAGCCCCCGGAGCGGCCCCCGTTCCCGCAGGCGGTGCGGCGCCCGGGGGCTCCCACCACGCCCCCGGGCGCCGTGGCTAACCTGGCGGGCACCGCAGCAGGGCGTGACAAGGGGGTCGACGATGACCGAGCGTAACGGGGACGGCAGGGCCGCGGAGGTCGCACCGGAGGCGCCGCCCGGGGTCGACCTGGAGAAACCGTCCCCGGCCCGGATCTACGACTGGTACCTCGGCGGCAACCAGAACTGGGCCGTCGACCGGGAGTTCGGCCGCCGGATCATCCAGCTCTGGCCGTACGCCAAGGACGGCTCGCGGCACAACCGGCAGTTCATGAACCGGGCCGTGCGCGCGGCGCTGGACGCCGGGATCCGGCAGTTCATCGACCTCGGCTCGGGCGTGCCGACGGTCGGCAACGTGCACGAGGTCGTCCGGGAGCACCTGCCAGAGCACGAGCGGGGCCGGGTCGTCTACGTGGACTACGAGGAGGTGGCCGCTGCGCACGCCAGGCTGATCCTGGAGCGCGAGGGCGCCACCGGCTGGGCCACCCTTATCCGGCACGACATGCGGGACGCGGCCGGGATCCTGCGCCATCCGGACACCCGCAGGCTGATCGACTTCGACCAGCCGGTGTGCCTGCTGATGGTCGCCGTACTGCACTTCGTCGGCCCGGACGACGGCCCGCACGAGATCATCCGGGCCTACCTGGACAAGCTGTGCCCCGGCAGCTGGCTGGTGCTGTCGCATATGACCTGCCCGGACGATCCGGAGCAGGCCGAGGGCGTACTGCGGTTCGCCGAGCAGTACAAGTCCACCGCCAACCCGGTATGGCTGCGGCAGCCCGAGGAGATCGCCGGCTGGTTCCAGGGCCTCAACCTGCTCGACCCAGGCATCACCCACCTCACCGACTGGCGGCCCGAGGTCGACCCCGCGACACTGCCGCAACCGGAGGCCGAGGCCCGGCCGTTCGCCTGGTGCGGGGTCGCGGAGAAACCCGCTTAGCGCGGGCCGATGAGTTTTCGTTCCGGGCGGGGTCGGTACTGACATACAGTCAGGTCCGGGTGGAACGAAAGGTACGGCGATGGCAGCAGGAACGGTGACCGACGACTTTCCGCAACTGGCCGACCCCTACCGTCGTGAGCTGCTCGCGCACTGCTATCGCATGCTGGGCTCGGTGCACGACGCCGAGGACCTGGTGCAGGAGACCTACCTGCGGGCCTGGCGCGGCTACGCCAAGTTCGAGGGCAGATCCTCGCTGCGCACCTGGCTCTACCGGATCGCGACCAGCGCCTGTCTGACCGCGCTGGAGCGCACGGCCAAACGGCCGCTGCCGACCGGGCTCGGTGGCCCGAGCCCCACCGCGCACGACACCCTGGTGAGACAGGGCGAGGTGCCGTGGCTGGAACCCATCCCGGACGCCATGGCCGGGGCCGAGGCGGACGACCCGGCCGGGATCGTCACCGAGCGGGAGAGCATCCGGCTGGCGCTGATCGCCGCACTGCAGCACCTCCCGCCCCGGCAGCGTGCCGTGCTGGTGCTGCGGGACGTGCTGAAATGGCGGGCCGCCGAGGTGGCCGAGCTGCTGGACACGAGCACGGCGGCGGTGAACAGCATCCTGCAACGCGCCCGTGCCCAGCTGGAGCAGGTCGCCCCCAGCGAGGACACCGTGGTGGACGCGCTGACCGCCGAGCAGCGCGCGCTGCTCGACCGCTATCTCGCGGCCTTCGAGGCCAAGGACGTCGCCGCGCTGGTGGACCTGTTCACCGCGGACGTGGTGTGGGAGATGCCCCCGTACTCGGTCTGGTACCAGGGCACCGAGCACGTCGGACAGCACCTGTGCACCACCTGCCCTGCCGGGCCGGGTGACCTGCGACTGCTCCCGTTCACCGCGAACGGGCAGCCCGCCTTCGCGCAGTACCTGCTGGATCCCGGCACCGGCAGGCATCACGCGTTCAACGTCCAGGTGCTCACCCTCGGGCCCGCGGCCATCACCCGCGTGATCACCTTCATGGACCCCGAGCTGTTCCCCGCGATCGGCCTGCCCCGGACCCAGCCCGCCCGGCCGGAGCCGCTGGTGCTGCCCGGCGCCGGGCAGCCGTGACGGCCGAGGACGCCACGGCGGTCCGTACCGGCGGCATCGGCCTGCTCGAGCGCGCGATCAGCTACGCGCTGGGCAGCCTCCGCCTGGTCACCCCGCCGGATCTGGCGAACCCGACCCCCTGCCAGGACTGGGACCTGCGCACCTTGCTGGAACATCTTGCCGACTCCATGGACGCCCTGTACGAGGCGGTGGAACCGGGGCAGGTCGGCCTGGACAGCCCGGCAGGGCGCGGCCAGGACGACCCGGTGGCCGCCGTGCGGCAACGGGCCCGCCTGCTGCTCGGCGCCTGGACCGGCGCCGAGGGCAACGACCCGGTCTCCATCGCCGGCAGGCCGCTGACCAGTGGCATCGTGACCTGCACCGGGGCGGTGGAAGTCGCGGTGCACGGCTGGGACGTGGCCACGGCCTGCCGCGCGTACCGGCCGATTCCGGCCGCGCTGGCCGGGGAGATCCTCCCGCTGGCCTCGCTGGTGGTCACCGAACAGGACCGGCCGGCCCGGTTCGCAGCGCCCCTCCCCGCGGTGGGCCCGGCGCCGGGCGAGCGACTACTCGCGTTCCTCGGCAGGAAGCCGTGAGGCTCAGGCGTACTCGTCGTGCAGCCGCCAGTACTCATACGGCGGGGTCTGCGGCCACCCCTGCGGCGAGTCCTCCCAGGTCTCCTGCCTGCCGAACGGGGTGAGATCCAGGTAGTTGAAGTTCGCGTTCAGCCGGTCGACCCCGCGGTCGCTGGTGTAGTAGGTCCGGAACACCCGGTCACCATCGCGGAGGAAGACGTTCAGCGCGAACCCCTCGCCACGTTCCGACATGGCGTCGACGTCCACATTGAACTCGCTGTCCTTGGCGGAGTACCACGGCAGCGTCCAGCCCATCCGCCTGCGGACCGCCTCGATCTCGGCCAGCGGGGCGCGGGAAACCAGCACCAGGTTGGTGTCCCTGGCCCGCAGGTGGGCGGGATGGCCCATGCCGTCCACCAGCATCGAGCAGCCCTCGCAGGGCCGCGGTGCGCCGGGCGGCAGCATGAAGCTGTAGACGATCAGCTGGCGGCGTCCTTCGAAAAGGTCGAGCAGGCCGACCGGGCCCTCCGGCCCTTCCAGCCGGTACTGTTTGGACACCTCCACCATCGGCAGCCTTCTGCGCCGGGCGGCCAGCGCGTCCAGCATCCTGGTCGCGTTCTTCTCCTCGGCCAGCAGCTCCGCGCGGGCGGCTCGCCATTCCTCTTCGGACACAATGGCAGGCAGGTTCATCTGGCTTCTCCTTACTGCGTGTTCTCGCCGGTGTCCATCGACAGCCAGCGATCCGGGCGAACGCGAAACAGCACCAACGTGCCGGCAGGGTTGCCGACCTCCTCCTCGGCCCACTGCCGCGCCATCTCCTCCGGGACGTACCGGCGCATGATGTGCAGCAGCTGCTCGGCAGACGGCGGCCGTTCGATCCCGGCCAAGGTGCCCTCCACGGTGACGTACCGGTACGGGGGCTCCTCCCGCTGCACGCACATGCTCAGCACCCGCGCCCGCTCGATCAGCCGGGTCTTGCGGGCACGCCTGCCCTCGGTGCCGGTGAAGAAGGTGATCTCGCCGCCTGGCTGGTAGCCGTAGAACACCGGCACGGTCAGTGGCGGCCGGTGGTCGTCGCTGGCGACGCTCAGCACGGCGATCCTGGTCTCCGCGAGGAACTCCTCGCGCTGTGTCTTCGTCATCGAGGCGTTCATGGGCCCACATTCGGCCACGGCTCTCTCGGTTTCCTCTCGGTCGGCTTCCGGCGTGGCATATCGTCGGCGCATGCTGTTCGGGATCCTCGGTCCGCTGGCACTGTGGACACCGGCGGGCGAGGCCGCCCGGCTGCCCGAGCTGAAGGCTCGCGCACTGCTGGCCGACCTGCTGCTGCACGAGGGCCGGCCGGTGCCCGCGGACCGGCTGGTGGCGGACCTGTGGGGCGAGCATCCACCCGGCAACCCCACCGCGACCCTGCAGAACAAGGTGTGGCAGCTGCGCAAGGCGCTGGACGCGGCCGCACCGGGCGGGCGCGACCTGGTGGTGTCCGGCGCATCGGGTTATCTGCTGCGGGTGGAAGCCGAGGCGGTGGACGCGGGCCGCTTCGCCGCGCTGGTCCGCGCGGCCAGGCCCGGCACGAGCCCAGCGGAGCGGGCCGGTCGGCTCGCCGAGGCGCTGGCACTGTGGCGCGGGCCCGCGCTGGCCGACTTCGCCGACGAGCACTGGGCACAAGCCGCGATCGCCCGGCTGGACGAACAGCGGCTGTCCGGGCTGGAGGAACTCGCCGAGGCCCGGCTCGAACTCGGCGAACCCGCCGCGGAGCTGGCAGGCGAGCTGGGCGAGCTGGTCGCGAACAACCCGCTGCGCGAGCGGCTGCGGGCCACCTACCTGCGCGCGCTCTACCGGGCGGGCAGGCAGGGCGAGGCGCTGGCGAGCTACGCCGACCTGCGGGCGCGGCTCGCCGAGGAGCTCGGCACCGACCCGGGGCCGGAGCTGGTCACCCTGCACCAGGCGATCCTGCGGCAGGATGCGGAGCTGGACGCGCCCGCGCGGGCAGGCAACCTGCCCGCACCGCTGACCAGGCTGGTGGGCAGGGCGGACGCGCTCGCCGAGGTGTGCGCACAACTCGGCGAGCAGCGGCTGGTGACCCTCACCGGCGTCGGGGGCGTTGGCAAGACCCGGCTCGCGCTGGCCGCGGCCGCCGCGGTCCCGGAGGAATCCTGGCTGGTGGAGCTGGCCGAGCTCACCGCGAGCGCGGACCCCGGCGAACTCGGCCCTGCGGCGGGCGCGGTGATGGCGGCACTGGGCATCCGGGACGACGGCGGCCCGGTCCTCGACCGGCTCGCCGAGGCCCTGCGGCCCCGGCGGCTGCTACTGGTGCTGGACAACTGCGAGCACGTGATCGCGCCGGTCGCCGAGCTGGCCGCGCGGCTGCTGCGGGTCGCGCCGGGCCTGCGGATCCTGGCGACCAGCCGGGATCCGCTCGGGCTGGCAGGCGAACGGCTGCACCCGGTCGCGCCGCTGGAGCTGCCCGGCCCCGCGGTCGCGCCCTCCGCGGCGGAGGTTGCCGATTCCAGCGCGGTGGCCCTGTTCGCCGACCGGGCCCGCGCCGCCGCACCGGGGTTCAGCCTCACCGCGGAGATCGTTCCGGACGTGCTGACCCTGTGCCGCAAACTGGACGGCATCCCGCTGGCGCTGGAGCTGGCCGCGGCCAGGGTGCGTGCCCTGGGCGTCTCCGGGCTGCTGGCCAGGCTGGACGACCGGTTCCGGCTGCTGTCCGGTGGGCACCGGGGCGCACCGCCACGGCAGCAGACCCTCCGGGCGACCATCGACTGGAGCTGGGACCTGCTGAGTGAGCCCGAACGGGCGGTGCTGCGGCGGCTGGCCATGCACCAGGGCGGCTGCACCCTCGCCGCTGCCGAGCAGGTCTGCGCCGGGGACGGGATCGCCGCCGGGGACGTGCTGGATGTGGTGGTCCGGCTGGTCGACCGGTCCATGCTGGTGGCGGCCGAGCAGCCCGGTGGGGTGCGCTACCGGCTGCTGGAGTCGGTGCGGGAGTACTGCCTGGAACGGCTCGCCGACGCGCGGGAGGCCGGGTGGGCACGGCAACGGCACGCCGGGTACTACGCCGAACTGGCCGAGCGTGCCGAGCCGGAGCTCTACGGGCGCGACCAGCGGCGCTGGCTGGAGCTGCTGGACGGCGAGACGGCCAACCTGCGCGCGGCGCTGGAGACGCTGGCCGCCGAGGGCACCGGGGAACGGGCCGCGCGCATGGTGTGCACCCTGTGCTGGTACTGGTACCTGCGCGGCAAGCTGTCCGAGGCGCGGCGCGCGCTCGACCTGGTGTCGGCGGGTGCGGCGGCGTCCGGTTCCTTTCCAGCCGAGGTCACGTGCTGGCGGGCGATAATCGGGCTGTTCGGCGGTGACTTCGGCGAGCACGGGCGTACCGCCGCGGCGCTGGAACGGCTGCCCGAGATCACGGACCCGAGCAGGCGGGCCAGGGCGCGCTGGCTGCTCGGCTTCGCCCGGTCGACCACCGGCGACGGCGAATGGGACGCCTGCGCCGAACTGGCCGAAGGCGCCCTTTCCGCGTTCCGGGAGCTGGACGAACCCTGGGGTGCCGCGGCCGCCCGCACCGCACGGGCGGTGCTCGCCATGGCCCGCAGCGATCTGAGCACCCTGCGGCAGGACGGGGAGCAAGCGCTTGCGATGTTTCGCGAGCTGGGCGAACGCTGGGGTCAGTCGCAGGCGATGTCGCTGCTGGCTGTGCTGGCCGAGATCACCGGCGACCATGCCAGGGCCGCCGGGCTGCATACCGAAGGGCTGCGGCTGGCCGAGGAACTCGGACTGTGGACCGAGGCCGCCGACCGGCTCGCCGGGCTGGGCCGGATCGAGTTGTTACGCGGCGAGCACGCCCGCGCATGGGAGTTGCACGAGCGGGGCATGCGGCTGGCCGCCGAGCAGGGCAGCAAGAGCGTCGAGCTGTACGCGCAGATCGGACTCGGCCTCGGCGCCCGCAGGGAGGGCAAGCTCGACCTCGCCGAGGAGCACTTGAACGCGGTGCTGGACTGGAACGTGCGGGCCCGGTCGGCGGAACGCAACGCGGTACCCCTCGCGCTGGTGCTTGCCGAACTCGGTTTCGTCGCCGAGCAACGGGCGGACGCCCCCGAGGCCCGTCGCAGGCACCTGCGCGGACTCGGGCTGGCCCGCCGGACGGGTGACCCGCGAGCGCTGGCGCTTGCGATGGAGGGGCTGGCCGGTGCGCAAGCGCTTGCGGGGCAGCATGAACACGCCGCCAGCCTGCTCGGCGCGGCCGCCGCCGCACGCGAGTCGGCAGGCGCCCCATTACCGGAGGCGGAGCGCGGCGACGTCGACCGGATCGCCGCCCAGGCCCGCGCCGCCCTCGGAAACCCCGGCTTCGCCGCCGAGTTCGAACGCGGCCGCACAACCGACCCGGACCAGTTACTGACCCCCTTCGACACCCCCTGACCCGTCGTGTTTGCTCCCCACGCGCGCGTGTTTGCCGTTCCCGCGCACGCGTTGGCCGCCCACGCGCACGCTTTGGCCGTTCCCGCGCATCGTGTTTGCCGCTCAGGTAACCGCGTTGGCCGTGGCGTAGGCGAGTTTGCCGCTCAGGTAGGCGAGTTTGCCGGTGACGGGGTGGTCGTGGCTGAGGCCGGCCGACGCGGTCGGCTCGACCGGATGGCAGCACGGGTCGACCGGTTCACCGGGAATCCGTTCCTCGCCACCGAGTACTCAGCGCGCGGTCGATCTCGGCGTCCCCGGTCGGCGGCCGATGTACGGTGGGTGCGTCGGCCGCCAGTAACGCCCGTACCGTGCCGAGGTAGTCACCGTCCTCGGCGGGGTTGTTGCGCATGCCCCACAGCGCACAGTCCAGCGGGGTCGGCCCCTCCTCGTCGAACGCGCGGTCCGCCGCATCCGCGCCCCGCTCCAGCAGCAGCCGCACGATCTCGGTGCGGCCGTGCATGGCGGCCTGGTCCAGCGGGGTGAAGTTGCTCCAGCCGCGAGTGTCCACGGCCATCCCGGCGTCCAGCAACGAGCGCACCACCTCGGTCCGGCCGAGCACGGCGAACTGGCCGAGGATCCAGCCGTAGTCCTCCCCTGGCGGGTTGCCGAGCGCGGGCGGCGGCGCGGTGGGCAGGCGCACCGACTCGCCACGGGCCACGGCGAGCACTGCGGCGTCCACCGGGTCGAGCTCGGCGGTGCCCCCACGGGCCGCGATCAACTCGTAGGCGGCGAGATGTCCGCAGCGCGCCGCCAGCGCCAGCGGGCGCCTGCCGACATCCCAGCGGTCCCACGGCAGGTTCACGTCCGCGCCCGCGTCCAGCAGCATGGTCAGGATCGACAGCCCACGGCCGCGGCTGATCGCGTGGTGCAGGCAGTAGCAGGCATTCACGTCCGCGCCGTGTTCGAGGAACCAGCGCAGCCCGGCGAGATCCTCGAAGTCCAGCTTGTGGTTCACCAGCCGTTCGAATCCCGGCCGGTAGAGCAGGTCCAGCAGGGCGTTGTCGGCATGTTCGCAGGCGTGATAGAAGACGTCCTCGTCGACGACGGCGCCCTGCTCGATCAGCAACCGGGCACGGGCGCGCAGGTCGGCGGGCGAACCGTGGGACGCCAGCAACGCCAGTAGTGGTGACCCCTCACCCGGCTCCGGCATGACCAACCTCCACGTTTCCCTGTGGCGCGGCCTCAGCCTACTGACTCGGCCGGACCCGCCGAACTGTCGGCGGCACGGCATACGATCGCAACATGGAGATCTTGCGGTACAGCGCGTTCAGCGCGGACCCCAATGGGGGCAACCCGGCCGGTGTGGTGCTCGACGCCACCGGTGCCAGCGATGGGGAGATGCTGCGGGTCGCCGCCGAGCTCGGCTACTCGGAAACGGCCTTCCTGGTTCCGCGGGGTGACCGTAGCTTCACCGTGCGGTATTTCAGCCCGATGGCCGAGGTTCCCTTCTGCGGCCACGCCACCATCGCCTCGGCGGTGGCGTACGCGCGGCGGCACGGCGAGGGCCCGCTGCGGTTCGAGACCTCGGTCGGGCGGGTCGACGTGCACACCTCGACCGGACCGGACGGCCGCCCACTGGCCACGCTGGTCAGCGTTCCGCCACGGACCGCGCCGATCGACGCCGCCGCGCTGGACGCCCTGCTGGCCGAGCTCGGCTGGGTGGTCGGCGATCTCGACCCCACCCTGCCACCGCGGGTCGCCTTCGCCGGGGCCTGGCACCCGGTGCTGACGGCGGCGAGCCGGGAACGGCTCGCGCGGCTGCACTACGACCTGGACCGCCTGGGGATGTTGATGGCCAAGCACGAGTGGACCACGGTCAACCTGCTCTGGCGCGAGTCGGAACTGGTGTTCCACGCGCGGAACCCGTTCCCGCCTGGCGGGGTGTACGAGGATCCGGCCACCGGCGCGGCGGCCGCGGCGCTTGGCGGCTACCTGCGGGAACAGCGGCTGGTGACCCCGCCAGCCACGGTGACCGTGCACCAGGGCGTGGACCTCGGCAGGCCGAGCCTGCTCACCGTGGACATTCCGGCCGGGGAGACGGAGGGTGTCTCGGTGAGCGGGACCGCTGTGCCGATCCCGGAGTGAGTCAGCGGGACACCCGCAGCGGGGCTCCCATCGCGTGCAGGTGCTCGAGTACGTAACGATAGGAGCGCAACAGTCCACATTGGGCGTACTCGATCCCGTGCCGTAGACAGAAGTCCTGCACGATCACCTGAGCATGCCGCAGGTTCGGCCGTGGCATGTTCGGAAACAGGTGGTGCTCGATCTGGTAGTTCAGGCCACCGAGCGCGAAATCCACCCAGGGCCCACCCCGCACGTTCCGGGAGGTGAGTACCTGCCTGCGCAGGAAGTCCAGGGTGTGCCCCTCCGGCAGGGTAGGCATGCCCTTGTGGTTGGGCGCGAAGGAACATCCCATGTAGACGCCCCACAGGCACTGGTGCACCAGCACGAACACGATTCCGGTCAGCGGGGAGAGCACCACGAACACCGCAGTGAGGTACGCGGCGAAATGGAGCACGAGCAGCACCTTCTCCAGCCGGGGCTTACGGACTCCACCGCCCCATACCGAGCGGATGCTGGACCAGTGCAGGCTGAGGCCTTCCAGCAGGAGCAACGGAAAGAACAGGAAGGCCTGGTGCTTCGCGATCCACCGCACCACACCGCGTTTGGCATGACCCTGCTCCAGGGTGAAGGCCAGCACCGGGATATCCACATCCGGATCCCTGGTCTCGTGGTTCGGGTTGGCGTGATGCTGGGTGTGCTGCGCGATCCACCAGCCGTAGCTGAGCCCGACCAGTCCACCGTGGACAAACCCGGTGACGTCGTTCGCCCTGCGGCCACGGAAGATCTGCTTGTGACCCGCGTCATGCCCGATGAAGGCCAGCTGGGTGAACACCAGGGCGAGGAAAGCCGCGACGAACAGCTGCCACCAGGAGTCCCCCAGCCAGACGAAGGCCACCCCGCCCACGGCGAACGCGAGGAAGTTGAGCACGATCCGCCCCAGATAGTGGTGCCGGCGCCGGTCCAGCAGCCCGGCCGCACGCACACTCCGTGACAGATCGGCGTAACCGGCTTGCCCCTGCGGCAGCCCGGGCGCAAGGGCATCGGTGGAGTTCATTGGCTGGAAGCCTTTCAGTCACCAGGTGAGACCCGCGTCAACAGCAAGATCGGCGGTGGAATCCGGGCCTCCTTGGCCGCGAACTGTGCCACCTCGGTGGTGCCCGTGGCAATAGAACAGCGGCTGAGCTGCCGGTTACTCTGGGCAGCCGTCCACCGGATTCGCGCGGGCCACATTGGCCAGCACCGTCAGCGTGCTGGCCAATGTGGACATCGGTGGCGCGGAGATGGCTAGCCGCACGGCGTTCGGCGCGTGCCCGGTGCCCGTGCTGAACGCCGCGGCGGGGGTCACCGCGATTCCCCTTCGGGCGGCCGCGGCCACGAAGGTCTCGGCCCGCCACCGCCCTGGAAGCTCCCACCAGCAGTGATAGGAGTTCTCGCCGGCGCGGACGGCGAAACCGGCCAGCCGCTCGGCGACGAGTTCCTGCCGTGCCGCGGCGTCCGCGCGCTTGGCCCGTTCCATCGTGGCCACCGTGCCGTCGACCAGCCAGCCGGTCGCCGCTTCCAGCGCGAACCCGCTCGCGCTCAGCGCCCCGGAACGCAGTGCGGCGGCGCACTGCTCGGCCAGTCCGGGCGGCGGCAACAGGAAGCCAAGGGTCAGTCCGGGAGCCAGCCGCTTGGACAGGCTGTCCACCACCACCGTGTGTTCGGGGGCCAGGGCCGCAAGCGGCGGCTGGCTGTCACCGAGGAAGGCGTACACCCGGTCCTCGACGGCGTGGATGCCGTGCTCCCGCAGTACCTCGGCCAGCGCGGCCCGGCGGGCCAGGGGCATCGTGCAGCCGAGTGGGTTGTGCAGTGTCGGTTGCAGGTAGACCGCGCGCAGCGGGCCGGCGCGGTATGCCCGCGCCAGTGCCTCGGGGACCAGGCCGTGCTCATCGGTGTCCACCGGCACCAGGGTGCAGCCAAGCCGGGTGGCCAGCGTCCTGGTCACCGGGTAGGTGAGCGACTCGACGGCGAGCCGTTCCCCCGGTGGGACCAGCGCGGTGAGCGCGGCCGCGATCGCCTGCCGCCCGTTGCCCGCGAACAGCACCTGCGCGGGCTCCGGGTCCCAGCCGGGCCGGGCCAGTGCGGCAGCGGCGGCCTCCCGTGCCGCGGCCGCGCCCGCCGCGCCTACCGGCCGCAGCGCGGCGTCCAGCACATCGGGCCGCAGCATCCGGCCAAGGCCGCCGCCCAGCAGCGCGGACTGCTCGGGCAGCACCGAGGTGGTCATCTCCAGCTCGACCCGCGCCACGCCGGGCTCGGCCAGTGCGGGCTCCGGCGCCGGGTCGGCGGAACGGACGAAGGTGCCCCGGCCCACCTCGCCGACCACAAGGCCGCGCCGAGCCAGCTCCCGGTAGACCCGCGCGGCGGTGGAGTTCGCGATGCCGTGCCGCCGGGCGAACCGGCGTTGTGTCGGCAGCCGGTCCCCCGGCCGGAGCCGTCCGGCGGCGATCTCGGCCGCGATCCGGTCGGCCACCGCGCGGTAGTCCTCCATCAGCCCACTCCCACATTGCACCGAGGTCATTGTTTTTATTGCACCACGATATTGCTCCGATTAGCTTTCTCGGTATGAGCACGCTGACCCACGCCGGGATCACCATCGACTACCAGGACGAGGGCAGCGGTGACCCACTGCTGCTCGTGCACGGCCACCCGTTCGACCGTTCGATGTGGCGCCCGCAGGTGTCCCGGTTCGCCGGTGCCGGATGGCGGGTGATCACCGCGGATCTGCGTGGCTACGGGCGCAGCACGGTTGTGCCTGGCAGCACGCCGCTGGAGACCTTCGCCCGCGACCTGGTGGGCCTGCTCGACCGGCTCGGCATCGACCGGGTGGTGCTCGGCGGGCTGTCCATGGGCGGGCAGATCGTGCTGGAGTTCCACCGGCTGTTCCCCGCGCGGCTGCGTGGGCTGGTGCTGGCAAGCACCTCGGCCAGGGCGGACCCGCCGGCGACCAGGGAATGGCGCCGCACCACCGCGGACCGGCTGCTGCGCGAGGGGCTCGGGCCGTATGCGGAGGAGGTCATCGACAAGATGGTCGCCCCGCACAACATTCGCGAACTGCCCGAGGTCGCCGGGCAGGTACTGGCGATGATGAAGGCGGCCCCGCCCGAGGGCGCGGCCGCGGCGCTGCGCGGACGCGCCGAGCGGCCGGACTACCTGCCGATGCTCGCCGGGGTGGCGGTGCCCACGCTCGTGGTCGTCGGCACCGAGGACGAGTTCACCCCGGTCGCCGAGGCCAGGCTGATGCACGAACGGATTCCCGGCTCGGTGCTGTGCGTGATCGAGGGCGCGGCACACCTGCCGAACCTGGAGCGGCCTGCCGAGTTCGACGCGGCGCTGGAACGGTTCCTCGCCGGACTGTGACCAATGCGCGGGCCGATGCGGACTGACCCGGTTGGATACCGCACAGCTATCGAATCGGGGTTTTCGCCGCCGCACCACGGACCGGCGTGGTAAGTGGTAAGTCCGGCAAACGCACCCTCGCTCGGTCCGATCTCCGGAGGTGGCCATGACGGCCGCAGACCCCATCAGCCAGGTCGTCCAGCTCGGGTTGGACGATCCGACCAGGTACACCAGGGGGTTCGAGGCAGAGTGGCTGCGCTGGTCGCCCGCGGAGGCCGATGAGCACGCCAGGGAGGGCGACGAGCGCTACCAGGAGTACGTGGACCGTTCCTGCGACCTGACCATGCGCGGCGGCACCACCAGTGGGGTGATCTACCCGCTGGCGGTGTGCTCGCTGGCGCAGCACTACCAGTTCCGCTCGGTGGGCGGCGCCTCGGCGGGCGCGATCGCCGCCGCGGCCACGGCCGCGGCCGAGCACGGCAGGCTGGCCGCGCAGCCTGCCGAGGTTCCAGCGGGCTCGGTGCGTCCCGGCTTCGCCGGACTGGCCGGGCTGATCAACTGGATGATCACCGGGAGCGGGCCGGAGCGCTGGCGGCTGGTGCAACTTTTCCAGCCGAACACCGCGCTGAGCAGGCTCTACCGGGTGGTGATCGCCACCATGCAGCGGCCGGACACCACCGGGCGCAACCGGTTCGCCTCGGTACTCGCCGCGCTGCTGCTGGCGGTGAGCCCGCTGGCCACCGTCGCGTTGGTACTGGTGTTCGCGGGCTGGCTGGCCGGGCCGGTCGCGCTGCCCCTGCTGCTGCCGCCGCAACGGTGGGAGTCGGTACCACCGGTGGTCGCCCTGCTCGCCCTCGCGGCCGCGCTGATCGCCGGGACCTGGACGATCACCCTGGCCGCGGCGCGCATCCGCAAGGCCACCCTGGTGCTGGTGATCCCGCTGGTGCTGGGGCTCGGGACGCTGGTGGCCGTGGCCGTCGCCGGGGACCCGGCGGGGTCGTCCTGGTCGGCATGGGTGACGCTGGGCGCGGGAACCGTGCTCGGCTGGCTGCTGCTGAGCGCTGCCGGGCTGACCACGTTCGCGGTGATCTACACCAAGGCGAGCTGGCCGCTGATCGCCGAGGCGCAGCGGTTCCGATATGGACTCGTCCCCGGCGCCTGGCCGTACACCGCGACCTGGGTGGACCGGCTGGCGGGCATGCCGCGCTCGACCGGCGTGCCGCCGCTGGCCACCTGGCTCGCCGACCGCATCGACGACCTCGCCGGGTCCACATCGGACGTCGAGCCGGGAACGTACCGGCGGGCGCTGACCTTCGGGGATCTCTGGCTCGGCCCCGGCGCCGAACGCGACCTCGCCGAGCTGGAGGCCTGCGCACTGCAGAGTGAACGCCGGATGATCAACCTGGCGCTGATGAGCACCGACCTTTCCGCGGGCAGGCCGTTCCGGCTGCCCTTCCGGGTCGCGCCGCACCCGAACGAGCGCTGGCAGTTCTGCGAGCGTTGCCTGGACGGGATCCTGCCCGGCCGGGTGGTGTGGCAGCTGAAGGAGGCTGGGCCGGTCAACGGGCAGCACTGCCCCCGGCACCCGGAGGTGGGGCTGCACTGGCTGCCCGAGCCGTGGGACATGCCGGTGGTGCTGGCCGTGCGGATGAGCCTGTCCCTGCCCGGCCTGATCTGCCCGGTGCCGCTGTGCCGGGAGGGCCGGATGCACTGGTTCTCCGACGGCGGGATCACCAGCAACTTCCCGATCCACTTCTTCGACACGCTGCTGCCGAGGTGGCCGACCTTCGGGCTGAACCTGGACCGGCTGGACCGGGAGGTCGGGCCGGATGAGGAGATCTATCTCGCCAAACAGGACGCCACCCCGTTCGAGCATCCCTGGGCCAAGGTGCACGATGGCGCGGCCAGCTTCCTCAGCCGGATCCTGGAGACTTTCCTCGCCTGGCGGGACACCATGCAGTCCGGACTGCCGGGTTTCCGTGGCCGGATCGTGAACGTGCGGCAGGGCACCGGCGAGGGCGGAACGAACCTGTTCATGCCGCCCGAGGTGATCGCCACGCTCGCGCTGCGCGGCTACAAGGCGGGCACCGAGCTCAAACGGCGGTTCACCGAGGAGAGCCACGACGGCGAGGCACCGGGGTACACCCAGACCGACCGCTACCGGTGGATCCGGATGCGGATCGCGCTGCGCGAGTACCGCGAGCTCGTCCGGCAGGCCGACGACCGCGGCCTGCTCTACCGGCAGCGCACCGCAAGGTACCGCATCCCGGAGGGGCTGGCCGGGTGGTTCGACGACGAGGTCGACGCCTGGCCGTGCCCGGAGCCGCACACCGAGTCGATCGAGGCCACCTTCATCGAGCTGAGCAGGCTGGCCGAGTCGCATCTCGCGGAGAAGTTCGACGGGACCGCCCCGGTCAACCCGGTGCTGCGGCTCACCCCGCCGGAGTGACGCACGCCCCGGCGTCCGGGAACGGCCAACCCGGGTGCATGAACGGCCAACGCGTGCGCGCAGGGAGCCAACGCGTGCGCGTGGGCGGCAAACACGCGTACGTGGCGGGCAAACACGCCGGGTGGCCTGGGGTTACTCGCAGGGGGGCCGGTAGTCGAGTTGCGGGAGGTACTCGCGCCACACCTGCTCGGTGAGGGAGCCGCGGGAGTCGGTGCAGATGCGCTGGATCGCCTGCTCCATGTCCAGCCGCCACACCCGCGCGGTGTTGTCCCTGCCGCCGGTGGCGAGGAACTTCCCGCCCGGGCCGCCCGCGATGGAAAGCACCGCGCTGGTGTGCCCGGTGAGGGTGCGCTGCAAGCGCACGGCACCGTTCTCGCCGAGATCCCACAACCGGACCGTGCCATCCATCCCGGTGGACACCAGCCCGGCGCGCCCGGAGCGGAAGGCCACCTCGGACACCGCGTCGGTATGCCCGGTGATCGGTTCGCCGACCGGGTGCACCGCGGCCGGATCGCCGATGTCCCACAGCCGGATCGTCCGGTCCCCGCTGGCGGTGGCCAGCCGGTCGCCATCCGGCCCGAAGGCCACCGACCACACCGGCCCGCCGTGCCCGGTGATCGGCTGCCCGATCGGGGCTGGGGCGGTGGGGTCGCCGACATCCCACAACCGCACCGTGTGGTCGAAGCTGCCGGTGGCCAGCATGCGGCCGTCCGGGGAGAACGCCATCGTCGGCAGGTACCCCGCATGCGGTGAGGGGGCGGTGGCCAGCGAGGACGGGTGCGCGGGATCGGTGACGTCCCACAGCTGGATGGTGGTGTCATTGGCCGTGGCCAGCGTGCGCCCGTCCGGGGAGAAGGTCATCGGCCCGCCTGCGGCCCCGGTGAACGCGGCGCCGAGCGGCACCGGCCTGCCCGGATCGGACACGTCCCACAGCCGCACCGTGTCGTCGTTCCTGCCCACCGCGAGCACCCCGCCCGCGGGGCTGAACAGCACCCGGTTCACCGCGACCTCCCCGGTGATCCGCGGGCCGAGCGCGGCTGGGGCCGCCGGATCGGACACGTCCCACAGCTGCACGGTGCCGTCGTCCCCGCCCGAGGCCAGGGTGCGCCCCTGCGGGCTCCAGGACACCGCGGACACGCTGGCCGAGTGCGCGATCAGTACCCCTGGCGGGAGCGACCACAGCCGCAGCACCCCGTCGTCCCCTCCCGAGGCCAGGGTGCGCCCGTCCGGGCTGAACCCCACCGCGTACACCGCGCCGGTATGCCCGGTGAGCGCGTCACCGATCAGCCCGGGCCGCGCCGGGTCGGAGATGTTCCACAACCGCACCGTGCCGTCCTTGCTTCCGGAGGCCAGCACCCGCCCGTCCGGGCTGAACGCCACCGACCAGACAAGTTCCTTGTGCGCGGCCATCGGGTGCCCGAGCGGTGCCAGCCGTCCAGGGGTGGAGATGTCCCACAACCGCACGGTGTCGTCCTCGCCGCCGGTGGCGAGCTTGCTGCCGTCCGGGCTGAACGCCACCGAGTGGACCCCGCCCGGATGGGCGCCCGGGTACTCGGCCGCCAGCGCGGGCCGCTGCCCGGTGAGGTCCCACAGCCGGACCGCGCCGTCGTTGCCGACCCCGGCCAGGGTGCTGCCGTCCGGGCTGAAGTCCACCGAGCGCACGGCCGCGCTCGGTGCGGTGAGCGGCGCGCCGAGCAGGCTGGGCGCTGCCGGGTCGGCGAGGTCCCACAGCCGGACCGCACCGTCGTCGTTCGCGGTGGCCAGCACCCGGCCGTCCGGGCTGAAGGAGGTCAGGTAGATGGTGCCGCCGCCACCCGGTAGTGGCTCGCCCAGCCGCATCGGGGCAGCCGGATCGGATACGTCCCATAACCGGAGGGTGCCGTCGTGCCCCGCGGTGACCAGGGTGTCGCCGTCCGGGCTGAACACCGCGGAGCTGACCCAGCTGGTGTGCCCGGTCAGCGGGTCGCCGAGCGGTTTCGGGTGGTCGCGGTCGGATACGTCCCACAGCCGCACGGTGCCGTCGTAGCCCGCGGTGGCCAGGGTGCGGCCGTCCGGGCCGAAGGTGGTCAGGTACACCGCGCCCTGGTGCCCGGTCAACGGGATGGCCAGCGGGCGGTGCTGGGTGGAGAGCACCCGCGCGGCCACGCCGGTGTCCTCCGGCCGCAGCCGGTGTGCCAGCAGGTCGAACTGCGCGGACACCGAGGGGTCGCGGGTGGTGAGCCGGTCGGCCTCGGCCACCACCTGGCCGAACCGCGCGTCATCACGCTCCTGGATGGCCACCCCGGCCGCCACGGCCGTGGCCACGGCGAACAGCGCCACGGTGACCACGGCGGCCCGCCGGAGCCAGGCGCTGCGCCGCGCGTGCCGGTTCGAGGTGTCCAGGAACTCGCGGGCCAGCCCGGTGGATCCGCGCCGGGCCGCCTGCCGCGCCGTCTCCAGCCGGTTGCCGCGGTACAGCAGTGAGGAGTCCCGGTCCTGCTCGGCCCAGGCGAGGGCGTCGGTCTCCAGCCGCTGCCGGGCCACGTTGCCAGCCCGGTCCTGGTCGATCCACTCCCGCAGCCGGGGCCAGGCATGCAGCAGCGCCTCGTGGCTGATCTCAGCCGAGTCCGAGTCCAGGGTGACCAGCCGTGCCTTCACCAGCGCTTCCAGCACGGCCTCGGCGGCCGCCCGGTTGCCTGCGTGCTCGACGAGGTCGGCGCGGGTGGCCCGGCGCCGGGTGTCCTGGGTGTCCTCACCCACATGCACCAGGCGCAGCAGCAGCGGGCGGGCCGCCGCCTGCGCTGCCGGGCTCAGGTCGGCCCAGGCCCGTTCGGCGGTCGCCGCCACCGCGCCGTGGATCCCGCCAGCGGCCCGGTAGCCCGCGATGGTCAGCCTGCCGGCCTGCCTGCGCTGCCAGGTGGCCAGCAGGGCATGCGAGAGCAGCGGCAGCGCGCCGGCCTCATAGGTGCGGCGCTGCCCGCCGGCCTCCCGGCCCGCGCCGAGCCCGAGGTCACGCAGCATCAGGTCGACCAGCCCTGGTTCCAGTTGCAGCCCGACCGACTTCGCCGGCCTGGACACCGCCTCCCGCAGCTCGCCGGTGGCCATCGCGCCCAGCACGAGCTGCCGTTCCTGGAGTGCCTCGGCCAGCTCGGGGTAGTCGAGGCAGCGCCCGTAGAAGTCGGCCCGCACCCCGAGTACGACCAGCCCCGGCGGCGCATCCTCCTCGGCGGCCGGGGTGCAGGCGGCGTGCAGTGCCTGCACGAACAGCCGCTGCGCGCGCTTGTCCGCGCCGAGGGTGAACAGCTCCTCGAACTGGTCCACCACGATCGCCAGGGTGGCGCCCGGCCCGCCCAGCCGCCGCGCGCAGGCCGCGACGGCCGTGCGCACCATCCCTGGCAGGCCGCCGGTGCGCTCCGGGTCGGGCTCCGCCGCCGAATCCTCCAGCTCGGTGGCCAGCTCCGGGATCAGCCTGCTGAGCTCCTTCAGCGGGTTGGCCCCCGGCGACATCGCGGCCACCGGCAGCCGCGCGCCGCCGGTCAGCTCCTCCTGCTCCATGGCGGGCACCAGGCCGGCCCGCAGCAGCGAGGACTTACCCGCGCCGGACGCGCCGACCAGCACCACCATCCCACCGGTGCCCAGCGCATGCTCCAGCTTCTCCAGCAACGCGGTGGTGCTGCGTTCCCTGCCGAAGAAACGGTCGGCGTCCTCCGGCCGGAACGCGGCCAGCCCGCGATAGGGGCATACCCCGGTGTCCTCGGGATCCGGCTCCGGTTCACCCTCCGCACCGGCCACGGCCTCCTGGTCCTCGGCCGGGGTACGCAGCGCGTCCTCCCACAGCCGCCGCCACTCCGCCAGCTCGTACAGTCCGCGCGCGACCGGCCTGCGGCGCAGCTTGCGCGCCTCGCCGATCAGGATCTCGAGCACGATCGCCAGCGGCGGGAACCGGGCTGGCACGTTGCGGCCCCGGCGCCAGTCGCTGATCCGCTGGGCCGAGACGCGGACCGGGCTGCCCCGCTCGTCCCGCCGGTTGACCCTGGCCACCGCCTCGGTGACCCGGCGCAGGGTCGGGTCGCCTGCCTCGGCGTAGAGCAGGGCGAAGCGCTCCGCGAACACCTCGCGAGCGCGGCGGCCTGCCTCCTGCTCAGTCATGCGCCGCCCCGCTCCGGACGGTCCGGATTCCGGACCGGAAAACTCGTACGAGGCATCTGAGCAGGGATTTCCTCTCCGGTCGGAACGGAAGATCGCCTCTGGAGTCGTCGCGGGTGCGATGCTCGGGGTGTCGTCTCGGGCAGCGGGTTGGTGAGAAGCCTGGGGGTCTTCTCACCGACCCGCCACGGGTGCGGGCCACAGGTATCACCCTATTCTCGCAGCCCCTTCTCAATCGATGAAGCGTTTCGCCGCACGCACCCCAGCCGCGCGCCGGGCGAAGACAGTAGGCCGTCGGTACCGCAGGCGGCAAGTTGCACCCGGCGTCCCTTCCGGATCGAACCTGGGTAGGACCACCCCTGGTCGGACGCGCTCTGGCCCCGGACCGGCTAGCGTCGGGACGTGCCCGAGTCCCGCCTGCGCGCCGTGCTGAACCGGTGGCCGAAGGGCGCGCACCTGTACCTGCTGGACATCGCCGTCGCGCTGGTGAGCATGGCGGTCTATGTCAGCTTCGGCTACGTCGAGTCCACTCCGGCCCAGCCGATGTACGAGGGTCCTGGATGGGTGGTCTGGCTGGTCGCCGCGCTGGTCGGCCTGCCGCTCGCGGCACGCAGGCGGTGGCCGGTGCCGGTGCTGGGTGTCGTGCTGGCCGCCACCATGGCGGCCACCCTGCTGCACCTGATCCTGGAGCCCTACCTGGCCGTGGCCTACGCGCTGTACCTGGTCGCGCTGGTGTACCCGCCGGGGAGGTCGGTTCCGGCGCTGGCGGCCACGCTGGCCGGGTCGATGATCGCGATCCTGGTCGGCCAGCCGGTGCTGGACAACCAGGGGCTGCCGTTCTACGTCTGGCTGTGGCTCGGGCTCGCCTGGGCCGGCGGCTGGGTGGTGCGCGACCGGCGGGCGCGGGCGGCGCGGGAGGCCGAGCAGCGCGCCCGGCAGGCGCTGGCCGACGAGCGGATGCGGATCGCGCGTGAGCTGCACGACGTGGTCGCGCACAGTATGAGCCTGATCGCGGTCAAGGCCGGGGTCGCCAACCACATCGCCACCCAGCGGCCGGAGGAGGCCGCGGCCGCGCTGCGGACGATCGAGAGCACCAGCAGGGAGGCGCTCACCGAGATGCGGCACATCCTGGGCGTGTTGCGCTCGAACCGGGAACCGGACGCGGAGCTGACCCCCACCCCCGGGGTGGCCGGGTTGACCGAGCTCGCCCGCAACGCCGAACTGGCGGGCATCCGGGTGCACCTCGATGTGCACTGGCCGGACGAGCTGCCGGACGGGCTGGAGCTCTCGGTGTACCGGATCGTGCAGGAGGCACTGACCAACGTGGTCAAGCATGCCGGGCCCGCCGCATGCCGGGTCCTGGTCGAGGCCGGGGCCGAGCGGGTGCGGATCGAGGTGACCGACGACGGGCCGGGACGGCGCACCGCGCCCGAGGACCAGGCCGGAGCGGGACACGGCCTGATCGGCATCCGGGAGCGGGTCGGGGTGTACGGCGGGAGCTTCAGCGCAGGGCCACGGCCGGAGGGCGGCTTCCGCGTGGCGGCGACCCTTCCGGTCGGCGCGGGGGCGCCGGTATGAACTCCGTTCGGGTGGTGATCGCCGACGACCAGGCGTTGCTGCGGGGCAGCTTCCGGATGCTGGTGGACGCGGCCGAGGACCTGACCGTGGTGGCCGAGGCGGACACCGGGGTGGCGGCCGTCACCGCGGTCCGGCGTACCGCGCCGGATGTGGTGCTGATGGACGTACGGATGCCGGAAATGGACGGTATCGAGGCGACCCGGCTGATCTGCGGCGAGGGCGGGTCCACCCGGGTGCTCATCCTGACCACCTTCGACCTGGACACCTACGTGTACTCGGCGCTGCGCGCGGGGGCCAGCGGCTTCCTGCTCAAGGACACCCCACCCGCCGACCTGCTGAACGCGATCCGCACGGTGTCCGCGGGTGAGGCGCTGCTCGCGCCGACGGTGACCCGGCGGCTGATCGCGGAGTTCGTCGCCCGGCCCGACCCGCGGCGGCGGCCCAGCGGCCGCCTCGCCCACTCGCTGGAGGGGGTGACCGACCGGGAGCGGGAGGTGCTCGGCCTGATCGCCTCCGGGCTGTCCAATACCGAGATCGCCGCGGAGCTGCACCTCAGCATGGCCACGGTGAAAACGCATATCGGCCGCCTGCTGGCCAAGCTGCACGCCCGCGACCGCGCCCAGCTCGTGATCATCGCCTACGAGTCCGGCCTCGCCCCTTACGGGGTGTAGGTGTCGAACTCGGTGAGTAGCTGCTCGTCGAGTTCCAGCTCGGCGCGGGTGCGGGTGCCGCGGCGGAGGGCGACCTCGGTGGCCAGCGCCTGCACCAGGCTGGTGAACGCGGTGAGCGAGCGCAGCACGCTCCCGCCCGCGGTCTCCACGTACAGCGCGACCTCGGCATGCTCGGCCAGCGGGGAGGCCGGGTTGTCGGTCAGCGCGACGGTGCGCAGGCCACGCCGCCGGGCATGGGCGAAGGCCCGCACGGTGTCCGCGGTGTAGCGGTGGATGGACAGCGCGACCAGCACCTCCCCCTCGGCCAGTTCGCGCAGCTCCTCCGGCAGCGCACCGGCCCCCGCGGCCAGCTGGCGCACCCCTGGCCGGACCAGGCGCAGCAGGTAGGCCAGCAGGTGGGCGGGCGCGAAGCACTTACGCAGCCCGAGTACGTGCACCGAGCCGGCCTCGGCAAGCAGGCAGGCCACCCGTTCCCAGCGGGCGGGGTCGAGCTGGGCCAGGGTGCGGTCCAGGTTGGCCTTGTCCCGCTCCACCGCCCCGGTGAGGTCGCCAGGCTGCGCCTCGGCCTGGTCGAAGCGCCGCACCAGCTGCGCCTGCTCGGCGAGCTGCTGCCGGCACAGCGCGACCAGCGCGGGGTAGCCGGCCAGGCCGAAGGCGGTGGCGAAACGTACCAGTGAGGACTCGTGTACCCCGGCCAGCTTGGCGGTCTGCGAGATGCTGCGGAAGGCGGTGCCCTCCGGGTCGGTGAGCAGCAGCTCGGCGATCCGCCGCTGCCCCGCGGCCAGCCGGGGCAGCCGCGCGTGCAGCTGGTCCCGGAGCTCGGCGTAGCTACTCGGCGGCATACCCACCATCCTGTCGCAAAGATGATTGCGTCGTACAGTGTGGGTGCAAGTACTACTGCGCATGCTGGGAGGCGGATCGTGGTTCGGCAGTCGGCCACGCTGGCCATCAACGAGCGGCTGGCCGCCAAGCGCGCGGCCGGGGAACGGGTGCTGCACCTCGGGTTCGGCGAGGCCGGGCTGCCGGTGCCGCCGACGGTGGCCAGGGTCCTCGCGGAGTCGGCAGGCAGCAACGGATACGGCCCGGTGGCCGGTTCGGCCCGGGCCCGCGCGGCCGCCGCGGGGTACTTCTCCCGTCGCGGCCTGCCCACGGAGGCCGATCGGGTACTGCTCGCCCCTGGCAGCAAGGCGCTGCTGTTCGCGCTGCTTTCGGTGTTACCCGGCGATGTGGTGCTGCCGCGGCCCTGCTGGGTGAGCTACGCCGCCCAGGCCACGCTGGCGGGCAAGCAGGTGATCGACGTGCCGATCCCGGCCGAGGTGGGCGGGGTGCCGGAGCCCCAGGCCCTGGACACGGCGCTGGCCGAGGCCCGCGCGGCCGGGACCGAGCCAGGAGTGCTGGTGCTGACGGTGCCGGACAACCCGACCGGCACCGTGGCCGGGCCCGAGCTGATCGAGCAGGTCTGCGCGGTGGCCGACCGGCACGGGCTGGTGGTGATCTCCGACGAGATCTACCGCGACCTGGTGCACGAGGGCGGGGTGCACAGCCCGGCGGCCGTGCTCGGCAACCGCACCGTGGTGACGGCCGGGCTGAGCAAGAACCTGGCATTGGGCGGGTACCGGATCGGCTTCGCCCGGCTCCCCGACGGCCCCGGGGCGACCCGGCTGCGCACCGAGCTGGTCGGGATGGCCAGTGAGGTCTGGTCCAGCGTGCCCGCGCCGATGCAGGAGGTCGCCGCCTACGCACTGGCTGAGCCGCCGGAGGTGCGCGAGCACATCGAACGCAGCCTGCGCCTGCACCGCACGGTGACGGGCGCGGTGCACCGGGAGTTCCTGGCCGCCGGCGCCTCGGTCCGCGCGCCACGGGCGGGCTTCTACCTGTACCCGGACCTGGAGTCCTGGCGCGGCAACGGGTTCAGCACCGGCAAGCAGCTCACCGAGCACCTGCTGAACCGGCACGGGGTGGGGGTGCTGCCCGGGGCCGAGTTCGGGGACGACCCCGGTGCGCTGCGGTTCCGGGTGGCCACCAGCCTGCTCTACGGCACCAGCGCCGAGCAGCGCTGGACCGCGCTGCGCAGCGAGGATCCGCTGGCCTGCGAGTGGATCGCCGAAGCACTGACCCACCTGCGTACGGCGCTCACCCCCTGACCAGCCAAGGGCCGTGAACGTGGCTTTCCGGACGTCAGACGTCGCGAATGTTCCGTTCGGGACGTCTGACGTCGCGATCGCCACGTTCAGGGCATTTAGCGCATGGCTACGGAGAGGGCCTGGGCGATCTCCCGGCCGAGGGCGTGGGTCGCCGAGTCCGGCGGGGCGCCGACCCGCACCACGATCGGGCCGCCGAAGGGCTGCCGCTCCACCACCTCGATCCGCTCGCCGAGGCTGATGGCGTGCTCGGACAGGTACCGCAGCAGCTCGGGGTCGGTGTCCCAGACCCGGACGATCTCGCCGACGGCGCCGGGCTGCAGCTCGTCCAGCAGCCGGGTGGGCAGTTCCTCGATGCTGCCGTCCACGGCCGGGATCGGGTCGCCATGCGGGTCCCGCACCGGGTTGCCCAGCTTGGCCGCGATGCGCTCGATCAGCAGGTCGGAGACCACATGCTCGAGCAGGTCGGCCTCGGGGTGCACCTCGTCCCAGGTGTAGCCGAGCTCGGAGACCAGGTAGGACTCGATCAGCCGGTGCCTGCGCAGCACCGACCGCGCCAGCAGCCTGCCCTCGCCGGTGAGCTCGATGCCCCGGTACGGCACATGCGCCACCAGGCCCTGCTGGGACAGCTTGGTCACCATCCCGGACGCCGAGGACGGGCTCACCGCCAGCCGGGTGGCCAGCGAGGTGTTGGTGACCTCCTCACCACGCTCCGCGAGCCCGTAGATCGCCCGGACGTAGTCCTCGATGGCGGAGGATCGCCGGTTGGGACCATCGGCGTTTGTTTCTGAACGCACGACACCCACGATACGGCGGCCCGTGGCTGTTCACGCGCCTGGCCGCCAGCGATAACGCACCCAGCCGGGGACCGGATGCGCGCCGAGTTCGGCGTAGAACGCCGCCGCCTTGTCGTTGTCGGCCTGCATGTCCCACTCGACCCGGCCGCTGGTGCGCGCCCGCAGCTCGGCCAGCAGTTCCCGGCCGAGCCCGTGCCTGCGGTGGGCGGGCCGGATGAAGATGTCGTCCAGCCAGATCCCCGGCCTTGCCTCCCAGGTGGAGAAGTTCCAGCAGCAGAACGCCATCCCGGCGACCGTGCCGGGGGCGTCCGGTGGTTCGGAGATCAGCACCCACGCCTTGGGGTCCGCGCCGAACAGGTGCCCCTTCATCTCCACCCGATCGAGCGCCAGCTCGTCGTTGCCCTCGTACCGCGCGTGTTCCTCGATGAGCGCGCAGATCTCGTCCACATCACCTGGCTCGGCGTCCCGGACCGGCATCGGTCTCCTTCCTCTCGGTTCGCGGCCATTCAGGACCGCTGGTACACCAGTTCGCCGCCGACCACCGTGCCGAGCACCGTCACCGAGTCCAGGTTCGCCTCCTCGGTCGGGTCCGCGGACAGCACCGCGAGGTCGGCCAGCTTCCCCACCTCAAGGGTGCCGAGGTCACGCTCGCGGAAGGCCGCGTAGGCCGAACCCGCGGTGTAGGCGTGCAGCGCCTGCGCCGGGGTCAGCGCCTCGGCGGCGCCGAGCAGCTGCCCGCCCGCGGTCCGGCGGCGCACCAGGTCGGCAATGCCGAGCAGGGGTGCGCCCTGCACCACCGGCCGGTCCGAGCTGCCGGGCAGCACGCAGCCCGCGTCCAGGAAGCTGCGCCCCCGGTAGCACCAGTCCGCGCGCTCCGGGCCCAGCGCGGCCAGCATGCCGTCGCCGATCTCGTGCACGAACCGCCCCTGCGGCACCGGGATCAGCCCCAGCCCGGCCAGCCTGCGCAGCTCACCGGGCGGGATCACCCCGCAGTGCTCGATCCGGTGCCGGTGATCGGCCCGCGGATACCTGGCCAGCGCCGCGGCGTAGGCGTCCAGCACCGCGGTGACCGCCCGGTCGCCGATCGCGTGCGTGGCCACCTGCCAGCCGGCGGCGTGGGCCCGCAGGATGGTCCCGGCCAGCTCCTCCTCGGGCAGCTGGAAGTACCCGCGGTTACCCGGCTCCCCTTCGAAGTCCTCGTGCATGGCCGAGGTCCGGCCGATCAGCGATCCGTCGGCGAAGATCTTCATCGGCCCGATCCGCAGCCACTCGTCGCCGAACCCGCTGCGCATACCCAGGTCGAGGGAGAAGGCCACCGCATCGGACTCGGCATGCTCGATCTCGTGCAGCACGCTGGAGGCCACCATCAGGGTGGCGCGCACCCGCAGCACACCCTCGTCCCTCGCCCGCTGGTAGGCCGCCAGCTCGCAGGGCGTCTCGCCGACCAGCCCGCCGCCGATCCCGGCCTCCTGCACGCTGGTGATCCCCTCGGCGAGGAACCGCTCGCTCGCCCGGTCGATCGCGCGCACCACCGTGTCCAGCGGGGTCGGGTAGATCAGCGGCCGCAGCAGCAGTTGCGCCTGCTCGCGCAGCAGCCCGGTCGGCGAGCCCACCGCATCGGTCACCACGTCCCCGCCTGCGGGCACGTTGCCGAGGTCCAGTCGCTCCAGCACGGCCGAGTTGACCACCGACATATGCCCCGAGGTGTGCTTGAGCCGCACCGGATGTTCCGGCGCGGCCCGGTCAAGGCCCTGCCGGGTGGGGTGCCCGCCGGCCAGCTTGTTCTGGTCGTAGCCGCTGCCCACGATCCAGCTGCCCGGCGGCTGGGTGGCCGCCCTGCGCGCGACCGCGTCGTAGACGTCCTCGACGCTCGCGCAGGCATCCGGCCCGAGCGGCAGCTCGTCCAGGCTCATCCCGAACCAGGTCAGGTGGTTGTGCGCGTCGTGGAAACCGGGGACCACGGTCGCGCCTGCCAGGTCGACCCGCTCCCGCGCGGGCAGCGCGGTGGCCTCGTCCCCGAGCGCCACGATCCGCCCGTGCAGCACCGCCACGGCCGAGGAGGTCCCGCCGGGGACGAGCACGTGAGCGTTCTCGAAAACCGCGTCCACCCGCATGCCACGGACTCTATCGATCGATCGATAGAACGTCTAGGCTCGACGGTATGGACACCGTGGAACTCACGCTCGACGACGGGATCGCCGTGCTCAGGCTGAACCGGCCGGAGCGGCTGAACGCCGTGGTCCCCGCGCTGGTGGACGACCTGCTCACCGGCCTGGACCGGGCCGCGGCCGAGCCGGGAACCCGTGCGCTCGTGCTGGCTGGCACCGGCCGCGCGTTCTGCGCGGGCCACGACCTCAAGGAGCCCGCGCCGGAGGGCGACTCGCGGGCCCGGCTGGAGCGGCTGCAGGAGGTGACCCGGCGGATCAGGGCGCTGCCGCAGCCGGTGCTCGCCGCCGTGCACGGCTACGCGATCGGCGCGGGTGCGGAGTTCGCGCTGGGCTGCGACCTGGTACTGGCCGCGGAGGACGCCGTGTTCGGCTTCCCCGAGGCCGGACTCGGGCTGAGCGTCACCGGGGCGGCGTCCCGGTTGCTGCCGCTGCTGGTCGGCCCGCTCAAGGCCAAGGAGCTGCTGTTGCTCGGCGAGCGGATCGACGCGGCGACCGCGAGCGAGCTCGGCCTGGTCAACAAGGTGCTGCCGGGCGGGGAGCTGATGTCCACGGCGCTGGCGTGGGCAGGCCGGATCGCCGGGCAACCCGCGTCCTCGACCACGCTCGCCAAGCGGGCACTGGACCAGGGCATCGACGGGGCCGTGCAGACCGCGCTGGAGCTGGAGGTGAGCCACGCCCTGCTCACCGAGCATTCGGCCGCGCTCGCCCAGTCGACCGCCGAGTTCCGCGCGCGGAGCGAACAATGAACACACCGAAGACACCGCACACCCCGAACACCCTGGACGGGGTCGACGACCTGCCGGCCCTGCTGGCCCGCGCGGCGCGGACCTGGCCGGAGCGGACCGCCTGGCTGTTCGACGCCACCGGCGAGCGGATCACCTTCGCCGAGGTGGACCGGCGCAGCGGCGAGTTCGCGGCCGCGCTGGCCGCGCTCGGCATCGGTCGCGGCGACCGGGTCGCGGTGATGCTGCGCAACCAGCCCGAGTTCCCGCTGCTGTGGCTCGCGCTGGCCAGGCTGGGCGCGGTGCTGGTCCCGGTGAACGTCAACTACCGGGAACTGGACGGCAAGCACGTGCTGGCGCATTCCGGTGCCCTGCTGGCGATCGGCGCGCCGGAGTTCACCGGGCTGCTCGCCGGGATCGCCCCGGACACCGCGGTGCAGCGGGTGCTGACCCCGGACGAGCTCGAGGGCGGCGTGGCGCCGGGAAGCGTGGCCGTGCCGGAACTTCCGGTGAACATCCAGTACACCTCCGGCACCACCGGCGCGCCGAAGGGCTGCGTGCTGCCACACCGGTACTGGAGCACACTGGCGCGCAGCATGGTCACCGAGTTCCCGTGCATCGGCGAGCAGGACGTGCTGCTCACCGCGCAGCCCTTCCACTACATCGATCCACAGTGGAATGTCGCGCTGGGACTCGCGGCCGGAGCCACCCTGGTGGTACTGGACCGCTTCCATCCCGGCACCTTCTGGGCGAAGGTGGTCGAGCACCAGGTCACCTGGTTCTACTGCCTTGGGATGATGCCCACCCTGCTGCTGCGCGTACCGGAGTCGGAGCGGGAGCACGAGCACCGGGTGCGGGCCATCCACGCCTCGGCCATCCCGCACGAGCTGCATGCCGAGCTGGAGCGCCGGTGGGGCGTGCCGTGGTTCGAAGCCTTCGGGATGACCGAGACCGGTGGGGACATCCGGATGTCTCCCGCGGACCACGAGGACACCGTTGGCACCGGCTGCCTCGGCAGGCCGTCGAGGGACCGTGAGGTGATGATCGCCGACGAGTACGGGAAACCGTTGCCACGCGGGGAAACCGGGGAGCTGCTGATCCGCGGGATCGGGCTGATGCACGGTTACCACGATGATCCGGCCGCCACCGCGCGGGCGCTGCGCGACGGCTGGTTCCACACCGGGGACCTGGCCAGGATGGACACCGAAGGCCGGGTGTACTACATCGGCCGCACCAAGGACATGATCCGGCGCAGCGGCGAGAACGTGTCCGCGGACGAGGTGGAACGTGCCCTGCTGCTGCATCCCGCCGTGCGGCTGGCCGCGGTGCTGCCGGTGCCGGACGAGGTACGCGGCGAGGAGATCAAGGCCTATGTGGTGCTCGCCGAGGGGCATACCACCGCCGACCTGCCGCCCGCCGAGCTCGCCGGGTTCTGCGCGGCCAAGCTGGCCTACTTCAAGGTGCCGCGGTACTGGGCCTATGCCGACAGCCTGCCGATGACCCCCTCCGAGCGGGTGGCCAAGGGCGAACTGCGCCGCGGCAGCGCGGACCTCCGGCAGGGCAGCTACGACCGGGTGGAGGAACGATGGTGGTGAACCGCTCGGGCCCGACCAGGGACCGGATCCGGCGGGCCGCGGTGAAACTGTTCGCGGAGAAGGGTTTCCACGGCACCGGCATCCGCGATCTGGCGCAGGAGGCGCGGTTGTCCTCGGCCAGCCTCTATCACTACGTGGGCAACAAGGAGGATCTGCTCGCCGGGATCATGCAGGACGCGCTGCGCGCACTGCTCACCGCCGCGCAGGAGGTGGTGGCCGGGGTGACCGATCCGGTGGAACGGCTGGGCAGGCTGGTCGCGCTGCACGTCATCACCCATGCCGTGCAGCGCGAGGAGACCACCGTGGTGGACAACGAGGTGCGCTCGCTCTCCCCGGACACCCGGCAGCCGGTGGTGAAGCTGCGCGATGCCTACGAGCGGCTGTGGGCCGAGACCATCCGGGAGGGGCAGCGCGCGGGGGTGTTCCACACCGACCAGCCCTCGGTGACCAGGCTGGCACTGCTGGAGATGTGCAACGGGGTGGCCCGCTGGTACTCCCCGCGCGGCGTGCTCGGCCTCGAGCAGCTGGCGGGCCACTACGCGCGGCTGGCGCTGCGCGCAGTGGGCTGCATCGATCCCGCCACCCCCGATCTCGCGCACTGCCGCGCGGTGGTGGACACCGTCTGGGCGGGGGCCGGAAGCGGAAGGTAGGCCGGTACAGGTTGCCCCGGCAGCGCTGCTGGGGGACGCTCGATGAGTGACTGAGGAAACGATCCAACTGGAGCTCACCGAATCGGGTCTCGCGCCTGGTCTCCCGATACCGGCCGATTCCCGGGATCAGGTACAGGACGTGCCTTATCGCCCGGTGGAGTTCCGTGATGACGATCTCCCGGCCGCGTTGGAACGGTGTGCCGGATGGCTGCGCCAGGCCCAACAGTGGCTGGGCGAACCGGTGGACGTGCTCGCGGTGCACCTCGACTACGACGAACGCGAGGGTGTGCCGTACTACGACCTCAAGCTGCTCTGCAACGAGGAAGACCTCGCGGGCGTCCCGGTGGCGCTACGCGACCGCCGAGATAGCACGGCGACCGGCTGATCATTCCCGAAACCTTGCACGACCGGAGTGCGGGCGCCGGATTCCGGCGCCCGCACGGCCGCACTCAGCCCAGCACCCCGCCGACCTTCGCGTGCCCCTTGAGCAGGTTGCGCGCGATGGTCCGCCGCTGGATCTCGTCGGTGCCCTCGTAGATCCGCAGCAGCCGTAGCTCGCGGTACCAGCGCTCCACCGGCAGCTCCCTGGTGTAGCCCATGCCACCGTGGATCTGCATCACCCTGTCCACGATCTCGTTCGCCTTCACCCCGCCGTAGAGCTTGGCCATCGACTGCGCGTGCCGGGAGTCCATCCCGGCGTCCACCTGCCATGCCGCCTGCAGCACCAGCCAGCGCAACGCCTCCAGCTCCACCCCGGAGTCGGCGATCATCCACTGGATGGCCTGCCGCTCGGCGATCGGCGCGCCGAAGGTCTCCCTGGTGTTGGCATGCTCGATCGCCATCGACAGCAGCCGCTCGCAGGAGCCGATGGCCCTGGCGGGCAGCAGGTAGCGCCCGCGGCCGATCCACTGCATGGCGAGCTGGAAGCCGTTGCCTACTTCGCCGAGGATCTGCCGCTCCGGCACCCGGACCTCCTCGAAGATCAGCGATGCCGGGCCCCATTCGCCCATGGTGTCGATGTACTCCGAGCGCCAGCCCATCTCCCGGTCCACCAGGAAGCAGGTGACCCCGCCGTTGGCGCCCTTCTCCGGATCGGTCACGGCGAACACCATGGCGAAGTCGGCCTCGTTACCGCCGGTGATGAAGGTCTTCTCGCCGTTGATGACCCACTCGGCGCCGTCCTTGCGGGCCGTGGTGCGGATCGCCTTCGCGTCCGAGCCCGCGCCCGGCTCGGTGATCGCGAAACAGGACTTGCGCTTGCCCTCGATGGTCGGCAGCAGGTACTCGGCCTGCTGTTCCTCGCCTGCCTGGAACAGGATGTTGTCCGCGGCACCGCCGAAGTAGAACGGGACGAAGGTACGGCCGAGCTCGGCCTCGAGCAGCGCCGTCATGACCGCGGACAGCCCCATGCCGCCATAGGACTCCGGGGTCTGCACTCCCCAGAAACCGGACTCCCGAGCCTTGGCCTGCAGCTCGTGCAGCTGATCCCCTGGCAGTCCCGGCTCGCCCGCCCGTTCCCGTCGCAGCACCTCCTGCTCCAGCGGCATGAGCTCGCGCTGCACGAAGGTGCGCACCCAGTCCCGTACCGCGGTCTCCTCGACACTCAGGCTGAAATCCATGTTCGCCACTCCTTCGACACGCTACTAAGCGGTAGCTTAGCATCGAAGTGGTGGTGTGGAAGCTCGCCGAAGCCGTAGATTCGGCTCGTGATCGAGTGCGCTGTCTGGTGGGCCACCCCGCTGCCCGCCGACCCGGAGTTCCTTGCCCTGCTCACTTCCGTGGAACACGGCCGGTTCGATGCCTACCGGCAGGAGATCGACCGGCGCCGGTTCCTCACCGGCCGGGTGCTGGCCAAGACGATCGCCGGGCAACGGCTGGGGCTGGAGGCCGGCGCGGTGGAGTTCGACGCGACCTGCGACGGCTGCGGCAAACCGCATGGGGCACCCAGGGTGCCGGGGGCGGCCCTGGCGCTGTCCATCTCGCACTCCGGGGACCGGATCGGGGTCGCCTTCACCGAGGGCGCGCCGGTCGGGCTGGACGTGGAGACGGCGAACCGCACGGTGGAGGACTCACTGATCGAGTACGCGCTGAACGACACCGAGCGGGAGTCGCTGGCCGCGCTGTCCGCCGAGGCGCGCTCCGCGGCCTTCTTCACCTTCTGGACCCGCAAGGAGGCCCTGCTGAAGGCGACGGGGCGCGGGCTGCGGCTGCCCTTGCAGAGCATCACCCTGTCCCCGGCGGGAGAACCCGCCCGGCTGCTCGGCTCAGGGGAGGCCGCGCTGTCCCCCGAGCGCACCCGGATGGCCGACCTCGACCCCGGCGAGGGCTACCGCGCCGCCGTGGCCGTACTCACCCCGGACGACATCAAGGTCACCGAACACACCTGGCAACTACCCTGAGTTACTGCGGGGCCTCAGCTGGACTCGGGGTCGAAGCCCATGGCGCGGAAGAGGGTCTGGAACTTCGCCGAGGTCTCGGCCAGCTCGGCCTCCGGGTCGGAGGCGGCGAGGATGCCGCCGCCCGCGTACAGCCGTAGCGCGGTGTGCGCCACCTCCGCGCAACGGAGGGACACCGCCCACTCGCCGTCGCCCTCGGCGTCCACCCAGCCGACGGCGCCCGCGTAGTAGCGGCGGTCGAACGGCTCCAGCCTGCCGAGCAGGTCCCTGGCGGCCGCGGTCGGCGTGCCGCAGACCGCAGGCGTGGGATGCAGCGCGGCGGCCAGCCGCAACGCGGTGCAGTCCCGGTCCAGCAGTTCCCCTGCGACGGTCGTGCCGAGGTGCCACATGGTGGGCGTGCCCACCAGCGCCGGCGCGCTCGGCACGTCCAGCTTGCGGCAGAACGGGCGCAGGGTCTCCACCACGGCCTCGGCGAGTACCGCGTGCTCCTCCTGGTCCTTGGCCGAAGCCAGCAACGCCTCCCCCGCCGCGCGATCCGCGGCCGGATCCGGGTGGCGCGCGGCCGAGCCGGCCTGCGGGTAGGCCAGCACCCGGTCGCCTTCCTTGGCCACCAGCAGCTCCGGGGTGGCGCCGACCAGGCTGTCCCCACCGGGCAGGCCCGCGGCGAAGGTGTAGCCGTGCGGGTTCTCCCGCAGCAGGTTGTGCAGGATCGCCTCCGGCCGCACCGGATCGGCGAACTCGACGTCCAGCGCGCGGGCCAGCACCACCTTGCGCAGGTCACCGTGGCGCAGTTCGGACACCGCGCGGGCGACCGCCTCGCGGTGCCTGCCCGGCCGCGGCACGGCCCTGGTGCCGATCGCGATCCCGACGTCCCGCCGGGTCAGCGCCGCGGCGCCCGGATGGGCCGGGCCTGCGATATACACCGAGCGCGGCAGCACGATCCGGCTCGGATTTCCCGCCGGGTCGAAGGGCAGCACCCCGGCGGCCAGCGGAACCCCCGCCCCGGAAAGGGCCGCGCTCACCCGCTCGCCGAGCCGTACCGGGTCCGGGTCGGTGAGCACCTCGGCCGCCCCGGCGGCCAGCACGGTACGTCGCTCGGTGGCGAGGAAGAAGTCACCCGCCTCGTACGCCGCCAGCAGCTTCACCGGCGCGTCCGCCCGCGCGCCCGCGCCATCGGGCGTGAGAGTCACAACGCTCAGCTCCTTCTCGCGCGCGGGATCTCCGCGCCACCCTCCAGAATGCACCCGGTGGGGGGATACGCGAGAAGCAGCACCGGTGAGTAGTTAGCGGCGTTACAGCGCGGCCGACCGCCGCCAACTACCCACCGGGTGCGAACGAACCTATTTCAACGCCGCGATCAGCGCCTCGCGCTGCCGCTCGCCGAGGCCGGCCGCGCGCCGGTCCGGGTCGATCCCCGTCTCCTCCAGCAGGGCAGCGACCTTCACCGCGCCGAGACCGGGCACCGCTTTCAGCAGCTGGGTGACCTTGGTCTTGCCGATGGTCTTGTCTTCCTTCGCCTTGGCAAGCACCTTGTCGATGGTCGTCTTGCCGGCCTTGATCGACGCAAGCAGATCGGAACGCGCCTTCCGAGCCTCGGCCGCCTTGGCCAGGGCTTCCTTACGCTGCTCCGGAGTCAACGTAGGCAGAGCCAACGCACTAGTCCTTCCTTCTCAGGCCTTCTCAAGGCTCAATCCCCGCCCGCCGAGTCCGGCAGGACCGCAGGCGGGGCCGTTCGCGTAGACGCCCTGGTCGGCATGGTGCTTGCAACTGCAAGCGCTGGCCAGGACGTCCCTTACCACGGGCCCAGTAAACGCCACTGGCTCCGAACTCGTGAAACCGACACGCACTTAAGCACCCAGTAGAGCGGATCACGACCTGGTGATCGTCGCGATGACTACCGCGGGTGGTCCGCGACATCGGCCCAGCCGAACGGGCCAACGGTTGTGCAGCGTGCACATGTCAGCGAGCGCTCGTGGCGGTTAGAGTCGCCCCAAAACTGTGGTTCACCGTCGAGCTAGCGGGAGTCAGGATGTTGAGCACGATGCAGGACGGGCAGTTGTCGCTGGCACACCTGCTGCGCCATGGCACGACCGTGCACGCAGACAGCGAGGTGGTCACCTGGACCGGCTCGGAGTCCCGCCGCCGGAGTTATGCCGAGGTGGGCAGGCGCGCGGCCCGGCTGGCGAACGCGCTGCGCGGCCTCGGCGTGACCGGTGACCAGCGGGTCGGCACGTTCATGTGGAACAACGCCGAGCATCTCGAGGCCTACCTCGCCATCCCCGCGATGGGCGCGGTGCTGCACACGCTCAACATCCGGTTGTTCCCCGAGCAGCTGGTGTTCGTGGCCAACCACGCGGAGGACCATGTGGTGCTGGTCGACGGGTCGCTGGTGCCGCTGCTGGCCAAGCAGCTCCCCCAGCTGAGCACCGTGCGGCACGTGGTGGTGGCCAACGGGGACGCGAGCACCCTGGAGGCCCCCGAGGGTGTGCAGGTGCACTCCTACGAGGAGCTGCTGGCCGCCGCGCCGGAGGAGTTCGACTGGCCGGAGCTGGACGAACGGTCCGCGGCTGCGATGTGTTACACCTCGGGCACCACCGGTGACCCCAAGGGGGTGGTGTACTCGCACCGCTCCATCTGGCTGCACTCGATGCAGGTGTGCATGAGCGACGGGATGCGGCTGTCGGAGTCCGACCGGTCGCTGGCCATCGTGCCCATGTTCCACGCGATGTCCTGGGGGCTGCCCTACGCGGCGCTGATGGCGGGCACCTCACTGGTGATGCCGGACCGGTTCCTGCAGCCCGGCCCGATCGCGGAGATCCTGGCGGCGGAGCGGCCGACCATGGCCGCCGCGGTGCCGACCATCTGGCAGGGCCTGTTGCAGCACCTGGAGGCCAACCCGCAGGACATCTCGCACCTGCGCGAGGTGGTGGTCGGCGGGTCGGCCGCGCCGCCCTCGATGATGCACGCCTTCGAGGAGAACTACGACGTCCCGGTGCTGCACGCCTGGGGGATGACCGAGACGTCCCCGCTGGGCAGCGTGGCCCGGCCGCCCTCGTCCGCCACCGGGGAGGAGGCCTGGGCCTACCGCTACACCCAGGGCCGCTTCCCAGCCTCGGTGCGCGCCCGGCTGATCGGCGACAGCGGCGAGGAGATGCCGTGGGACGGCGAGAGCGTCGGCGAGCTCGAGGTGCAGGGCCCGTGGATCGCGGGCGCGTACTACGGCGGCCCGGAGGGCACCGAGCCGGACCCGGAGAAGTTCCACGAAGGCTGGCTGCGCACCGGGGACGTCGGCAAGATCACCCCGGACGGCTTCCTCACGCTTACCGACCGGGCCAAGGACGTGATCAAGTCCGGCGGCGAGTGGATCTCGTCGGTGGACCTTGAGAACCACGTGATGGCACACCCCGCTGTCGCCGAGGCCGCCGTGATCGGCGTGCCGGACGAGAAGTGGGACGAGCGCCCGCTGGTGGCCGTGGTGCTGCGCGATGGGGAGAGCGTCACCCCCGCCGAGCTGCGTGAGTTCCTCGCCGACAAGGTGGCGAAGTGGCAGCTGCCGGAGAACTGGACCTTCGTGGACGAGGTGCCCAAGACCAGCGTCGGCAAGTTCGACAAGAAGCGCCTGCGCAGCGCGCACGCGGAGGGCAAGCTGGACATCGCCCACGTCTGAGGCCCGCGCGCGGTCAGGAGCTCCCGTTCCGGATTCTTCGGCGGTTGGCGGGAGCGGTGCGACCCCCGGCACCGCACCGCTCCCAGGTCCCGAGCCTGCCGGACCGCCGCGCTCGGCAGGAGGGAGGAAAGTGGGGAGGATACGGAAACTGGTCCTCCCCTGACCTTGACAACGTGGAGATTGTCCATGTCAAGACCGAACACCCGGCTCAGGCAACTCCGGGAACACACCGCACGCCTGACCAGGCAAGGTCTCGCCGAGCGGGCCAACGCCTACCTGTGGAACCAGTACTCGGCCCGGGTCGAGCTCGACGCCAACTACATCGGCAAACTCGAGCGGGGCGTCATCAGCTGGCCGGGCGGTCGCTACCGGGAAGCGTTCCGGGCCGTGCTGGGCGTCGCCACGGACGCCGAGCTCGGTTTCCGCAACACCCGCCGCACGCCGCCGGTGCACCCCCGGCCGGACCTCCCGGGACCGGCCAGGGTGGACGAGCGGCATGTCCGTGAGGTACTCGGCGCAGCCGACCTGCTGCACCGCTGGCATCACCTGCACGGTGGCTGGTCGATGCGTGCCGCCACCCTGGCGCAGCTGCGCTGGGCGGCATGGCTGCGGCGGACGGAGGTGCCGGAGGCGCTACGGCGCCAGCTGGACAGCGCGATCGCACACCTGGCACATACCTGCGGCTTCATGGCGTTCGACACCGGAGACCATCCTGGAACCCGCCGCTACCTCCGGTTCGCCTTGTCCTGCGCGGAAAGTGCCGCCGACTGGCAGTCCAGGGCGTTCATCCTGGCCTCGCTGGCCCGCCATGCCACCTGGGTAGGCCAGAGCGAGGAAGCGCTCACGTTCACCCAGCACGCGCTCGTCCGAGCGGATCGCCTCACCGCGACGGAACGGTCGATGCTGCACACGGCACGCGCCAAGGCACTGGCCGCGACCGGGCGCACCAGGGAAGCGGTCCGTGAACTGGGTATCGCCGACGATCAGTTCTCCCGGGCCGATCCCCGGGACGATCCACCGTGGATGAGCTTCTACGACCGCGCCCAGCACTCGGGCGACACCGCGGAAGCCTTCGCCTACCTGCGGGCAGGCGGCGACCGGACAGTTGAGACCCGCACCCGGTTCACCGCCGCGTACGCGGGCCACGGTGCGCCCTACGCACGCTCGCGTGCCCTCGCCCATGCCAGGCTCGCGACCGTGGTGCTGGCCGGCGGGGACCTGGCCGAGGGAGCCGCCATCGGCGGGGCAGCGCTGGAGACGGCCGGAACCATCCGCTCCGCCCTGATCACCGACACCCTGCGGGCCCTCGACCGGTGCGCCGCCCGGCACGTCGATGTCCGCGAGGTACGTGACCTCCGTGAGCGACTCCGCCCCAGGCTGAGCTGACGTCCGTGGCGGGCTTAACCACGCAGGTAATCGCCACCCGCGGCAGGATGGCGGATCCTGGCCCGCATGGACACCGAAGGGACCGCGCTCTTCCACCGCACCATGCCGTTCACCGAACGGCTCGGCATCGAGGTGCTGGAGCATTCGGCCGAGCTCGTGCGCACGCGGGTCGGGTGGGACGAGTCGCTGTGCACGCTCGGCGGCTCCCGGCACGGCGCCGTGCTGCACGGCGGGTTGCTGATGGCACTGGCCGACGCCACCGGTGCCGTGTGCGCCTTCCACAATCTTCCGGCGGGCGCGCACGGCACGACCACCCTGGACTCGGCCACGCGCTTCCTCCGCGGTGTGCACGAGGGTCACGTCCTCGCGTCCTCCCGCCCGCTGCACACCGGGCGGACCGTCATCGTGGTGGAAACCGAGCTGCACGACGCCGGAGGGCTGCTGGTTGCCAAGGTCTCCCAGACGCAGGCCGTGCTCCGGCAGGGCTAGAAAAACGCCAAACCAGGGCAAACTGTTTACTCCGCGCAGCTGGAGAGTGAAAATCCTTGACGGTCGGCGCACCCCTGCCCGTGCCGGCCGGAGTTTCCGAGGGTTGGAGCGATATGCGTGGACGTCTCGCCACCGTGATCCTGGCCATCGCCGTGACCGCCACCATGGCCGCGCCGCACGCCGCGGCGCAGCCCGGCGAGGAGGCCATCGACTACCGGGAATGGAACAGCGCGCGGGACTTCGCAAGAGGCACCGCGGAGGGCGTGGTGCCGGGCCCGCGGGGGCTGCGGATCAGCAGGCCGGTCGGCACCATCGAGCGCACCGAGCCGGACCTCGGCACCACCCGCAGCTATGAGTACGGCCGGTGGACCACGCCCCGCTACCGGCACGGCTTCGACGCGACCGAGCTGATCGCCTCCTGGAACGCGCGCACCCCGGACTCCACCTGGCTGCAGGTCGAGGCGCGGGGGCGCACCGATACGGGTACCGACACCGCCTGGTACGTCCTCGCCCAGTGGGCGCACGGGGACGAGGACATCCAGCGCACCACCGTCGCCGGCCAGCGCGACGAGCACGCCTCGGTGAACGTGGACACGCTGGCCACCCGGCCAGGGGTGACCCTGCGCTCCTACCAGCTGCGGGTGACCCTGTACCGCGAGGCAGGCAGCTGGCGCAGCCCGCTGGTGCGCGCGGTCGGGGCGATGACCTCGCAGGTGCCGGCCCGGTTCGAGGTGCCGACCTCGGAACCGGGCCCGGCGCGCGGGATCGAGCTGCCGGTACCGCGGCACGCGCAGAACCTGCACAAGGGGAACTACCCGGAGTACGGCGGCGGCGGGCAGAACTGGTGCAGCCCGACCTCCACGCAGATGGTGGTGGAGTACTGGGGGCGCGGGCCGGGCAGGCGGGAACTGTCCTGGATCCCGCCGGACTACGTGGACCCCACGGTCGCGCACGCGGCCCGGTTCACCTACGACTACTCCTACCAGGGCACCGGCAACTGGCCGTTCAACACGGCCTACGCGGCCCGGTACGGGCTGCGCGGGCACATCACCCGGCTGCACTCGCTGGCCGAGCTGGAGGGCTACATCGCGCGCGGCATCCCCGTGATCACCTCACAGTCCTTCCTGGAGAGTGAGCTGGACGGCGCGGGCTACGGCACGGCCGGTCACATCATGGTGGTGGTCGGGTTCACCGAGAGTGGCGACGTGATCGTCAACGACCCGGCATCGAACAGCAACGAGGCCGTGCGCAACGTGTACCCGCGGGCGCAGTTCGAGACGATCTGGCAGCGCACCAGACGCTACGACGCCGAGGGGGACGTCGCCAGTGGCCCCGGCGGGATCGCCTACGTGATCACCCCTTAACCCATGCGGATGTCGCGATAGCCGCATGATCCGTGGCAAGCTGCGGTCATGGCGTACGAGGTACCGGGCGTCGTCGCCCGCGCGCAGGGCCTTCCGGTCACGGTGGAGCGGGTGCTGGTGCCCGACCCCGGGCCGGGCGAGGCGGTCGTCTCGGTACAGGCCTGCGGGGTCTGCCACACCGACCTGCACTACCGCGAGGGCGGGATCAACGACGAGTTCCCGTTCCTGCTCGGCCACGAGGCCGCGGGCGTGGTGGAACAGGTGGGCGCCGGGGTCACCGGGATCGAGCCGGGTGACTTCGTGATCCTGAACTGGCGGGCCGTCTGCGGGGTCTGCCGGGCATGCAGGCGGGGCAGGCCGTGGTACTGCTTCGACACGCACAACGCCGCCCGGCCGATGACCCTTGCCGACGGCACCGAGCTCAGCCCGGCACTCGGTATCGGTGCGTTCATCGAGAAGACCCTCGTACACAGTGGACAGTGCACCAAGGTCGACCCGGCCGCGGAGCCCGCCGTTGCCGGGCTGCTCGGCTGCGGGGTGATGGCCGGGATCGGTGCCGCGATCAACACCGGCCAGGTGAGCCGGGGCGACACCGTGGCGGTGATCGGCTGCGGCGGGGTCGGCGACGCGGCCATCGCCGGAGCCAGGCTGGCCGGTGCGGGCACGATCATCGCGGTGGACACCGACGCCAGGAAGCTGGAGTGGGCCAAGGATTTCGGTGCCACGCACACCATCGACGCACGGGAGCGGGCCGAGGACGAGATCGTCGAGGCTGTCCGGGAGCACACCGCGGGCTTCGGCGCCGACGTGGTGATCGACGCGGTCGGCAGGCCGGAGACCTGGCGGCAGGCCTTCTACGCCCGCGACCTCGCGGGCACGGTGGTGCTGGTCGGGGTGCCCACCCCGGATATGCGGCTGGCCGACCTGCCGTTCATCGACTTCTTCGCCCGTGGCGGTGCGCTGAAGTCCTCCTGGTACGGGGACTGCCTGCCGTCCAGGGATTTCCCCATGCTGGTCGAGGCCTACCTGCAGGGCAGGCTGCCGCTGGAGAAGTTCGTCACGGAGCGGATTCCGCTGGATGGGGTGGAGCACGCCTTCGAGCGGATGCACCGGGGCGAGGTGCTGCGCAGCGTGGTGGTGTTCGCCTGATCTACGCCGATGCCGACTTCCCCGCCGACCCCTATCCCGGGGCGCGGCCGGGTGGCTCCTTCGTGCACCTGGACGGGATCGGGCACGCGCTGGGCCACCGCGAAGGCGGCTGGCGCCTCACCGCGGGCGAGGCGCTGGAGGCCTGGCTGACCAGCCGTGGGGCACCGGGGCTGGCGCGGCGGCGCCCGGTGCTGGCCTACGGCTCCAACGCCTGCCCGGCCAAGATCACCTGGTTGCGTGCCGAGCTCGGCCTCACCGGGCCGGTGGTCGCGCTGCACGCGGAATGCCACGACCTCGCCGCGGTGTGGGCGGCGGGGGTGCGGCAGCGGGACGGTCAGCGGCCCGCCACCCTGGCCGCCATGCCGGGGACGGTCGAGCGGCACGCCGTCTGGCTGGCAACCGAGGAGCAACTGCGGGTGCTGGACGTCTGCGAGGGGCGGGGCGAGCGGTACCACCTCAGCCTGCTGCACAGCGGCACCGTCACCCTGGAGGACGGCACCGTGCTCGGCGAGCCACTGGCCTACACCGCGGCCGCTCCAGCGCGGATGCCGTTGCTTGTGGACGGCCGCCCGGTACGGACCGCGGTGGCCGCTCAGGCACGAGCCCGCCGGTTGCGCGGCGACCCGGCCGCCTCGCACGGATTGCGCGTCACCGTCCTGTGATCAGCTTGCCCGGATTCAGGATGCCGGTGGGATCCACGGCCTGCTTGGCGGCGGCGAGCACGGAAATCCCGATCTCCCCGATCTCACCCGCGAGATAGGGCGCGTGGTCCGCGCCGACCGCGTGGTGGTGCGTGATCGTCCCCAGTGGATTCCCGGACCCGGCGATCGCCTCGCAGGCCGCCCGTTTCGCCTCCGCCCACTGGCCGAAGGGATCGGCGTCGTCCCGTGGCAACAGCACGGTGAAGTACAGCGAGGCCCCGGTCTCGTAGGCGTGCGAGACATGGCACATCACCACCGGTTCCCGCCCCGGGGCGCGGAGCGAGTCCACCAGCGCCGCCCGCACCTGCGTGCGCAGCCTGCCCAGCACGGACCAGCGTGTGGCCGTCTCCAGGGTTTCCACGCACAGCCCGAGGTCGAGCAGGGCGTCCCGTTGCCGCGGTCCGGCGAACCGCCCAGCGCGCCAGGCCTCGCCCGCCGCGCGGCCCAGCCGCACCGCACCGGCCGCGCGCAGCATCCGCACGGTCCGCGTGCGGCGCCTGGCCAGTTCCCGCCTGCCCGCACCGTGCCAGCCGAGCACCAGCAGGCAGGGCTCGGCCACCCCCCTCGCCCGCAGGTAGCGGCGCAGCAGCGCGGTCTGCCAGCCGCCCTTCAAAGTCAGGGACATCTCCATCTCGTCCACATCGGACAGCCGGGTGACGTCCGCGAGTGCCCCGGCCTGTGCCAGCTCGCGCACCGCAGCGGTGCCGCGTTCCCAGCCGTCCAGCACGAAACCCTCGAACCGTTCCACCACGGGCAGCGGGCGCACCCGCACGGTGACCTCGGTGAGCACGCCGAGCGTCCCCTCGCTGCCGACCGCCAGCTGCCGCAGGTCCGGCCCGGCCGCCGAGGCGGGCGCGACACCCAGCCGCCACTCACCCCGCGGGGTGGCAAGGCGCACCCCCTGCACCATGTCCTCGAACCGGCCGTAGCCCGCCGAGGCCTGGCCCGCGGAACGGGTGGCTGCGAACCCGCCGATGGTGGCGCGCTCGAAGGACTGCGGCACGTGCCCGAGGGTCAGGCCGTGCGCGGCCAGCATCCGCTCGGCCTCCGGTCCGCGCACCCCGGCCTGGAACACCGCCAGCCGGGACACCGGGTCCACCGAGACCAGCCGGTTCAGCCGTTGCAGGTCGAGCACGACCACCGCGCGTTTGCCGCCCCTGGCCGCCGTGACGCCGCCGACCACGGAGGTACCGCCGCCGAACGGCACCACCGCGAGGTCGTGCCGGGCACAGACCTCGAGCACGCGCTGCACCTGGCAGGGGTCGCCGGGCAGCAGTACGGCGTCCGGGACCGGCAGCTCCCCCGGCAGCCGCCTGCTCAGCAGGTCGGGATAGGAGAGCCCGCCACAGCGGCCGAGCCGGGCCACACGATCGGTCAGCATCCACTCCGCGCCGAGGACCTCGGCCAGTTCCGCGCCCGCAGCGGATGGCAGCAGCGACTCCGGCACGGCAGGCTCCGGCGGGCTGGCGATCCCTGCACCGGCCCGCACCGGGCCGATACGCTCGGTCAGCCTGCGCACGGCCTTCGGCGGCAGGTGCGCCGCATCCGCGCCGTCCGCAGTCCAGGCATGCCGAATTCGGTGGTCAGGAAGGTCGCTCACGACTACAGTGTGACATATGAACTCAGAACGTCACAGTTCGCTCGCCGAGGCCCGGAACCGCACCGCGGCCGGCCGGGTCTCCGACGACGTGCTGCTCGACGCGGCGCGTGAGTGCGTGCTGGCCACCGGGGTCCGGCGCACCACGCTGGCCGAGATCGCCCGTACCGCCAAGGTGAGCCGGATGACGCTGTACCGGCGGTTCCCCGATGTCCGCAGCATCCTGGCCGCGCTGATGACCAGGGAGTTCACCGGGCTGCTGCGCCGGACCAGCAAGCAGGCCGGCACCGCGGCCACCGCCCGCGAGCGCCTGGTGCACAGCTCGGTCAGCGGGGTCCGGGCGCTGGTGGCCGACCCGTTGATGCGCACCGTGCTGGACCTGGACGCCGAGATGATCATGCCGTACGTGGTGCAACGGCTGGGTGCCACCCAGCGGCTCGCCGAGGAGGTCATCGACGCGCTGATCGCCGCCGGGCACGCCGACGGCTCGATCCGCAAGGGTGACCGGGTCGTGCAGGCCAGGGCGTTCCTGCTGGTGGTGCAGTCCTTCGTGCTCTCGCTGCGCCCGGCGACCACCGATGTCGATGAGTCGACATTACTGGAAGAGCTGGGGCACCTACTGGACGCGACCCTGCGGCCCGCGGAGCGGGCATGATCCCGGCCTCGCTGAACGCACCCCGGCGTGCCGCCGAACTGGACCGGCTGGCCTCCGGGCACCGGGTGGACGTCCTGGTGGTGGGCGGAGGGGTGACCGGCGCGGGTATCGCGCTGGACGCGGCGGCGCGCGGGCTCTCGGTCGCCCTGGTGGAGGCGCACGACCTGGCGTTCGGCACCTCACGCTGGTCGAGCAAGCTGGTGCACGGCGGGTTGCGCTATCTAGCCAAGGGCGACCTGGCGCTGGCGCACGAGAGCGCGGTGGAGCGCGGCATCCTGATGACCAGCACGGCACCGCACCTGACCCGCCCGCTGCCCCAGCTGTTCCCGCTGCACGACAGCACCCCGGCCGGGCAGCGAGCGCTGGTCACGGCCGGCCTGCACGCGGGGGACGCGCTGCGCAGGGTCGCGCGCACCCCATCGGCCGTGCTGCCCCGCCCCCGCTCGATCCCCGGCACCGAGGCGCTGGCGCTGGCCCCCGGCCTCGCCCGCCCCGGGTTGCGCGGGGCGTTGCTGTCCTTCGACGGCGCACTCACCGACGATGCCCGGCTGGTGCTGGCACTGGCCAGGACCGCGGCCTCGTTCGGGGCGCACATCCTGACCAGGCTGGCGGCCACCGAACTGGCCGGGGACCGGGTGCGCGCGCGGGACGAGCGCACCGGGCAGGAGGTGACCCTGCGCGCCCGGCAGGTGATCAACGCGACCGGGGTGTGGGCCGGGGAGCTGGAACCCTCGGTGCGGCTGAGCCCTTCCCGCGGCTCGCACCTGGTGCTGTCCGCGGCGGCGACCGGGCTGTCCGGCGCCGCGGTGCTGGTCGGTGTGCCGGGGGAACGCAACCGGTACGTGTTCCTGCTGCCGCAACCCGGTGGGCGGGTCTACCTCGGACTCACCGACGAACCGGTGCCGGGACCGATCCCGGATGTGCCCGAGGTCCCCGAGTCCGATGTGGACTTCCTGCTCGGGGTGGCAGGCACGGTGCTGGCCCGCGATCTCACCAGGGCCGACGTCCTCGGCTCCTTCGCCGGGCTGCGCCCCCTGCTCGCGGCGCAGGGCAACAGCGCGGACCTCTCCCGCAAGCACGCGGTACTCACCGGCAGCAGCGGGGTGATCACCGTCGTCGGTGGCAAGCTCACCACCTACCGCAGGATGGCGCAGGACGCGGTGGACGCCGCCGTGCGCGCGGCGGGCCTGCCTGCCGGGCCGGCCCGCACCCGCGCCCTGCCGCTGATCGGCGCCGCCCGCAGGCGTGACCTGTCCGTTGTGGACGCTCCGGCGCGGCTGGTCGGCAAGTACGGTACCGAGGCGCCGCGGGTGGCGGCGCTGGCCGAGGTGGACCGCGCGCTGGCCGAACCGCTGTTCCCCGGCTGCGAGGTCACCGGTGCCGAGGTGGTCTGGGCGGTGCGGCACGAGGGCGCGCTGGACACCGCGGACGTACTGGACCGCAGGACCCGCATCGGCCTGGTGCCCGCGGAGGCCGATGCGGCGCGGCCGGTGGTGGACGAGCTGGTCGACCGCTGCCTGCACGGCCTGCGCACTCGCACTCCGTAGCGAACAAAGCACCAGCCGGGCGGATTCGATAACGATCGGCTACAGCCGCGCGGCCGTGCGGGGTCCGGCCGCCGCGTCCGTGGTGCGATGATGGCGGCCAGGCTGGGGCCGGGGACGTCGGCGCTATCCATGAGGGGACGACCTGAAGCAGGGAGGAAGCAGTGCCGGAGAGAGCGCTGGAGTTCGACCAGGTGTCGAAACGGTACGGGGACATCGTGGCGCTGGACGCGGTCAGCTTCGAGGTCCGGCCCGGCGAGCTGTTCGGCTTCGTCGGCAGCAACGGGGCAGGCAAGACCACCGCGATGCGGATCGCCCTCGGGGTGCTCGCCGCGGACGGCGGGGAGGTTCGGTTCGCAGGCGGCAGGGTGACCCACGCCACTCGCACCCGAATCGGCTACATGCCTGAGGAACGCGGGCTCTACCCGAAGATGAAGGTGCTCGACCAGCTCGTCTACCTTGCCGAGCTGCACGGCCTCACGCCCAACGAGGCACACAAGAACGCCGAGCACTGGATCGGCAAGCTCGGCCTCGCCGAGCGGCGGCGGGACGAGGTGCTCAAGCTCAGCCTCGGTAACCAGCAGCGGGTGCAGCTGGCCGCGGCGCTGGTGCACGATCCGGCGGTGCTGGTGCTGGACGAGCCGTTCTCCGGGCTGGACCCGCTGGCGGTGGACGTGATGAGCCAGGTGCTGCGGGACAAGGCCGCCACCGGCGTGCCGGTGGTGTTCTCCAGCCACCAGCTCGATCTGGTGGAGCGGCTGTGCGACCGGGTCGGCATCATCCGGAGTGGACGGATGGTGGCAACCGGTTCGGTGACCGAGCTCACCGCGGAGGCGGCCACCCAGCTGTCCGTGCGGGCGCCACAGGCCCGGCCGGGCTGGGCCGCGGCCCTGCCGTGGGTGCGGGTGCTTTCCGACAGCGGCGCGGAGACCGTGCTGGAGCTGGAAAGCGGCGCGGACGACCAGGCCGTGCTCGCCGCTGCGCTGGCCACCGGCCCGGTGACCGAGTTCAGCAGGCGCAGGCCCACCCTCACCGAACTGTTCCGCAACGTGGTCTCGGACAACGGTGCCGCGCGGGAAGGAGTCCAGGCGTGAGCGAGCCCCGCACAGTCAGCCCCGCGAATGCCGTCCGGCTGATCGCGCAGCGCGAGCTGAACACCCGGCTGCGGACCCGCGGCTTCCTGATCGGCACCGCGATGATCCTGCTGGTGATGGTCGGGTACATGGTGTTGCAGGCCAACGTGTTCAACGCGCGGTCCACCACCACGATCGGGCTCTCCGGGCAGAGCTCGAGCATGGCCGCGCCGCTGCGCGTGCAGGCCGAGCAGCTGGACGAGACCATCGAGATCAGCACGGTCACCGATCCGCGGCAGGGCCGCACGCAGGTGCGGGACGGCGAGCTGGACGTGCTGGTTTCCGGTAACGCGGCGAACCCGCGCGTGCTGGTGAAGTCCGAACTGGACCCACAGCTGCGGGTGATGCTGAACGAGATCGCGCAGAACGAGGTGCTCAGCGCCAAGCTCGCCGAGGCAGGGCAGGACGCCGAGCAGGTACTCGAAACGGTCGCCGCCACCCAGGTCGAGGTCAGCTCGCTGGAGGAACCCGACCCGGAGAGCGGGCAACGGCTGGTGGTCGGGCTGGTGATGATGTTCCTGCTCTACATGAGCATCACCACCTACGGCTCGCTGGTGGCGCAGGGAATCGTCGAGGAGAAGTCGAGCAGGGTGGTGGAGATCCTGCTGGCCACGGTGCGCCCGTGGCAGCTGCTGCTCGGCAAGGTGATCGGACTCGGCCTGGTCGGGCTGGTGCAGCTGGCGATCCTCGGCGGGGTCGGGCTGGCGGTCGCCACCAGTACCGGCGTGCTCACCGTCTCCGGGGTGGCCACCACGACCCTGCTCTGGGGCCTGCTGTGGTACCTGCTCGGTTTCTTCCTCTATGCCACGGTGTTCGCGGCGGCGGGCTCGCTGGTCTCCCGGCAGGAGGACATGCAGTCGGTGCTCACCCCGATCACCCTGGTGCTGATCATCGGGTTCATCACGGGGTTCACCGTGGTCGAGGAGCCGGAGAGCACCTCGGCGACCGTGCTGTCCCTGGTGCCGCCGTTGTCGCCGATCCTGATGCCGACCCGGATCGCCGCGGGCTCGGCAGGCCCGCTGGAGATCGCCGCCGCGCTGGTGCTGACCCTGGCCGGGATCGCCCTGCTCACCTGGGTGGGCGGCAAGATCTACCAGACCGCCATCCTGCGCACCGGCAGCCGGATGAAGCTCAAGGACGCCCTCAGGGGCTGAGCCCGCGTGCTGTGAGTGGCCTGTTCACTGCGAATCTCGCAGTGAACAGGCCACTCACAGCAGAGGGTCAGCGATTGGCGATGTCGATGTAGTCGCGCTGCTTCTCGCCGGTGTAGATCTGGCGCGGGCGGCCGATCTTGGTGGCCGGGTCGTTGATCATCTCGCGCCAGTGCGCGATCCAGCCGGGCAGCCTGCCCAGCGCGAACAGCACGGTGAAGTACTTGGTCGGGAAGCCGAGCGCCCGGTAGATCAGTCCGGTGTAGAAGTCCACGTTCGGGTACAGCTTGCGCTCCACGAAGTAGTCGTCGGAGAGCGCGGTCTCCTCCAGCTTCATCGCGATGTCCAGCAGCTGGTCGTTGCCGCCGATCTTGCGCAGGATCTCGTCCGCGGTTTTCTTGATGATCTTCGCGCGCGGGTCGTAGTTCTTGTAGACCCGGTGCCCGAAGCCCATCAGCTTGACACCCTGCTCCTTGTTCTTCACCCGCTCGACGAAGGTGCCAACGTCCCCGCCGTCGGCCTGGATGCCCTCGAGCATCTCCAGCACGGCCGCGTTGGCCCCGCCGTGCAGCGGGCCGAACAGCGCTTGGATACCCGCGGAGACGCTGGCGAACAGGTTCGCCTCGGAGGAGCCGACCAGCCGCACCGTCGAGGTTGAGCAGTTCTGCTCGTGGTCGGCGTGCAGGATGAACAGCATGTCCAGCGCCTTGGCGATGTCCGGGTCCACCTCGTAGGGCTCGGCAGGCAGGCCGAAGGTCATCCGCAGGAAGTTCTCCACCAGCCCGAACGAGTTGTCCGGGTAGAGGAAGGGCTGCCCGATGGACTTCTTGTAGGCGTAGGCGGCCAGGGTCGGCACCTTGGCCAGCAGCCGGATCGTGGACATCTCCACGTTGGGCTCGTCGAACGGGTTCAGCGAGTCCTGGTAGAAGGTGGACAGCGCGGACACCGCGCTGGACAGCACCGGCATCGGGTGCGCGTCCCGTGGGAAGCCGTCGAAGAACCGCTTCAGGTCCTCGTGCAGCAGGGTGTGCCGGTTGATCCGGGAGGTGAACTCCTCGAGCTGGCTCTTGCTCGGCAGCTCACCGTAGATCAGCAGGTAGGAGACCTCGATGAAATTCGAGTTCTGCGCCAGCTGCTCGATCGGGTAACCGCGATACCGCAGGATGCCCGCGTCCCCGTCGATATAGGTGATGGCCGAGGACGCGGCGCCGGTGTTCACGAAACCCGGGTCCAGCGTGATATAGCCAGTGGAAGCCATGAGCTTGCCGAGCTCGATACCGGGGGCGCCCTCGACGGGGTGCACCACGTTCAACTCGTGCTCTTCGCCGGTGGGCAGGCGGAGCGCGACGTTGCCGGTTCCACTCTGCGCCGCGGCTGTCGCGTCGTCGGACATGCGGGTCCCTCTCGCGGTCACACGGGGTCAGCGGTGCCCGCAGGTCACCCGGGCCACCCGATCGGCGGGCGAGGAGAACAACGGCCCCGCCGCACACCGCCCCGTTGGGGTATGAGTTTCCCCTTTACGCTAGTCGACCAGGGGCAATGTTCGCAGCCGTTGTGTTACCCAGAGCTAACCGTTTGCGACAATATTCACACGGTCGCAGCCGATTCGATGCCGGGTGGCCTAGCGACAATCCGCCAGCTCGGCGGCGGTGGGTGGCTCGGCCCCACTACGGGAGACCGTGATCGCCGCCGCACCGGCCGCGTACTCCAGTGCCGCACGCCACTCCGGCTCGCCGAGCCCGCCGGGGTCGGTGACGCCCCGCTCATGCAGCCAGGCCAGCAGCGCACCCTGCACGGTGTCGCCTGCGCCGATGGTATCGACCAGCCGGGCGGGGGCGGTCGGCACCCGCGCCAGCTCGCCGGCCGCGGTGATGACCGAAAGCCCTTCGGCACCCCGGGTGAGCACCACCGCACCGACCCCGGAGTCCAGCCAGGACTTCGCGGCCGTCAGCGGGTCGGTCCCTGCGGCGAGCCAGGCCGCGTCCTCCACCGAGAGCTTGAGCAGCCGCACATCCGGTAACCAGGAGGCGAACCGGGCGCGGTAGGCCGCCGGATCGGCGATCAGGTCGGCCCGGATGTTCGGGTCCAGCGCGGTCAGCACGCCCCGGGCGGCCTCCCGGCGCAGCATGGACTCATAGGCGCTCGCCCCGGGCTCCAGCACCATGCCGAGGGTGCCGAGGGACAGCGCCGAGACCTCGCCTGGCAGGGCGCCGGGGTCGGCGAACAGCCGGTCCGCGGTGGCCTCGGTGTAGAAGGTGTAGTGCGCCGAGCCCTGCTCGTCCAGCGCCACCACGGCGAGGGTGGTCGGCTCCTGGCCGCGCTGCACCAGCGTCGTGTCCACCCCGGAGGCCTGGAGCCGCCGCAGCAGCGCCGCGCCGAACCGGTCCAGCGAGATCCGGGAGACGAACGAGGTCGCGGCACCGAGCCTGCCCGCGGCGAGCGCCACGTTGTACGGTCCGCCACCCAGCCGGGGCCACAATGGACGTAGCTCAGGAGCGGAACCATCCACAGTGGATTCACCGGGAACAAGATCGACCAGCGCCTCGCCACCCACCACAATCACGGGCGCGATGCTAAGCCCTCACCTCGCCGGACCGCCAGCACATGGGCTAGCGACGCACATCTGAGCGCTGGATGCCGCCGAGCAGCAGTTCGGCCAGCGCGGTGAATGCCTCGGCATCGGAAACCCCGGCCCTTGAGCCCACCACCCCGGTCTGGATCGCCTCGACCAGCAGCCCGGCCATCTCGGCGATCAACCCGGCGTGCACGTCCCGGAACACCCCGTCCGCCACACCCCTGGCGATGAACTCCCTGATCCGCACGGCGGCGGCCTCGGAGTTGACCTGGTAGGTGCGGCGCGCGGGGGCGAAGTCCGCCACATCGCGCAGGAAGGTCTCGGTGGCCCGGCCCAGTTCCTCGGACACCCCGGAGAGATAGACCTCGATCATCTTGCGCGCGTCGTCGAGATCGGCCACCCGCTGCTCGATCCGCTCGGTCGCGCCCTTGAAGAAATGACCGACCACCCGCACGGCCAGCTGCTCCTTGCTCGGCGCCAGCGCATACAGGGTGGATTTCGAGCAGTGCATCCGGCCTGCCAGGTCCTCCAGCGTGAAATGGATGAACCCTTCGGCGAGGAACAGCTCCTCGAGCTCCGCGAGCAGTGTCCGCTGGCGGGCGGTCGGCTGCATGCGGGCCCGCGGTGACCTGGACGGCATCCAACGAGCCTACGCGTCGACACCCGGACGGCTCGTACAGTACTGTAAAGGGACCCACAGTACTGTTTTCAGTACGATCTTTCCGGAGGAACGATGCCGGCCGACCGCCTGCTGCCCGACACCGAGGCCGAGGACCTGCTCACGCTCACCCGCGAGCTGGCAAGGGAGGAGCTGGCCCCGCTGGCGGCCGAGTACGAGGAGGCGGAGCGCTTCCCGCGGGAGCAGTTCCGGCTGCTGGGCAAGTCCGGGCTGCTCGGCCTGCCGTACTCCGAGCGCTGGGGCGGCGGCGAGTTGCCATACGAGGTCTACCTGCAGGTTGTGGAGGAGATCGCGGCCGCGTGGATGTCGGTCGGGGTGGGGCTTTCGGTGCACACCATGTCCTGCTTCGCGCTGGCCCACTACGGCACCGACGCACAGCGCGACCGCTGGCTGCCGGAGATGCTGGACGGCGGGCTGCTCGGCGCCTACGCGCTGTCCGAGCCGCAGGCCGGTTCGGACGCCGCGGCGCTGACCACCAGGGCCCGCCGCGAGGGCGCGGCGTACGTGGTCAACGGCACCAAGGCGTGGACGACCCACGGCGGCCAGGCCGACTTCTACACCACGATGGTGCGCACCGGCGGCCAGGAGGACAGCGGAAAGGGCATCAGCTGCCTGCTGGTGGACGGCGGGACGGCCGGGCTGTCCGCCGCGCCACCCGAGCGCAAGATGGGCCTGACCGGCTCCCCCACCACCCAGCTGGTCTTCTCCGACGCGCGGGTGGACGCCGACCGGCTGATCGGGGCCGAGGGCGAGGGCCTGAAGATCGCGCTGGCCTCGCTCAGCTCGGGCAGGCTGGGGATCGCGGCCTGCTCGGTGGGCCTTGCCCAGGCGGCGCTGGACGAGGCGGTGCGCTACGCCAAGGAGCGCACCCAGTTCGGCCAGGCCATCGCCGATTTCCAGGGCATCGAGTTCCTGCTGGCCGATATGGCCGCCGCGGTGGACTCGGCACGGGCCACCTACCTGGACGCGGCCCGCCGCCGGGACCGCGGGTTGCCGTTCCAGCGACAGGCCTCGGTGGCCAAGCTGGTCGCCACCGACGCCGCCATGCGGGTGACCACCGATGCCGTGCAGGTGCTCGGCGGCGCGGGCTACACCAGGGACTTCCCGGTCGAGCGGTACATGCGCGAGGCGAAGGTGCCGCAGATCTTCGAGGGCACCAACCAGATCCAGCGCCTTGTCATCGCCCGCGAGCTGAAGAAGTCCTGATCACCCCAGCCAAAAGCCCTGAACGTGGCGTTCGAGACGTCAGACGTCCCAAATATGCCGTTCGCGACGGTAGACGTCCGGAAAGCCACGTTCAGGACTCCTGGTAGGCGCGGGAGGTGACCTCGCCTTCGCCGGTGGACTCGTTGAAGCGGTAGACCTCGCGGCCACCGACGAAGACCCGCATGGCCCGGTTCATGATGTCCAGCGGGTCCCCGGACCAGATGGCGATATCGGCGTCCAGGCCGGGCTTCAGCGCGCCGATCCGGTCGTCAAGGCCGAGGATCGTCGCCGGGTTGACGGTGAGCGCGCGCAGCGCGGTATCCGCGTCCAGCCCGTCCTTGACCGCCAGCGCCGCCTGGTAGACCAGGAAGTTGATCGGGATGACCGGATGGTCGGTGGTGATCGCCAGCCGCACCCCGGCGCGGGCGAGGATGCCGGCCGAGCGCAGGCTGCGGTTGCGTACCTCCACCTTCACCCGCGAGGTCATCAGCGGTCCCAGGATCACCGGAACGTTCCGCTCGGCGAGCAGGTCGGCGATCAGGTGGCCCTCGGTGCCGTGGTTGACCACCAGCCGGTAGCCGAACTCCTCGGCCAGCCGGATGGCGGTGACGATGTCGTCGGCGCGATGGGTGTGCTGGTCCCATGCCAGTTCCCCGTCCAGCACCCTGGCCAGCGCTTCCATGGTCAGGTCGGTGTCGAAGGGTTTGCCCTCGGCCAGGGCGTGCTCGCGCTGCGCCGCGTAGTTGCGCGCCTTGGTGAAGGCCTCCCGGATGATCGCGGCCACCCCGAGCCGGGTGGAGGGGGTCTTGTCCTTGTTGCCGTAGACCCGCTTCGGGTTCTCCCCCAGCGCGCTCTTCACGCTCACCGCCTCGGCGAAGACCATGTCCAGCGCGGTGCGCCCCCAGGTCTTCACGCCGACCGTCTGCCCGCCGATCGGGTTGCCCGAGCCGGGCTTGATCACCACGCTGGTGACCCCACCCGCCAGCGCGTCGTCGAAGCCGACGTCGTTCGGGTCGATCCCGTCGATCGCCCGGAACCGGGCGCCGTTGGGATCGGTCATCTCGTTGGTGTCGTCGCCGGACCAGCCCTCACCGTCCTCGTGCACGCCGAGATGCGCGTGCGCGTCGATGAACCCTGGCAGCACCCAGCAGCCGGACGCGTCGATGAACTTCGCGTCCTCGGGAACGTCCACCTCGGCCTCGGTGCCCACGGCCAGGATCCGGCCGTCCTCGATCAGCACCGTGCCGCCCTCGATGGGGTGCCCATCGACCGGCACCACGTACCCGCCAGTGATCGCGCTCTGCATAGTTCGACACGCTAACGAACTACGCTCGCTCGCGCACCAGGATCCCCCAACTCCCCTGCCAGGTTTCCCCTGCGGCCAGGTTGATCAGGTCGGTGCCGGAGTTCAGCGCGTCGGCGGGGCAGGTCATCGGCTCGATCGCGACCGCGCGCCCACGGCCCACCAGGTCGTCCGGGGTGAACACCTGCACCCAGCCGAAGTCGGGGTCGGTCCACACATCCAGCGTGGTGCCGCCGTGGCTGAGCAGGTGGTGATGGCGTCCGTCCCCGGCCGGGGCCAGCGCGCCGAAGGCGGTGTCCAGCTCGAGCCCGGCCAGTGACCTGCCGCCGCGCAGGTCGTACTCGGTGCCCGCGACGTCCTGCTCCTCGGCGTAGGGCAGCTGCTCCTCCGCCAGGGAGGGGCGCACCCGGCTCGCGGGCAGGGTGAGGGTGAGCTCGTCGGTGGGCAGGTCGCCGATCCGGAAGTAGGGGTGGGCGCCCACCCCGAAACCGATCTCCTCCTCGCCGGTGTTGGACACCTCGTGCGTCACGGTCAGCTCGCGCGGCGCCAGCGAATAGGTGATCCGCGCCCGCAGCGGCACCGGCCACCCCGGCTCGTCCGCGATGTCGATCTCCATGGTGATGGCGGACTCGGCGTGTTCCAGCAGGGTCCACTGCCGGTGCCGGGTCAGGCCGTGGATGGCGTTGCCCCTGGCGGGCTCGGTGACCTCGAGCTTCTGCTCCTCGCCCCGATGGGTCCAGCGCGCGTCCTTGGTGCGGTTGGGCCAGGGCAGCAGCACCTGGCCGGCGCCCTTCGGCGGACGATCCGCCGGGTCGAAGGTCTCCAGGTACGGCGTGCCGCCGATCTCGAAGGCGCGCAGCCCCGCGCCGACCTCGGTGACCACCGCGCGGGCGCGGCCCATGGTGAGTTCGAACTGTTCCCCGGTCGGATTCGCCATGCCGCGAATCTACCGAGCGGCCACCTCGCGCAACGCACCCCAGGCCGCTTCGGAGAGGAGCAGGGCGCCGCCCGATGGCAGCTTGGAGTCCCGTACCGCGACCACCTCGGCGGCGAAGGCGACCTCGACACAGGCCGCGTTCCCACCGCCGTTGCTGTAGCTGCTCCTGCGCCACTCGGCGAACGAGAGGTCTACAGTGGACACCAGGATCGCCTCGCTCACGGCTCGACTACAGCTGCGCGGCCACCTCCGCGATGAATGTCGCCGACTCCTGCGGCGGCAGCGCCTCGGAACGTAGCCGGTCAAAGGCCAGCTTAGCAGCCCGCAGTTGCCTCGGTTTCTCCGTTTGCACGGAACCGGTGACGCTCTCCTGGTAGAGCAGGTCCGGGTCCTCGTCCTGCGCGAAGCGCAGAATGATGAAGGTGCCGTCCATGCCCGGATGCGGCAGCGGCCCGAACGGGATCACCTGGAGCGAGACGGTGGGCAACTCGGCCCGCTCCAGCAGGTACCACAGTTGCTCGCGCATCACCTCGACACCGCCGATCGGGCGGCGCAGCACGGCCTCGTCCAGCACGGCGGTCAGCCGCAACGGGGCCTCGGCGTCGGTGAGCCGGTCCTGGCGCCGCTTGCGGACGATGATGTTGTTCGCCACCTCGGCCTCGGTCCACCGCGCGTTGTTCGCCTCGAACAAGGTCCGCATGTAACTCTCGGTCTGCAACAGCCCCGGTAGATGGGAGAGCTGGAACTCGCACACCTCGACGGCCTCGGTCTCCATCCCGATGTAGCCCTGGTCGTGCACGTCGTAGATCTTCCACCAGCCCCGGCGCCGCCCGGCGCGGGCCAGCTCCAGCAGGTCCTCCTCGTAGGAGTCGTAGAGGTCCATCGCGGAGCGGACGAAGTGCACATCGGCACCACCACCGGTCTCGATCCGGTGCAGGGTGGCGCGGGAGACGTCCAGCTTGGGCGCGGCCTCCTCCACGCTCATCCGCCGCCGCTCGCGCAACCGCTTGAGCCGGGCGCCGAGCCGCCGCCTGCTGAGCACCGGGCTGGTGCGAGTCCACACTGCTGTTACCTCCTGTGCACGATCGATTACCGGATCCTGCCAGCAGAGAGCGACAAACTGAGACTCGCAGGCCATTGTTACTAGACCGGTCGTCATAGTACGGTTCGGTACATGCCTCGCCGCACCGACACCCGGCAGCGGATGCTGGACACCGCCGCCTCCCTTTTCCGCACCAAGGGCTACCACGCCACCGGGCTGAACCAGCTGGTCAGCGCGGGCGGAGCACCCAAGGGGTCGGTGTATTTCCATTTCCCCGGCGGCAAGGAGCAACTGGCCACCGAGGCGCTGGACGCCGCGGCCCGGCACCTGTGCGAGCGGCTGCGGGAGATCTTCACCGGCACCGCGAGCACCGCCGAGGCGATCGACACCGTGGTGGAAACCCTCGGCGCCGAACTACTCGCCTCCGACTTCCAGCGCGGCTGTCCACTCGCGACGGTCGCGCTGGAGGCCACGGACAGCGAGCCGATCCGGCATGCCTGCGCCGCGGGCTACCTCTCCTGGCAGGAGGTCGTCACCGACCACCTCACCGGGCAGGGAATCGACCGCGAGCGGGCGAGCTCGCTCGCCGCTGTCGCCATCGCGGGAATCGAGGGCGGGCTACTGCTCGCCAGGACCCAGCGCGACCTGGAACCACTGCGCACGGTGGGTCGCCACCTGCGCGCCACCCTGGACAAGGAGTTCTCCTGATGCGCGTTCACCATCTCAACTGCGGCACCCTGCGCCCGCTCGGCGGGCGGCTGATCGACGGCCAGGGCGGCCTCCTGCACCAGGCCGAAATGGTCTGCCACTGCCTGCTGATCGAGACCGGCGCCGGGCTGGTACTGGTGGACACCGGGCTCGGCGAGCAGGGGATGCGGCGGCCCCGCGAGTGGTTCGGCGCCCAGTTCAGCACCCTGATCAACCCGCAGCCCGACCTGGAGCAGACCCCGGCCGCGCAGATCCGCGCCCTCGGGCTCGACCCGGCCGAGGTGCGGCATATCGTGCTCACCCACCTCGACCTGGACCACGCGGGCGGGCTGGCCGACTTCCCTGAGGCCACCGTGCACGTGTACGCCGAGGAACTGCGGGCGGCGACCGCGCCGGCGACCCAGCTCGCCCGCACCCGGTACCGCGATATCCAGTTCCGGCACGAACCGCGCTGGGCCAGCTACGCCGAACCGGGCGAGAACTGGTTCGGGTTCCAGGCGGTCCGGCAACTGGACGGCCTGCCGCCGGAGATCCTGCTGGTCCCGCTTGCCGGGCACACCGCTGGCCATGCCGGGGTGGCGGTGGACACCGGTGCCGGCTGGCTGCTGCACGCCGGGGACGCCTACTTCTACCACGGCCAAATGGATCCAGTCCGTCCACATTGCACTCCCGGGCTGAGCGTGTTCCAGGTGCTGATGCAGACCGACGGCGCCAAGCGCAGGGAGAACCTGGCGCGGCTGCAGGAACTCGCGGCAACGCGCGCCGACGAGGTGACCATGTTCTCCGCGCACAGCGCCGTGGAGCTGCGCCAGTCCCGGCGCACCGCGGCCTGACCGGGCCAACGCCTGGCACAATCGCCGGTAGGGCTCGAACCACTGGGGGTGGTGCCGTGAACGACGTCCGGTTCCGGGTGCTGGGGCCGGTGGCGGTGTACGGGGCGAGCGGGCCGCTGCGGCTCGGCGGCCCCAAGCAACGTTCCGTGCTGGCGATGTTGCTGCTCAACGCGAACCAGGTGGTCGAAGAGGAGCGGCTGGTCCGGTCGGTGTGGGGCGAGGACCCGCCGCCGAGCGCGCGCGGGCAGGTGCAGGTGCACGTCTCCGGGCTGCGGAAACTGATCGGGAAGTCGGCGATCGTCCGGAAACCACCTGGCTACCTGCTGCGGGTGGCGCCCGGCGAACTGGACCTCGAGCTGTTCGAGGATGCGGTGACCGGCGCCGCGGCCGATCGGTCCGCGCGGGCTCTGCGGTCGCTGCGCGGCGCGCTGGAACTCTGGCAGGGTCCCGCGCTCGGCGGGGTCACCGAGCCGCTGCTGGACAGCGAGGGTCCCGCACTGGAGGAACGCAGGCTCGCCGCGCTGGAACGCCGGTTCGAGCTGGAACTGGAGCTCGGCGAGCACGCCACGGTGCTGGCCGAGCTGCGCCGGGCCGCGGGGCAGCACCCGTTCCGGGAGCGGTTGCAGGCCCAGCTGATGCTCGCGCTGCACCACAACGGGGACAGCTCCGAGGCGCTGGAGGTGCACGCCCGCACCCGCAGGCAGCTCGCGGCCGAGCTGGGTATCGAGCCGGGGCCGTTGCTCCAGCAGGCGCAGCAGCTCGTGCTGCGCGGGCAGGAACGGGACGCCGAGCCGGTGCCTGCCATCCGCCCCGCGGAACTACCCCACGACATCCACGATTTCACCGGCAGGGAACGCGAGCTGGCACTCATGGACGCCCGGCAGCGGGCCGCACCGGATGGCGCGCCGTCGATCTCGGTGATCAGCGGCACGGTCGGGGTCGGCAAGTCCGCGTTCGCGGTGCACTGGGCACGCGCGGCCGGTACCGCGTTCCCGGACGGGCAGCTGTACGTGAACCTGCGCGGGTTCGACCCCGACTACGAGCCGGTACAGCCCGCCGCCGCGCTCGCCCGGCTGCTGCGCGCGCTCGGGGTCGCACCGGAGCGGATACCGCAGCGGCAGGACGAGCTCGCCGGGCTGTACCGGTCGGTGCTCGCCGAGCGCAAGGTGCTGCTGTTACTGGACAACGCACGCGAAGCCGAGCAGGTGTACCCGTTGCTGCCGCCAGCAGGAACGGTGCTGGTGACCAGCAGGAACCGGCTCGGCGGGCTGACCGCGCACGCCGGGGCGCGCCCGCTGCCGCTGGACACGCTGCCCGCGACGGACGCACGCGCGCTGCTGGAGAACGTGCTCGGCGCCGACCGGGTCGCCGCCGAGCCGGAGGCCGCCGCGGAACTGGCCCGGTCGTGCGGCTACCTGCCGCTGACCCTGCGGGTGGCCGCCGCCAACATCGCCTCGGCGCCGCGGGCGGACATCGCCGGGTTCGCCGCCGCCCTTTCCGGGCGTTCCCGCCTGACCGAACTGGCCGTGGACGGTACCGGGGAGAACGCGGTGGCCAGGGCGTTCGCGGTCTCCTACCGGGCGCTCGGCGCGGAGACCGGGCGGCTGTTCCGGTTGCTGGCGCTGGTGCCGGGGACCGATTTCACCCCGGGAGTGGCCGCCGCGCTCGCCGGGGTCACGGCGCCGGAGGCGAGCCGGTTGCTGCGCGGACTGACCGCGGCGCACCTGGTGGAAGAGCACCGCACCGGGCGCTACCGGTTCCACGACCTGCTCCGGCACTACGCCAGGGAGCGGGTCGGCGCCGACGAGTCCCCCGCGGAACGAGACCGGGCCTGGCGGCGGCTGGCCGGGGCGTACCTCGCCGCAGCCGACCGGGCGGTGCGCCTGCTCGGCAGGGAGGAGCTGCGGTTGCCGAGGACCCTGCCCTCCCCGGAAGGCGGGGTGGCCGAGCTCGGTGACGAGGCGTCGGCTTCGGCGTGGCTGGACGACGAGGAGCAGAACCTGACCGCGGCGGTCCGGCAGGCGGTCGCCAAGGGTCCGTTCCCGCTCGCCTGGTATCTCTCCGACTCGCTGCGGCTGCTCCTGCAGCACCGGGGGCGATGGCTCGGGCCGCGCGGCACGCTGGCCGAGGCGAGCCACGCGCTGGACCGCGCCAGGCGGAACGGCGATCTCGAGGCCGAGGCCGATGCCCTGATGGCGCTGGGCGCCATCGAGAACTCGCGGGGGCGGCACGAGGCCGCGCGGCGGCACCTGCACGCGGTGTGGGCGATCGCGGGAAGGTGCTGGCCGGACGGGGCGGACAGCCGCTGGCCGTGTCCCTCCGCCACCCCGGCCTGACCGGCGCATACGCGCGGCCGGGGTGGCCGCCGGGACGTACTCCCCGCGACCACCCCGGTGCGCTTCCGGACCTACTCGTCGCCCGCGGCCCTGGTCAGGCTGGCGGCGAACTCCTCGACCGTGTCCACCCCGGCCCAGGCGGGCTTCAGCGCGGAGCGGTCGGCGGAGATGCCGTACATCTGCCGGTCGTTCCCGCCCTGCAACCACAGCCCGTCGGTGTAGGCAGCGTACAGCGTCTCGGCGCCCGCCGGCGGCTGCACGGTGACCCGCGGGCCCGGCCGCCAGGTGGTCACCTCATCCAGCACGGCGACGACCTTCGCTTGCGGGTTGAGCGCGGAGAGCCGCTCCGGCCCCGCCCCGGCACCGGTGGAAACCGCGACATGCACGGTGTCCGTTGTGGACTTTCCGGGTGTGCCCGCGAGCACCTGCTCCACCTCGATCACGAAGGTCACGTAGGTGTCGTCGAATGCCGCGGTCTGCTCGGCGGGCCCGGAGAACCGGATCCCGTCGGTCACCTCGGCCAGGGTGCCGGAGACGACCAGATCGGCCGTCCGCACCGCGTCCCGCGGCGACGCCAGCGGATCGTAATCCAGGCTCAGTCCCTTCCCGGCCGCCTCGGTGAACTCTCGCACCGAACCAGCGTCGTCCGATCCGGCTCGCTGGTCCGCGCCGGAACAGGCCGCCGCGGTCAGGGCGAATGCTGCCACCGCGAGCGAGATCCGGCCCGTCCTCATTCTCGTCATGCGTTCTGCCTCCCTTCGAAACCTGCTCGCGGCCGGTCAGTACTGCCGGTTGATGTGGTAGTGGTCATGCGGATGCAGCTGACGCCACTTGAGATTCTTGTTCGGAATCGGGCCTCTGAGCATCGCGCAGTCGTGCGCGCCCGGCGAGTGATGACCGAGCCCCACTGTGTGGCCGATCTCGTGCAGCGCGGTCTTGCGCCGGTCCTGCCAGTCCCACGGCCCCTCGTCCAGCTGCGGGTAGTCCATCGTGACCTTGGACTTGTTGCACCGGTCGCTGGAGTTCCAGTCCGCGCACTGGGCCAGGCCGCGGACGTTGCCCGGCAGATCCGCGGCGAAGAAGGCGACATCGGTCCCCGGTTTGCAGTCACCGGGGTAGGCGCCACCGCGTTCCATGAAAGTGGTCATGTCGGTCGGGTCGCCGAGCTTGTCCATCGCGTAGTGGACCGAGTTCTTACGCGACTGGAACCAGCCGCCCCCTACGAAGCAATAACCGTGGCTCTGACTGTCGGCCAGGTAGGTCTCCGGGAACTTGGTCGCCTGAGCGCTCCCCGGGGCCACCAGCACGGTGCCCAGTGCGAGCACGGCCAGCAGCAACAGCCGTGGCATCCGGCCGGATCCGCGTCCCGCTCGCACGGGACTGGATGAGTATTCGGTCATCCGGTTCCTCCCAGTTTCGGATCTTGCGAGGAGGAACGTAGAAGGGCGCGCTTCGAGAACGCTTCGAATCCGCTTTACGCCCCGGCGGGCGGGCGATAGCGCCAGAACGCGGGCAGCAGGGCGACCGCGACGAGCGTGCACAGCACCACCAGGATCCCGCCGCCGCTGGTCGCCACCGTGGTGCCCATGGCGGCACCGGCCCAGCCGTGCACCACATCGGCCAGCCGGGGGCCGCCTGCCACCACCACCGTGTTCACCCCCTGCAGCCTGCCGCGCATCTCGTCGGTGGCCGCGGCCTGCAGGATCGCGTTGCGGAACACCATGCTGACGAAGTCGGCCACCCCGCCGAGGGCGAGGAAGAGCACCGCGAGCCAGAGGGTGCCGGCAAGCCCGAAGCCGATCATCGTGACGCCCCAGGCGCATACCGCGACGGTGACCCCGACGCCGTGCCTGCGGATCCGGGTCAGCCAGCCGGAGGCAAGGCCGCAGGCCAGCGCGCCGATCGCCATGGCCGCGTACAGCCAGCCGAGGGCGAGCCCGCCGCCCGGCGGGTCACCGAAGGTCCGCTCGGCCATCTCCGGGAACAGCGCCCTCGGCATGCCGACCACCATCGCGATGATGTCCAGCAGGAAGGAGGCCAGCAGGATCTTCTTCGCGGCCAGGTACCGGAAGCCGTCGAGGACGTCACGCAGGCCCGCGCGCCGGGCAGGGCCGTTCAGCGGCGGCAGGGCGGGCAGCAGCCGGATCACCAGCAGGGTCAGCAGCAGGGCGGCGCCGTCGAGCAGGTACAGCGTGGACAGCCCGAGCACGGGCAGCATCGCCCCGGCCGCCATCGGGCCGAAGACCAGGCCGAACAACATGGTGGTGGAGCCGAGCGCGACCGCGGAGGGCAGCAGGTCCATCGGGACGAGCCTGGCGATGATGGCACTGCGGGTCGGCAGGTTCACCGCGACGAAGGCCTGCACCATGCCGAGCAGCACCATTACCAGCCAGACCGAGTTCACCGCGAGAAAGGCCTGCGCCCACAGCAGCAGCACGCTCACCGCGATTCCGGTGTTGCTCACCAGCAGCAGCTTGCGGCGGTCCACGGTGTCGGCGATGGCGCCGCCCCACAGCCCGAAGACCAGCAGCGGGGCCAGCGCCACGGCGCTGGCCAGGCCGACGTAGCCGGAGGAGCCGGTGAGGTCGAAGACCTGTTTGGGCACCGCGACGGCGGTGAGCTGGCTGCCGACGGCGGTGACCGCGGTGGAGATCCACAGCCTGCGGAAGGCCGGGATACGCAGCGGGCGGGTGTCCACCACGATCGAGCCGAGCCCCCGCCGTCCGGTCTCCCCCGTACCCGTCACGACGGCGGAGCTTAGCCCCGCTAACTACCCCGGCGCACCCCTTTTTCCGCTGCTGTGGTCAGGGGGCGACGCGCTCCAGGCGCCAGCCGTCCTCGGTGCGCAGGTAGCGCAGGCGGTCGTGCATGCGGTCCTGCCGCCCCTGCCAGAACTCGACCAGGTCGGGGCGGATCCGCCAGCCACCCCAGTGCGGCGGGAACGGCACCTGCTCCACGTCGGCGAACCGGCGTTGCACGCTGTGCAGCGCGTTGTCCAGCTCACGCCGGCCGGATACCACCCGCGACTGCGGGGAGGCCCAGGCACCCAGCTGGGAGCCGCGCGGCCGGGATGCCCAGTAAGCGGCGGTCTCCTTGACATCCACCTTCTCCACCTCGCCGCGCACGGTCACCTGCCGGTGCAGCGCGTACCAGGGGAAGGTCACCGAGGCGTACCGGGTGGCGGTCAGGTCGTGGCTCTTGGCCGAGGTGTAGTTGGTGTAGAAGACGACCCCGCGGGCGTCCAGCCCCTTGCACAGCACGGTGCGCGAGGATGGCCGCCCCTCGGCGTCGGCGGTGGCGAGCACCATGGCGTTCGGCTCGGCGACCCCGGCGGAGACCGCCTGGTCCAGCCAGTGCTGTAGCTGCTCGGTCCAGGTCTCGGCCAGCGCCGCCTCCTCCAGCGGCTCGCTCTCGTAGGAGACCCGCATACCGGGCAGGCACAAGGCCAGGTCGCCGCGGTCGCCCATCGTGTCCACGTCGTCGAACTCCGGCATGCTCGCCTACCTCCGCACCCGCCCACGGCGTTTCTGGCCCCTCTATTCCGCGAAGGTAGGCCCTGCCTGCCTGGCGGGGAAACCTCCTGAACGGTGATAACCACCACCCGATCAGCCGGGCTCGCGCATGATCGCCGCCAGCATCACCCCCTTGATCTCGGCCGCGATCTCGGCGACCGGCCACGGCGGGGTGCGCGCCTGCCACTCCCGCAGCAGCCCGGTGACCGCCCCGACCAGCGCAATCGCGGTCAGCCGGTAGTCCCGAGCCGGGGCGAACCCCTGCTGTGCGGCCTGCGCCGCCTCGGCGCCGATGAACTCGGCCCAGCGCAGTACCCACTCCTGGTGCTGCCGCTCCAGCCGGGGGCTGACGCCGACCGCCTCCACGTAGTTCAGCCGCGGCAGCCGGGGGTCCCCGGTCACGGTGGCGACGAAGGCGTCCACCAGCGCGCCGATCCTGCCCGCGGGGCCGATGTCCGCGCCCAGCCCGGCCACCACCCCGCTCACCCGCGCCATGGCCAGCTCGTTGATCCGCCCGTGCAGGGTCAGCAGCAGGTCCTCCTTGGCCGCGAACTCCTCGTAGAAGTTGCGGGTGGACACCCCCGCCCGGCGGCACAGCGTGGCGATCTTGGTCGCCTGATACCCGGTCGAGGTGAACTCCGCGAGCGCGGCCTCCAGTAGCCGTTCCCGCCGTTCGGCCCGGCGCTGGTCCACCCGGACCCCGCCATATGTACGCACCCTGCCGCTCCTTTTCTGGTCACCACCGTTGCCGGATTGAGCCGTTCGGCCTATATTGTGGTAATCGCTGTGACCACTGTAGTTCACATCACTCGGAGAGCATCATGGCTCGTCGTCTGCTCGTCCCGCTGTTGCTGATCGTGACGCTCTGCGGCGGCACCGCCGTCGCCGCGCCAGCGCAGGCCGCCCCGGCCCCGCCCACACCGGCGCAGGACCCCTTCTACCGGCCCCCGGACCCGCTGCCACCCGGCGCACCCGGCGAGATCCTGCGCCAGCGCCGGGTGGAGGTGTTCGCCGAACCACTGCGGGTGCTGCCGGCCCCGGTGCGGGCCTGGCAGCTGCTGTACCGCTCCACCTCGGCCACCGGGCAGCCGAACGCGGTCTCCGGCACCCTGCTGGTGCCACCGGTGCCGTGGACCGAAGGTCCGCGCCCGCTGGTCACCTATGCGGTGGGTACGCACGGGATCGGGGACCAGTGCGCCCCGTCCTACCGGCTGCGCACCGGCACCGAGAACGAGATCGCGCTGATCGCGCAGGCCCTGCTCAAGGGCTGGGCTGTGGTGCTGACCGACTACGAGGGCCTTGGCACCCCTGGCACGCACACCTACACCGCGGGACGTTCCGCTGGCCACGCGATGCTGGACGCTGCCCGCGCCGCGCAGCGGCTCGGGGCTGCCGGGCTGAGCGCGGACGGTCCGGTCGGCGTGTTCGGCTACTCCCAGGGCGGGCAGGCCGCGGCCTTCGCCGCCGAACTGCAACCCGGTTACGCCCCGGACCTGCGGCTGGTCGGCGCGGCCCCCGGCGGGGTGCCTGCCGACCTGGCCGAGGTCGCCAGGTTCAACGACGGCGGCCCGGCGTTCGGCCTTGTCGCCGGGGCCGCGCTCGGGTTGGCAACGGCCTACCCCGAGGTGCCCTTCGAGGAGATCCTGAACGACCGCGGGCGCAGGCTGATGGACCGGATCCGGGAGGCCTGCGTCATCGAGCTGGGAGCCGCGGCGCCGTTCACCCGGCTGAACGACCTGGTCACCCTGCCGGACCCGCTCGAGCACCCGCGCTGGCGGGCCACGCTCGCCGAGAACCGGGCGGGCGGGCAGCGGCCGAGCGCGCCGGTGCTGCTGTACCACGCGGCCTTCGACGAGCTGATCCCCTACGCCACCGGCCGGAAGCTGCTCGCAAGGTACTGCGAGCTCGGCAGCACCGTGCAGTGGAAGACCATCCCGCTGGCCGAGCACATCACCGGAGTCGCCGTCGGCGGGCCGATCGCGATGGAATGGCTCGGCGCACGGTTCGCGGGCGAACCGGCCCGCAACTCCTGCTGAGGACGGGCTGGGGCCGGGATATTTCCGGCCCCAGCCGAAAGCGGGCTGAATCGTTCTCGTAATCGTGACCGAAAGCACCACTTGTTCCTGTTGCTACCGACTGGTTCGAGGAGCACTGTTTGGTGACACCGTGCGCGGATGCGCGCCACCTGCGTCGCCCCCGCACGGGCCACCACCACCTGCCGGGGAACGCGCGCAGTGAAAGGCCTCCTCCAGTGACTACGTCAGCGCCTGTCTCGAACAGTCAGACCACGACGCCTGCAGGTCAGCCGGACGATGACTTCCGTCCTGGCCTGGAAGGTGTCGTCGCGGCCCGCACCGAGATCGCCGAACCCGACCGGGACGGTGGTGCCCTGCGGTACCGGGGTGTCGATATCGAGGACCTCGCGGGCAAGGTGTCCTTCGGCGACGTCTGGGGGCTGCTCGTCGACGGCCGCTTCGGCCACGGCCTGCCGCCCGCCGAGGCGTTCCCGATCCCGGTGCACACCGGCGACGTGCGGGTGGACGTGCAGGCCGCGCTGGCCATGCTCGCGCCGATCTGGGGCTACCAGCCGCTGCTGGACATCTCCGATGAGGACGCGCGCGACCAGCTGGCCCGCGCCTCGGTGATGGCACTGTCCTACGTGGCCCAGTCCGCCCGCGGGATCGGGCAGCCCGCGGTGCCGCAGTCCAGGGTGGACGAGGCGAGCTCGATCACCGAGCGGTTCCTGGTGCGCTGGCGCGGCGACCCGGACCCCGCGCACGTCAAGGCGCTGGACGCGTACTGGGTGTCCGCCGCCGAACACGGCCTGAACGCCTCCACCTTCACCGCGCGGGTGATCGCATCCACCGGCGCGGATGTCGCGGCCTGCCTCTCCGGCGCGATCGGCGCGATGTCCGGGCCGCTGCACGGCGGCGCCCCGGCCAGGGTGCTGCCGATGATCGCCGAGGTGGAGCAGACCGGGGACGCCCGCGCCGTGGTCAAGGGCATCCTGGACCGCAAGGAGCGGCTGATGGGCTTCGGGCACCGCGTGTACCGGGCCGAGGACCCCAGGGCCAGGGCGCTGCGCCGCACCTGCCGCGAGCTCGGCGCCGAGCGCTACGAGGTGGCCGCCGCGCTGGAGCAGGCGGCACTGGCCGAGCTGCGCGAGCGCCGCCCGGACCGGGCGATCGAGACCAACGTCGAGTTCTGGGCCGCGGTGATCCTGGACTTCGCCAAGGTGCCGCCGCACATGATGCCCGCGATGTTCACCTCGGCCCGTACCGCGGGCTGGGCCGCGCACATCCTGGAGCAGAAGCGGACCGGCAGGCTGGTCCGCCCCTCGGCGACCTACGTCGGCCCCGCCCCGCGCAGGCCGGACGAGGTCGAGGGCTGGGAGAACGTCGAACTGCTGTGAGCGAGGAACTCCGCCACCGCCGGATCGTGGGCCGCGGTGGCGGAGATCATGGCCACCAGCTGGTCGACCAGCCAGCCGTCCAGCTCGGCCCTGGCGGGGTTGCCCTCCTGTAGCCAGGTGAGCAACGCCCCCTCGACCACCGCCGTCCAGCAGCGCAGGGTGACCAGCAGCAGCGGGGACGGCTCGCCGATCCCGGTGTGCTCGAGGATCAGCTCCACCGCCCGGTTGCGCACCCGGTCCACCACGGCGTCGGTCTCCGATGTCGCCACCACCGACCCGCTGCGCAGCAGCGCGATGTACCCGGCGCGGTACTCGTCGGCCACCGCGATCAGCCCGCGGACCGAGGCGCGCAGCCGCTCCAGCGGCGGGGCCTGTTCCTCGTGCCGGGCCAGCCGGTCGATCAGGCCGTCGGTCACCGAGCGCAGCGCGGCCAGGTGCAGCTCGCGGATGTTGGCGAAGTAGCGGTAGAACAGCGGCCTGGACACCCCGGCCACGGCTACGATGTCGTCCACCGACACCCGCTCCGGCGGCTGGCTGCTGAACAGCTCCAGCGCCGCCGCGATCAGCTGCTCCCGCCGGGCCGATGGCGACATCCGGCGGGGCGGGTGTACCCGGCCGCCGCTCACTTCGGGCTGGGGTCCAGTCTGGCCGCGGCGCGCAGCAGGCCGGGAGTCAGCCTGGACAGCACCAGCGCGGCCTTCGCCTCCGGTGTGGACGGTGCCAGCGCGGTGTTGCGCTCCACCGCGCGGAGGATGTCCCGCGCCACCCTCTCCGGGCCGAACCCGCGCCGGGCGTAAAGCCGGGTCGTGGAGTCCTGCCTGCGCCGCTGCTCGGCCTCGTCCACCCCGGCGAACCGGGTGCTCGCGGTGATCCCGGTGCGCACGATGCCAGGGCAGACCGCGCTCACCCCGATGCGCTGTCCTGCCAGCTCGGCCCGCAGGCACTCGCTCAGGGTCAGTACCGCGGACTTGGTGGTGGCGTAGGCGGAGAGGATCCTGGACGGCAGGTACGCGGCGGCCGAGGCGACGTTCACGATATGTCCGCCCTCGGCGCGGTCCACCATCTGCTCGGCGAAGGCCCGGCAGCCGTGGATCACGCCCCACAGGTTGACGTCGATGATCCGCTGCCAGTCCTCCTCCGTGGTGTCCAGAAAGGACCCGGAGAGCCCGATACCCGCGTTGTTCACAACGATGTCCGGCACTCCGTGCTCGTCTCGCACCCGCGCGGCGAAGGCACGCATCTGCTCGCCGTCCGCTGAGTCCACTATGTACTCCGCGGCGACGGCACCGAGGCTGCGCGCCCGCTTGGCGGTCTCCGCGACGCCCTCGGCGTTGACATCGGTGAGCACCACGTCCGCACCCTGCTCGGCGAAGGCCAGCGCGGTGGCCCTGCCGATCCCGCTACCCGCTCCCGTGACCACCACCAGCCGGTCGGGGAACCGGTGCTTGTTCCCGCCGTCCACCACGCGGATCCGGCGCAGGGTCCGGGTTTCCGTGCCGTGCTCAACGTGGTCGATCAGCTCGGCCGCGGCCCCGGCCACCACGGCGGGTTTGGACCTGGCGATCCAGTGCCCGCCGTTGAGGTGGCGCACCCGCAGGTCCGGCACCCAGCGCTGGATCTCGGTCTGCAACGGGATGCTGACGTACCGGTCGGCGGTTGGCGCGAGCACCTGCACCGGGATGTCGGTGCCGCGCGGGCGCGGCCTGCGCATCCTGGACAGCATGTTCGCGCGGTAGAGCTGGATTCCGCGTACCCCGTCCGAGGTCAGCGGGTTCGGCTCGGCAGGCTCCAGCGCGGCGATCACCCTGCGGGCAAGGCCGAGGCGCCAGGCCAGCTCGGGGATCAGCGGCAGCTGGAAGAAGCCGATGTAGCCGGAGTGCAGGAACTGGCTGAGCGCGTTGCGCAGCGCGCGTGGCCGCGGCCGCAGCTGGGCGCGGAACCAGGCGCCCGCGTGGTCGAGACAGGGTCCGGACATCGAGGTGTAGGAGGCCACCCTGCCGCGCAGCCACTCCCCGGTGACCGCGTGCCAGGTCTGGATCGAGCCCCAGTCGTGCGCGAGCAGGTGCACCGGGCGGTCCGGGCTGACCGCGGCGACCACCGCGGCCAGGTCCTCGGCCAGCTGGTCGAGCCGGTAGGCGGCGCGCCGCTTCGGCTTGTCCGACTCACCCGCGCCACGCACGTCGTAGACCACGACCCGGAAGCGGTCCGCGAGTTCGGCGACCACGCCGTCCCACATCGAGCCGTTGTCCGGGTAGCCGTGCACACAGACCACCACCGGCGCGTCCGCGGGCCCGCTGGTCCGCACCGCGAGGCGGACGCCGTCACTCGCCGTCACCCAGCTCTTAGTAGACACGATGTCATGTTAGACAGTTTGTCAATAACGCCTGTCCACCGTTCGATGGACAGCCGGATTCCATCCGCCGGTCGTCCCGCGCGGGCGGCCCGGTCGCGCAGGATCGGGGACATGGGTGGAGAGACGACGGTGGTGACGGCCCGCGGGCTGCGCAAGGAGTACGCCGGACTGGCGGCCGTGGCGGGGATCGACCTGGACATCCGGCGCGGCGAGGTGTTCGCCCTGCTCGGACCGAACGGGGCAGGCAAGACGACCACGGTGGAGATCCTGGAGGGGCATCGCAGGCGCTCCGGCGGGGAGGTACGGGTGCTCGGCGAGGACCCTGGCCGGGCGGGCGGCCGGTGGCGGGCACGGCTGGGGATCGTGCTGCAGACCGCCACCGACGCCGCCGACCTGACGGTGGCCGAGACAGTGCGGCACTACGCCGGGTACTACCCGGATCCGCGGGCGCCGGGCGAGGTGATCGAGCAGGTCGGGCTGGCGGGGCAGGCGGGCAGCAGGGTCAAGGCGCTGTCCGGCGGACAGCGCCGCAGGCTGGACGTGGCGCTGGGCATCATCGGGCGGCCGGAACTGCTGTTCCTTGACGAGCCGACCACCGGGTTCGACCCGGAGGCGCGGCGGCAGTTCTGGGACCTGGTCCGGCTGCTGGCCGCGGACGGGACCACGATCCTGCTCACCACGCACTACCTGGACGAGGCGGAGGCGCTGGCCGGACGGGTGGCGGTGATCGCGGGCGGGTCGATCGTCGCCGAGGGGGACCCGGCCACCCTCGGCGGGCGCGGCTCCGCCGCCGCCACGGTGAGCTGGTCCACCGCGGAGGGCAGGCAAGAGCGGCGGACCGGCAACCCGACCGGGCTGATCCGGGAGCTCTCCGCTGGGGGTGGGGAGATTCCCGGCCTGGAGGTACGCAGGCCCAGCCTCGAGGACACCTACCTGGAACTGATCGGAGAACGCCGATGACGACCACCCTGCGCGCGAACCCCGGCGTCCTGCGGATCGGGCTGGCCCGCGGCGGGATCGAGCTGCGCCAGTTCTTCCGGCAGCGGGAGCACGCGGTGTTCACCTTCTCGCTGCCCGCGTTCCTGATGGTCCTGCTGGGCACGATCTTCGACGAGACCTTCCCGAGCGGGGTGACCGCCAGCCAGGTGTTCGCGGCCAGCATCATCGGGGCCGGGATCATCTCGACCTCCTTCGTCAGCATGGGCATCGGGGTCGCGCTGGACCGGGAGGACGGCACGCTGAAGCGGCTGCGCGGCACCCCGATGCCAGCCACCGCGTACTTCCTCGGCAAGGTGATCCTGGTCGGTGTGTCCAGCCTGGCGCAGCTGGTGCTCATGCTGGCGATCGCGATGCCGCTGTTCGGCCTGCGGCTGCCGGACACCGCCGCGGACTGGCTGAACCTCGGCTGGCTGTTCGTACTCGGCACGATCAGCTGCGGCCTGCTCGGGGTGGCGGCCAGTGGGATGGCCCGCTCGGTCAGCGGCGCCTCGGCCGGAATGCAGCTGGTCTACGTCGGGCTACAGTTCACATCGGGTGTGTTCGTGCCGATCGGGGCGCTGCCTGCCGTCATGGTGTCGGTGTCGTCGTTGTTTCCGGTCAAGTGGATCTGCCAGGGATTCCGCTCGGTGTTCCTGCCGGAGCACATGGCAGCTCGGGAGGTGGCGGGGCAATGGGAGCTGGCGACGACGGCGCTGGTGCTGGGAGCCTGGTGCGTGGCGGGGCTGCTGCTGTGCAGACTGACCTTCCGGTGGACCAACCGGGCGGAGTGAGTGAGCAGGGCAAGGACGCGGGACACCGGTGGTTCTGGCTGTGGGACGCCTACTTCACGGTGGTGCTGACCGCGCTCGTCGTGCTCGCCGGGTACGAGGACGACCTCACCGGCGTGGGGCGGATCGTCGCCGCCGCGCTGCTGATCGCCATCGGCGTCAACTACTTCGCCTGGGGCAGGCGGTTCATCCTGGCCGAGGGTCCGGCCCGGCAGCTGCGGCTGTATCTGGCCAGCCAGCTGGCCCTGTTCCTCGGTTCGGTGCTGGCGGGGCCGAGCAACTCGATGGCGATGTTCGTCCTGGGCCCGATGATCTTCATGTGCCTGCGGCCGAAACGGGCGATACCGGTGTTCGTCACCGCGATGCTGATACCGACGCTGCTGACGCTGCACTCGGTGAACTCGGTGTCCGCGGGCGTCTCCCTGGTCGCGGCGGGGCTGGCGATCACCCTGATGGGCTCGGTGTTCGGGATCTACGTGGACCGGCTGGACCGGCAGAGCGAGGAGCGTAAGCGGCTGATCACCCAGCTGGAGGCCAGTCAGGCCGAGGTGTCCAGGCTGTCGCACGAGGCGGGTTCCGCCGCCGAGCGGGAGCGGCTGGCCAGGGAGATCCACGACACCCTTGCGCAGGGCTTCACCAGCATCGTCACCCTGACCCAGGCCGCGGAGTCCGAAGTGGATACCGACCCGGCCGCGGCGCGGCGGCATCTGGAGCTGGCGGGAAGAACGGCGCGGGAGAACCTCGCCGAGGCGCGCGCAATGGTGACCGCGCTGGCACCGCCCGCGCTGGGTTCGTCCTCGCTGGCGGAGGCGATCCGGCGGCAGGCCGAGCGGGCTGGTGAGGCCACCGGGCTCACCGTGGACTGCGTCATCGAAGGGCAACTGCCGAAGCTGCCAACCGCGACCGAGGTGGTGCTGCTGCGCGCGACCCAGGAGTCGCTGGCCAACGTGCTACGGCACGCGGGCGCGCGTACGGCCTCGGTGGAGCTCGCGGTCGTGGCCGGGCGTGTGCGGCTGAGTATTTCCGACGACGGCCGCGGCTTCGATCCGGCCGCACCCGCGGAGGGTTTCGGCCTGCGCGGGATGCGCGCGCGGGCCGAGCAGGTCGGCGGGCAGCTGACGGTACACAGTGGACCAGAGGGTGGGACGAGGGTGCATCTGGAGGTGCCGGCATGATCAGGGTGCTGCTGGTTGACGATCACCCGGTGGTCCGCGAGGGGCTGCGCGGGATGCTGGAGGCCGAGGACGATCTCACCGTGGTCGGCGAGGCCGGTTCCGGCACGGAGGCCGTCGCGCTGGTGGGCATCCGGCGGCCCGAGGTCGTGCTGATGGACCTGCGGATGCCGGGGATGGACGGGGTGGACGCCACCAGGCAGCTACGGCGGGACGCCCCTGAGGCCAAGGTGGTGGTGCTGACCACCTACGAGACGGACGCGGACATCCTGCGCGCGGTGGAGGCGGGCGCCTCGGGCTACCTGCTCAAGGACGCCTCCAGGGCGGAACTGGCTGGCGCCATCCGGGCGGCGGCCCGCGGCGAGACCGTGCTCGCACCCTCGGTCGCAGGCAGGCTGGTCAACCAGGTCCGCACCCCCGCCCAACCACAACTGTCCGCCCGCGAAATCGAAGTACTCCACCTGGTCGCCCGCGGCCACACCAACGCCGACATCGGGCAAGCCCTGCACATCAGCGAAGCCACCGTGAAAACCCACCTGCTACGCGTGTTCAGCAAACTCGACGTATCCGACCGCACCGCAGCAGTCACCACCGCCATGCGCCGCGGCCTGCTGACCTGAGCAAGGGCGGCCGCACCGGTGCGGCCGCCCTCGGGACAGAGCCCGGCTGCTAGTCAGCCCGTACCTCGGCAAGGAACGCGCGGAACGCCGCGCGCTCGAACGTCAGGTGCCCGCGTTCCCTGTCCTTGGTGTCTCGCACCATGGTCGAGTCCTCCCCGACGGCGAGCTCCACACAGGCGATCTCCGAGTTGCTGTAGCTGCTCTTGCGCCATCCCTGATCAGTGATCATGCGTCGATACCTCAATCCCTTTGCACTCCCGATGATCTCCGCCGACCGCTGGGACGCTGGCGCGGTGGCGGCTATCGCTTCCCAGATCGGAGAGACCAGCCACGTCCTCGGGCTTCTCCACGGTGCCGAGCCCGGTGACGCTCTCAGCGTAGGCGGAATCCGGTTCGTCCTCCTCCGGGAAGCTGAGCAGGACCAACGGCCCGGTCATGGCGCCGTGGTCGAGCGGAACGACCTGGATGGTGACGTGCGGCAGCTCGCTCATCGTGATCAGGTGGTCGAGTTGCGCGGCCATGACTCCGGCCCGCGGACGACCGTGCGCAGGCGGCCTCGTGGATGAGCGCGTGTAGCACCAGCGGGTTCCGCTCGCGCAGCAGCAGGGCCTGGCGGTCCCTGCGCTCGACGGCACCGGGTAGCTGGCCCCGCACGACACCGGCAATGCGTACAAACCAGCCCCGCTACAGCTTCGGACAGCTGCACACCGCCCATCGGCCGGATCGGTCTCGAACTGACCGGCCCAACCGGCAACCAGCACATCAACGTCTGAGAAGGAGCCCACCGGCAGCCTCGACCGTTGACCGCTGGCCTACCGCCGTCGAACCGGACGACCGTTGCTGCCCTGACCGATAACCCACTCATCCTATTCAGGCGCCGAAGAGGACATCGATTCGAGAAAGGGAGACCAGTCGAACGCATCCGCACCCTCGGGAGTTTCGGCATGCGACCGGACTGCCCAGGGCAACTCGGCCAGGGAGAATTCCGGCACGCCGCGCTGTTTCAACACCGTCAGCCGAATACTCTTCTGCCTCCACCGTTGAACGGTGGCGCCCGAGGCCACGTAAAAGCTCCACTGGCGGGAGTCACCGACGTCGTAGCTGACGCGGTCGGTGCAGGTATGCACAGCGAACACGTAAGCGTCGGCAAGCACCATCGGTTCGGTATAGACGTTGCCGTAGCCCGTCCATCGACGCGCCACCAGGCCACTGAAATCAGGCGGTGACGGCGGTTTGGGCCGCCCATGCGTGTCGAGTCCAGGCAACCAATCCTGCATCGACCCGGTGCACTTGACCTCGACCTTGACGTCGGGAGTGATGAGGTCGACGGGTGCCCACTCGCCACGGCGCTCCGCAGAGTCGCCCAGCGCGTTGCGCACCAGCCATTCGGCGTACCAGCCGCGGTGGGTGTTGACCGTGACCGCGCCGAACGCCCAACGGGCGAACTCGGTCAGATCTGCTGGGGGAGTAACACCATTGGTCATGGTGAACTCACTCTAGCGACGACCTCGCGGTCAACCCCGAGAAACTCGTCAGTAACTCACGAACTCCGGTGCCGCGTACGAATGGTCGGACGTCACGCGATATAGCCAAGCTGCCCGTTGCCTCCACTCGGCCGCCGATCGTGGGTTGCTGACCTAAGTATCGAGCCGGGCAAGGCAGAATGCACCTCATGCTGCCTACGACCGAGTTCGCCCTGCTTCGCCGGATCGCCACCGAGCAGTCGATGGGGCGCGCACCATCCCTGGTCGCGGGCGTGGTCCGCGATGGCGAGCTGGTGTGGTCCGGTGCGCGCGGGTTCGTCGGCGACGAGGCGCCGGACAACGACACCCAGTACCGGCTGGGCTCGATCACCAAGTCCCTGGTCGCCGCGCTGATCATGCGGCTGCGCGACGAGGGCAGGCTGGACCTGAACGACCAGGTGGACAAGCACCTGCCCGGCACCAGCCTCGGCGACCGCACGATCGCACAGCTGCTCGCGCACACCGGCGGGCTCACCTCCGAGTCGCCCGGCTCCTGGTGGGAACGCAGCGAGGGCGGGGACTGGGACGAACTCGCGGCCGGGCTGACCCCGCAGGAGCTCAAGCACCGGGCCGGCAGGCGGTTCCACTACTCCAACTCCGGTTACGGCGTGCTCGGCGAGGTGGTGGCCCGGCTGCGCGGCCACAGCTGGCTGGATGCGCTGCGCGCGGAGATCCTGCAGCCCCTCGGCATGTCCCGCACCAGCCCGCACCCGGAGGGCAAGCACGCGCAGGGCTGGGCCGTGCACCCCTTCGCGGACGTGCTGCTGCCCGAGCCCGCCCCGGACGCGGGCGCGATGGCGCCCGCGGGCCAGCTGTGGTCCACCGTGCACGATCTGGCCAGGTGGACGGCCTTCGTCGGCGGGCACACCGGCGAGGTGCTGCACCCGGACACCGTGGCCGAGATGCGCGAGGTGGCCACCGTGGACGACGGCGACGCCTGGACCGCGGGCTACGGCCTCGGCTTCCAGCTGGCCAGGGTCGACGGGCGCAGGCTGGCCGGGCATACCGGCTCGATGCCGGGCTTCCTTGCCTGCACGCTGACCGATCCGGCCACCGGCACCGGCGCGCTGTTCCTGGCGAACACCACCGCCGGGGTGGGCCCGCTGGGCACCACCGTCGACCTGATCGGCATCGCCGACGAGCACGAGCCGAAACTGCCTGCCCCGTGGCGACCGTCGCCGGTGCCCGCGGGCCTGCTCGCGCTGACCGGACTGTGGCACTGGGGCCCGGCACCATTCCACCTGCGCCTGCTGCCCGGCGGCTGGCTCAACCTGTCCCCGGTGAACGGGAACGGGCGGGCCTCGCGCTTCCGGCCGCTGGACGAGTCCGGGGACAGCTGGCTCGGGCTGGACGGTTACTACGCGGGCGAGACGCTGCGGGTGGTGCGCGACGCCGAGGGCAACCCGCACCACCTGGACCTGGCCACCTTCATCTTCACCCGTACGCCCTACGACCCCACCGCCCCGATCCCTGGCGGGGTGGACGAGGCCGGCTGGCGGGACCGGTGAGCCCTGCCTCGGGGTAACCCACGTCACGGCGGGGCGGCCGGTCACCTGAGAGACTGCCGGGCATGACCGATCCAGCTGAGTTGACCCTTCCCGCCGAATTACAGCCCGCCGACGGCCGCTTCGGGTGTGGCCCCTCCAAGGTCCGCCAGGAGCAGATCGCCAACCTCGCCAAGGAGGGCGCAGCGCTGCTCGGCACCTCGCACCGCCAGAAGCCGGTGAAGTCACTGGTCGGCAGGGTGCGGGCGGGTCTGTCCGAGCTGTTCTCCCTGCCGGAGGGCTACGAGGTCGTGCTCGGCAACGGCGGCACCACCGCGTTCTGGGACGCCGCGGCGTTCGGCCTCGTGCGGGAACGTGCGCAGCACTTCACCTACGGCGAGTTCTCCTCGAAGTTCGCGAAGGTGACCAAGGGCGCGCCGTTCCTCGCCGACCCGATCGTGGTCGAGGCCGAACCGGGCACCGCCCCGGAGATCAGCTACCAGCAGGGCGCCGACCTGATCGGCTGGGCGCACAACGAGACCTCCACCGGCGTGGCCGTGCCGGTGCGGCGGCCCGCGGGCAGCGAGGGCGCCCTGGTCGCCATCGACGCCACCTCCGGCGCGGGCGGCCTGCCGGTCAAGGCCGAGGACTTCGACGTCTACTACTTCGCCCCGCAGAAGTCCTTCGCCTCGGACGGCGGGCTGTGGCTGGCGCTGATGTCCCCGGCCGCGCTGGACCGGATCGGCGAGCTCGGCGGCTCGGACCGGTGGGTCCCGGAGTTCCTCTCGCTGACCACCGCGCTGGACAACTCGCGCAAGGACCAGACCTACAACACCCCCGCGGTGGCCACCCTGTTCCTGCTGGCCGACCAGATCGAGTGGATGCTCGGCAACGGGGGCCTGGACTGGGCGACCGCGCGCACCGGGGAGTCCTCGACCCGGCTGTACGAGTGGGCCGAGAAGACCTCCTACGCCACCCCGTTCGTGCAGGATCCCGCGCACCGCTCGCAGGTAGTCGGCACGGTGGACTTCACCGAGGACGTGGACGCCGCCGCGGTGGCCAAGACCCTGCGCGCGAACGGCATCGTGGACGTGGAGCCGTACCGCAAGCTGGGCCGCAACCAGCTACGTGTCGGGCTGTTCCCGGCGATCGAGCCGGACGATGTCACCGCGCTTACCCGCGCGATCGAGTGGGTCGTCGAGCGTCAGGCCAAGTAACCCGAGCAGGAGCAGGCCGGTCAGCACATAGCTTTCCCTGACCGGCCACACCTGCCGGTAGTCCCACAGCGGGCTCCACAGGAACACCACCGCGGCCAGGGCGGCGGACCCGAGCAGCAACACGGCTCGGGTCGGCCCGCCGCGCAGGCCGGACCACACCAGCACGCCGAGCACCGGCGCGCACCACACCCAGTGGTGCGTCCAGGAGACCGGCGAGACCAGCAACGCGGCCAGCGCGCAGGCCAGCAGCGCGGGCACCGGGCGCCCGGCGGCCAGCGCGCGGCGCATCAGCAGCACGGTCGCCGCCAGCACCAGCAGCACCACGGCGACCCACACCAGCGTCTCGGCTGGCGGGCCGAGCCGGGCGAGCAACCCGCGCAGGGACTGGTTGCCGATGTAGCCGGGGTCGCCGACCCGTTCCCTTGCGAAGATCAGCTCGGTCCAGTAGCGCACCGAGGCCGATGGCGCCAGCAGCCAGGCCAGCAGACCGCAGCAGCCGAACACCAGTGCCGCCCTGGCCACCGCGCGGAAGTCCTTGCGCAACAGGAAGAACAGCAGAAAGGCGGCCGGGGTCAGCTTGACGACCGCGGCCAGCCCGATGAGCACCCCACGGTAGCGCCAGTTCGGGCCGAGGATGTCCACCGCGACCAGCAGCATCAGCAGCAAGTTGACCTGGCCGAACCCGAGGGTGGCCCGCACCGGCTCGCTCAGCAGCGCCACCGCCTGCACCCCCAGCGCGGCGCCGCCGACCACCCACAGCCGTGCCCTGAACGTGGCTTTCGAGACGTTAGATGTCCCAAATGTGCCGTTCGCAACGTCTGACGTCGTAATCGCCACGTTCAGGGCGTTTCCGGCTGGCCGGTCCGCGCCCGCGAGGCACAGCGCGACCACCGCGCCCAGCGCCAGCACCGAAACCAGGGTGAGCAGCACCAGCGCCAGGTCCAGCGGCAGCACCAGCAGCGGAGCGAACACCAGCGCGGCGAACGGCGGGTACGTGAACGGCAGCACGGTGCCGTCCCTGGTCGGCGGCAGCACGCCATACGGGTCGCCACTGGTGAGCAGCGCATCCGCACCGAGCCGGTACACCTCGAGGTCCAAGCCGTCCAGGTGTTTCCACGCCAGCAACACGCCGACGATCACGACCTCGGCGAGGAGCAGAATCAGCACCGCCGGGCGTGGCGCACGCCAATCGAGCACCGCAAGACCGTAACCTGCGTGCCAGCGACACCGATCCCCGACCGGGCCCGGCTGTTCGGCAAGGTCATTCATCAAGATCACAAACAGATCGGGTGAAGGCTCGGCGCGCCTCGCGCGTCAAGCCGACGCGCCGTCCTAGCCTGGGCACCCACAGCGGTGAAACGGGTGTCGGGAGGCGGAGCAATGCGAACGCTGCGGGTAGTCGGGCTGCACGAGGACGGCGAGTCCATCGTGTGTGAAGACCCGGCACGCCGTGAGCGTTTCCTGTTGCCGGCCGACGAGCGGCTGCGCGCGGCCGCGCGCGGTGACGTGACCCGTCTCGGCCAGATCGAAATCGAGCTGGAGAGCCAGATGCGTCCACGCGAGATCCAGAGCCGTATCCGCGCAGGGGAGTCGGTCGAGCAGGTGGCCACCACCGCGGGCGTCCCGGTGCAGCGGGTCGAACGATTCGCCTACCCCGTGCTGCTCGAGCGGTCCCGTACCGCCGAACTGGCCCAGCGGGCGCACCCGGTGCGCGAGGACGGGCCGGATGTGCAGACCCTCGGCGAGGTGGTCGCGCACTCCTTCGGCGTGCTCGGGCAGGACTACGGGCAGGCGGACTGGGACTCCTGGCGCGGCGATGACGGCAAGTGGGTGGTCTGCCTGCACTGGAAGGCGGGCCGCTCGGACAACCGCGCGCACTGGTCCTTCGCACCGGGGGCACACGGTGGCACGGTGTCCGCGCTGGACGAGCTCGCCGAGGACCTGCTCAACCCGCATGCCAACCGGGCGCCCCGCACGCTGCGCTCGATCGGGCAGGCCGAGCCGCACCCGGACACCGAGCAGCCCACGCTCGACTACGGCACGACAGGCGGCGCGGTCGCCTCCGGCGGCACGGTGATCGAGGCCCCGATCCCGGAGCCGGAGGAGGACGACACCACCGAGCTCCCGCAGGTACCCGCCGAGGACACCGGCGCGGCCCGGCAGCCGGGCCAGGCGCCGCAAGCCAGGCCCGCCAAGGGTAAGAAGAATCACCCGGTCGTGCCGGCCTGGGAGGATGTCCTGCTCGGGGTCCGTTCGCAACGCGGATAACGGCGGCTTCGGGACCGTTCCCGGCCCGGATGCGGGCCGGTGCTTGATCGACCGCTCACGGTCGGTAGGTAGTATTACTTCCGGTTACACACAATGCGGTGGCCGGGCGTGGGGACGGGACCGGTACCGCGGGAAGAACCGCATGGGGGTACCCCCGCCAGCTTGTGCCGCGTGGGGCCGTGGCTCGCGGGCGCCGTGCTTCCCGTGCGGGGAGGGAAGGACAACAATGGGCACAATCGACGAGGCCACCGCCGAACACGGCGGGACCCCGATCTTCGCCGCTATCCGGGACGAGTTCGGTTTCACTCCGCCGAGCCAGGAACCGAGCCAGCAGCCGGAGGCCCCGGCGGACGGCTCCACCGAGACCGCCGAGGCGTCCGGTTCCGCCGAGGAAACCGGCGAAGCCGAAGCCACCGAGGAGGAGGACGAGCCGGCGGGCAGACACCGCGGCGCCTGACCGCCGGTCGTCGGCTCACTCCCTGGTGAGCGCGGCCACTCGTTTCGGCGTGGGCCAGCGCACGTTGGAGACCCAGCCGAACTTCTCGAACAGCCAGATCAGCCGGGCCGAGGTGTCGATCTGGCCCCGCCGCACCCCGTGCCGGGCGCAGGTCGGATCGGCATGGTGCAGGTTGTGCCAGGACTCCCCGAAGGAGAGCACGGCCAGTGGCCAGAAGTTGGCCGCCTTGTCCCTGCTCTTGAACGGCCGGTCCCCGATCATGTGGCAGATCGAGTTGGTCGACCAGGTGACGTGATGCAGCACGCCGACCCGGACCAGCCCAGCCCAGAAGAACGCCGTCAGCGCGCCCCACCAGGACCAGGTGACCAGCCCGCCGATCGCGGCCGGCAGCAGCAGGGTCAGCACCGTCCACAACCAGAACAGCTTGTTCACCCAGACCATGTCCCTGTCCTTCAACAGGTCCGGGGTGAACCGCTGCTTGTTGGTCAGGTCCCGGCTGAAGTTCCAGCCGATATGCGCGTGCCAGAACCCCTTGAGCACCGCGGAGGGCGAGGTGCCGAACAGCCACGGTGAGTGCGGGTCGCCCTCCCGATCGGCGAAGGCGTGATGCCTACGGTGGTTGGCGACCCAGGTGATCGGTGGTCCCTGCACGGCCATGCTCCCCGCGATGGCCAAGGCGATCCGCATCGGCCGGGTCGCCTTGAACGCCCCGTGCGTCAGATACCGGTGGTACCCGATGGTCACGCCGAGCCCGGTCAGGTAGAAGAACCCGACCGCCAGCGCGAGGTCAAGCCAGCCAAGCCCCCAGCCCCAGAGGAACGGTATGGCGGCGAGCAACGCGAGAAACGGCAACCCGATGAACACGTACACCGCCACCTGCCGTGCGGCACCGGCCCGGCCCTCCAGGATGGGCTTCCGTCCACTGGTGGACTCGGTGGACCGGTCAAGGGTCGACGTCATGCACACTCCTACTCTGAGTCGGTCACCGTGATCGCGCCGGAAGGACACAGCTCGGCCGCCTCCCTGGCCGCCGCGTGGTGCTGCGCGGCAGGGGCCGGTTCGAGCAGCATCACGGTACCGTCGGATTCGTCCTGGTCGAAGACGTCCGGAGCGGTGAGGGCGCACATCCCGGCCGCGCAGCAGACCTCGGTGTCCACCTCGATCTTCATCGTTCCTCCTACCAACTGATGGGTAACCGGTACACCCCATAGATACCGCGATCCGTACGCAACGGCACGTCTTCCCGTGCCACCTCGAGGCGTAAACCCGGGAACCGGCGCAGCAGGGCGGTGTACCCGATCCGCATCTCAGCCCTGGCCAGCTGCTGGCCGAGGCACTGGTGCACGCCGTGCCCGAAGGCCAGGTGACCGGCAGCCGAGGCGGTGACGTCCAGTTCGTCCGGCCGGTCGAACCGGGCCGGGTCGCGGTTGGCTCCTGGCAGCGACACGGTGACCGGCTCCCCCGCCTTGATCAGCTGCCCGTCCAGCTCGACATCCTCCAGTGCGGTGCGGTTGATCTCGTACTGCACGATGCTCAGGTACCGCAGCAGCTCCTCCACCGCCCCGTCCATCAGCCCGGGATCGGCGCGCAACGCGGCCAGCTGCCCGGGATGCTCCAGCAGCGCGAAGGTGCCGAGGCCGAGCATGTTCGCGGTGGTCTCGTGCCCGGCGACCAGCAGGATCGTGGCCATCCCGACCGCTTCGTCCGCGGAGAGCTCCGCCTCGGCCAGCAGCCCGCTGAGGATGTCGTCGGCAGGCTCTGCCCGCTTGCGCGCGACCAGCTCGTCGAGGAACCCGAACACCGCCTTGTCGATCTCCGCGGACTGCTCGGGGGTCAGGTCCGGGCGGACCATCTCCGCGGTGTGGTGCTGGAAGAACTCCCGCTGCTCCTCCGGAATCCCGAGCAGCTCGCAGATCACCAGCGAGGGCAGGGGCAACGCGAAATGCCGCACCAGATCGGCCGGGGGACCATGCCGCTCGAGGTCGTCCAGCAGCCCCTCGGCGAACTCGGCGATCCGCGGTTCGAGCTGCCGCATCCGGCGCAGGGTGAACTGGCCGGTGAGCAGCTTGCGGTACCGGGTGTGCTCCGGCTGGTCCATGAAGATGAACATCCCCGGCGGCGTGGGTTCCGGGTCCGGGGTGCGGATCGGCGAGTGCATCAGCTCCATCCGGGAGCTGAACCGGCGGTCGGCCAGCAGCCGCCGCGCGGTGGCGTACTCGGTCACCAGCCAGCCCAGCGTCCCGTCCGGATAGGCGAGCCTGCTGATCGGCCGCTCGGCACGCAGCCGCCCCAGCTCCTCGGGCGGGTCGAAGGGGCAGCGGCGCTGCATCGGTATCGGGCGTGCCGCCTGTGCGGCGGGCGTGGTCTCGGCCATCCCTGGATCTCCTCTCCTCGTACCGGAGAGGTTTCCGGTGCCCGCGCACCACGCACTGACCACGCGCTGACAAACCGGCTCAGCCGCCGGGCAGCTGTGGTTCGATCGCCGAGGCCGCGGCCGTCACCGCCGCACGCAACGGGGTCCAGCGGGTGCCCGCGGGGGCCTCGGCGAGCAGCACGACCACGTACCGCCAGTGCGGACCGACCAGGCCGGTGCTGTGCACCACGTTGTCCTCTGGGCTGTCCGACCAGCCCTGTTTGACCGCCCAGCGCAGCGACATGCCGTCCGGGATGCCGAAGTGCTGGTTCCAGCCATCCGCCGCGACCTTGCGGGTCTTGGCCAGCGCGGACACGATCAGCTCACGGTGCCCGGCAGGCAGTTCGGTGCGGATGTGGCGATAGATCCGCAGCACGTCCCGCGGGGTCGTGCGGGTGTCACCCCAACGGCCGGGGTTCTCCGGCGGGCTGGTGTCGGACAGCCCGATGTGCTGGGCCGCCCTGGTCACGATCGCGCCGCGGCCGTGCTCGACCCAGAGGCGGCTGGCGATCTCGTCATCGCTGAGCTCCAGCATCCGGCGCAGGTGGTCCTTGACTCCCGCGCTCGGTCCACCCGCCCGGCTCAGCAGGTCGATACTGATCAGCAGCTTGGTCAGCGAGGCGGCCCGGAACCGCCGGTCGGCGTTGGCCTCCAGTAGCGAGGTCCCGCTGTCCCGGTCGAAGACGAGCAGGCCAGGGGTCACGGCGGGGGCGGTCTCCCGCACGGCGTCGAGCACGGCCGCGGAGTCGATTACCTGCGGTGACGGAGAGGGCCGAGCGGCCTGAGCGGTCGTCACCCTGGAGAGGGTGAGCTCGGCCGGTTGCGCGGCGGGCCGCCGGGAGTAGAGCGGGCTGCCGCAACTGGTCGACACGAGTACGAGACACAGCGCCGACACCCCCATTGATGCTGCTCGGCGAGGTTCCATGCCCCGGGATACGCCGATGGAGACGGCATTGTTGTGGCCGCGTGGGCGCAACTTTCCGGCCGGGTGCGGCGTACAGCGAGCCGTCCAGAGATGTTGCGGAGTGTGACGATAGCCATCATTTCGATCATTCTTCCGCGGGAGCTCAACATCCGGCGGCCGTCGCGCGTAGAGGAGGTCGAGAGCCACGAACGTGGTGGCGGGTACGGAGGTGCCGGGTGCAGTCACGATCGGCACGGGACCGGGAGTTCGCCGAGTTCTTCGAGCACCGGTTCGATCTGGCGTGCCGGTACGCCTACGCGCTGTGCGGGGACCGCGCGGAGAGCGAGGAGATCGCGCAGGCCGCGTTCGTGCGGATCTACGCTCGCTGGCCCAAGGTCCGCACGGCAACCGCGGATGCCTACCTGCGCACCGTGGTGACCAGGCTGTTCCTCGACAACCGGCGACGCGGCCGGAGCAGGGAGCGGGTGATGGCCGAGCCGCCGGAGGTGGCGGTCGCGGCGGACCTCACCGAGGTGGAGCGGCAACCACTACACGCCGCGCTGCTGGAGCTGCCGCCGCGGCAACGAGCGGTGGTACTGCTGCGGTTCGGCTACGACCTCTCCATCGAGCAGGTGGCGAAGGCGCTGGGCTGCTCGGTGGGCACGGTCAAAAGCCATGCCTCGCGCGGTTTGGAGGCGCTGCGTGAGCGCTACCAGGGACTCTTCGGGGAACTCGAGCTGAAGGCGGTGAGTCGGCCATGTTCGACGACGACGAGCTGAGGACGACGCTGCGCCGGATCGGCGAGGACTACCAGCCCGCCCCGGCGGAGGAGATGCTGGACGCGATCCTCACCCGCGGCCGGCGCCGCCTGCGCTACCAGCGATGGGGCGCGGCCGCCGCCGTGATCGCACTGGTCGGCGGGCTCGGCGCCGGGATCACGATGCTGCGGCCGGACGGACCCGGCGGCGCCGAGCGGATACCGGCCGCGTCCGGTCTGCAACGCGACGAGCCCCAGCCCGGGGTCCTGCCCGGCTGGCAGGTGGTGGACGACCGCGCATGCAGGACACGGGAGGAACAGCCGCCGCCCGCCTCCGGTATCACGACGCACGAAATGGAGCTGGGCGGGAGCGGCGAACTCTCGTCGGTGATCACCACCGCGGAGTTCCAGAGCCTCGTGCAGCGGGTCCTGCCCGATACGCGGCTCGAGGTGGCGTACGAGAAGCGCTCCGGACTGGAGCCGACGGGGCTCGCGGAGGTGGTGCTGGATCCGGCACCGCGCAACCGGACGGCCCTGGTCGGTCTCCGGGCTTCGCGGTCGTTCGACGATGCGGAAACGGAAGCTGACCGGCAGCTGGTTTGCGGCTCGCAGCGCCTGCGGCTGAGCTCGGACGCCGTGCTCCAGCTCGGGCCCGAGGTCCCGAACTACGGACCAGGCCACCGGACCCTGGAGATATACCGGACGGGCGCGCCCACCTATCGGCTCTGGGCGGTCAACGCACTCAGCACCGAGCAGCTCGCCGAACTGGGCAGGATGCTGGCCACGAGACGCTGACGCTCGCTGCCCGATTCCAGCATCACCCGATCGTGTATCGAACACGTGGTCGATTCCGCGGTATTGTGGGGTTGTGACCAGGACTTTCGGCATCGACACCTCCCGCATGAGCGAGGAGGAACTCCTGGCCGCGCTGGGCGACCTCGAACAGCAGCGGCGAGCCGGCTATGCCCGGGAACTGGCCGTCCTGGCCGAACTCGACGGCCGCGGCACCGCGAGCCGGAAGGGCTACCGGGACCTGCCGGTGCTGACGCGGGAGATCCTGCGGGTCAACGCCTACGACGCCCGGCAGCGGGTGGCGCACGCCCGGGCCGTGGTGCGGCGCCACGGGCCAGGTGGGATACCCCTGGAACCCGACCTCCCCGAGGTCGGCGCCGCCGCGGCCGAGGGCGCGATCGGGCCGGAACACATCGAGACCATCCGGGCGACCGTGGCGCGGTTCCCGCAGCCGGTCAGCCTGCCCGACCGGGAACACGCCGAAGCCTTGCTGACCAAGGCGGCACGGGAGTACGACCCCCACACCGTCACCACCCTGGGCCGGGAGATCCTGGCGCGGCTGGACCAGGACGGGAATCCGCCCCGCGAGGAGGAGCTGGCGCGGCCGGAGCGGTTCCTGGACTGGCGCGAAACCCGCGGCGGGCGGCTACGCGGCACCTTCGACCTGGACGCGGAGACCGCGGCGGTGCTGACCGGGCTGATCGAACCGAGAGCGAAACCCTCCAGCACGAAAGAGGAACCCGACCGGCGGAGCAAGTTCCAGCGGCAGGGCGACGCGTTCGCCGATGTGCTGCGGGTGGCAGCGGGGTGCCCGGAGGAGGGGCCGACCGAGGCGGGGGAACCGTTCACGGTGATGGTGTCGGTGACACTGGAGGACCTGAAGCACGGCACCGGATACGGGCTACTGCATGGGCAGGAGTCCTACTCCGCCGCCCAGATCCGCCGCATGGCCTGCGACTCCTACGTCGTGCCCGCCGTGCTGGGCAGCAAGGGCGACATCCTCGACATCGGACAACGCACCCGCACGGTACCCCTGGCCATCCGCAGAGCTTTGATCCTGCGGGACCGCGGATGCACCTTCCCCGGCTGCCGGAAAAAGCCCAAACAATGCGACGCGCATCATGTGGTGTTCGTGCGCCATGAGGCGCGTGTTTGTCCGATCGGAGGTGAGAGACCTCCGGCGCTGGACCGTCACAGTGGTTCGGTGAAGCTGAGGGCAGCCTGATTCACGGGAATGGGTGGATTGAGGTGGCAAGCGGCCCTGACAAAGTCGAGTCGTGCCAGCACTGCCAGATGGTGCGGGCTCGGTGAGCGAGACGAGAAGGTATACGAATAGGAATCAGTGTCTGAGGCCTCGTTATGTGGAGCCGACTCGAAACCTGGCGGATCTGAGTCGGTATCGCAGTGCGCGTGAACCAAGTGAAGGGTGTAGCGCCCGCCTGGGATTGTATTCCTGGGTAGTCTGTGGAGAAAGTCTGTGGCGTATTCACAGGGGCTGCCGGGGTAAAGCTGAGTGCCTCACTCGTCGATCGGGAACACGTGAACATGGGAACCACCGCGAGCTTTCCATGCCTGGGCGCAATCCGGTGTCCCAGATGTGGATAGGTGCATTGCCCGCCGAGGGGCTCTGTGGTGGGGCGGAGTCGCCGTAGTACTCCGAGGGCGGGAAAACCGTCCGCATGGGGAAGGGCGACAGCGAATCGAGCAGGGAAGTTGGGGTAATGCCAGAAGAGGCCTCACCGGTGAACATCGGTGATCTGCTGCTGGTGCCGTTCACGGCAGGGCAGCGGGTACTGGGAATGCAGACGAAACTGCACCGTTGGGCGGCGGCCGATCCCGGTCGCCGGTTTGATGATCTCTACAACCTCGTGGCCGACCCCGCGTTCCTCGCCGTGGCGTGGGAGCGGGTGTCAGGGAACACCGGAGCACGCAGCGCGGGCGTCGATCGCCGAACGGTGCGGTCGATCACCGACTCGGCGCTGGGTGTGGTCGGGTTGTTGGAGGAAATCCGCGCCGATCTGAAAGCGCGGACGTTCCGTCCGCTCCCGGTCCGGGAACGACACATCCCCAAAGCCGGTGGGAAGACCCGTCGGCTGGGGATACCGACCGTGACCGATCGGGTCGTTCAAGCCTCGCTGAAGCTGGTCCTGGAACCGATCTTCGAGGCCGGGTTCCAGTCCTCCAGCTATGGTTTCCGGCCCAGGCGCCGGGCCCAGGACGCCATCGAAGAAATCCGCAAACATGCCCGTGAGGGCTACGAATGGGTCTTCGAGGGCGACATCACCGCCTGCTTCGACGAGATCGACCACACCGCCCTGCTGGGTTTGGTGCGGCGACGCGTCAAGGACAAGCGGATTCTGGAACTCATCAAGGCGTTCCTGCGCGCCGGAATCCTCAGCGAGGATGGTCCTGACCGGGACACCCATACCGGAACCCCGCAGGGCGGCATCCTGTCGCCTCTGCTGGCCAACATCGCCCTCTCCGAGCTGGACGACTATTTCCACCAGTTGTGGGAGAACCACAAGAACGCCACCAACCGGCAACGGCACCGTGAACGCGGCGGTGCGACGTTCCGCCTGACCCGATACGCCGACGACTTCGTCGTCATGGTCAACGGAACCCGGGAACACACGGAATCCTTGTGGGGCGAGATCGAGGCGATCCTGGCCGGGATCGGGCTACGGCTCGCACCCGAGAAAACCGGAATCGCCCACATCGACGAGGGGTTCGACTTCCTCGGGTTCCGCATCCAGCGGTATCGCCAATATGGAAGCGATCGGCGACTGATCTACACCCTCCCCTCGAAGAAGTCGATGACTTCGATCAAGCGGAAGATCAAGACAGTTACCAAACGGATCACCCATCAGGACGCGGACCAACTGTTCCGGCAACTCGGAACGATGACCCGCGGATGGGCCCAGTACTTCCGGCACGGCTCTTCCAGCAAGGCCTACCACCACCTGCAAGACTACCTGTGGTGGCGGGTCTGGGAATGGCTGAAGAACAAACACCCCCGTACCAGTAAACGGGACATCATAAACCGTTACTACAACCGGTGGTGGCCGGAATATAACGGTGTCGAACTATGGAGACCCACAACGATGACCATCCAACGTTATCGCTACCGAGGAAACCAAATCTCGACACCCTGGGACAAACCAGCCATAACGGCAACCTAACGGCGACTCGTGGAGAGCCGGATGCGGTGAAAGCCGCACGTCCGGTTCGGGGGAGCGGCATGGGGAAACGGCCCGGCGAAATCCGGACACCGCGCCCCATGCCGACTCCCACTGGGCTAATGGGGGACCCACCGCCCTGCACAACCTCACCTTGCTCTGCTGGTACCACCACAACCTCATCCACCACACCGACTGGCAAGTCCGCATGCGGAACGGACTACCCGAGTTCCTACCCCCGGCCTTTCTGGACCCGGAACGAAGACCCAGACGCAACCTCCTCCACCGCCGGGGGTTGTGACCTGCTAGAGCACGATCGCGAGCACACCGACCCAGGAGACGGCGACCCCGGCCGCAGCGCCGAGCACGACCCACCGCACGATGGGCAGCTTGCGGGCAAGCCACAGCGAGGGTGAAAGACCGGCGGTCACCATCACCGCCGCGCCCAGCGTCAGCCAGCCGGTGGTCTCGGCGGCGAGGGTGCTCACCAGCGCGAGCATCGCCACCGCCACCACCACGCCGACGAACGCGGCCACGGTCAGGCCGGTCCCCCACGGGGTGGGTTCGGCCGCCTGCGGATCGCCGCCGAGCAGCCGCCGGGCCAGCACGGTCACCCCGTCGTTGCGCGGTGGCGGGACCAGCTGCTCGGTGGCGGTCACCGGGTCGACGTAGTTCACCGGCTCGCCGAGCGTGGCGGCGACCCGCGCGGCAAGCTGCCTGCCGCGCTGCGAGACCACCGCGGCCGCCTCGTCCTCGGGGCCGGTGCCCGCGCGGGTGAACGCGGCCGCGACCCTGGCCCATTCCTGGAGCGCCTCGGTCAGCTCGGCCCCCACCGCCCCGTCCGGGTCCTCGTTATCCGCGTCGTATCCGGCCAGCACCACTCGCTCGCCCTGGACCCGCAACTCCACGTGAAGGCCTCCGTTGATCGCCCGACTCCGGCCACGGGGCATCAATGTACTCACGGGACACCCATCTCGTAGAAGGCCACGGCCGCGGAGGTCGCCACGTTGAGCGAATCGACCCCGGTGGCCATCGGAATCCGCACGGCAAGGTCGGCGGCGGCCAGCGCCTCCGCGGACAGCCCGTACCCCTCCGAGCCGAGCAACAACGCCACCCGCTCCGGCCGCTGCCCGCGCAACGCGCGCAGCTCGACGGCATCCGCCCGCGGGGTGAGCGCCGCGATCCGGAAACCCGCGGCACGCAGCTGCTCCAGGCCCCGCGGCCAGGGCTCGAGAGCGCTGAACGGCACCCGCAGCACATGCCCCATGGACACCCGCACACTGCGCCGGTACAGCGGGTCCGAGCAGCCGGACCCGAGCAGCACCCCGTCCACGCCCAGCGCCGCCGCGTTACGGAACAACGCGCCAAGGTTCTCGTGGTCGCCGACCCCCTCCAGCACGGCAAGCAGCCGTGCCCCGGCGGCGATCCGGTCCGCCGATGGCCGCGGCGCCCGGTCAGCCACCGCGAGCACCCCGCGGTTCAGATGGAACCCGACCACCTCGGCCATGGTCTGCGCGGAGGTGACATAGGCGGGTACCGCCATCCCGGCAAGATCGTCCGCCAGCTCGCGAACGCGGCGCTCTACTCCGAGTAGCGCCCGCACGGGGTAGGGCGACTCGAGCAACCGCCGCACCACCACGGTGCCCTCGGCGATCACCAAACCCCGGCCGCCGGGCCGATCCGGGCGCCGGTCGGCTGTGGTCAGATCGCGAAAATCGGACAGCCGCTCGTCCGCGGGGTCGTCGATGAAAATCTCGCGTGCCACCGCTGGAGTGTGCCACCCGTCCCCGCCTGGAGCCCGCGCTACTCCGAACGCGCGCGGTCGCCCCATGGCACGCACGGAGTAGTCGCACATAGTTAGACGGTAGTGACGGACGGCACCAGTTTGGCCGCTAGCCGAGGGGGAAAACCCTGTGTCACGGTTGTCCGCCGGCAGTTCCGCGAGGACAAAAGGCGCGCCAGTTGTGGCCGAGCAGAACGGGGTACGCCATGGGCAAAGACCTGCTGTCGGATCCGTTCAAGCCACGCGATCGGGGAAAGTACCGGCGCAAGGTGCAGCGCTGCCTGGACACCCTGGCGCGCATGCTGTCCGACGGCAGTTTTTCCTTTCCCCGCAAACACATCGGGTTCGAACTCGAACTCAACCTTGTGGACGACACCATGCGCCCCGCGATGAGCAACGCCGCGGTGCTGGAGGCGCTGGACGACCCCTCGTTCACCACCGAGCTGAGCCAGCACAACCTGGAGCTGAACGTCCCGCCCCGCCCGCTGGCAGGTGATTCGGCGCTGCGGCTGGAGGAGGAGCTGCGGGAGTACCTGGACGCGGCCGCGGGCAAGGCACAGACGGCGGGGGCCTCGGTGGCGATGATCGGTATCCTGCCCACCCTCGCCAGGGAACATTTCGACCAGAAATGGTTGACCAACAATGCCAGATACTCGTTACTGAACGACGAAATCTTCGCGGCGCGGGGCGAGCGGACCGTGCTCTCCATGGAAGGAGCGGGACTCGCCGGTCAGCAACCCGAACGGCTGCGCAGTTTCGCCGAGTCGATTCTGCCCGAGGCCGCGTGCACCTCGATGCAGTTGCATCTGCAGGTGGCACCGGAGGAGTTCGCCGCACACTGGAACGCTGCCCAATGCCTCGCCGGTATCCAGATCGCGCTCGGCGCCAACTCACCGTTCCTGCTCGGCAAGGCGCTGTGGCACGAGACCAGGATCCCGCTGTTCCTGCAGGCCACCGACACCCGGCCGGAGGAGCTGAAGAACCAGGGCGTGCGGCCGAGGGTGTGGTTCGGCGAGCGCTGGATCACCTCGATCTTCGACCTGTTCGAGGAGAACGTCCGCTACTTCCCCGGTCTGCTGCCGGAAACCGACTCCGAGGACCCGATCGAGGCGCTGGAGTCCGGGCAGGCCCCGAAGCTGACCGAGCTGCGCTTGCACAACGGCACAGTCTGGCGCTGGAACCGGCCGGTGTACGACGTGGTGGACGGCAAGCCACACCTGCGGGTGGAGAACCGGGTACTGCCTGCCGGGCCGACCGTACTGGACATGGTGGCGAACGCAGCCTTCTTCTACGGCGCCCAGCGGGCGCTGGCCGAGTCCGAGCGTCCGGTGTGGACACAGATGTCCTTCCAGGCCGCGGAGGAGAACCTGTACGCGGGGGCACGCAACGGGTTCGACGCCCAGCTGTACTGGCCGGGCATCGGCTGGATCCCGCCGGACGAGCTGGCCCTGCGCGTGCTGCTACCGCTGGCCTACGAGGGACTACGGCGGTCGGAGGTTTCCGAGCAGGCCAGTGCCCGCTACCTCGGGGTGATCGAGCAGCGCTGCCTCGCCAAGCGCACCGGGGCGACCTGGCAGCGGGAGGCGGTGGCACGGGCGCAGGAACGCGGCATCGACCGGGACACCGCGCTGGCCGGGATGCTGGCCCGCTACCTGGAGCTGTCCCGCTCGGAGCGGCCGGTGCACGAGTGGCCGGTGGAGTGAGAACCTGGACCCCTGCTGTTCCCAGTGGGAGGTCCCGCGCATGCCAAAGATCATCGGAGGTTCCCTCGCCGCACACCGCGAGCAGGTGCGGGCCAGGGTGTTCGAGGCGCTGCGCAACCAGCTCTACGAGCGTGGCTTCGACGCGATCACGCTGTCCGGGGTGGCCGCCGAGGCCAAGCTGGGCCGGACCGCGATGTACAACCACTTCCCGGACAAGGAGCACCTACTGGTCGCCTTCGTCGAGGACGAGGCGACCCGCTACGTGGCCAAGCTGACCGAGGCGGTCGCGGCCGTGCCGGACCCGATCGGCAAGCTCGAGGCCTTCGCCCGGCTCCAGCTGCGCGCCCTCGCCGACTACCACCTGCCGCCGGGCAGCACGCTCGCCGCCACGCTGGCCCCGAGTGCCTACCGGAGGGTGGCGGCGCATGCGGACCCGATCACCGAGCAGCTGCGCGAGATCGTCACCACCGGGGTGCGGCAGGGCTGCATCCCCGAGGAGGACCCTGACCTGCTGGTTCCCATGATCAGCTCGGCCCTGGCCAGCCGCGAGGTGGTGGACGTGCCACCCGAACAGCTGGACAGGGCGATCGACGGCGCGGTGCGGTTCGTGCTGCGCGCGGTCGGCGCGAAACCCCGGCCGGACGCAAATTTAGGGTAGCCTAACTGCGAGATCTGCCGTACCCTCTTTCTGACAGGTTGTCATATCGACGGAGGGTGTCCCATGGCAGCACCGACGGCAGCAACCTCGGCGAACCTCGATGAGTCCGTGCCCTTCGCCCGCACCCTGCACGACTCCATTCGCGAGGTGCACGACCGCGCGCACCACTCCGCCTATATGGACGCACTGCTGGACGGCAGGCTGAGCCTGGATGACTACGCCCAGCTCGCGGCGCAGTACTACTTCATCTACCAGGCACTGGAGCAGGCCAGCGACGCCATGATCGGCGATCCGGTCGGCGGGCCGTTCGTGATCGACGAGTTGCGGCGGATGCCCGCGCTGCGCGCCGATCTGGAGTTCCTGCTCGGGCCGGACTGGGCTGAGCGGGTACGACCGGTCGAGTCCACGACCGCCTACGTGCGGCGGCTGCACGCGGTGGCCTTCGACTGGCCGGGCGGTTACGTCGCCCACCACTACACCCGGTACCTCGGCGACCTCGCGGGTGGCCAGGTGGTGCACTCGCTGCTGCGCAAGACCTACGGCGTGCAGGGCCCTGGCGCGCTGTTCTACGACTTCAGCACCCTTGGCAGCCCGAGCGCGTTCCGCACCCGCTATCGCGGACTGCTGAACACCGCGGGCTGGGACGCGGCCGAGCGGGAACGCATCATCGCGGAGACCCTGACCGCCTTCGAGCTGAACATCGACGTCCTCACGGACCTCGCGGAGACTGTGGTTCCGGCAACATCGCGTTGACCTCAACCAAACTCGAACCTGCAGGCTACACAGGGAAGCAGGGGCCCGTTTTTCGGGCGGCCACAGCGAATTCTTCGCCGTGCCGAAACGTGTCCCCGGTTCGCCGGGCCACACCGCTGCTACTAGGTTTGGGTAAGGCAACAGACTTTGTGTCGAAACTAAAGAGGAGGGCTGATGGCCCGGTACGAGCTTCCGGATCTCGACTACGACTACGGCGCCCTGGCTCCGCACATTTCCGGCGAGATCAACGAGCTGCACCACAGCAAGCACCACGCGACCTACGTCAAGGGTGCCAACGACACGCTCGAGAAGCTTGCCGCCGCCCGTGAGGCCGAGGACTTCGGCTCGATCGTCGGGCTGGAGACCACCCTGGCGTTCAACCTCGCCGGGCACGCCAACCACGTTGTGTGGTGGAAGATCCTGTCCCCCAACGGCGGTGACAAGCCGACCGGCGAGCTCGCGGCCGCGATCGACGACGCCTTCGGCTCGTTCGACAAGTTCAAGGCACAGTTCACCGCGGTGTGCACCACGATCCAGGGCAACGGCTGGGGCGCGCTGTCCTGGGACCCGATCGGCAAGACGCTGATCACCCAGCAGCTGCGCGACCACCACAACAACCTGGTGCTGCCGACCCAGCCGATCCTGCTGGTGGACGTCTGGGAGCACGCGTTCTACCTGGACTACAAGAACGTGAAGCCGGACTACGTCAAGGCGCTGTGGAACGTCTTCAACTGGGAGGAGATCGGCAAGCGGTTCGACAACGCCCGCAACGGCGGCAACGGTCTGCTGCTGAGCTGAGCACCACGAACCCCCGGACGGGGCTCTTCCCTTGGGAAGGGCCCCGTTTTCGTATCCCCCGGCACACGTGAACGGGGCCCCGCCGCCGGTCTCCCGGCCGCGGGGCCCCGTCCGTTCCCGAACTGACTGCCGCTCCCACCACGAAGCGGACAAGAATGAGGTTAGCCTAACCTGAATCGCGGAAGCAAGGGTTTGGCAGCAGGCAATGTGATCTCACCCGATCGAGTTACTGAGTCCGGCGGGTCCGTACCAGCAGGGCCGCGCAGATCACCGCGGCCAGCACCGAGACGGCCCCGCCGATGAAGAACGGGGAGCGGCCACCGAAGGTATCCGCCATCCAGCCGGTCAGTGGGCCGCCGATCGGGTTGCCGCCGACCAGCACCAGCACGTACAGCCCCATCACCCGGCCGCGCATCTCCGGGCTCACCGAGGTCTGCACCAGGGCGTTGGCGGTGTTCAGGAAGGTGATGGTGGCGAAACCCAACGGCACGAGGGCCAACCCGAACGCGAGATAGGTCGGCATGAACGCGGTGCCGAACTCGATGGCGCCGAGCGCGCAGGCGGACATCAGCAGCAGGCGCAGCCGGGGACGGCCGCGGGAGCCACGCCGTGCCGACAGCAGCGCACCGGTGAAGGTGCCCACCGCGAGCAGGGTGGACAGCAGCCCGTAGCCGTCGGCCTTGGTGCCGAACACCCTGGCGGCCACGATCGCCAGCGAGGTGAAGAAGGTGATCCCGAAGGTGCTGACGAAGAACATCAGCAGCATCAGGATGCTCAGGTCGGCCCGGCCGCGCACGTAGCGCAGGCCCTCCCGTAGCTGGCCCTTGCCGCGGCCGAGCGCGGGGACGCGGAACAGCTTCGCCGGATCCATCATGGCCAGCCCGGCGATCACCGCGAGGGTGCTGGCGGCGTTGGCGAGGAACAGCCAGCCGGTACCCACCCAGATGATCACGTATCCGGCCACGGCGGGTCCGACGATCCTGGCCATGTTGAAGATCGAGGAGTTCAGCGCGACGGCATTGGCCACCTGTTCCTTGCCGACCATCTCCGCAACGAAGGACTGCCGGGTGGGCACCTCGAGGGCGGCGAGGCAGCCGAGCACGAAGCACAGCACGTACACCTGCGGGAGGGTGACCAGGCCGGTCACCTCGAGCAGCCCGAGCACCACGGCCTGCACCCCGGTGCCGGCCTGGATGGTGATGAGCAGCTTGCGCTTGTCCACCCGGTCGGCGAGCACCCCGCCCCACAGCGACAGCAGCAGGATCGGGGTGAACTGCAGCGCGACGGCCACGCCGAGGGCGATCGGGTCGTTCCCGCTGAGGGTGAGCACCAGCCAGTCCTGGGCGATGCGCTGCATCCAGGTGCCGATGTTGGAGATCACCTGGCCGGTGAAGAACAACCGGTAGTTGCGCACCCGAAGCGAGGAGAAGGTGCCCCGTGGCCGCCGGGAATCCGGAGCCGGTTCCCGGGTAGCGGCTATTCCTGGATCGGCCTGTGCGCTACCCGGTGTACTCGGCATCTGGGGGTTACTGCTCCGCCATTCTGTCGATGATCTCCGCCGCATCGGCGAGCACGGCGCGTTCGGTGTCGCTCAGCTTGGTGAGCTGCTCGTCCAGCCAGGCCTCGCGGGCCGAGATGGTGTCGTGCACATAGGCGAGTCCCCGCTCGGACAGCGCGACGATCGCCTGCCTGCCATCGGTCGGATGGGCGTTGCGCTCGACGTAGCCCAGGCCCTCCAGCGCACCGATCACCCTGGTCATCGAGGGTGGCCGGACCCCTTCCTTGGCCGCCAGCTGCCCCGGGGTCAGCGCCCCGCATTTGTGCAGCGTGGACAGGGCCGACAGCTGGGTGAGCGAGACGTCCTCGTCCGTGCGCTGCGCCCGTAACCTGCGGTTGAGGCGTACCACGGCCAGCCGCAGGCGGCTGGCCAGCGATCGCTCGGGTACGCAGTCCGACATATCGTTAGCATACCTTACGATCTGTTCCTCGTCCGGGTGAATCTCACCACCCGCCGTCCGGTCGCTCAGCCGAGCGCGGCCTCGATCGGCCCGATGCCGAAGTAGACCACGAAGGCCGCCGCCACGATCCACAGCAGCGGGTGCACCTCGCGTGCCTTGCCGGTGGCCGCGCGCAGCAGCACGAAGCTGACGAAGCCCGCACCGATCCCGTTGGCGATGGAGAAGGTGAACGGCATGATCACGATGGTCAGGAACGCGGGGAAGGCCAGCGAGAAGTCCCGGAAGTCGATCTCCGTTACCTGGCGGATCATCAACGCGCCGACCACCACCAGCGCGGGCGCGGCCGCCTCGATCGGCACCACCTCGTACAGCGGGGTGAGGAACATCGCGGCAAGGAACAGCAGGCCGGTGACCAGGTTGGCGAGCCCGGTGCGGGCGCCCTCGGCGATGCCGGCCGCGGACTCCACGTACACCGTGTTCGAGCTGGCCGAGGCCGCGCCGCCTGCCACCGCGCCGAGGCCGTCCACGAACAGCGCCTTGCCCACCTTCGGCAGCTTCCCGTCCCTGCCGATCAGGTTCGCCTCCTTGCCGAGGCCGGTCATGGTGCCGATGGTGTCGAAGAAGTCGGTGAGCACCAGGGTGAACACCAGCAGCGCCGCGGTGATCGCGGGCACCTGCACCCAGGCGTCGAAGGACACCTCGCCCACCAGGGAAAGGTCCGGGACGCTCACGATGTCCTCGGGCAAGGCGGGGTAGGCGAGGTTCCACCCCTTGGGGTTCACGCCCTGCGAGGGTCCGGCCTTGACGATCGCCTCCACCACGATGGACAGCACCGTCCCGGCGAGCACGCCGAGCAGGATCGCGCCCTTCACGTTCCGCGCCACCAGGATGCCGGTGATGATCAGCCCGACCACGAACACCGCGGTGGGCCAGGAGGCGATCGAGCCGTCGATGCCGAGCCCCACCGGGACCGTGGTGTCCGCCGCGTCCGGGAGCCTGCGCACGAAACCGGCGTCGACCAGTCCGATCAGGCAGATGAACAGGCCGATGCCCACCGCGATGGCCGCCTTGAGCTGCGGCGGGACCGCGTTGAACACCATCGTGCGCACGCCGGTGACCACCAGCAGCAGCACCACCAGGCCGTTCACCAGCACCAGGCCCATCGCCGCGGGCCAGCTCATCTGCGGCGCGATGGTGACCGCGACCAGTGCGTTGATGCCGAGCCCCGCGGCCAGCGCGAACGGGTAGTTGGCGACGAGGCCGAACAGGATGGTCAGCACCCCGGCGACCAGCGCGGTCACCGCGGCCACCTGGCTCACCGGCAGGATGTTGCCGAACGCGTCGGTCTTGGCCCCGGTGTCCTCGGCCGAGAAACTGCCGAGGATGAGCGGGTTCAGCACGATGATGTAGGCCATCGTGACGAAGGTGACCAGCCCGCCACGGATCTCCCTGCCGGGTGTGGAGCCCCGTTCGCTGATCTTGAAGAACCGGTCCAGAGTCGTCCGTGCCATCCTCACCTGCCGCGAGTGCGTGTTCGGTACCGCGGGTAGCCTTCCTCAGGTGCAGGAGCCGAGCAACGACGGGGGCGGCACCGGCGGGTTGCCCGCGCCACCCGAGCTGCCGAAACGGCTGCTCGAACTGCGGCCGGTGGTCGTGGTGGGCACCGGCCTGTGGCTGGCCGCATTCCTCGTCCTGCTGCTCACCGGCCAGGACGGGGTGTGGCTGTGGACCACGCTGGCCGGCTGGATACTCGGGGCCATCGGTTTCGGGATCATGGCCTGGCAGCGCGCCGCCGCCCGCCGCGGCACCCGGGGCGCCCAACGCGGCCTCTGACCCCCACCCGGAGGTGCCGTGAACGTGGCTTTCGCGACGTCAGATGTCCCAAAAGTGCCGTTCGCAACGGTAGACATCCTGATCGCCACGTTCAGGGCGTTCGAGCTGGGTCAGGTGAGCAGGGTGGTGGCGGTGGGGTCGTCCAGCAGGGCGGCCAGCAGGTGGCGGTCGCCCCAGCGGCCCGCGGCCCAGGCCAGCGCGGCGGCCAGGCCCGCGGAACTGTCCTCGGCATGCGGGTACTCGGCGCACCACCAGGTCACCTCGTGCGACTGCCCTTCCACCGTGACGGTCAGCCGGTCGTGCACCACCACCCCGCCCGCGGGCAGGTCGATGCCCAGCAGCTCGGCGGCGAGGCGTACCGCGGGCATTTCGGCCCAGTCCACGTACTCGCCGTCCGTGGACAGCCCGGCCACCACGCACTCGCCCGCGAGCGGCAGGTCCAGCAGCTCGGCCAGCCGCCCGGCCCGATCCCACCCTGGCACGGCGACCAGCCGCCGGGCGGGCAGCACCGCGGCGGGCCACGGGCGGTCCAGCACCATCGCCCGCTCCGCATCGGCCACCGCACCCTCCAGGGTGCGTACCCGCTCGGGCGGGTCGAGCTCATCCGGCGACAGCTCGGCATCGGCCAGCGCGGCGTGGGCGCGGGCGGCCAGCCCCGGGGGCACCTCGCGCTCCGGGTCACCGAGCCGGTCCAGCAACTCGGCCGCGTCCTCGGCATCGGCGGGGACCAGCCCGGCCCGCACCCCGGCCGCGCGCAGCAGGTCGGCGCGCAGCCCCAGGTCGGGCACCGGGTCGTAGAGACCGGCCAGCGCGGTGGCCTCGGGCAGTCGCCACTGCGCGGGAGCCTGCCCGGCCAGCAGCGCGTACCTGGCGATCCACCAGCCGGTGTGCCCGCCCGGCTCGGTCAGCGCCCGCCAGGTCTCCGGGTTCGCGGCGAGCAGCCGCAGCGCGGCAGGCCAGGCCTCATCGGCGACCAGGTCCAGGTCGCGCACGGCATGCACCCGGCTCGGCTCTACCGCGTCCCACCAGTCCGCCTCCTCCGGCAGCTCGTGCTCAGGACCGGCCGGTTCCTCGTCGGTGACCACGGCGAAGGAGGTGAGCACACCGGCGCCGGTGAGCACCTCCTCCGGCCAGCGGGCGGCGAACTCCGCGTCCAGCACCTCCAGCGGCGCCTCCGGGCCCAGTGCCTCCGGGTCCAGCACGGCCAGCAACCCGGCCCCCGGCAGCACCAGCTCCTCGGCCCGCCGCCACCCCGACCCGGCTGGCAGCGCCAGCGCGCCGAGCCCACCGCCCGCGCCAGGGCCGGACTCCGCCAGCAGCCGCAGCACCACCTCGGCCAGCGGCCCGACATCCATTCCGGACAGTGCGTCGGCCGCGCTGCGCTCCACCGCCTCACGCAGCTCCGGCGCGGTGAGCAGGTCGGCTGCGCCCGCCTGCCGCGCGCCCAGCCGTTCCAGCAGCGGGTGTTCCGCGTCCGGGTGCACCACCCGGAGTCCGACGATGTCCACTTCGGACAGCAGGTCGAGCGGCCCGGTGCCGGTGTCGGCGAGCAACGCCCCGCGCGGCCCCGGCAGGGTGCGCCCGTCCACCAGCGGCACCGGCAGCGCACCGAGCTCGTCCATGGCGAGCCGCCCACCATCCACCGCGGCCAGCAGCGCCGTGTAGAGCCGGTGCCACCAGCCCGGCGGCCGGGAAATCCCGGTGACCGCCTCGATCAGCTCGCCGGTGCCGACCCCGGTGGCACCGGCCCGCGCGGCCACCGCGGCCGCCCGATGCCCGCACAGCGGCGCGGCGACCAGGCCGGGCAGCACCTCCGCCAGGGACTCGACCAGGCCGGGAGCACCGGCCTCGAGCACCCTGGCCCGCCCGCCGGGCAGGTCGGTCCCGCCTGCCGCGGCGGGCAGCCACGGCTCACGACGCAGCGCCGCGAGCACCAGCTCACGCAGCGAATCGTCCACTTCGGACAGGGGAAAGCCGGAGGAGGGGACCAGCGCGAGCCGGTGCTCCGGAGCGACCACGCGGACCAGCTCGGGATAGCCCTGCGCGGCGGACTCCAGCACCGCGGTGGCGGCCGCGCCGGGCAGCACCCTGCGGCGGGATGGCTCGATCGGCAGGGTCGCGATCAGCCTGGCAGGCAGGGACAACCGCTCGTCGGTGGGGGTGGGCGCGTGCAGCACCCCGGCCTCCAGCGGCAGCGGCGCTCCGGACTCGTCCACCGGAACCGCCCAGCGGGCCGCCCCGCCCGGCACGACGTGGGTCAGCCAGCGCCGCCCGGCGCCGTCCGGCCCGGTCAGCTCCAGCAGGCCGGCGCCGAGGTCGGTGCGCCGCCACCGGCTGCCTGCCACCTCGATCGTGTCCAGCCAGGGCAGGGCCAGCAGCAGGTCAGGGACCTCGGTGGCGAGCCGGTCCAGCAGCCCTGCCGGGTCCACGCCCTCGGCCAGCGGCAACCGCACCTCGGTGTCGAAATCCTCCGGCGGGGCGGGCTCGTCCGGCGGCAGCGGCCAGGGCAGCCGCAGCACCGGGACCGCTCCCTCGGCACCGGTCGCCGCCACGGTCCTGGCCGCGGAGAACGCGACCCCGCCCGTGCTGGAGACCACCCGCGGCTCGGTGCAGACCGCGAGCACGGCGGCGAATCCCACCCCGAACCGGCCGACGGTGCCCTCGGGTTTCGCCGAGGCACGCAGCGAGGCCAGCGCGGCTACCCCGGCTGCGTCCAGGGGCGCGCCGGTGTTGGCCACCCGCAGCTCCCGACCGGCGAGACCGACCCGCAGCCTGCCCGGTGTCCCGGCCAGCGCGGCGGCGTCCGCGGCGTTCTGCGCGAGCTCGACGAACAGCCGGTCCCGGTAGCCGCCGACCCGCAGGTCGTGCTCGGCGTTGGTGTCCTCGGTGAACCGGGTCGGCGAGTCCCGCCAGGCCCGCAGCACCGAGGAACGCAGTCCTTCGATGCCGAACGGCTCGGGTGTGTGCTCAGTGGCTGGCAGCGGCACTCGACGCCTCGGTCAGTGGCGCGGAGTCCAGCAGAGAGTCGTCGTAGACCAGCTCGGCCACCGGTACCGAGGAAGCGGACTCGACCTGCACCTCCGAATGCGCCCCGCAGCCGTACTCGACGTGCACCACATGCCCGTCCGCCGGTGCGATCTCGTTGCCGCACACCCCGAAGGCCGCGCTCAGCGAGCCGGCGAGGGAGAGGTAGAACCCGCAGGTCCCGCAGACATCCGGGGCGCTGCGCGCCATATCGGAACGCGGCCCGAACTCGCCGGCGCGCCACCGGCTCGCGGCCTCGTGCCTGCCGTACCTGGACAGCACCCGCTTGCGGCCGAGCCCGATCTCGGTGACGACCTCCTCGACCTCGGGGTCGTCGGAGTCCAGGTAGGCGGGCGCCAGCCGCAGGTCGTCCTCGTCGGTGGGGAAGATGTCGCCGACCCCGAGGTCACCGGCCCGCACCCGGCGTTCCCACGGCACCCACCTCGGTGCGACCAGCGCGTCCGGCCCCGGTCGCAGCACCACCTCGCTGACCGTCACCGGCTCCTCCCTGCCGGCCGTGGCCACGGTGACCGACCACCGCCAGCCCCGGTAGCCGGGCAGGGTGGCCTCGAAGAAGTGGCTGACCGAGACCGCGTCCTCCCGCTCGATGCCGGCGTACTCGCCGACCTGCTCGGCGCCGGCGTCGGTCACCGCCGCCTCCCTGGCGAGCTCCACCGCGCCCGCCAAAGCCTCCTGGATGGCACCGTCGTCGGCAGTCAGCAGCAGGGTCATGCCCCAATTGTGCAGCACGGGATGGGGCAACTCGTGTCAGGCTGTGGGAGTGCGTACCGTCACCGCCTTGCTGATCACGGCTGGGGTGCTCGCCGCCTGCACGGGGACCCCCGCACCGGGGCAGACCGCGGACCGGGCTCCGGATCGCTTGCGGGTCGAGGTGCTGGAGGTGCTGCCGCACGACCCGGAGGCGTTCACCCAGGGGCTCGAGCTGCACGGCGACACCCTGTACGAGGGCACCGGGCTGGTCGGCGAGTCCGCGGTGCGGGCGGGGCCGCCCGGCGCCGAGCCCACCGTGCGGGCCGACCTGCCGCGCCCGCTGTTCGGTGAGGGGATCACCGTGGTCGGTTCCCGGCTGTGGCAGCTGACCTGGAAGGCAGGGGTCGCGCTGGAGCGGGACCGGGAAACCCTGGCCGAGCTGCGCAGGGTCGAGTACTCCGGAGAGGGCTGGGGGCTGTGCCACCAGCCGGAACAGGACCGGCTGGTGATGAGTGACGGCTCGGCGGAGCTCACCTTCCGCGACCCGCGCACCTTCGCCGGGACCGGCTCGGTGCGGGTCAGCTCGGGCGGGCGGCCGGTGCCCTGGCTGAACGAGCTGGAATGCGTCGGGGACGCCGTGTACGCCAACGTCTGGAAGAGCGACCGGATCATGCGGATCGACCCGGGCAGCGGCGAGGTCACCGCCGAGATCGACGCCTCGGGCCTGCTCGATCCGGCCGAGCGTGCGGAGGCGGATGTGCTGAACGGGATCGCCGCGCCCGCGGGCACCGACCAGCTTCTGCTCACCGGGAAGCTATGGCCCAAGATGTTCCGGGTGAGACTGGTCGCCTCCGGCTGAGATGCGGCCAGACCGACCTCGAGTACGGCAGGATTGACATATGCGCTTCGGTCCCCAGTCCGACCCGGACGGCCCCCGCTCCGGCCGCCAGGGCAAGGGGCGCCGCAAGAGCAAGCGCAAATGGACCCCTGAGCCCGGCTCGGACCGGCCGCGGCCGGTGGACCGTACCCGGGTCGAGCAGCCGCCCGCGCAGCCGACCAGGCAGGCCTACCCCGCGCAGTCCCGTGGCTATCCGCCGCCCCCGCCCGCGGGGAACCCGGCCCCGACCGCGGACGAGGCGCCCACCGGGGCGGTGCCTGCCCAGGGGCCGCCCGCGCCGCCACCTCCGCCGCCGCGCGGGGCCCGCCCCTACCCCCCGCCGCCGAACGACCAGTGGCGCAGCCAGCCCGCCTACCGCGAATCCGCGCCACCGCAGCAACCCCCGCCACCCGTCGGCGACTTCGAGCGGTACGGAACGGACGGCTACGAGCGCCGGTCACCACACCGCCCGCCGCACCAGCCACCACCCCCGCCACAGCCGCAGCCGCAGCCGCAGCCGGAGGCAGGCGAGCAGACCGAGGCCAGGTCGGGGTTCGAGCCGCCGCCGCAGCAGCAGCAGGGCAGCGTGCCGAAGCTGCCGAAGAAGATCACCGTGACCAGGGTGGCGGCGCTGCGTGGCAGGCAGCTCACCGGGCAGGCCGTGGACGCCTTCCACCGGGCGACCAGGGCGGACGGCGCGGACAAGTCCGGGCTGACCTCGATGACCTACGCGACCATGCTGAACTACGCCAGCGACGCCGCGATGGCGGTGGCGCTGGCCAACACCCTGTTCTTCGCGGCCAGCACCGGGGAGAGCCGGGGCAGGGTCGCGCTGTACCTGCTCATCACGATCGCCCCGTTCGCACTGGTGGCGCCGGTGATCGGGCCTGCGCTGGACCGGATCCAGCGCGGGCGCAGGCTGGCGATCTGCATCACCTCGGCCGGATCCGCGCTGATGTGCGTGATCATGGCTCTGCACTTCAACGACTGGGGCCTCTATCCGGCCGCGCTCGGCAAGATGGTGCTGTCCAAATCGTTCATGGTGCTCAAGGCGGCGGTCGCGCCGAGAGTGGTGCCGCCGGACATCACCCTCGCCAAGACGAACGCGCGGCTGACCGTGTTCGGCCTGGTCGCGATGGGCGCATCCGGCGCGGTCGCCAGCGGGTTCAACTGGGCCTTCGACTCCCCCGGCGCGCTGTTCTTCGCCGCGGCGATCTGCGTGGCCGGTGCGGTGCAGGCAATGCGCATCCCAGCCTGGGTGGAGGTCACCGAGGGCGAGGTGCCCGCCTCGCTGTCCGCGCACCCCGAGCGCAGGGTGAAGAAGAAGCGGCAGCCCATGGGCAGGCATGTGGTGGTCGCGCTCTGGGGCACCGGCACGATCAGGGTGCTCACCGGGTTCCTGATGATGTTCTCCGCGTTCGCGGTGAAGGCGCAGACGGAGGACAGCGGGCAGAGCCCGTTCGTGCAACTGCTCATGCTGGGCGTGATCGGCGCGGCGGCCGGGACCGGCGGTTTCCTCGGCAACGCGCTTGGTTCCCGGCTGCATCTGGGCCGCCCGGACCAGGTGATCGTCGGCTGTGTAGCGGGCGTGCTGGCGGCCACCCTGCTGGCCACCGTACTGGCCGGGCTGGGCACCGCGGCGATCGTCGGCCTGGTGGGCGCCACGGCCAGCGCGCTGGCCAAGATCAGCCTGGACGCCGTGATCCAGGACGACCTGCCGGACGCCTCCAGGGCCTCGGCCTTCGGGCGCTCGGAGACGGTGCTGCAGCTGTCCTGGTGTGGCGGCGGCGCGATCGGCCTGTTGCTGCCGCCGACGTACTGGATCGGCTTCCTCGTGGTGTCCGCGCTGCTGGCCGTCGGCCTCGCGCAGACCCACCTGGTGCGCAAGGGCGGCTCGCTGATCCCCGGCCTCGGCGGCGACCGCCCGCTGCGCCCCGGCGCCACCGGCAACGGTGGCAGTGGCAACGGCGGTGGCACCAGCGCCCCGCACGCCCACTCACCCCACCACTGACCACGGGCTGGCAGGCTCTAGGCTCGGTCGCATGCTGCGTCGCCTGGCCGTTGCCCTTGCTTGCGCCGCGTTCGTGGCGGCCGGTTGCTCGGCCCCCGGCGCGCCCCGGGTGACCTTCTTCGTGGACGGGGACTCCGTCCAGGCCGCACCCCTGATCCACTGCGATGTGCGGGTACAGGAATGCGAGCAGGGCACCGAGCCCGCGCGGCTGCGGGCCCGGCCCGGCTACCCGGTGCAGGTCTCGGTGCCCGCCGAGGTCAGCGAGTCCCCCTGGGCGGTGATCGTCCAGTACGCCGATGCCGAGGGCAGGCCGCAACCGGAGAAGCGGCAGTTCTTCAGCCCCGGCACGCGGCACGCCTACACCGCGACCGGCGGCGGGCCGGGCAGCCAGCTGCTGGTGGTCGAGGTGCAGCAGATCGGTGCCGCCTATGCGGCCGACGAGGCAGGCAACCCGATCCTGGACGAGGCGGGCAACCCGCAGCTGGTCACCCGCGGTATCTGGTCACTTCAGCTCGAACCTGTCTAGCGTGCGCATCACGGGTCCAGGTCACGGGCCACCGCGCGCATCACCTCGGCGATCCGCTTGGTGTGCTTGCGGTCGGGGTACCGGCCCCGGCGCAGGTTCGGCTGCACCCGGCTCTCCAGCAGCTTGATCATGTCGTCGACCAGCCCGTGCAGTTCCTCGGCGGGGCGGCGCCGCGCCTCGGCCACCGAAGGCGGCGGGTCGAGCAGGCGGACCGAGAGGGCCTGCGGGCCACGTCGCCCGTCGGCGACGCCGAACTCCAGCCGCTGGCCGGCTTTGAGCCCCTCCACCCCCTGCGGTAGCGCGGCCTTGCGGATATAGACGTCCTCACCGCCGTCCTGGGTGACGAAGCCGAATCCCTTCTCCGCGTCGTACCACTTGACCTTGCCGGTCGGCACTGCCCTCACCGTTCCTTCACTATGGCTCATGAGTCCGCATGACCGGGCGGGCCATGCACGACGAAACGCGTCCTAGGGCGTACCCAGGACGCGCAGACACCAAGCCTATCCCGGCTGCTGCACTGGGGAGAAGCAGATACCCGGCAGCGCACTAGGATGGCGGCATGGAGACAGCCGTTCGCCCGAACACGCCGCCCGGCTCCGGCGGGCCACGGCGCAAGTCCGTGCTGATGCGCCTGGGCATCGGGTTGTTCGCGCTCGGGATGCTCGCCGTGGTCGCGGTGTTCGTCATGTTCGCCGCCGGGTGGCAGAACCTGCCGGTCTGGCTCAGCGCCGCGGCCGGGGTGATCACCCCGCTCGGCCTGGCCCTCGGCCTGATCGCGCTGGTCAGGGAGGCGAAGCGGACCGGTTAGGGCACGGTGGCCAGCCGGTCGGCATTGGCCTCCAGCCAGCCGGGGAACTCCTCCAGTGAGTCCAGCACCACATCCGCACCCGCGGTCAGCAGCTCGGCCCGGCTGCACGGGCCGGTGGTGACCCCCACCGCGACCACACCCGCCGCCAGCGCACCCCGCATATCGCCGATGTGGTCCCCGACATAGGCGACCGCCCCGTACTCGGTCAGCGCCCGCGCCTTCTCCGCCGACCACAGCTCACCCACCAGTGTGCCCACCTCGAGGTCCAGGGCCCGCAGGTGCAGCGCGGCGTTCGGGCCGTACTTGCCGGTGACGACCAGGGTGCCGCTCCCGGCCGCACCGACCGCACGCAGCGCGGCCGCGGCCCCCGGCAGGGCCACCGTGCGCGGCACCACGATCTCCGGGTAGATCTCCCGGAACCGGTCCACCAGCCCCGGCACCCGTTCCTGAGCCACCCCGAAGCCGAGCAGTACGTCCTCGAGCGGCGGGCCCAGGTTCGCCGCGAACTGCTCCCCGTCCAGGGTGAGGCCGGCCTCGGCGCCCAGTGCGTTCATCGCCGCGACCATGCCGGGGCGAGGGTCGATCAGCGTCATGTCCAGGTCGAAGCCGATGGTGATGGTCACCCCGCCACGGTAGCCCGGACCAGCACTGGACACATGTGCATCTCACGTCCACGGTCTTGACAAAAGGTACCTTTGTGTCAAGCTGACGCTGTGTCGGATGTCACTCGATTCGCGGTTCGGGCCCGTGCCTCGCTGCGCGAGGAACTTCTCGACGCCGCCGCCGACCTGCTGCCGGACAAGGGATACGCGGGCCTGCGGATGGCTGAGGTGGCGGCACGGGTCGGGGTGAGCAGGCAGACCGTCTACAACGAGTTCGGCAGTAAGGCCGGGCTGGCCCAGGCGGTGGTGCTGCGCACGACCTCGACCTTCCTGGACGGGGTGAACCAGCGGCTGACCGAGGCCGGGAACCTGCTCACCGGCGTGCACCGCGCCGTGATCTTCACCCTCGAGCACGCCAGGGCCGACCGGCTGGCCGCCGCCACCCTTGGCGAGGGCAGCGCCGCGGACCTGCTGCCGCTGCTGACCACCCGGGGCGAGCCGGTGCTGAGCGCGGCCATGGACCTGGTGCGCACGCATTACCGCAGCAGGCTGCCCGGCCTGGCCGAGGCCACCGCCGATCTGCTCGCCGAGACGGCGGTGCGGCTCACCCTGAGCCACCTGGTGCTGCCGACACACTCCGCCGCCGAGGCCGCAGACGCCGTGTGCGCCGTGCTCGGCCCGGCCATCCAGCACGCCGGGCACGAAAACCAGTGAACCCGGCGAACCAGCGAACACAGAAAGGTCGCGGACATGACTGCCAGCGCTGCCAGCACCACCCCGCACCGCACCGGTTTCCGCTCCCTCAGCAGCGGCGGCCTGAACTGGGACTCCTTCCCACTACGGCTGTTCGTCAAGGGGAACAGCAAGTTCTGGAACCCGGCCGACCTCGACTTCGGCCAGGAGGCCGCGGACTGGGCGAGCCTGAACGAGGAGGAGCGGCGGTCGGCGACCTTCCTGTGCGCGCAGTTCATCGCGGGCGAGGAAGCCGTCACCGAGGACATCCAGCCGTTCATGGGCGCGATGGCCGCCGAGGGCAGGCTCGCCGACGAGATGTACCTGAGCCAGTTCTGCTTCGAGGAGGCCAAGCACACGCAGGCCTTCCGGCACTGGATGGACGCGGTCGGGCTGATGGCGGACCTGCATCCGTTCGTGGCGGACAACCCGCACTACCGCACGCTGTTCTACGAGGAACTGCCTTCCTCTCTCGGGGTGCTCGCCTCCGATCCCAGCCCGGCCAACCAGATCAGGGCGAGCGTGACCTACAACCACGTGATCGAGGGCTGCCTGGCGCTGACCGGGTACTACGCCTGGCAGAAGGTCTGTACCTCGCGCGGGATCCTGCCCGGCATGCAGGAGCTGGTCCGCCGGATCGGTGACGACGAGCGCAGGCATATGGCCTGGGGCACCTTCACCTGCCGAAGGCATATCGCCGCCAACGACGCGCTGTGGGATGTGGTGCAGCAGCGGATGGGCGAGCTGCTGCCGATCGCGCTGAACATGATCCAGTGGGTCACCGACCAGTTCGAGGAGCCGCCGTTCGGCATCGACTCCGCGGAGTTCACCCAGTACGCGGCCGATCGTGCGCAGCGCAGGCTCGGTGCGATCGCATCGGCCCGCGGCATGCCGGTCGAGCAGGTGGACGTGGACTACTCCCCGGAACAACTGGAGGAGACCTTCGGCGCGGAGGACGCCAGGGAGTTCGCCGAGGCCGCCGGCTCGACCGGTTGATCACCGGTTGGGAACACCTGGCTGCCCCGTACCACGCTCCGGGTTAGTCTGACGCGCGACCGACGAACCGACCCCAGGCGTACGGCAGGGAGTAGCGTGCCCTTCTTTCTCACCCGGTTGCTGGCCAGGCTGACCTTCCTGCGCAGCTGGGCGACGCCGGTGGCGGTGGCCCTCTTCGTCTTCGCGACGGCCTGGCCGTTGCTGGCGCTCGCCGAGGGCGGGGACAGCGAGATCGTGCAACCCGCCAACTACTGGTGGTGGTTCGTGGTCACCGCGGCGACCGTCGGCTACGGCGATCTTTATCCGGAAACCGGCGGTGGCCATGTCGTCGGCGCCTACGTCATCGTCGGCGGTATCGCCACGCTCACCACGATCTTCACCAAACTGGCCACGGCGCTGGAGAACGCGAGGGGACGACGGATGCAGGGCGCGATCACGGTGACCACCTCCGACCACATCGTGCTGCTCGGCTACACGGCGGGACGCACCGAGCGCATCGTCGACCAGCTACTCGCCGAGGACGCCGGTCAGGTGGTGGTCTGCGTGTGGGACGACGTCGCCAGCCACCCGATGCCGGACCGCGAGGTCGAGTTCGTGCGTGGCGAGCTGACCGAACGCGAGGTGCTGGAACGCGCTGGGGTGCACCGGGCGCACCGGGTGCTGGTCGACGCCAGGGACGACAACGAGGCGCTCGCGGTGGCGGTGACCGTCGACCACGTGGCCACCAGCGCGCATGTCGTGGTCACCCTGCGGGATATGGCCAGGGTGTCCCTGATCCATTACGTGGACGAGGGCATCCGGTGCGTGCAGTGGCACACCCCGCGCATGATCACCGAGGAGCTCCAGTCCCCCGGCATCGCCGAGGTCTACGCCGAGCTGATGACGCATGGCGGCGCCAACACCTACTCGGCGACGCTGCCGGAGTCGCTGGGCCGGGTGCGGGTTGGTGACTGCCAGACCGCGCTCGGCCGTGCGCACGGCGCCATCGTGCTCGCCGCGCGGGCCGATGGCGAGCTGATGGTCAACCCGCCATGGCAGGCCGAGCTGCCGGCGGGCGCGATCCTCTACTACGTCGGCCCGCGACGCCTCGAGCCCGACCAGATCGCCACCACCCTCCGTTCCTGACCGCTGTGAGTGGCCCGTTCCCTGCGAAAACTGCGGTGAACGGGCCGCTCACTGCGGCCGGCGCAGCAGGGGGAGGGACTGTTCGCGCATCTCCACCTTGCGGACCTTGCCGGTGACGGTCATCGGGAACTCGTCCACCACGTGCACATAGCGCGGGATCTTGTAGTGCGCCAGCTTGCCGTGGCAGAACTCGCGTAGCCGCGCGGCGGTCAGCTCCCCGGCTCCCTCGCGCAGCCGCACCCAGGCCATCAGCTCCTCGCCGTATTTCTCGTCCGGAACCCCGATGACCTGGGCGTCCAGAATGTCCGGATGGGTGTACAGGAACTCCTCGATCTCCCGCGGGTAGATGTTCTCGCCACCCCGGATGACCATGTCCTTGATCCGGCCGGTGATGCTCACGTAGCCGTCCTCGTCCAGCACCGCGAGATCGCCGGTATGCATCCAGCGCGCGGCGTCGATCACCTCGGCGGTCTTGTCCGGTTGCTGCCAGTAGCCCAGCATCACCGAGTACCCGCGGGTACACAGCTCGCCAGGGGTGCCGCGGGGCACGGTCAGCCCGGTCTCCGGATCCACCACCTTGACCTCGAGATGCGGCCCCACCCTGCCCACGGTGGAGACCCTGCGGTCCACCGAGTCGTCCGCGCGGGTCTGGGTGGACACCGGCGAGGTCTCGGTCATCCCGTAGCAGATGGACACCTCCGCCATCCCCATCCGCTCGATGACCTGCTTCATCACCTCGACCGGGCAGGGTGAGCCCGCCATGATCCCGGTACGCAGGCTGGCAAGGTCGTAGTCGCCGAAGTCCGGCTCGGCCAGCTCGGCGATGAACATCGTCGGCACCCCGTACAGCGAGGTGCAGCGCTCGGCCTGCACCGCGGCCAGGGTGGCCTTCGGCTCGAAGGAGGGCGCCGGGATCACCATGCAGGCCCCGTGGCTGGTGCAGGCCAGGTTGCCCATCACCATCCCGAAGCAGTGGTAGAAGGGCACCGGGATGCACACCCGGTCGGCCTCGGTGTACCCGCACAGCTCCCCGACGAAGAAGCCGTTGTTCAGGATGTTGTGGTGGGACAGCGTGGCGCCCTTGGGAAACCCGGTGGTGCCCGAGGTGTACTGGATGTTGATCGGGTCGTCGGCACTCAACCCGGCCGCCGCCTCGGCCAGCCGCGCCGGATCGGCCCGTCTGCCATCGGCAAGCAGGCGATCCCATGCCTCGCTGCCGAGCAGCACCACCCTGGCCAGCTCAGGGCAGCGCGGGCGCACCTCTTCGATCATCCCTGCGTAGTCGGAGGTCTTGAACGACTCCGCGGCGACCAGCAGGGACACCCCGGCCTGGTTCAGTACGAACTCCAGCTCGTGCGCGCGGTAGGCAGGGTTGATGTTCACCAGGATCGCGCCGATCTTGGCCGTGGCGTACTGCAGGAAGGTCCATTCGGCACGGTTGGGCGACCAGATGCCGACCCGGTCCCCCTTGCGCACGCCGAGGTCCAGCAGGCCCAGCGCCAGCGCGTCCACTTCGGCGGCCAGCTCGCGGTAGGTCCAGCGCAGGCCCGCGGCACGGTCCACCAGCGCGTCCCGGTCCGGATGGGCGGCCACCGTGCGATCCAGGTTGTCCCCGATGGTGTCGCCGAGCAGCGGCACCTCGGCGGTCCCGGAAACGTAACTCGGTACCGCGGGCATGCTGGCCTCCTGCGCCGACGACGGTGTCACCTCCCGGCGAGTCTAGGAAGCCGGACCGGGACCGGCCATCTGCGAATGGAGAGGGCTTCTAGGGTGCCGGCATGGGTTCTGGGGATGAGTGGATCACGGTCGGCAGCGAGTACGCCGATGGCCTGAACGACGGGTCCGAGCGCGCCGCCTTCGCACGCTCCGGCGCGGACGTCTTCCTGGCAGCGCCGTTCGTTCGCTTCCTCGGCGAGCGGGGGCAGCGGCGGCTGGTGGTCGGGCAGGCGCGGGTGGCCGTGACGGCGGGCGCGAAGGCCGAGCTGACCGTCGCGGTGCGGGCCTGCTGGCACGAGGACCGCGGCTGGCGCCAGCAGGAGCCGCCCGCGGAGTTGTTCGGTCCCGACCTGGTGGCGGACCTCCCGCTGGCGGGCCCGCCGGACCGCACGGACGCACGCGCAGCCGCGGTGACGCTGGCCAAGGCGGTGGCCGAGTCATCCCGCAACGAGGTGCGGCGGCTGCGCGGCCTGCGGTACGAGTTCGAGCAGCGCCTCGCCGGGCTGCTGGCGAACCGGCGCCGGGACACGCTGCGGCCGCTGCTGGCGCAGATCGTGGAAATCTCGGTGGCCGCGGGCCGGGCACGGGACCAGGCCCAGGAGGCGGTGCGGGACGGGCTGTGGATCTGGCTGTGGGACGAGGATGCCTACCGCGGCACCCGGCCGGACCGGGAGACCCCGCCCGCGGGCGGCCCGGCCTGGCTGGGCACGCACCAGGCGAGCATCCGGCACTGCGCGGCGCTGGACGAGCAGCTGGCTGAGGAGGTCGCCCGGCTGCACTCGATGCTCAGCAGCATGTCCACCTTCGCGGTGGCGCAGGACAGTGAGGCACAGGACCGGTTCAACCTGCTGGCCGCCGCGGCCGCCGCGGGGCTCGGGGTACCCGCGCTGATCCTCTCGCTGTACGGCGCGGACTCCTTCCTGCCGCTGGACACCTTCGACCGGGCCTGGCGGGCGCTGGTGCCGATCGGGCTCACCGTGCTGGCCGCCGCGGTGGTGGCGCTGCGCTGGCTGCCGGGGATGTCCCGCGCCCGGCACTACACCACCGCGGTCGTGCTGGTACTGGCGCTGGTGTCGGTGCTGCTGTTCGCCGGTGCCCTCGCCCCGGGCGGCTGAGCCCCCGGATCGGGACAATGGGCGTCATGAACGCGATCCTGAACGTGCTCTGGCTCGTGCTGTCCGGCTTCTGGCTGGCGGTCGGTTACCTGGTGGCCGGGGTCATCTGCTGCATCCTGATCATCACCATCCCGTTCGGCCTGGCCTCGTTCCGGATCGCGAACTACGCGTTCTGGCCGTTCGGGCGCACCCTCACCGACCGGGAGGGCGCCGGGGTCGCCTCGCTGATCGGCAACGTCCTCTGGATCATCTTCGCCGGCTGGTGGCTGGCACTGGTCCACCTCGTCACCGGGATCCTGCTGTGCGTCACGATCATCGGGATCCCGCTCGGCATCGCGAACTTCAAGCTGGTGCCGGTGGCGCTGGTGCCGCTGGGCAGGGAGATCGTGCCGGTCCAGCGGTGAACCGGCACGATCCCGGCCCGCCGGTTACCTGGCGCCTGCAGGCTCCCGCTCAGGGAAGAAGCCGCGGAAGGACTCGGCGGGGCGCCAGCCGCCGAAGTTGCGCTCCACCTCGGCCCGCTCGGCCCGGTTAGGGTAGGGGTTGGTGCAGCTGGTGCCCGCGCTGGCGCCGGACATCAGGTCCTGGCACAGGCCGGTCCTGCGGTCCGGGAGACCAAGCAGGTGGCCGAACTCGTGCGCGGCGATCCGGATCTCGTCGTGGCCCTGGTTGACCGCCAGCCTGCCCATCCAGATGGTGCCGGAACCGAGCCTGCGTACCTGCGCCCGCGGCCAGCCGTTGTCGGCGATGATGGTGATCGAGGCGGGCGACCCGCGCTCGAGCCGGACGTTGCTGACGCTCTCGTTCCAGATCCGGGCGCCCTCGTCCATCGCGTCCCGGAACTCCGCGGCCCGGCTCGAGTCGTAGTACAGGGTGCGTACCTGCTGCGTCTCCGGTACCGGTGCGGCCGTGGCGGCAGGGACACCGACCAGCTGTGTGAGCGCCAGCGAGAACAGCAGGGTTAGCGCTGCGAAAAGCTTGCGTGACACGTCGAGCTCCTTAACTGTATGCAGGGTTCTCTGCGCACAGCGAAGTTAGCGGGGGCACGCGGGATGCGGGGGAGCCGAATTTTCCCACCGCGGAACGGCGACTGGTAACCGCAGCTCAGCGAACCGGGCTGGGAACGGCGGCCGACGAAAGTAGCGGGCCGGTTACTCCGTTGGTTCCCATGGCAGTGGCACCACGAGGCAGGGTCCACCGGCGAACAGCCCGCCGTCCACGCCGAGCACGGTACCGCCCGCGTACAGGTACGGCTCCTCGATCTGGCTGGGGTGGATGCCGAGCTGGTCGGCGATCACGCTGTGCCCGTGCACGATCCGGCTGCCGCCGAGCAGGCTCAGCATGGCGCCGGCCACCTCGGCGCCGTTCGGGCCGCGGAAGGCGTACCTGGTGGTCATCCGCCGCCAGACCTCCCACCACTCCTCGATGTCGTCGCCCGCGAGCACCTCGTGCACGCCGGCGTTGATCTCCTCGGCGTCGTCCCCCCAGTCCAGGTACTCCAGGGTGTCGGAATGCAGCAGCAGGTGGTCGGCGGCGTGCGCGACCAGTGGCCGGGTGGACAGCCACTCGACGTGTTCCTCGGTGAGCCGCTCCTGGTCGGCCTGCTGCCCGCCGTTGATCTCCCAGCTGCGGGCGAAGCTGCGCGGACCGAAGTCCGACGGCACGTCGGTGTCGCCGAAGTGGTACATCCCCAGCAGCAGGATCTCGTGGTTGCCGAGCAGGGTCTGCACCGAGCCACCGGCCTCGGGAGCCTGCCGCTGCAACCGCATCACCAGGTCCACCGCGCCGATCCCGTCCGGCCCCCGGTCCACGAAGTCGCCGAGGAACCACACCCTTGCCGCACCGCCCGCCCAGTCCTCGGACTCGTCGACAAGGCCGCGGGCGCGCAGCTGCTCGACCAGCTCCGCGCGGTGCCCGTGCACGTCACCGACGACGTAGGTCGCGGGCCCCTGCTCCTCACTCACCCCCACGACGATAAGCCCCGGCGGCGCGCGGTACCGGTTCAGGCCACCTGGAACGGGTCCGAAGTGCGTCCGACCAGGTCAGCGATGGAGTCCAGGACCAGGGTCGGCCGGTACGGGTAGCGCTCGGCCGTCTCGGCGGTGGAGATCCCGGTGAGCACCAGGATGGTCTGCAGTCCGGCCTCGATCCCGGAGTGCACATCGGTGTCCATCCGGTCGCCGATCATCAGGGTGTGCTCGGAGTGCGCGCCCAGCGCCCGCAGCGCGGAACGCATCATCAGCGGGTTCGGCTTGCCGACGTAGTACGGCTGGCGGCCGGTGGCCCGCTCGATCAGCGCGGCGATCGAGCCGGTCGCGGGCAGGATGCCCTCCCGGCTCGGCCCGGTGGCGTCCGGGTTGGTGGCGATGAACCGGGCCCCGTCCTCGATCATCCGGATCGCCTTGGTGATCGCGGTGAAGCTGTAGGTGCGCGTCTCGCCGAGCACCACGTAGTCCGGCTCCCGGTCGGTCAGCACGTACCCGGCCTCGTGCAGGGCGGTGGTCAGCCCCGCCTCGCCGATCACGAAGGCCGAGCCGTTCGGCCGTTGCGAGTCCAGGAACTTGGCGGTGGCCAGCGCGGAGGTCCAGATGGCCGACTCGGGCACGTCCAGCCCGGTGCGCAGCAACCTCGCCCGCAGGTCGCGCGGGGTGTAGATGGAGTTGTTGGTCAGGACGAGGAACTTGGTCCCGTTCGCCCTGAGCTCCCCGAGGAACTCGTCGGCGCCCGGCACCAGGTGCTCCTCCTGCACCAGCACGCCGTCCATATCGGTCAGGTAGTTCCACCGCTGCTCGGTCATGGCGCCTATGGTGCCGGATGGATCAGCACCGTGGTGGCCTTGATCGCCAGGCGGACCGGGCTGCCCGGCTCCAGCCCCAGGTCGGCGACCGCGGCCGGGGTGAGGTCGGCGGCGACGCCCGCGGCCCAGCCGGTGCCGGTGGCCCGCATCCGCACCAGGGAGCCCTGCGGTTCGAGGGTGCCCACCGTCGCCAGGACGGTGTTGCGCGGGCTGCCGTCCGGGGCCTGCCCTTCCGGGTAGACCGCCACCGTGCCGGGCGCGAACACCGCCACCGCGGGCTCACCCGGGACGGCGTCCCCGGCGAGCATCCCGGTGATCGGCTCGCCGGCCGCGGTGCGCAGCCCGGTTCCGGTGGCGATGCCCGCGACCAGGTTCAGCCCGGCGATCCGGGCGGTGAACGCGGTCCGCGGCGCGGAAAGCACCATCCTGGTCGGCCCGCGCTCCACCACCCTGCCGCCGGAGAGCACGAGTACCTGGTCGGCGAGGGCGAGCGCGTCCAGCGGGTCGTGGGTGACCAGTACGGCGGTGCGGGAGTCCGCGCGCAGCACCCGGCGCAGCAGCCCGCGCAGCGCCGGGGCGGCGTCCACGTCCAGGGCGGCCAGCGGCTCGTCCAGCAGCAGCAGGCCGGGGCGTCCAGCCAGCGCGCGGGCCACCGCCACCCGCTGCGCCTGCCCACCGGAGAGCTGGGCCGGCCTGCGCCCGGCCAGCTCGGCCGCGCCCACCTCGGCCAGCCAGTGCCGCGCGGTGCGCGCGGCCCCGGCCCGGCGTGCCCCGCGCGAGCGGGGCCCGAAGGCGACGTTGTCCAGCACGGACAGATGCGGGAACAGCAGCGGGTCCTGGGCCAGCAGGCCGACCCCACGTTCGTGCGGGGGCACCCGCGTCCCGGTGGCCGAGTCGGTCAGCGTGCGGCCCGCGAGGGTGATCCGGGCGGGGTCCGGGTCCAGCAGCCCGGCCAGGCAGCCGAGGACGGTGGACTTGCCGGAGCCGTTCGGCCCCAGGATCGCCAGCACCTGCCCCGCGGGCACCTCCAGGGTGGCGGCGAGCCGGAACGCGCCGCGGGTCAGCTCCAGCTCGGCGTGCAGGCTCACCGGGTGCCCTCCCACGCCCTCGGCCTGGCGATGGCGATCACCAGCACGGCCACCACGACCAGCAGCAGGGACAGCGCCACGGCGCTGTCGGTGTCCACCTCGGCCTTGGTGTAGACCTCCAGCGGCAACGTCCTGGTCACCCCCTGCAGGCTGCCCGCGAAGGTGATGGTCGCGCCGAACTCGCCGAGCGCCCTGGCGAAGCTGAGCACCGCGCCGGAGCCGATCGCGGGCAGCAGCAGCGGGACGGTGACCCGGCGGAAGGCGGTCAGCGGCCGCGCGCCGAGGGTGGCCGCCACCCGCTCGTAGTCCGCACCGGCCCCGCGCAGCGCGCCCTCCAGGCTGACCACAAGGAAGGGCATGGCCACGAAGGTCTGCGCGAGCACCACGGCCGCGGTGGTGAACGGCACCCGCACCCCGGCGGTGACCGCCAGCAGGTAGCCGAGGAAGCCGTTGCGGCCGAGCAGGTACAGCAGCGCCAGGCCGCCGACCACCGGTGGCAGCACCAGCGGCAGCAACACCACCGCGCGCAGCAGCCGCACCCCGCGCAGCCGCGCGCGAGCCAGCACCACCGCCAGTGGCACGCCAAGCAGCAGGCAGGCCAGGGTGGAAAGGGCGGCGGTCAGCAGGGACAGCCGCAGCGCGTGCAGCGCGGCCGGGGTGGTCAGCAGCCCGGGCAGCCGGGCCAGGTCGGCGCGCAGCAGCAGCCCGGCGACCGGGAGCGCGACCAGCGCCAGCCCGAGCGCGGCCGGAATCCACAGCGGCCATGGCACCCGGCCGCCGGGGCGCTCAGGGCGCACCGAACCCGGCCTCGAGCAGTCGTTTCCTTGCGGTGGGGCCGAGCACGAACTCGGTGAACCACCGGGCGGGTTCCGGCTGTTCGGCGCCGGTGAGCACGGCGATCGGGTAGCGGTTGACCGCCCGGCTCGCCTCGGGGAAGCGCACCGCGGACACCCGCTCGCCCGCGGCGCGCACATCGGTGCCGTACACCACGCCCGCGTCGGCCTCGCCGGCCTGGACCTTGGTCAGCACGGCCCTGACGTCCTGCTCCTCGCTGGCCGGGCGCAGGGTCACGCCGCTGGCCCGCTCCACCCGCTCGGTGGCCGCCCCGCACGGGACCTGCGGGGCGCAGACCACCACGGTCAGCTCGTCGCGGGCCAGGTCGGCGAAGGAGGTGATGCCGTGCGGGTTTCCCGGCGCCACGGCGATGGCCAGCTCGTTGGTGGCGAAGACCCGGGGCTCGTGCTCGGCGCGGCCCGCCTCGGTGACCGTGCGCATGGTGGCCTCGTTGGCCGAGGCGAACACGTCGGCAGGCGCCCCGGCCACGATCTGCTGGGCCAGCCTGCTCGAGCCTGCCAGGTTCAGCCGCACCCGCACGCGGGGGTGCTCGGCCTCGAACTCCTCGGCGAGCGCACCGAAGGACTCGGTCAGCGAGGCGGCGGCGAACACGGTCACGGTGCGGTCCCCTGCCCCCTGCGCGGTGCACGCGCCGGCCGCGAGGCAGGCACACAGTAATAAGGAAGCCACCCGCTTCATCGGGCACCTCCCGGGGTCTCCACCACCACATGGGTCGCCTTGACCACCGCCACCGCGAGCACCCCGGGGCGCAGGTCGAGCTCGCGTACCGCGTCCGCGGTCATCAGCGAGACCAGCCGGTGCATCCCGCACTGCAGCTCGACCTTGGCCATCACGGTGTCGGCGACGACCTCGGTGACCAGCCCGACGAACCGGTTGCGGGCCGAGCGGCCCACGCCCGAGGGGTCGGGCGGCTCCTCGGCCTGTCCGCGGGCGAAGGCGGCCAGTTCGGCACCGTCCACCACCTTGCGGCCCGCCGCGTCGGTGTCCGCCGACAGCTGCCCGGCCCGCACCCACCTGCGCACCGTGTCATCGCTGACGCCGAGCAGCCGGGCGGCCTCGGAGAACCGAAAATGCGGCATAAACGGGAGACTATCTCCGCAGGTGCGGAATCTCCATCCCCACGAAGGCCTCCGCCTCGGTCAGCTCGAGCCGCCTGCGGAGGAACCGCTCCACCACCTCGAGTTCGCCGGGCGCGAACTCGGCCAGCACCCGTTCGGTGAGTCGCAGCGGCAGTTCCGCCGCGGGCGCCGCCTTCGCCCTACCCTCGGCGAGGACGTCCACCAGCACCTTGCGCCGGTCGGCCGGATCCCGCATCCGCCGCACGAACCCGGCGCGCTCCAGCCGGTCGATCACCCCGGTCACCGCGCCGGTGGACAGCCCGGTCAGCTCGGCGAGCCGCCCCGCGGTCAGCGGGCACCGCCAGTGGGTGAGCAACTCCAGCGCCTTGTGGTCGGTGGCGGAGAGGCCGATCCGTTCCGCGAGCCTGGCGTGCAACAGCACGGTGACGGTGCTCTCCGCACGCCCGAGCTCGGCGAAGCGGGCCAGCGTCTCGGCGGGCACCGGATCGCCGCGAGCGTCCTCTGTGTGCACCGATCTCCTCCCGGCAGTTCCAAATATCTTGGTATGTAAGACATTTTACGAGTGGCCGGTGTGCGGCTACGCTGGGATGGGTGACAGCGGTTGATCTCGGACTTCCCAGGGTTCCGGGCGCGCGCGTGGCGCATTCGACACCGCGTCCGGACACCCCAGCACTGCTCGACACCTACGGCCGGGTGGCGACCGACCTGCGGGTCTCGCTGACCGACAAGTGCAACCTGCGTTGCACCTACTGCATGCCAGAGGAAGGGCTGGAGTGGGCGGCGGAGGAGCAGGTGCTCACCGATGACGAACTGGAGCGGTTGCTGCGGGTTGCGGTGGAACGGCTCGGCGTCACCGACATCCGGCTCACCGGGGGCGAGCCGTTGCTGCGTCCCGGGCTGGAGGGCCTGGTCGCCCGGATCGCCGCGCTGCGCCCCCGACCCCGGATCGCGATGACCACCAACGGCATCGGGCTGGCCAAGCGGGCCGCGGCCTTCGCCGAGGCCGGCCTTGACCGGATCAACATCTCGCTGGACTCGATCGACCGGGACACCTTCCAGCGACTCGCGCGCCGGGACCGGCTGCCGCATGTGCTGGCCGGGCTCGCCGCCAGCCGCGCGGCCGGGCTGGACCCGGTGAAGGTCAACGCGGTGCTGATCCGGGGAGTGAACGAGCACGAGGCTCCCGGGCTGCTGCGGTTCTGCCTGGAGCAGGGCTACCACCTGCGGTTCATCGAGCAGATGCCGCTGGACGCCCAGCATGGCTGGAACCGGGCCGAGATGATCACCGCGGCGGAGATCCTGGACCTGCTGCGTACCGAGTTCGAGCTCACCCCGAGTCCCGCCGAGCGCGGCGGCGCACCGGCCGAACGCTGGCTGGTGGATGGCGGACCGCAGGAGGTCGGCGTGATCGCCTCGGTGACCAGGCCGTTCTGCGCCGCCTGCGAGCGCACCAGGCTCACCGCCGACGGCGCGGTGCGCTCCTGCCTGTTCAGCACCGATGAGACCGACCTGCGCGGGTTGCTGCGTGGCGGCGCAGGCGACGAGGACCTTGCCGTGGCCTGGCGGGACGCCATGTGGGGCAAGCTGGCGGGCCACGAGATCAACGAGGCCGGGTTCGCGCAGCCGATCCGGCCGATGAGCGCGATCGGGGGCTGAGCCGTGGACCTGCCGTCCAGCGCGGCACCGGAGGACATTCAGCGGCACGAGACCACGGTGATGGTCCGTTTCTTCGCCTCCGCACGGGCGGCGGCCGGGCAGGAGGAGGAGACGCTCACCCTGCCGCCCGGTGCCACCGTCTCGGACGCGGTGCGGGCGTTGCGCGGCAGGCATCCCGGCGGGCTGGACCGCATCCTGGACGCGGCCAGCTTCCTGCTGGACGGGGTGGCCGTGCGGGACGTCACCCTGACCCTGCCGGACGGGGCGGAGCTGGACGTGCTGCCGCCGTTCGCTGGAGGCTGAAAACCGGGCAAACTACCTGGGTACCCCCGATGTTCGGGGGTTCGTGACCGCGGCGCGATGATCCGTTCACCGCCTGGCCTTACCCGGCGCCGAGGCTGGCCGCCATGACGAGCTCGCGTCGCGCCAGTGCCCTCCTGCTCAGTGTGCTGGCCGCACTCGGCCTGCTGAGCGCACCGGCCGCGGCCGAGCCTCGTCCGGCCCAGCCACCTGCCCGCCCCCTCGCGCAGGCGCATGCGCACAACGACTACGAGCATCCGCACCCGCTGCTGGACGCGCTGGGGCACGGGTTCACCAGCGTCGAGGCCGACATCTACCTGGTGGACGGTGAGCTGCTGGTCGGCCACGACCCGGAGGACCTGCGGCCGGGGCGCACCCTGGAGGCGCTGTACCTGGAACCACTGCGCCGTCGCGTGCTGGCCAACCACGGCCGGGTGCACCGCAGGCCCGCGGCCGGCGGTGAGCGGAACTTCCAGCTGCTGGTGGATATCAAGAGCGGGGCGGCGGAAACCTACGCCGCGCTGCGCGAGCGGCTGCACCACCCGCGCTACTTCTTCCTGTTCAGCACCTACCTCGCCGGGCACGTCCTGGACCGGGCGGTGACCGTGGTGCTTTCCGGCAACCGGCCGCGGCAGGTGCTTTCCGGGCAGTGGTACCGCAAGGCGTTCCACGACGGCCGGATCGCCGACCAGACCGATCTCGGCCCCGGCGCCGACCCGCGGCTGACGCCGCTGGTGTCGGACAACTGGACCAGGTTGTTCTCCTGGCGGGGCGAGGGCACCTTCCCGGCGGCTGAGCGGGCCCGGCTGCGCGAGATCGTGGCCACCGCGCACCGGGCCGGGCAACGGGTCCGCTTCTGGGCAACACCGGACAACCCGGGCCCCGCCCGCACGGCCCTGTGGACCGAGCTCGTGGCGGCGGGCGTGGACCACATCAACACCGACGACCTGAGCGGACTCGAGGGCTTTTTGAGAGAAGTTACCGGCCAGTAGGAGCGACACGCGAATGGCCCTTTCGCGTCAAAAACACGTGACTCAAGCCTCACGTTTCGTGCTCTATCTCGGACAGGAAACAGCCTGATAACGACGCTCTGACCAGCAGAAACAGCGTGATCGTCGGACTTTCTGGGCTGTTACAGTGACACAGGTCACATGCCGAATAATTTCCGATCACGGTCATCGTTACGTACCGTCGCTTCTCGGTTGGCCCCGACCGACCACAGCAAGACCCGGGATTCCGTAGCGCCGAACCTTGTCCGGCGGAATCCCGGACCAGTACCCCGAGCGAAAGAAAACCTCCGGACAAGGGCTAGAGGGGACAGGACCGACATGCGACCACGTGCAGCACGCTGGTCATGGACGTCATGTCGGCCGGCCACCGCGGCCGGCCGGGTCCACGAGACCTGCCTCGCTACTGCAGGCGCGGGGGAAGAGACCGAGTCGCGATGACTTACCGTGGTAAACACCGCAAGCCGTCCGCCGCTTCCCGTCACATCGCCCGTGTGGCCGTCGCGGGCCTGGCGGTAGGCGCCCCGTTGGCGATCGCTGCGACCCCCGCGCAGGCCGATAGCGTCAACTGGGATGCCATCGCGCAGTGTGAGAGCGGTGGCAACTGGAGCATCAACACCGGCAATGGCTACTCCGGTGGTCTCCAGTTCAAGGACAGCACCTGGAAGGCCTACGGCGGCACCGGCAAGGCGCACAACGCCTCCCGGGCGGAGCAGATCCGCGTCGCGGAGCGTGTCCTGGACGGCCAGGGCATCGGCGCGTGGCCGGTCTGCGGCAAGCGCGCCGGCTCCGCCGCGAGCTACCAGGGCAGCAACACGCAGGGCTCCTCGGCCAAGTCCGAGCAGCGCAGCAGCTCCAGCTCGAGCTCCGCGAAGAAGCAGTCCTCGAAGCCGGCCCCGCGGCAGCAGGCTCCGGCCCCGCTCACCGGGACGGCCAAGTCCAACCCGGAGGGTGACTACACCGTTGTCGCCGGCGACACGCTGACCAGCATCGCCAAGGAGCACAACATCGAGGGCGGCTACCAGAAGCTGCACGAGCTGAACAAGGAGTTCATCTCCAACCCCGACTACATCGTGGTCGGCCAGAAGATCGCCACCAAGTGATTCCTGCCTAGCAGGATCGCCTGGCCGATCAGGCCGGCGCGAGGGCCCCACCGCATATCCCCCGGGCGGTGGGGCCCTTCGCATTCCGGCTCACCAGCTGGTCAGCCGCTCCGCCACGGCCCACAGCACGCCGATGCTGGCCAGCCCGAGACCGATCACCACCGGCAGCACGAAGTACAGGCCGATCACCGTATGCGCCAGCCCGACCAGGGCCAGCACCAGCGAGAACGCGTTGCCGAACATCCGGCGCAGCACTCCGCGGATACCGGTGCCGTAGTACGGCAGGGGCTCCTCGGCAGGGGCGGGCTCGCGGGCGAGAGAAGTCAGCCAAGCAAGCCCGGCCGCCAAGGGCAGGAACACGCACAGCAGGCCGAAGTACGCGGACAGCAGGAACATGGCGCCGGGAGCGATCAGGTAGACCGCGTCCTGCTGCCCGGTCTCGACCCACTCCGCGGGCAGCACCCCCGCGTCGACCAGCTTCCTGGTGATGCCGAACGCCACCAGGGTGAGCGCCACCGTGCAGCCGGTGCCGACGCAGGCCAGGACCTGCAGCGCCCGCAGCCAGCGCAGCCTGCCCAGCCGGATCAGCACCCGTTCCAGCCATCCCGCGATACCCGCGGTGGTGCCGAGCAGCACCATGTTGAACAGGCCGTACCCCACGGCGCCCAGCACCGCCATCGTCCGGTCCGAGCCCCGCGCCAGCGCCGTCTCGAACGCGCCATAGGACGTGACGACCGTGAGTGTCGCGATGACCACGACGTACGCCGAGCCCCTGCCGGGCCCGCCGCGCGCTTGGGGAGCACGGACCACACCACTCGGATAACCACCGCCGTACATGCCCGATATCCCTTCGCCGCCTGCTTCCGACGCGAAGATCGAGCACTACCGGACCGGCATTATCCGGTGCGCACGAACCGTTACACCTTTTCTTCTCCCCGTACACGCCCCCCGGTGAGCCAATCCCCACCCACCCAAAGCCCTGAACTGTGGCGCCGTCAGGGGGAGTTGACCCACTCGTCGGTGCCGTCGGTGAAGCGCTGGTGCTTCCACACCGGCAGCCGCGCCTTGACCTCGTCCACCAGCTCGGCGCAGGCGGCGAACGCCTCGGCTCGGTGGTCCCCGGCGACCGCGCAGGCCAGCGCCACATCACCGACCTGGAGCGCGCCGAGCCGGTGGCTCACCGCCACCGCGCGCAGGCCCTGCCTGCGGCCCGCGACCTCGGAGACCACCCTGGCCAGCACGTCGCCCGCGCTCGGGTGGCCCTCGTAGTACAGCGAGGTGACCGCCCGGCCGTCGTCGTGGTCGCGCACCACCCCGCCGAAGGTCACCACGGCCCCCGCGGCGGGGTCCTCCACCATGGCGGCGTGCTGGTCCACGGACAGGGTCGCCTCGGTCACGGCGGCCAGCGCCACCCGGACCGGGGCCCCCGCCGCCTCCGGCTCCTCCGGCCCTCCTGCCGAGCCGTGCGGGGCGTGGTCGCCCCCGGCTAGCTGGTCCACGGCATGGTCGAGCACGTCGGCCAGCACCTCGAGCCCATCCTGCACTCCGCCGCGGGAACCGGGCAGGTTGACCACCAGGGTCCGGCCCGCCACCCCGGCCAGGCCGCGGGACAGCAGCGCGGTGGGCACCTTGTCGCTGCCGGCCGCGCGCACGGCGTCGGCCACCCCGGGCAGCTCGTAGTCCAGCAACGGCGCGGTCGCCTCCGGGGTGCGGTCGGTCGGCGACACCCCCGTTCCCCCGGTGGTGATGACGACCTGCGGCTCCTGCTCCAGGCAGTCCCGCAGCGCGGCGGCCACCGGCTCCCCGTCCGCCACCACCAGCGGCTCGGGAACCTCGTAGGAGCGCTCGCTGAGCCATTTCGCGATGACCGGCCCGGTCCGGTCGGCGTAGACGCCGGTGGCGGCCCGGTTGGACGCGACGATCACGCGCGCCGTCCTCTTCATCGATCGTCCCCTTCCGGACGCCGCCAGGGGCCCGCCTTGCCGCCGTCCTTGCTCTCCAGCCGTACCCCGTCCAGGGTGGCGGCCGGGTCCACCGCCTTGATCATGTCGTGCACGGTCAGACCGGCCACGGCCACGGCGGTCAGCGCCTCCATCTCCACCCCGGTGCGATCCGTGGTGCGTGCGGTCGCCGTGATCGCCACCGTTCGCTCGCCGAGGGTGAAGTCGACGTCCACCCCGGAAAGGGCGATCGAATGGCACAACGGGATCAGGTCCGGCGTGTGCTTGGCCCCCATGATGCCCGCAATCCGGGCCGTCGCGAGGGCGTCACCCTTGGCGAGGCCGCCCTCGGTGAGCAGGCCGATCACCTCCGCCGTGGTCCGCAGCACGCCGCTGGCGACCGCGGTCCGCGCGCTGGGCTGTTTGCCGGACACGTCGACCATGCGGGCCGCGCCCGCCTCGTCGAGGTGGCTCAGTTCTGCCATACCGAGCAGGTTAGTACCGTGGCCGAGGACATCGGCGTCGTCCCTGTGCACCGGTCGGCAACGGTTCCTGCTCGACGGTGTTCAGCGCAGTAGCCCCGCGGCACGGGCGTCGTGCCGCAGTCGGTCCCGGTGATCGGGGTGCGCGACGGCGATCAGCGCCATGGCACGCTCATGCAGGCTCTTGCCGCGCAACGCAGCAACTCCGTACTCGGTCACCACATGATCGACGGTGTTCTTCAGGGTGGTGACCACACTGCCGGGCGTCAGCGTGGCTTTGATCCGGCTCTCCCCCGAGCTGGTCGCCGCGTGCAACACCAGAAACGCCTGCCCACCAGGGGAGTACATCGCGCCGCGGGCGAAATCGGCCTGCCCACCCGACGACGACCAGTACCGGCCGGCGATCGTCTCGCTCGCCGCCTGCCCCATCAGGTCCACCTCACTGGTGGCGTTGATCGAGACGAAGGTGGGCTCCCTGGCCACCACCCGCGGATCGTTCACCCAGTCGACCGGCACCATGGCCACCGAGCTGTTGTTGTCCAACCAGTCCAGCAGCCGCCGCGAACCGACGCAGAACGTGGCGACGTGCTTGTTGCGCAGCTGGTGCTTGCGGGTCCCGGTGACGGCGCCGCACTCGATCAGGTCCATCATCCCGTCGGACAGCGCCTCGGTGTGCACACCGAGATCCCGGTGGCCGGTCAACGCGGCCAGCAGCGCGTCCGGGATGCGGCCGACACCGATCTGCAGGCAGGAGCCGTCGGCGATGCGCTCCGCGATGTGCCCGGCAATGGCGTGATCCCGCTCGTCCGGTGGCACCGGGACAACCTCCGGCAGCGCACGATCCGCCCGGCACCACCCGGCCACCTGGCTGATGTGCACCTGGTTCTGCCCGAACGTGCGCGGCATGTTCGCGTTGGCCTCGAGGAAGAACGGAGCCTCACCGATGAACGCCGCGGTGTAGTCGGCATTGGTGCCCAGGCTGAAGTAACCGTGCCGGTCGGGCAGGCTGGCCGCCGCCAGCACCAGCGGACGGTCGGTCACCCTGCGCAGCAACAACGGCATCTCACTGAAATGGTTCGGTACCAGATCGCAGGTTCCCGCCCAGTACGCCTCCCGCGAACCCGGACCGAGAAAGTAGTCGACGTGCCGCAACCGATCGCCGAACTCCCCGCGGATGTACCGGCGCTCGGCGAACGGATCCATCCGATGCACCCGCACCCGTTCCAACCGCTCCGCGCTGCCCTCCAGCGTGTCCAGCAGGGTCTGCGGCTCACCGAACTGGATCGGCACGATCACATCCGCACCGGGACGCAGGTGCCGCAGCACATCCCCCGGGTCATTCGGGCTGTCGACGCTAGCCGTGGTGTTGCTCAACGCTCCTCCTCGTACCCGGCCAGCACCCCGCGGGCCAGCTCCACTCGTGGCCGGTCGACCAGCTGGCCGTCCACCCGTACCGCCGAGGTGCCCGACTCGGCGACCGCGGTGAGTACCCGGCGCGCCCAGTCGACCTCCGCCGCAGTGGGCAGGAATGCCTGGTTCAGGACCTCCACCTGGTGGGGGTGCACGGCGAGCTTGCCACCGAAACCCAGCAGCCGGGCCGCGCGGGCGTCCCGGGCACACCGGTCCGGGTCGTCCAGATCCGTGGTGACCCCGTCCACGGGGGACGCGATACCGGCCACCCGGCTGCTCAGCACCAGTCGCGACCGGGCGTACCGCAGCTCCTCCTGCCCGGTTCCGGTACCCGCGTCCAGCGCGAAGTCCAGCGAGCCGAAGGCCAGCCTGCACACGCCGGGGACGCGGGCGAGCGAGGTCGCCTCGTGCACCCCGAGCGCGGTCTCCACCAGCGCGACCACGGCCACCCGTTCCGGCAGAATCCGGGCCAGCTCATGCAACTGGTCCACCTGCTCGCTTTTCGGTAACAGCAGTCCGCGCAGGCCGGGCACGTCGGCGAGGGCGGCAAGGTCGTCGGCGTGCCATTCGGTATCGGTGGCGTTGACCCGGACGAACGCGGGGTTCGTCGCCAGCCATCCGCGGACCGCGTCCCGCGCCGCCACCTTGTGCTCCGGCGCGACGGCGTCCTCGAGGTCACAGACCACCGCGTCGGCACCGCTGCCGGCGGCCTTGCCGAACCGCTCCGGCCGGTCCCCCGGCACGAACAGCCAGGACCGTGCCGACGCCGGGCCGGTCACCGCAGGGCCTTCCGCGCGCGCTCGTCCCACACCGGCCGCACCCGCGCGAGCTCGGGTCCGTGCCCCCGCCGGTAGATCAGCATGGTGCGCTCGAACACGATGACGACCTCACCCCGCTGGTTGAAGCCGGTGGTCCGCACGGTGACCACGCCAGCCTCGGGGCGGGACCGGGACGGCCGCGCCGTCAGCACCTCGGACTGCGAGTAGATGGTGTCCCCCTCGAACACCGGATGCGGTAGCCGCACCCGGTCCCAGCCGAGGTTGGCCAGGACGCGCATGGACACGTCGGTGACGCTCTGCCCGGTCACCAGCGCGAGGGTGAAGGTGGAGTCCACCAGCGGCTTGCCGAACTCGGTCTGTGCCGCGTAGTGCGCATCGAAGTGCAGTGGCGCGGTGTTCTGGGTGAGCAAGGTCAGCCAACTGTTGTCGGTCTGGGTCACCGTCCGGCCGAGGGGATGCCGGTACACGTCGCCGACGGTGAAGTCCTCGAAGTAGCGTCCCTGCCACCCGGGCTGCCCGCTGCTCGACATCCGGTGCTCCTCTCCTCGACGGGTGTACGGCATCCAGCCTCGTCCTGCCCGGCGGGATCGGAAAATGATCAGATCGCGTGACGTCGATACGCCCGGCGCATAATGGCCGCGTGGACGTCGCCGAGCTGCGCTGGTTTCTGGTCCTGGCCGAGACCGAGCATGTGACCGACGCCGCTGCAGTGCTGCACATCACCCAGCCGACCCTGTCCAGGGCGCTGCGCAGGCTGGAGACCGAGCTGGGCGTGCCGCTGTTCGACCGGGACCACCACCGGCTCCGGTTGAACCGCTACGGCGAGGCCTACCGCGAGCATGCCCGGCGAGCGCTGGACGAGCTCACCGCCGCCGAGGACCGGCTGGCCGCGTTGCGGGATCCGCGGCGGGGCACCGTCAGCCTGGCCTTCCCGCACTCCTTCGGCGGCTGGCTGATCCCGGAGCTGATCGGCGCCTACCGGGAACGAGAGCCGCAGACCCGGTTCCTGCTGCACTCCGACGCGGCCGACGCCGTGCTGGCCGCGCTCAGGGACGGCGCCGCGGACCTGGCCATCACCGGGCCCGAACCGGATGATCCGGACATCGCCTGGAACGCACTGGCCGAAGAGCGGTTGTGGCTGGCCGTGCCGCGCGGGCACCGGCTGGCCGCGCGCGACTCGGTGCGCCTCGCCGAGCTGGCAGGGGAGACGTTCATCGCCCTGCGTGCCGCGTTCGGCCTGCGGCAGATCACCGACCGGCTACTCACCGAGGCGGGCATCACCCCGGAGATCGGGATGGAAAGCACCGAGATCGCGACCATCATGGGGCTGGTCGCGTCCGGGCTCGGGGTGGCGATCGTGCCGGCACTCCCGCAGCGGGCAGGCCCGGCAGGGGCGCGGCTCGTCCCGATCGCGGGGGAAGCGGTGCGCACTATCGGCATCGCCGAGTACCGACGTCGCCCCACCGCACCCGCGGCGCGCCGGTTCGCCGAGTTCGTGACCGAAAGGTTCGATCAGTCGTAGTTGCTGAGCTCGATCAGGTTCCGATCCGGGTCCCGGATGTAGAGACTGGTGATCGGGCCGGTCGCGCCGGTCCTGCGCACCGGCCCTTCCTCGATCGGTACCCCGGCCCGATCCAGCTCGGCGACCAGGTCGCCGAGCGGGTCGACGGTGATGAAACACAGGTCGGCGCTGCCCGGCGTGGCATGCTCGGCCTTCGGCTCGAACTCGCCACCGGCCTGGTGCAGGTTGATCTTGCTCTGGCCGTAGCGCAGCGCCCTACGGCCACCATGGAAAGTCACCTCGGTCATGCCGAGCACCCCGGTGTAGAACGCGATCGTGGCTTCCGGATCGGCCACCGTCAGCACCAGGTGGTCGAGTCGTTCGATGCGCATGTCACACCCTGCCTCAAATGGGTTCGGCGACCGCGCGCCTTCTTGAACCCAGCCTAGTTCGGGTCCGCCCGCGCCGCCGGTTGGCCGGGCCACGGGTCCCGCTTGGCGAGGGCGACCAGGTACCGGCAGGGTTCGGCGGCCGGGTTGTGGAACGACGTCGGGGACGGCGGGCCGAGCTGCAGGCAGTCGCCCTCTTCGAGCTCGTGCACCACCTCGCCCTCCCGGAAGCGCAGGTGGCCGCGCAGGATCCAGAGCTGCTGGTACTTGAACACGTACGCCTCGGCGCCGTAACTGACCTCCGCGCCCGGCGGCAGCTCCACCTCGACCAATTCCAGCGGGCCGCCCGCGGGCGGGGAGACCGCGCGGCGCCGGTAGCCACTGTCCGGGTCGGTCCAGGTGGGCTGCTCCGCGGCCCGCGCCAGCCGCCCGCTTCCACCCTCCGCGCGGGCGATGAGCTCGGACAGCGTCAGGCCGAGGGCACCGGAGAGTCGGCCGAGCAGCGCGGCGGTCGGCTGCGCATCCCCGCGTTCGATCTTGCCGATCATCGCCCGGGACACCCCGGAACGCTCGGCCAGCGCCCCGACGGAAAGGCCGTGCGCCAGCCGGGCGGTGTGCACGGTGGCCGCCAGCGAGGCGGACAACGGATCCGACATGCCTGCACTATAGTGTTCAGATTAGCTACGATGATAGCCATGGACGCCGGAAACCGGACGATTCGCGACGCCTCCGCGCGGGACGCCGAGGCCTGCGCCGCGATCTACGCCCCCTATGTCACCGATACCGCGATCTCGTTCGAGAGCGAGCCGCCCTCGGCCGCCGAGATGGCCGAGCGCATCACCGCCGCGAACCGCACGCATGCCTGGCTGGTGCTGGAGGAAGCGGGCACGGTGGTCGGCTACGCCTACGGCAGCCCGTTCAAGTCCAGGGCGGCGTATCGCTGGTCCTGCGAGGTCAGTGTCTACCTGGACGCCACAAGGCGGCGCACCGGCGGCGGCCGCGCGCTCTACCTGGCGCTGTTCGACCGCCTTGCCGGGCGCGGGTTCCGCACCGCCGTCGCCGGGATGACCCTGCCGAACGAGGCCAGCGCCGGCCTGCACCACGCCATGGGGTTCGAGCCGGTCGGCACCTACCGGCAAATCGGCTGGAAACACGGCGCCTGGCGGGACGTGGCCTGGGTGCAGCGGACGCTCGTCCCGGCCGGGGAAGAACCCGCCGAACCGGATACTCAGCCCGCCTGAGCCTCCCGGCGCACGGTGGCCTTGACCGCATCCGCCACGGCGGGCGCCACCGCGGAGTCGAACACGCTGGGCACGATGAACGAGGCGTTCAGCCTGCCGTCGTCCACCACATCGGCGATGGCGTTGGCGGCGGCCAGCAGCATCTCGTCGTCGATGTGGTGAGCATGCGCGTCCAGCAGCCCGCGGAAGACCCCGGGGAACGCCAGCACGTTGTTGATCTGGTTCGGGTAGTCGCTGCGGCCGGTGGCAACGACGGCCGCGTGTTGCTGCGCCTCGATCGGGTCGATCTCCGGATCCGGGTTGGCCAGCGCGAACACCACCGCGTCCTCGGCCATGGTGGCGACCTGCTCCGCGCCGAACAGGTTCGGTGCGGACACGCCGATGAACACGTCCGCCCCGACCAGCGCCTCATGCAGGGTGCCGGACACGTTGTGCGAGTTGGTGTTCGAAGCCACCCAGCGCAGGTTGTCGTCCAGGTTGGACCGTCCGGAATGGACGATTCCGTCGATGTCGACGGCCACCACGTCGCCGGGGTTCTTCCGCAGCAGCAGCCGGATGATCGCCGATCCCGCGGCACCCACCCCGCTCACCACGATCTTGCACTGCTCGATCGGCTTGCCGACCACCCGCAGCGCGTTGCGCAACGCGGCAACGACCACGATCGCCGTGCCGTGCTGGTCGTCGTGGAACACCGGGATGTCCAGCCGCTCGCGCAGCCGCGCCTCGATCTCGAAGCAGCGCGGGGCGGCGATGTCCTCCAGGTTGATCCCCGCATACACCGGGGCCAGCGCCTGCACGGTGCGGATGATCTCTTCGGTGTCCTGGGTGTCCAGGCACACCGGCCAGGCGTCCACATCGGCGAACTTCTTGAACAACGCCGCCTTGCCCTCCATCACCGGCAGCGCCGCGGCCGGGCCGATGTTGCCGAGGCCGAGCACGGCCGAGCCGTCGGTGACCACGGCCACCGTGTTGCGCTTGATGGTGAGCCTGCGCGCGTCCTCCGGATTGGCCGCGATGGCCTGGCAGACCCTGGCCACTCCGGGCGTGTAGGCGCGGGAGAGGTCATCCCGGTTACGCAGGGCCACCTTGGGGTTCACCTCCAGCTTGCCGCCGAGGTGCAGCAGGAAGGTGCGGTCGGAGATCTTGCGCACCCGGACGCCGGACAGCCCGTTCAGCGCCGTGGTGATGTCCTCGGCGTGATCGGCTGAGGAGACGTTCGCGGTGATGTCGACGACGATGGCGTCGGACCGGGACTCGACGACGTCGAAGGCCGTGAGCACGCCGCCCACCTTGCCGACCGCCGTGGTCAGGTCACCCGCCGCGCTCGCCGAGGGCGGCGCCTCGACTCGGACGGTGATCGAATAACCGGGACCGGGAACCGGCATGGGCTCTAACCCCCGCATGCGTGCTTGGTTGGTTGCCGCCAAACACTAGCGCGGGTCACGACGCCCCGAGCGGGGCGTATGCAACTCGCCGGTAACTACTCCCGCCAGTTGATCTCGGTTTCGGGGTGCACGTACGGCACCTTCTTCAGCGGGAAGGTCACGTCCCCGAACGGGGAGAGGGCGCCCTGCCGGTCGGCGGCCAGCTCGGAGACGGGGTGCTCGCCCTCGGCCGCCTTCGGCCAGGTGGGGTCGATCCGGTCCTGCTTACCGTTGTCGGCCTTGGCCACGTCATCCTCCCGAACTCGTGCGTGAACCAGGTCCAGTGTGCCTGACCGGCGGGCGGCGATCACCACCGACCACCCCCGTATCCTCGGACATGATGCCCGCGACCTCCCTTGCGGACTGGCTGCGCTCGGTCTCCGACGAGGCGCTGGCCACGCTGCTACGCACCCGGCGCGACCTGGCCACGCCACCGCCGGCCGACGCGGGCGTGCTCGCGACCCGGGCAGGCACCCCGGGGTCGATCGCCCGCGCCTGCGAGGACCTGGACACCTTCACCCTGGCCGTGCTGGAAACGCTGCTGGTTGTCGATGCCGACACCGAGCCTGCCACCCGCGACCGCATCGGCGAGCTGCTCGGCGCGCAGCCCGGCCCGGCGCTGGACCGGCTGCGCGGGCGGGCGCTGGCCTGGGGCGAGGACGACGCCCTGCGGGTCGCCCCGGCCCTGCGTGAGGTACTCGGTTCCTACCCGGCCGGGGTCGGCGCCCGCGCGCCCGAGCTGGCCGGGACCGACCCCGCCGACCTGGCAGCCCAGCTGGAGCGGCTCGGCGCGGACGAGCGTGCCCTGCTCGACAAGCTGGCCGACGGGCCGCCGGTTGGCCGCACCAGGGACGCCGCGACCGAGGTTCCACTGGCCGAGGCTGACACCCCGGTCCAGCGGCTGCTGGCCCGTGGGCTGCTGCTGCGCCGCGACGCGGAGACCGTGGAGCTGCCGAGGGAGGTGGCGATCGCGCTGCGCGGCGGGCGGCTGTTCCTGCCGGACACCCTGACGGAACCGGAGCTGCCGATCACCGCGCACGAGCGCACCGCGGTGGACGAGGCCGGCGCGGGCGAGGCCATGGAGCTGCTGCGCCGGATGGAGAACCTGCTGCTGGCCTGGTCCGCGCAGCCGCCGCCGGTGCTGAAGTCCGGCGGGCTCGGCGTGCGGGAGCTGCGCAGGCTGGCCCGCGACATCGAGGTGCCGGAGGCCACGGCGACGCTGCTGGTCGAGCTGGCCGCGGGCGCCGGGCTGGTCGCCGACAGTGCCGCGGGCACCCCGGAGTGGGTGCCGACCACGCTCACCGACAGCTGGCTGGCCTCCCCTCCCGCCCAGCGCTGGGCCACCCTCGCCCAGGCGTGGCTGGACCTGCCGCGACTGCCCGGCCTGGCCGGGCAACGGGATGCCAAGGACAAGCCGCTGGTCCCGCTCTCCGAGGAGCTGCGCAGGCCGCAGGCGCCACTGGCCCGACGCCGGGTGCTGGACACGCTGGCCGAGCTGCCTGCCGGGGCGGGGGTGGACAGCGTGGAGGCGCTGGTGCGGGTACTCGCCTGGCGGGCACCGCGCCGCGGCGGACGGCTGCGGGACGAGGTGGTGCGGCAGACCATGGCCGAGGGCACCGCACTGGGCCTGGTGGCGCACGGCGCCCTGGGCACGGCCACCGGCGCGCTGCTGGCGGACGACCGGCCCGCGGCGGTGGAGGCGATGATCGAGGCGCTGCCGACCCCGGTCGACCACATCCTGGTGCAGGCGGACAACACGGTGGTGGCACCGGGACCGCTGGAGCCCGAGCTGGCCACCGAGGTGGCGACCGTCGCCGAGGTGGAGTCGGCGGGGCACGCCACGGTCTACCGGGTCACCGAGGCCTCGGTGCGGCGGGCACTGGACACCGGGCGTACCGCGGCCGAGCTGCACGAGCTGTTCGCCACCCGTTCGGCGACGCCGGTCCCGCAGTCGCTCTCCTATCTGATCGACGATGTGGCGCGCAGGCACGGCAGGCTGCGCGGCGGCGCCGCGGGTTCGTTCCTGCGCTGCGACGACGAGGTGCTGGTCGCGGAGGTGCTGAGCAGCGCCGCGGCCGGGGAGGTGGAGCTGCGCCGGATCGCGCCCACCGTGCTGGTCAGCCCGTTCCCGCTGGCCGAGGTGCTGGACGAGCTGCGCAAGGCGGGGTTCGCCCCGGCGGCGGAGGGCCCGGACGGCCGGGTGGTGGACCTGCGCCCCGCGGGCAGGCGGATCCCGCCGAATGCGCCCCGGTCCCGCCCGGTGCGCACCGAGCAGGCCGGGATCAGCCAGGAACAGCTCACCGCCGTGATCGCGCACCTACGGGCGGGCGACCGCGCGGCGAGCAGCAGGCGCGGTTCGGTGGCGCGGCTGCCCGGCGGCGGTGGCGCCGACACCTCGGCCACCATGGCGCTGCTGTCCCGCGCCACCAGGGAGCAGCGTGAGGTCTGGATCGGGCTGGTGGACTCGCACGGCACCGCGAGCCAGCGGGTGGTCACCCCGGTGCGGGTCGGCGGCGGGGTCCTGGAGGGCGCCGACAGCGAGCGTTACCCGCTGCACCGGATCACCTCGGCCGCGCTGGTGGAGGACTGACCGAAAGCCCTGAACGTGGCGTTCGCGACGTTAGATGTCGCGAACGGCACGATTGGGACGTTGAACGCCCTGAACGCCACGTTCAGGTTCCGACGGGGGGGTGGCCTGGTCAGAGGGCGCGCAGGCCGGCCAGCACCCGCTCGAGGAACTCCTGGGAGGAACGGTCGCCGACGAACAGGCCGGGCTGGTGGATGAGCACGAGCCCGGCCTCGGCGAGGTCACCGACGAGCACCTTCACCACGCCAAGCGGCAGCGCAAGATGGGCGGCGACCTCGGCAACCGAACGGGTCTCGGTGCACAGGTCGCAGATGCCGCGATGCGCCACCGAGGTCGCGCCCTCGTGCCGCCTGCCCTGCTCGCTGGTGGACACCAGCGCCTCCAGCTCGAGATCGCGCTCCGGCCGGGTACGCCCTCCGGTACGGGCATAGGGCCGTACCAGCGAACGGTGCTCGGCGCGTCTCGGCATTTCCATCGGCGGCTACCCGCGTACGCCGCCCTGGAGCTGCTCGCGCAGCTCCGGCGTCATCTGCTGGCCGACCCGGTCCACCAGCATGGTCATCTCGTAGGCCACGGTGCCGATATCGCAGGTCGGGGCGGCCAGCACGGCCAGGCAGGAGCCGTCGCTGATGGACATCAGGAACAGGTAACCCCGTTCCATCTCCACCACGGTCTGGTTCACGTTGCCTGCCTCGAAGCAGCGGGCCGCGCCCTGGGTGAGGCTGATCAGCCCGGAGGCCACGGCGGACAGCTGCTCGGCCCGCTCCTGCGGCAGGCCGTCGGAGTTCGCCAGCAGCAGGCCGTCCGCGGACACCACGACGGCGTGCGCCGCGCCGGGTACCCTGCGCACGAAGTCGGTGATGAGCCAGCCGAAGTTGCCCGACTGCTGGGCCGAACCTGCCACTGTTCCTCCATCGTTCGTTCGGCGCCGGACGAAGCGTGGCCGTACCCGGTAACGCCTGTGCCCTATCAACGTCGCTGGGATCCCTCGGCAAAGGGTATTCATCAGGGCAACGCTGTCGAGCCCACTCCCCTTGCCGTGATCGACACCAAGGGTGTATGAACCAGCGCGGACCGCAGCACAATGACCTGGGTCACAGGTATCGGCCAACCGGGTGACAGCTGGGTTTCAGCAGGTCAGCACGGAGACGGGCAGGGTGCAACGCCGGTGCGGCACCGCCGGCCGGGCAGATCATGCATGGCGGAGGCGGTTGGCGGGCCCACCGAAGAGATCACCCCGAAATTCCGGAGTTCACCCCAACGGCCGCACCCATCCGGGAAGAGGCCCGGCGAACCCGGCCTCAGCCGGCGCGCAGTGCGGTGTCGTGCGCGATGGCATGCTGCACCACCGAGATCAGCACCTGCTTGGTCGACTCGCGGTCCCGCGCGTCGCAGGCCATGATCGGCACCGAGGGGGCGATGGTCAGCGCGTGCCGCACGTCCTCGATCTGATGGTGCAGCAGCCGGTCGAAACAGTTGATCGCCACGATGTAGGGCAGCTTGCGGTTCTCGAAGAAGTCGATCGAGGCGAACGCGTCGGACAGCCGCCGCGTGTCCACCAGCACCACCGCCCCGATGGCGCCGAGGGCGAGGTCGTCCCACATGAACCAGAACCGGTGCTGACCCGGCGTCCCGAACACGTAGAGCACCAGGTCGGAATCCAGCGAGATCCGCCCGAAGTCCATCGCCACCGTGGTGGTGATCTTGTTCGGGGTCGCCGAGACGTCGTCCACCGACACGCTGGCCTCGGTCATCGAGGCCTCGGTGGTCAGCGGGTCGATCTCGGAGACCGCTCCGACCAACGTGGTCTTGCCAACTCCGAACCCGCCGGCAACCACGATCTTGGCCGATGAGGTGGGTCCTGCCGCTGCCGACGTGTTCGCGTCGGAGTCAAACTCTCCGAAGCCCACTGAGCACCCTTTCCATGAACTCGATACTCGGCCGCTCCCCGGATGCTGCGCTCGCGGTATGCACGAGCACCAGCCCGAGGCCGGCCACATCACCAACCAGCACGCGCACGACGCCCAGCGGTAGCCGCAGCAGCGCGGCGACCTCGGCGACCGAACGGGTGTCCAGGCACAGGTCACAGATCGACCGGTGTTCCGGCACGCGGACGCGGTCGGTATACCGGCCCTGCTCGCTCGTCTGCACCAGCGCCTCGATGGCGAGGTCGTAGGTCGGCCGCGTGCGGCCGCGTGTGCGGAAGTACGGCCGGACCAGCCCCGAGCTGGGCTCGGGTTCCTGGCTGGCCTGGCGCGGGAAACCGGGGATGGACTGCTCCGGCGGCTCCGGGTCCAGCGAGCGCTCGCCGAAGGCCACGAACCCTTCCCGTGGCTCGTCGAAGCGGCCGTCGAACTCCTCGTCCCGGTCGGCGTCTCTGCCCCTGGAGACGCCGTACAGCTCGGCACCGGGACCGCTGAGCAGCCGGTCCCGGTAGTCGGTCACGTCGAACGAGGCCGGGTCGCCCGCCGTACCCGACTCGGCGTGATACAGCCAGTCCTCGCTACCGCTCACCGAGCCGTAGGCCTGGTCCGGGTCGTAGCCACGCCCCCGCCACGACCGGTCCCGCCGGTCGTCCCAGTCTTCCCCAGCCATGTCGTTGTCCGATTCGTCCGGCCACCGTGCCACGGAATGGCCACCACCGAGCTGTCGATTACCGCGGAAACGCCCTGAGTCCACATCCTTCTCCTCAGCCGCGCTCGACCGGCACGCCTGTCATCGCCGCACCGAACCCTGCAACTGCGCCCGCAGCTCGGGCGTCATCTGCTGGCCGACCCGGTCCACCAGCAGGGTCATCTCGTAGACGACGAGACCGATATCGCTGTCCGGGGCGCCGAGCACCGCGAGGCAGGAACCGTCCGAGACCGACATCAGGAACAGGAAGCCGTTGGCCATCTCGACCACGGTCTGCGCGACCGAGCCGCCCTCGAACACCTGCGCGGCACCCCTGGCCAGACTGGTCAGGCCGGAGGCCACCGCGGCGAGCTGATCGGCCCGGTCCTTGGGCAGACCGCGGGAGGCCGCCAGCAGCAACCCGTCCGCGGAGACCACGACGGCATGCGCCGCGCCAGGAACGCGATGAACGAAATCGGTGATGAGCCAGGCAAAACTGCCCTGCTGCGCCGGCTTGCCCTGCTGCTTCGGCCCACCCGGCTGCGCTGCACCCGCCCGTTGCACACTCACTCCTTAGCCCCGTGTTCGGCAGATCGATCGCCCGTGCCCTGGACGCCGCCCCGCCCGTTGACACCCACGGCATCGGGCCGATAGGTGGAGTCGGTCACGTCATCGTCCTCCCGGAGCGCATGCCTGCCGCTCCGGTAACCCTGCTGGAAGCTCATCATCCGGCTCCGCGCGGCGGCCGCGGACCTGGCGATGGCTCCCTGCCCCGGCTGCGCCGAGGTGGTGTCGGTGAAGGCGTTGCTCTCCGAGGAAGAGACCGAACCCGGCACCAAGTATGCGTTGGGCACCCGCTTGGGCAGCCCGGCCGGGGTGATCTCCTCGTTCTTGGACTCGAGCAGCGACTGTGCCGCCTGCCAACCGTCGTCGGACACGCTGGTCCACTCCGACGCCACGGCCGCTCCCTCCGGTTCTTCCGCCGCGTCGGCCCGGTGTTCCTGCTGTTCGGGTTCGGCATCGGCGTAATCTTCCTGCTCGACCGGTTCCTCTCCCTCCTCGCTGAACCAGCGCGACAGCACCGACTGGTAGATCGGCAACCGCTTGGTCGGGACGTCGTCGTCCAGGGCGCTGCCGTCCCCGTCCACCTCGTCCTTCGGCCATTCCGGCGCCACCGGGACGTACCGGGGTTCGTCCGTGGGCAGCGACAGCATGTACGACGTGTCCGCCGCGGACAAGTCCGTGTCGTCCTCCTTGCGGTGCGCCCCGGCAGGCTGCTCCTCGTACTCGCCGGGGTCCTTCGGCCTGCGCGGTGGCGGCAACGGCGGCGGCGTGTCGTCCGGCGCCGAGCTCAGGAACGGGCCCGCGGCCTTGGAGGTACCCCCGCCGACCAGGTCGTCCAGGCTGATCGGCTGGTCCAGCGGCTTCAGCCCGCCCTGCTCGACGAGCTGGGTCTGCTCCTCCGACGCAGGCTCCGGTGCCGGTGCCGGTGCCGGTGGCGCGGGCGGCGTGCCGGAAGGGCCACCCGGATCCATCGGCGGCGAACTGGGCGGCCCTGCCGGTTCGGACGGCACGGAGGACACCGGCCGCACCGGCGGGATCGAGGGCAGGGAGGGCGAGGAGGACTCCTCGGGCCGCTCCGGGGCGGGCGCCCGCAACTGCTCGGGGCCGAAGGACTCCGTCGAGGGCGCGGCGCTGAGCAGTTCAGCCGGCACCACGATCCGGGCGATCACGCCGCCCTCGATGTCCTCGTTCTCGCGCAGCCGCACCTCGATGCCGTGCCGCTGGGCCAGCCGGGCGACCACGTACAGGCCCATCCGCCTTGTCACCGACACGTCCAGGTCCGGCGGGTCGGCGAGGCGCTCGTTGGCCTCGGCGACCTGGTCCTCGCTCATCCCGACACCACGGTCGGTGATCTGGATGGCGAGTGCCTTCCGCCTTGTCACCACCGCGCGCACGCTGACCTTGGTCTCCGGCTCGGAGAAGTAGGTCGCGTTGTCCAGCAGCTCGGCCAGCAGGTGCACCAGGTCGTGAATGGTGCGGCCCTGCACCGCGACCTCCGGAACGGTGCCGACCTCGACCCTGGCGTACTGCTCGATCTCCGATACCGCGGCGCCGATCACGTCCGCGGCAGGCACCGACCTGGTGACCGACTTGGCGAGCCCGGCACCGGAAAGCACCAGCAGGCTCTCGCCGTTGCGCCGCAGCCGGGTGGCCAGGTGGTCCAGCTCGAACAGGCTGGCCAGCTGGTCCGGGTCCTGTTCCTCGGCCTCCAGCCGGTCGATCACGCCGAGCTGGCGTTCCACCAGCCGCTGGCTGCGCCGGGAGAGGTTGACGAAGATGCGGTTCACGTTCTCCCGCAGCAACGCCTGTTCGGCCGCCATCCGGATGGCCCGCTCGTGCACCACGTCGAAGGAGCGGGCGACCTCGCCGATCTCCTCGTTGGTCTGCACCGGGACCGGGTCCACCGCGCCCCGGGATGCCTCCATCGGGTTCGGGTCGGCGAGGATCCGGCGCACCGTCTCCGGCAGCCGGACGTAGGCCACCTCGAGCGCGTTGGTCCGCAGCGTGCGCAGCGGACCGAGCAGCGAACGCGCGATGACCAGCATCAACGCCAGCGCCGCGATCAGCGCGGCCAGCACGATCCCGGAGAAGACCCAGGCCGACTCGGTGGCGTTCGCGGCGAGCAGGTCGGCCCGGCCACGCAGCTGGCCGAGCAGCTCGGACTCGACCTGGCGCATCTTGTCGATGGTGGCGGCGCCGTCGTTGGTCAGCGCCTCGTCGTTGATGTTGAGCGGTTCCCGCTCCCGGTCCCGGACGAACGCGGCCAGCTTGATCCGCTCGCGGTTGTCCACCTCGGTACCGCTGACCGTGTCGGAGTACAGCTGCTGCTGCGCCGGGCTGGCGTTGGAAAGGAAGTCCTCGACCCCGGCGCGCGCCCCCGCCTGTGCGGCGAAGGTCCGTTCCAGCAGGTCGGCGGGGAACTGGTTGCGGCCAGCCGCGATATGCAGCGCGGCATTCTCCCTGGCGGTGGCCTCCTTGGCCTCGCTGAGCGACTGGACCAGGGTGCCCTGCCGGAGCAGCTCCCGCTCGGTGACCGCGGCGTTCACCTCCCGGCCGAGCTGCACCAGCGCGTCCAGGATCGAGTTGTAGGTCACGAAGGCGGCCATGTCCGGGTAGTTGGAGCTGATCGCGTTCCGCAGCGCGGGCAGCGCGTCCAGCCGTTGCAGGCCGCGGTTGTACCGCACGCTGGCGGCGGGGTCGTCGATCTCCAGCTGGTCGGCGGCCGAGCGCAGGTCCCGTACCGCGGCGTCCACCCTGGCGATCTGCGAGTCCAGCGCGGCCCGCTCCAGCGAGCCGCTCGCGATCCGGTCCACCGCGAGCGTGCGCTCCGCCTGCAGGGCGTGCACCACCGCGGTCAACCTGGCGGCGACGTCGACCTGGTCGACGGTCTGGTTGAACTCCTCAGCCCGGTTCAGCTCGTCCATCGTGCGCAGGCCACCGAGGACCACCGCGGTGACCATCGGCACGATCAGCACCGCGGCGAGCTTGGAACGTAGTCGCCAGTTCCGCAGCTTCCACCTGGAGCCGCCCGGCTCCGTTTCGCGTGCACGGTCGTCCTGCTCGGTCGCGGGAGTCCCGCCTACCTCCGCGGCTTCTGTCCTCGGCACCGCTCTATCACCATCGTTCTCCGAGCTGGATACGAACCCGGGTTCGCCACCAGGCACTAGCAGCACACTCCCTGCATGCGAGCCGACTCCCGGTCACCCGGACGGGATCGGTTCAGCGGCAGCATTGCGTCGCGGCCGTGCGCCGGTCAACCCAGCCGGCCCAGTCAACCTCACGCCGTCATACGCGTTCACCGGTTAAGGCCATCCTTTCGAAAGCGCCCGGGGACGGACCGGCGAGCCGCGGGTGCACGGCGTCGCTGGGCCATTCAGCGCACTCTCTTATCACTACATTGGTGGTCTATACCTGGTTGCAGGTACAGAAGGTAGCGAAGTCCGCGCGGTGATGTAACCCTCACAGGTTCGTCGCCGAACATCACAGTGACCGTCCACGACCGTCCTGGGGTGCATCGCGCTGCGGCCCTCGCCAACTTCAAGCCAGCCGAGAGTAAAGCAGGTCACATCCAAGTGCATCCGATCGAGTGATGCAAGATACCGAGAGAATTAGTCTAGGCACCGATTGTGATGGGGGCCTGCGGTCTTTAGAGTGTCCCGCGTGTGGCCCCGGGAGGCGCTGCCCAGTGCTGTCCGGAGCCCGCGAAAATCCAACCCGTCCCCACCTCATCTCACCCCACGAGGAGTTGGCATTGCTTCGAAACGCCACCAGGACCGTGCGGTCCCGCAGCCGCCGCACCAGACTGGGCATACTCGCGACCTCACTCGTCATGCTGGCCTCGGTCAGCGGCTGCGGCCTGCTCGGCGGTGAGTCCGAAGACTCCGCCGAGGGTGGCAACGGCCCCCTGGAGAAGTCCAAGATCACCGTCTCGATCATGCCGACCATCGACCTTGCGCCCCTGCACCTGGCGATGAAGAACGGCTACTTCAAGGAGGAAGGCCTCGAGATCGAGACGATCAGCGCCAAGAGCGGGCAGAACTCGCTGACCAAGCTGATCAGCGGTGAGGTGGATATCGCCTACAGCAGCTACAGCCCGTTCTTCCTTGCGCAGTCGAAGGGCGTCGCGAACCTGAAGTTCGTCGCCGATGCCTCCTCCGCCGCGCCGAACAGCACGTTGATCATGGCCATACCGGACTCCAAGGTGCAGTCGGTGCAGGACCTCGAGGGCAAGCGGATCGGGATCACCGCGAAGGGCACCATCATCGAGGTGCTGGTGAAGTCGACCATGCAGGCCAACGGTGTGGACTTCAGCAATGTGGAATGGGTGGAGATCCCGTTCCCGGACACCGCGGCGGCGCTGGAGAACGAGCAGGTCGACGCCGCCTTCCTCACCGAGCCGTTCATCACCCAGGCGGAGAAGAGCATCGGCGCGGTGCCGGTGGCCGACACCGCCAAGGGGCCGACCAAGGACTTCCCCACCGCGGGCTACGGTGCCAGCGCCGACTTCGCGGACAACAACCCGAAGACCGTCGCCGCGTTCCAGCGGGTGATGCAGAAGGCGACCAACGAGGCACTGGCCGACCGGAGCAAGATCGAGCCGCTGCTGGTCGAGCACAGCAAGATCGACGCGGACACCGCGAAACTGGCCACCCTGCTGACCTTCCAGTCCGCACTGGACCCGCAGCGGCTGCAGCGCGTCCCCGACCTGCTGCTGGAGTTCGGCATCATCAAGCAGGCCGTGGATGCTTCGCAGATGATCGCCAAGCCCGCGGCGGACTGACCCGAGACAGGCGCTGACTCTGACGTGCGACCGTTCTACCGAAACCTGGCCGGCCTGATCGGCTTCTTCGTGCTCTGGGAAGCAGTCGTTCGGGCCGGCCTCGTGCGGGAGGTCTTCCTGCCGCCGCCGAGCGAGGTGCTGACCAGCCTGGCGGAACTGCTCGGCCAGGAGTCCTTCCTGCGTGACATCATCGCCAGCCTGCTCGCCTGGGCGATCGCCATGTGCGTCGCGATCGGGATCGCCGTCCCTGCCGGGTTGCTGCTCGGCAGCATCCCTGGGCTGCGGGTCGCCACCAGGGCGATCGTGGAGTTCCTGCGCCCGATCCCCTCGGTGGCGCTGATCCCGCTGGTGATCCTGGTGATCGGCGGCGGGCCGGAAGCCAAGATCACCCTGGCCGTGTACGCCTCGCTGTGGCCGATCCTCTACAACACCATCTACGCCTTCGACGAGATCGACCCGTTGCTCATCGACACCGCCCGCTCCTGCGGCACCAGCAGGACGCGGATCCTGCGCACCGTGGCGCTGCCGCACGCGGCGCCGTTCATCTTCACCGGGATCAGGATGTCCGGCGCGATCGCGCTCATCCTGGTGGTGAGCACCGAGTTCATAGCCGGGGCGCATCGCGGGATCGGAAACTTCATCCTGGAGGCCAGCGGCGGCGCGGGCCGGATGGACCTCGTGCTGGCCGGGACCGTCGTGGCCGGGCTGGCCGGTTACCTGATCAACGAGGGCCTCGAACGGGTCGGCAGGCGGCTGTTCCGCTGGAACACGGCCGAAACGGAGGCGACGTGAGGTACGTTCTCGGCTTCCTGCGCCGCTGGTCGTTGTTCATCGGCGCAGTGGTGCTGTGGGAGGTGGGCACCCGGGCCGCGGGGAGCCCGTTCTTCCCCCCGCCGACCGCCATCCTGGCCAGCGCGGGCGAGCAGTGGTTCTCCGGCCCCGCCTACCGGCTGTTCCTCGGCGAGTACGTGTTCGAGGACATCCTGCCCAGCCTCAGCCGGGTGCTCGGCGGCTGGGCGATCGCGGTGGTGCTCGGCGTCGGGCTGGGCACCGCGCTGGGCCGCTCGCGCACCGGGATGGACTACGTGGGGCCGCTGTTCGGCTTCATCAGGGCGATCCCGCCGCCGACCCTGATCCCGGTGTTCCTGCTGCTGTTCGGCCTTGGCACGGGCATGCAGCTGATCACCATCGTGTTCGGCGCGCTGTGGCCGATCCTGCTGAACACCGTGGACGGGGTCCGCTCGGTGGATCGCACCAAGCAGGAGACCGCGCGCTCCTTCGGCACCCCACGGCACTACTGGATCGCCGGGGTGGTGCTGCCCGCCGCCCTGCCGAAGATCTTCGCCGGGTTACGGCTGAGCCTGTCCATCGCCTTGATCCTGATGGTCATCTCGGAGATGGTCGGAGCACCGCACGGGATCGGGGCCCAGCTGATCTTCGCCAAGCAGCACTTCGAGTTCCCTGCCATGTGGGCGTGGATCGTGCTGCTCGGCGCCCTCGGCTACGGGCTGAACGCATTGCTGCTCGTGGTGGAGCGCCAGGTGCTCAGCTGGCAGCCGAGCCGCGGCGCGGAACAAACCCAGACCAGGGGAGGATGAACATGCCGACCATGCTGGAGGTGGATGGCCTCGGCCACCGCTACGGCACGGGCGAGAAGGCACACGTGGCCGTGCACGAGCTCACGTTCACCGTCGAGTCCGGGCAGCTGGCCTGCATCGTCGGGCCGTCCGGCTGCGGCAAGTCGACCCTGCTGCGCTGTGTGGCCGGGCTGATCCAGCCCACCAGCGGCGAGGTGAAGCTGCACGGCGACCTGGTCTCCGGCGTGCCGGGCGACCTCGCCGTGGTGTTCCAGGACTACAGCCGCTCGCTGTTTCCCTGGCTGTCCGTGCGCAAGAACGTGGAGTTCCCGCTGCGCTGGATGGAGCTCAGCCGCACCGAGCGCAGGGATCGGGCCCAGGAGGCGCTGGAGTGGGTCGGCCTCGGCGAGGCGGGCGCGAAGTACCCCGCGCAGCTGTCCGGCGGGATGCAGCAGCGGGTGTCCATCGCGCGGGCACTGGCCCGGCGGCCCGCCCTGCTGCTGATGGACGAGCCCTTCGCCTCGGTGGACGCGCAGACCCGGTTCGAGCTGGAGGACCTGCTGCTGCAGGTGCAGAAGCAGCACGGGAGCACGGTGCTGCTGGTCACCCACGACATCGACGAGAGCGTGTACCTCGGCGACCGCGTGCTGGTGCTGTCCAAATCGCCTGCCTCGATCATCGCGGACCTGCCCGTGGACCTGCCCGCCGAGCGGGACCAGATCAGCACCCGGGCTTCGGCCGGGTTCGTCACCATGCGCAGCGAGGTCGCCCGGCTGGTGCACGGCGGCGAACCGGGCGCCCGCCCGGCGAGCGAGGGCAACGAGGCCGGCGAGGCCGAGGTCGCCGCCGCGGATCTCGCCGAGAGCGACGCCGCCGACGAGCTCGCCGGTTCCGTGGCCAGGGAGTCCGAAGCGGAGCTGCGTAAGTGACGGACGAACCGGACCCGGTCGCGATCGCGGGCAGGCTGGCGGACGTCTTCGCCGAGCGTGCCGCCGAGCACGACAGCGGAAACACCTTCCCGTTCCGCAACTACGACGACCTGGCCGAGGCCGGGCTGCTGAAGTTGTCCGTGCCCACCGAGCTGGGCGGGCTCGGCGCCGGGCTGCCGGAGATCCTGCCGGTGCTGGAGCGGCTGGCGATGGGCGACGGTGCCACCGCGCTCGCGGTGACCATGCACATCTCCCCGCTGGGGCAGTGGGCGAGCGTATGGCGCCGCACCAGGAGCCCGCGCCTGGAGGAACTGCTGCGGATGGCGGCCGAGGGCAGGTTGATCTGGGCCTCGGTCACCGGCGAGCTGGGGCTGGCCAACAACATGACCGACGCGCGCACCACGGCCACCAGGGTGGACGGCGGCTTCATCCTCAGCGGCAGGAAGAGCTTCGCCACCAACACCTCGGTGGCCACGCACTGCTCGACCACCGCGCGATACGAGGAGGCCGAGGGCGGGCCACGGCTGCTGCTCTGCCAGATCGCGCTGGACCAGCAGGGGGTGCGGGTACACGACACCTGGAACACCATGGGCATGCGGGCCACCCGCAGCGACGACCTCGAGCTGGACGAGGTGTTCGTACCGGACGAGCGGGTGGTGCACTCGCTGCCGGTCGGTCATCTGGACGCGCGGGTGCTGGAAACGGTGTGGGCCTGGGCGATGCCCGCGTTCTCCGCGGTGTACACCGGTATCGCAGCCGGGGCGCTGGACTGGGCCGTGCGCCAGCTGGTCCGGCGCGGCCGGGAGACCGACCCGGTGCTGCAGGACCTCATCGGCGAGTGTCAGATCCTGGTGGAGAGCTCACGCGCGCTGATCCACCGGCACGCGGGCGAGGTGACCAGCCGCGAGCTGTTCCGGCACGGGGTGCAGGAGGGCATCGCCCGGTGCGCGCTGGTGAAGTACACCGCGAGCAACAACGCCACGAAGGTGCTGCAACGGCTGGTCGACGCCCTCGGCGGCATGGCCTACAGCAGGAACCTCCCGTTCGAGCGGATGTGGCGGGACGTGCAGGCAGGCACCTTCATGCCGATGGGCAACCTCGCGGCACGCAAGCTCATCGGCGCCAGCGTGCTCGGCGTGCGGACCGCCCCGGTGGTCGACTTCGAGGAACCCACTCGCTGAGAGACGTGCCCTCGCAACCGCTGCCTACGACGCGGTGACGAGGTCCGCCCAGCGGCGCACCGCCTCCAGGTCCAGCGGTTCGGTCCAGCCACCCCGGCGGACGGCGCTACCCACATGGAAGGCACTCACCCCGGCCGCGCGCAGCGGAGCGATGTGCTCGGCACGCAGGCCGCCCCCGGCCAGCAGCCGCGGCCCCTCCGGCCGCGCGGCCAGCTCGCGCAGCAACAGCTGACCCCGCTCGACGCCATCCGGATGGCCCGCGGTGAGCACCGTGTCGCACCCGGCCCCGGCCAGCTGGGCGTGCGCGGCACGGGGGTCGGCGGCATGGTCCACCGCGCGGTGGAAGGTCCATCGGGCGCCCGGCACAGCCTGCGCGAGCGCGCGGCAGGCCGCAAGGTCGGGTGCGCCATCCGGGGTGAGGAAGCCGAACACGAACTCGGTGGCGCCCACTTCGGCCAGCTCGGCGGCCCGGGCGCGCAGCCCATCCAGGTCCGCGGGCCGGAAGGAGTCCTCCGCCCGCAGCATCACCCGTACCGGCAGCTCGGTGGCGCCGAGCACCTCCCGCACCACGGCGGTGCTCGGGGTCAGCCCGGCCACCGCCATCTCGGTGACCAGCTCGAGCCGGTCCGCACCGCCCTTCTCCGCCAGTTCCGCGTCCTCCGGCCCGAGTGCGATCACCTCGAGCAAGCCCGCACCGGTCACCTGCAGCTCACCGTCCCTGTCCTCTCGTCGACCGCTCCGCGGCCCGCTGGTGCCTGCCGCGCCGCCGCCCACTCTGCAGGCTCGCCATGCGCAGCCGTACCGCCTCCGGTGCCATGGAGATGACCGGGCCCTCGTCCATGGCAGGGGTTTCGGTCGCGCCGGGGATCCGTTCCGCGCGCGGCACCCGCCGCGGCAACCCTGCCGCGGTCCAGCCGCCGTCCTGGACAGTCTCCCCGGTCTCCTCCTCGGCCTCGGCCCCGGGCTCCGCTTCGGGCTCCGGTCCTGGCCCTTCCTCGTCCTCGGCGGCCTCCTCCGGCCACGCGTACGGCTCGTGGTCCTCCGCACCAGGCCACCGCCGCGGCTCCTGCCACAACTGCTCGGGCACGGTGATCGGGTCGGACGGCCGGGGCAGCCGCTGGAACTCCTCGGTGTCCGCCTCGGCGAGCTCGTCTGCGATGTCCCCGGCGAGATCCCCGGTGGTGCCCGGCTCCTCGTCGGTGCGCTCGCGCCGGGCCCGGTCCGGCGCCTCCGGCCCGGCGCTTCCCTGCTCCGCCTCCCCGGCGGCGACCGCCTGGAACCACTGGGCCAGCACGGCCTGGTAGGCGGGCATCCGCTCGGTCGGGACATCGTCCTCGAGCGGGTGCGCCTCGTCGTCGTCCTCGACCGGCCAGTCCGGCGGCGGCTCCGGCCGCACCGGCGCCCGGCGCGGTGGGCCGTGCTCGGCCAGCGACCGGGCGGGCGGGGGCTCCGGCTCGGGTTCTGGCACCACCTCCTCCGGCTCGGGCGCTGCCTCCTGCACCGGCTCGGGCTCCGGTTCGGCGGCTGCCGCGGGGACCTCCTCCGGCGGTGGCGGGGCGCCGAGCAGCGCGGCGGGCACGATCACGGTCGCGGTGATCCCGCCCTGGCCGGACTCGGCAAGCCGCACCTGGATGTCGTGCCTGCGGGACAGCCGCGCCACCACATACAGCCCCATCCGCCGGGAAACCTCGACATCCACCTCGGGTGGTTCGGCGAGCCGGGTGTTCGCCCGCCGGATCTCCGTCGGCGGCATACCCGCGCCGCGATCGGTGATGTCGATCCGCCAGTCCCCGTCCGGGGTCATCGAACTGGCGACCGAGACCATGGTGTCCGGCGGGGAGTACTCGGTGGCGTTCTCCAGCAGCTCGGAGACGACGTGTACCAGGTCGCTCACCGCGTCCCCGTGCACCGCGAGCGGGGGCGTGGGGTCCACCTCGATGCGCTGGTAATACTCCACCTCGGATAGTGCGGCACCGACGATCTCGTCGGTGGTGGCCGCCCCGGCCGCCGCCGGGCCGAGGTCCTGCCCGGACAGCACCAGCAGGTTCTCGCTGTTGCGCCGCATCCGGGTGGCGAGGTGGTCGAGCTCGAACAGCCCGCCGAGGGTGTCCGGGTCCTGCTCGTCGGCCTCCATCCGGTCCAGCACCGCCAGCTGCCGCTCGACGAGTTCCTGGCTGCGCCGGGAAAGGTTGGCGAACATCGAGTTGACGTTCTCCCGCAGCAGCGCCTGTTCCCCGGCCAGCCGCACGGCCTCGCCGTGCACCACATCGAAGGCCCGCGCCACCTGGCCGAGTTCCTCCTGGCTGAACACCGGGACCGGGGCCACCCCGCGCCTGCCCTCCCGGCCGGGGGCCGGGTCGGCGAGGATCTCGTCCACGGCCGCGGGCAGCTGGTGCCCGGCGACCTCGAGCGCGCTGCGCCGCAGTGTCCGCAGTGGCCGCAACAGCGAGCGGGCCACCACCGCGGCCAGCACCCCCGCGATCACCAGCACCCCGAGCATCACCCCGGCGCCGCGGATGGCGTCCTCCCGCGCCCTGGTCGCCAGCAGGTCGGACCGTTGCTGTACCTGCACCAGCATCGCTTCCTGGACCTGGTTGGCCAGGTTCACCGTGTAGGTGGCCGCGGTCTCCCAGCGTTGCGGGTCCAGTCCGGTCAGCGGCTCGCCGTTCCCGGTGCGGTTGAGCACGGCCTCGACCATGTCGTTGCCGATGTCGACCACCAGGCCGATCACCGTGTCGTCGTACATGCGCTGCTGCTCGGGCGTGGCGAGCTTGCCGAAGTCGTTGCGCGCCGCGGCCAGCTCCGCCTCGGCGCCGAGCAGGGCCCGCTGCCCCTCCTCGTCGAGGCTGCCGCGGGCCAGCGCCTCGGCAACCACGGCCCGTTTCACCGACATCAGGTCCTTGACCCTGGCCAGCGCGTTGGTGGCCAGCCGCATCCTGGTCAGTTCCCGGTCGGTGGGCTCGGCAGCGGCCTGGTCCCCGATGTCCAGCAGCCCCGTGACCAGCTCACTGTAGGAGCGCCGCACCGCCGTGGCTGGCAGGGCCGAGTGCTCACTCGCGTACCGCAGCCCGGTCAGGGTGCCGAGCCGGTCCTCGGTCTGCTCGAAGCCTGCGAGGGCCTGGTCGGACAGCCGGCCGCGGACCTCGGCCAGTGCCCGGTCGAAGTCACCGATCGCCGAGTTCACCCGCTCCCGCTGGGTGTTCAGCTCCGCCAGGTCACCCTGTCGTCCACCCGCGACATACCGCACCGACAGGTCGCGTTCGCGTTGCAGCTGGTGCACCACCGCGGCCACCCGCTGGTCCACCTGCACCCGGGTGGCGCCCTCGGCGAACCGGGTTGCCTGGCCGAGATCCGCCCTGATCCGCAGGCCGACCAGGACCACCACCGCCAGGATGGGAATGAGCAGCACCGCGAGCAGCTTGCTGCGCAGCCGCCAGTTCCGCAGCCGCCATCCGCCACCCGCCTCCCCGGCTTGCTCCTGTTGCCGACCCGCTGGCGGGGGTCCGCCCCCTCGGCTACGACGGGTCACCTGGCTTCCTTTACCAACCGCTGCGCCTTCTGCGTCGCACGACGCCACGCCACACAACGTCCCTGGGACACCGTGCGAAAACCTACTGAACAGTAACAATATTCGGGGTGGCTCGACAGCCAGTCCTCACCCGAACGACGTGCCGGGCGATGGTATTGGTTCCGACCGCCTAAGCTCCACAACGAAACCACATCCTCTTGGTACATGGGAGCCACCACATGCGGGCCGGCGCACGCTACTTCGTGGTGCCGGTGACAATCCTGCTCATCTTGAGCGGTTGCTCACTGTTCGGCGAGAAACCGGACCAAAAACCCATACCGGAGCAACAAAAGCTGCGGGTGGGTGTGGGTAGTCCCATCGACACCGCGCCGCTGCGGCTCGCGGTGGCGCAGGGCCGGTTCGAGCGGGCCGGCCTGACCGTCGAGCTCGTCGAGCAGGCCGACCAGGACGAGGGTATGGCCAGGTTGCGGGCCGGTGAGCTCGATATCGCCTTCGCCACCGACGTGGCCTGGTTCGCCGCCGCGAGCGCGGGCACCGAGCTGCGGCTGCAGGGAGAGGCGTACACGGCGGGACGCGGCACGATGGCGCTGATGACCCTGCCGGAGTCCAGCTACCAGGAACCAATGGACCTGCTGTCCCCGCGGATCGCGGTGGACGCCCAGGAGGGCCTCGGGACCCTCACCACCCGCGCGGCGCTGCGGGCCGCCGGTGCCGAGGTGGACCGGATCCGGTTCGACCCGGTCGCGCCGGGCCGGATGGCGGAGGCCCTGCGCCGGAACGAGGTGCATGCCGCCTGGATGGTCGAGCCCTATCTCACCGAGGCGCAGAAGGACCTCGGGGCGACCGTACTCGCGGACACCGCACGCGGCGCGACCACGGACTTCCCGATGTCCGCCTACGCCGCCACCGCCGAGTTCGCCCGCGCCAACCCGCGGACCCTCGCGCTGTTCCGCCGGGTGCTCGGCGAGGCACAGCAGCGCTGTAGCGACCCGACGGTGGTGCGCACGGCGCTGCCGGAGATCGCGCGGATCGACGAGACGACCGCCTCGCTGGTGTCCATCGGCGATTACCCGGTCTCCCTCAACGGGGTGAGGCTGCAACGGGTCGCCGACCTGATGCACAGCTCGGGAATGCTGGCGCAGCGGCTGGACGTGCAGGCGCTGCTGCCCGAGCGGGGACTCGGCTGACCGGCCTCGATTGACCCGCCCGTCCGGCACCGACGTATAAAGGGGGGCGTGACCGATGGCCCGCTGATCGTCCAGTCCGACAAGACCGTCCTGCTCGAGGTCGAGCACGACCGCGCCGACGACGCCCGGATCGCGATCGCGCCCTTCGCCGAGCTGGAACGCGCCCCCGAGCACGTGCACACCTACCGGGTCACCCCGCTGGCGCTGTGGAACGCCCGCGCCGCGGGGCACGACGCCGAGCAGGTGGTGGACGCGCTCACCACCTACTCGCGGTTCCCCGTCCCGCAGCCGTTGCTGATCGACATCGTGGACACGATGGGCCGGTTCGGCCGGCTCCAGATCGCCAACCATCCCGCGCACGGCCTGGTGATGACCACCACGGACCGGGCCGTGCTGGAGGAAGTGCTGCGCAGCAAGAAGATCAGCCCGATGCTCGGGGCGCGGATCGACCAGGACACGGTGCTGGTGCACCCCTCCGAGCGCGGGCGGCTCAAGCAGGGCCTGCTCAAGGTGGGCTGGCCCGCCGAGGACCTCGCGGGCTACGTGGACGGCGAGGCACACCCGATGTCGCTGGTCGAGGACGACTGGGCGTTGCGGGACTACCAGCGCAAGGCCGTGGAGTCCTTCTGGGCGGGCGGCTCCGGCGTGGTGGTACTGCCCTGTGGCGCTGGCAAGACCCTGGTCGGGGCCGCGGCGATGGCGCAGGCACAGGCGACCACGCTGATCCTGGTGACGAACACCGTGGCCGGCAGGCAGTGGAAGCGGGAGCTGGTTGCCAGGACCTCGCTCACCGAGGAGGAGATCGGCGAGTACTCCGGCGAGCGCAAGGAGATCCGCCCGGTCACCATCGCGACCTACCAGGTGATGACGAGGAAGAGCAAGGGCGAGTACCAGCACCTGGACCTGTTCGACTCCAGGGACTGGGGGCTGGTGGTGTACGACGAGGTGCACCTGCTGCCGGCCCCGGTGTTCCGGATGACGGCCGACCTGCAGTCCCGGCGCAGGCTCGGGCTCACCGCGACGCTGGTGCGCGAGGACGGCCGGGAGGGCGATGTGTTCTCCCTGATCGGCCCGAAACGCTACGACGTGCCCTGGCGGGACATCGAGGCGCAGGGCTGGATCGCCCCGGCCGAGTGCGTGGAGGTGCGGGTCACCCTGACCGACAGCGAGCGCATCGGCTACGCCACCGCCGAGGCGGAGGAACGCTACCGGCTGGCCGCCACCGCGCAGACCAAGACCCCGGTCATCAGGTCCATTGTGGAGAAGCATCCCGGTGAACAGACCCTGGTGATCGGTGCCTACCTCGACCAGCTGGAGGAGCTCGGCGCCGAGCTGGACGCGCCGGTGATCCAGGGGTCCACCAAGAACAAGGAACGCGAGTCGCTGTTCGACGCCTTCCGCCGCGGGGAGCTGCGCACCCTGGTCGTGTCCAAAGTGGCCAACTTCTCCATCGACCTGCCAGAGGCCTCGGTTGCGATCCAGGTCTCCGGCACCTTCGGCTCCCGCCAGGAGGAGGCCCAGCGGCTCGGCAGGCTGTTGCGCCCCAAGGAGGACGGCAGGCAGGCACACTTCTATTCGGTGGTCGCCAGGGACACCGTGGACACCGAGTACGCCGCGCACCGGCAACGCTTCCTCGCCGAACAGGGCTACGCCTACACCATCATCGACGCCGACGACCTGCTCCGCCCGCTGTAGCCCGTCTCGGTCAGCCGGGGGAGCCGAGTGCCGCGAGCACCTGGCGCGCCTGGTTCCGCGAGCCCAGCCCGTTCGGATGCACCGGAACGGCTGGCGAGGTCGGCAGGATGCCCTCCACCCACTTCTCCCCCGGCGGCCGGCACATGTCGTGACCGATCGAGCTGGTGTAGGTGTCCACGAACACCGCGCCCTCGGCGGCGGCCTGCTCGGCGAGCACCCGGTTCAGCAGCTTGGTGATATCCCGCAGGTAGGGCGCGTCGCCTGCGGCGATCGGCACCAGCGGCCAGCAGTTGGCCCCGGAGTCCGGCAGCAGGCTGGGGTAGCCCACCAGCAGCACCTCCGCACCCGGGGCGCGATCCCGGATCCCGCGCAGTACCGCGCCCACCTTGGGCCCGACGGCCCGCACCTTCGCGGCCAGCCCGTCGCTACCCGAGGAGGTGTAGAAATCCTTGCAGGGCGAGCCGACCGGTAGCACCAAACCCATGCTGCCGCAGGTGAGCACCACCTCGGCGAACGGGATGTCGTTCCCGCCGATGCCGACCGTCACCAGGTCGGTGTCCCCGCGCAGGGCATCGAACTGCGGCCGGTTGACGATGCCGAACTGCGGTTCGGTCATGTGCTCGGTGGTCGCGCCACCGCAGCTGACGTCGGTGAACTCGGCCGGGCGCAGCTCACGCGCGACCAGGGAGGGATAGTTGCCGGCCGATCTGGCGCAGGGCAGTTCCACCTGGTCGGGGAACATCGGGCCGGTGGAGGTGAACGAGTCCCCCAGCGCCACATAGGAGTACCCGGTGGACTCGGCGGCGGCGGGAGGGGCGAGCAGCAGGGTCGCGGCGGCGAGGGCCGCGAAGGTGGCCAGGGCACGGCGCATGACAGTCTCCGCAACGGTGAGCGACTGACTACTCTTCGGTAGCCTACTGAAGAGTAGTGTGAGTCGACACACACCGGCAAGCCCCACGATCCGCCTCGACCCCCGGCGCATCGAAACTGTCGTACCCTCGAACTAGTGTTCGACCTGCCATCGCGAGCGCCCACTTCGAGGAGGTCACCATGACCGTCACCCGGCTCCACACGCACAGCCCGCTGCCCGAGCTGGACCTCCCGCCGGGGCGCTGGCGGGGCAGGCTGTGGGTGAGCGAGGAACCGCTGGACGAGCCGGACCGCTATCCCGCCTGCGTGGCCGCGCACCCGGAGTCCGGGCTGTGGCCGGTGCTCATCCCCGGCGATCTGCGGTTCGAGCTGAGCGGCGAGGACTGGATCGTGGACCGCAGTTGGTTACCGCCCGCGGGAGGCCGGGTCGCCGCGGTCGACGTCGCCGCCACCCTGGCGCGGTGGTGGGGCAAGCCCTGCTGCGACGGGCACTGCCTCGAGCCGTTCGACGCGGAGTTTCCCGGCCTCGCCCGCGCGGCGAGCCGCCGGGCCGATCCGCTCGCCGAGGCAGGCAACACCGGTTCGGTGCTGGCCCGGCAGGGCAGCAGCAGGCTGGGCCTGGTGGCTACCGAACGCCCCGCCGATATCCCCGCGCTGCTCGGCTGGTCCGGCATGATCAACACCACCAACGAGGTGGCAGCGATCTCGGCGGTGCTGCGCAGCTGGGAGGAGCGGTTCGGTGCGGTGCTGATCTCGCTCGGCTTCGACACGCTCGAGTTGTCCGTGGCCGCGCCACCGAAGACCCGGGAGCGCGCGCTGACGACCGCGGCCGAGCACCGGGCCTTCTGTCTGGAGAGCTTCACCGGCCAACAGGGCGACCTGCGCGAGTTCGCCGACAACCTGCTCGGGGCGCGGCTATGGCGTTTCTGGTGGGACTGAGGCAGTTACCCGGTACAGGCTGGGGCCGCCCGGCACGGGTGCGCCGGACGGCCCCAGCGGGACGGCACCTACTGGAAGGGGAACTCAGCAGGCGCCGAGGTCGCTCCACACCGCCCAGGACCGGGGGTCACCGGGCTCGGCACCAGAGGAGTACCAGGTCGACTCCCACTCATGCCCGGCATGCGACACCACATCACCAGGCGCATAGTTGGCCGCCGAATCCCACGCCGGAGCGTCACATCCCGGCGGCGGACCACCATCGCCAACCGTCAGCGCGAACGCCGCCGTGCGATCCGCTTCGGTCCCGTCGCCGAGCACGGTCACCTGGCTGGTCCCGGTCGGGGTGCCGGCCGAGGTGGAGATGGTCAGCACCGAATTCGCCCCCGACTGCACGGAAGGAGGATCGAATGAGGCGGTAACCCCATTCGGCAGGCCGGAGGCGCTCAGCTGCACCGCCTGCGACTGCCCGGCCGTCACCTCGGTGGACACCGTCACGGTCACCGACTCACCCGGCTCGACCGTGGCCGAAGCCGGGTTCAGCGACACCGAGAAGTCGTTCTGCTCGGTGCCGCCGACCGCCATCTCCCAGACCGCGTAGGCGATCGCGTCGCTGTTGTGGTCCAGTGGGGTGGTCGCGATGTTGTTGATGGTGTCGCAGGAACGGTGGTAACAGGCGTCGAACGGCGAGTTGGCGGTGCCGCCCCACTTCTGTTGCTGGGCATAGGTCTTGTTCGACCCAGCCCCGGTGAACAGCCCGCCCACCGGGATACCCGCGCTCTTGAACGGGGCGTGGTCGGACCGGCCGTCGGTTGCGGTTGCCCGCTCGGTGGGCACTCCCGCCGACTGGAAGTACTCGTCGAAGACCGCCTTGATGGAGGCCACATCGTCATAGACGAAATAGCCCCAGTTCCGCGACCCGATCATGTCGAAGTTCAGGTACGCATCGATCCGCGACCGTTCCGCACCGGAAAGGGAGGACACGTAGTACCGGGAGCCACGCAGCCCGGACTCCTCATCGGCCCACCAGGCGAAGCGGACCCGCTTGGCCATCGCGGGATCCGCCTCCGCCAGTTCCAGCGCGACCTGGAGGATCGCGGCGGAACCGGTGCCGTTGTCGTTGATCCCCGGTCCGGAACGGACGCTGTCCAGGTGCGACCCGAGCATGATCACCTGGTCCGCGTCGCCCTCCGGCCACTCCGCGATCAGGTTCTCCGACTGCGCCGCGCAACTGGTGCAGCGTTGCCGGGTGACGTCGTACCCCGCCGACCGCAGTTGCTGCTCCACATAGGACACCGAGGCGTTGTAGCCAGCTCCGGGAGCGCGGTTGCCGCCGTTGCGGCCTGCGATGCTCTGGAACTGGCTCAGATGTGCCTGCACATCGGACACCGCGATATCCGGTGCGGCCGCGGTAGTGGGCTGCGCGACGGCGGTGGGCACGGGCACCGCAAGGCCGACGGCGAGCCCGGCTACCGCGGCCACCCCGGCGCGCAGGAGTTTCTTGACATTCATGTCAGGTAGTCCTTCCTCGCCTCAGCAGGCGCCGAGGTCGCTCCACACCGCCCAGGACCGCGGGTCACCGGGCTCGGCACCAGAGGAGTACCAGGTCGACTCCCACTCATGCCCGGCATGCGACACCACATCACCAGGCACGTAGCTGGCCGCCGAATCCCACGCCGGAGCGTCACATCCCGGCGGCGGACCACCATCGCCAACCGTCAGCGAAAGCTGGACGGTGTGGTCGATGTCCACGCCGTCCCCGGTGATGGTCACCTGGCTGGTTCCCTCCGGGGTCCCCGAGGTGGTGGAGATGGTCAGCACCGCGCTGCCGCCGGACTGCACCGAGGTGGGGTCGAAGGAGGCGGTGGCCCCGCTCGGCAGGCCGGAGGCACGCAGCTGCACCGCCTGCGCCTCGCCCTGGGTCACCTCGGTGGACACCGTCACCGTGGCCGAAGCACCCGGTTCCACCGACACCGAGCTGGGGTTCAGCGCGAGCGAGAAGTCGTTCTCCACCGGTGGCTGGTTGTCACAGGTCGGTTCCCCGCCGACCGCGGAGACGCTGACCGCGTTCCAGGCGGCCTTGACCGTGTCGAACTCGACGCAGCTGTTCGGGAACAGGGTCTTCGCGGCCTCCAGGGTGGCGACCCTGGCCTGCCGGTGGTTCCAGCTCGAGGTCTTACGCAGCAGGCCGTTGTAGAAAATCTTGCCCGCCTTCTGGATCCCGATCCCGGTGATCGTGGAGTTGTTGCAGGTCGGGCTGGAGGGCATGCCGTTGCCCGGGTTGGTGCCCTCGGCGAGCAGGTAGAACCAGTGGTTCTGTGGGCCCGCGGCCGCGTGCACCTCGGTGTTCGGGATGGAGGAGGAGTAGCAGTTCGGGTGCCTCGCCCTGGACGGGTCGTTCATGTACCGGATCGGGCCGTTACCGACCAGGTTGACCTCCTCGCCCACGTCGTAGTCCGGGTCGTCGTTCGGGTTCTGCGCGTAGAACTCGGTGAGCGCGCCGAAGATGTCCCCCGTGGACTCGTTCAGCCCACCGTTCTCGTTGCCCCGCCCGGCACCGCCCGGGGTGGTCTGGAAGATCGCATGCCCGTACTCGTGCCCGACCACGTCCATCGGGGTGACCTGCCTGCGTCCGTCCTGGGAGTGGCCGAAGCTGGTCGAGCGGCCGTCCCAGTAGGCGTTGACCGCGTTCAGCCCGACATAGGCGGGGAAGCCGCCGCCCTGGCCGTCGATCCCGTTGCGGCCGAGCCACTCATCCAGCATCTTCCATTCCGTCTGGGAGGCATACAGCGTGTCCACGCAGGCCGTCTCCAGGTTGGTGCCGGAGCCGTTGCCCCAGGTGTCGTCCGGGCCGGTGTAGACCTGCCGCGAGTTGTAGTTGCCGCAACTGAGTCCGCGCCGGTTCGGGTCGCGCATCGAGTACTGCCCACCGGAGGAGGTGGTGTCGATGGTGACGTTGCCGTTGTAGTAACCGTTGCCGCTGCCCAGCGTTCCGGGCTGCGCGGGCGCGGCCGCCGGCGCACCGGCCAGTGCCGAACGCTTGACCTCGTCCCGGGTGTCCAGCACGGCACCGGAACCCGCGTCCACGAAGACGTGCAGCCTGCTCGGCGCACCGGACGCGGTACCGGTGACCAGCACCTGGTAGGCCAGCCTCGGGCTGTCGCCGGCCAGCACCACCAGTTTCGGCCCCGATTCCACGCTGTCCACAGTGGTCAGCTGGCCGCGGGCGACCCGCTCGGCGCGCTCGGCGGTCACCGCGGCGTGGGTGCCGACCGCGATCGGCGCGGTGTCCGCGCTCACGGTGTCCCGCACCGCCCCCTGGCCGTCGGCCACCACGACGGCGTCGCCGCCGACCACCGGAAGGCCTTGGTAGGAGCGTTCGTAGGCGACGTAGAACAGGTCACCGGCGCCGGGGGTGACGCCGACCCGGCGGAATGTCTCCGCGGGACCCTTCTTCAGTTCGTCCAGGCCGATCGCGGCCGCTTCGTCGGCGGCCGAGGTGGCCAGTGCCTCCGGCGGCGGAGCCGGCTGTGCGGCCGGGCCGGTGCCGGTCTCGGCGAGAGCGGGCATGGATGACATGCCCGCCGCGAGCGCAAGGCCGGCTATCGCGGCCAGGCCCGCTCGTCGGGTTCGCAGGGATTTCATGTGGCGCCCTCTCCTCAGGCAGGAATACGGCACCACCACGAGTCGCGAGTTCGGTTCATCCTGCGAAGTTATGGATTATGCATAACTTCGATTGCCGAACCCGAAATATCGCGGTGGTACCTGATCACAGGGTGAGGACAGTTAGCGCCACCGCTCCGGACGTCGTCAATGCGACATCCAGCCTAGTTCCGGCAATCAGATCAGTACGATGGTCGCGAAACGGATTCCAAACGGACGCAGACCACGCACCCGAAGAATATTTTCAAACTTTGGTCGCAATAACCAGTACGCGGACAGGTTCGTACCACCGGTTTCACCGGTCCGTGGCCGGGGCGTCCGGCCCGGGGACCGATGTCCGGGGAACGGACACCGGAGCACGAAAATCGGTACAGAAGGGGTTCAACAGTAGCCAGCTGGTTGACATACTCGGCCCCGTGACGAACTCGAACCCCGCCCCGGACGGCGAAACCTGGGTGTCCGTGCACGGCCAGCCCTACCACCCGGTGCCCTACCGGCCCGAGCGGATGCCTGCCGAGGAGTCGCTGGCCACGGCCGCTCGCCTGCGCCGCCGCATGGACGAGCGGCGCACGGTGCGGATGTTCTCCACCGACCCGGTTCCCGAGCAGCTCGTGCTGGACGCCATCGCGGTGGCGGCCACCGCGCCGAGCGGGGCGCACCAGCAGCCGTGGACCTTCGTCCTGGTCACCGACCCCGAGGTGCGCAAGCAGATCCGCGAGGCGGCGGAGCGGGAGGAGCAGATCTCCTACGCGGGCAGGCTGGGCGAGGAATGGCTGGCGGCGCTGCGCCCGCTGGGCACCGACGAGGTGAAACCGCACCTGACCGACGCGCCTTACCTGATCGTGGTGTTCCAGCAGCGGTTCACCTTGCTGGAGGACGACAGCGTGCGTAAGCACTACTACGTGGACGAGTCGGTGGGTATCGCGGTCGGGATGCTGCTGACCGCGTTGCACCTTTCCGGACTGGCCGCGCTGACCCACACCCCCTCGCCGATGAAGTTCCTCGGCGAGGTGTTGAACCGGCCGCGCAACGAGAAGGCGTTCGCGGTGATCCCGGTCGGCTACCCCGCCGAGGACTGTGTGGTGCCGGACCTGGTCCGCAAGTCCCTGGACCAGGTCCTGGTCCGGGTCTGAACCTGTGGCGCCTGCCGGTCAGGCGCTGCGGGCCTGCGCGCGGTGCGCGCCCTCGCCGATCTCCTCGACCATCTTGGCGCAGAAGGCAGGCAGGTCATCGGGCTTGCGGCTGGTCACGAACCCGGCGTCCACCACGACCTCCTCGTCGACCCACTCGGCCCCGGCGTTGCGCAGATCGGTCTGCAGGCTGGGGTAGGAGGTGAGCCTGCGGCCACGCACCACATCGGCCTCGATCAGCAGCCACGGCGCGTGGCAGATCGCGGCCACCGGCTGCTGCTGGGCGAAGAACTCGCCAGCGAACCGGACCGCGTTCGGCACGGTGCGCAGGAAGTCCGGATTGGCCACGCCGCCGGGCAGCACCAGCGCGTCGTAGTCCGCAGGGGACACCTCGGTGACCACCTTGTCCACCGGGAAGGTGTCCGCCTTGTCCAGGTGGTTGAACGCCTGGATGGTTCCGGGACTGATCGACACCAGCTCCGGCTCACCACCCGCGTCCCGCACCGCCTGCCACGGCTCGGTCAGCTCCACCTGCTCGGCGCCCTCCGGCGCCACCAGAAAGGCGACCCGGCGTCCGGTCAACGTCTCCGACACGACTTCGTTCCCCTCCACGTACTGGTTGGTACGCCCGGCGGTTACCCCCGCGGCCCGGCGCGCAAACCGGACCCGGGGCCGTGCTCAGGGTCGACTCCGAGGTGAGCCCAGGGTCGAGCTCCGGGAACTGCCCCGATGTGCGGCGCACTCCCGGCGGCAACGATGGAGCCATGACGAACAACGTGTACTCGCCGGAATCCGGGACCAGGAAGCTGCGGCGCAGCCCGGCCGACCGGATGATCGCGGGGGTCTGCGGCGGCTGGGCCCGGCTGCTCGGCGTGGACGCGGCGATCCTGCGCATCCTGCTGGTGGCGACCACCATCTTCGGCGTCGGCACGCCGGTGCTGATCTACGCGGCCTGCTGGATCCTGATGCCGGAGGACGCGGCGTAGTCGTCAACCGTCAGTTGACGACACAGCAATCGTCAACCTATGGTTGACGCATGACCGAACCGAACCGAATAACCAGCCCGGTCCGGCTGGACGACCTGATCGACGGCATCAAGAAGGTGCACACCGACGTTCTCGACCAGCTGACCGACGCGGTACTCGCCGCCGATCACCTCGGTGAGCTGGCCGACCACCTGATCGGCCACTTCGTGGACCAGGCCCGGCGCACGGGCGCGTCCTGGACGGAGATCGGCAAGAGCATGGGGGTGAGCAAACAGGCGGCACAGAAACGTTTCGTGCCGAAGGACGATCCGTCCGCCGTGCGCCCCGAACAGGGGTTCAGCCGGTTCACCCAGCGGGCGCGGAACGCGGTGACGGCGGCGCACAACGCGGCCCACGAGGCTGGGCACAACGAGATCAGGCCCGAGCACCTGGTGCTGGGGCTGCTGACCGAGCCCGAGGCACTCGCCGCCAAGGCGATCCTGGCCCAGGGGGTGTCCCTCGATGCCGTCGACGCCGCGGCCAAGGCGGCTCTGCCGGACCGCGCCGGCGCGGTACCCGACCTCATCCCGTACAGCTCACGAGGTAAGAAGGCGCTGGAACTCACCTTCCGCGAGGCACTGCGGCTGGGCCACAACTACATCGGCACCGAGCACATCCTGCTCGCCCTGCTGGAGTTCGAGGGCGGCACCGGCGTTCTCGGCAAGCTGGGCATCGCCAAGGACGCCGTCGAGGAACACGTCACGGACGCGCTGCGCCGGATGACATGAGCACGGCAAAAGGCCCGGAAGCGCCAGCGCGCCTCCGGGCCTTTCGTTGCTGAGCCGGTGACTTCCGGACCGGAAAGGTCAGAAGTCCATGCCGCCCATGCCGCCGGTGGGGTCGCCACCGCCGGCGCCTGCCTTCTCCTTCTCCGGCTTGTCCGCGACCACGGCCTCCGTGGTCAGGAACAGCGCGGCGATGGAGGCGGCGTTCTGCAGCGCGGAGCGGGTGACCTTGGTCGGGTCCGGCACGCCGGCGGCGAGCAGGTCCTCGTACTCACCCGTGGCGGCGTTCAGGCCGTGGCCCTGCGGCAGGGTCTTGACCTTCTCCACCACGACGCCGCCCTCGAGGCCGGCGTTCACCGCGATCTGCTTGAGCGGGCCCTCCACCGCGATCTTCACGATGCTGGCACCGGTCGCCTCGTCGCCCTCCAGCTTGAGGCCGGAGAACGCGGCCTCGGCAGCCTGCAGCAGGGCCACGCCACCACCGGCGACGATGCCCTCCTCGACGGCGGCCTTGGCGTTGCGCACCGCGTCCTCGATGCGGTGCTTGCGCTCCTTGAGCTCCACCTCGGTGGCGGCACCGGCACGGATGACGGCGACGCCGCCTGCCAGCTTCGCCAGGCGCTCCTGCAGCTTCTCCCGGTCGTAGTCGGAGTCGCTGTTCTCGATCTCGGCGCGGATCTGGTTGACCCGGCCCTGGATCTGGTCCGCGTCGCCGGAACCCTCGACGATGGTGGTCTCGTCCTTGGTGATGACGGCCTTGCGGGCCTTGCCGAGCAGCGAGAGGTCGGCGTTCTCCAGCTTGAGGCCGACGTCCTCGGTGATGACCTGGCCACCGGTCAGGATCGCGATGTCCTGCAGGATGGCCTTACGGCGGTCACCGAAGCCCGGGGCCTTGACGGCAACGGACTTGAAGGTGCCCTGGATCTTGTTGACGATGAGGGTGGCCAGCGCCTGGCCCTCGACGTCCTCGGCGATGATCAGCAGCGGCTTGCCGGACTGGATAACCTTCTCCAGCAGCGGCACAACGTCCTTGACGTTGGAGATCTTGGAGCCGTAGAGCAGGATGTAGGGGTCCTCCAGCTCCGCCTCCTGACGCTCAGCGTCGGTGACGAAGTAGCCGGAGATGTAGCCCTTGTCGAAGCGCATACCCTCGGTCAGCTCGAGCTCGAGGCCGAAGGTGTTGGACTCCTCGACGGTGACGACGCCTTCCTTGCCGACCTTGTCCAGCGCCTCGGCGATCAGGTCACCGATGGTGCGGTCAGCGGCCGAGATCGAGGCGGTGGCAGCAATCTGCTCCTTGGTCTCGACCTCCTTCGCCATCTTGTGCAGCTGCTCGGTCACGGCCTCGACGGCCTGCTCGATGCCCCGCTTCAGGGCGATCGGGTCGGCGCCGGCGGCTACGTTGCGCAGCCCCTCCTTGACCAGCGACTGAGCCAGCACGGTAGCGGTGGTGGTGCCGTCACCCGCGACATCGTCGGTCTTCTTGGCAACTTCCTTGACGAGCTCGGCCCCGATCTTCTCCCACGGGTCCTCGAGCTCGATCTCCTTGGCGATGGAGACACCGTCGTTGGTGATGGTCGGCGCGCCCCACTTCTTCTCGAGCACGACGTTGCGGCCACGAGGGCCAAGCGTCACCTTGACGGCTTCGGCGAGGGTGTTCAGGCCGCGCTCAAGACCGCGGCGGGCGTCCTCGTCGAACGCGATCAATTTGGCCATTGCGGTGTGGTCCTCCGGTATTGGGCGCTACGAACGGCCCGCTCGTCGGATGCGAGCGAACCGCGGTAACAGGACACGTCCTCGGCCAGGCTCGGTGCCCGCGACGGACGACCGGCTCGTGTACCCGAACCCGGCCTCACCGTCCCGACCTTCAGACGGGCGGCCGTTCGGCCCCCCGTCTGGCACTCGACGGCGCCGAGTGCCAAGTTCGGTTTTAGCACTCTCCGGGTGAGAGTGCAAGAAAGCCCCCCGGCCGGCCCTGTTCAGTTGGAGGGCACCACCGGAATGGACTCCGGCGGCGGGTTGCCTGCCGAGGAGGCGGGCGGGGTGTTCGGCTGCGAGCCGCCAGGGCCCACCGGGATGTCCGGGGCCGACCTGGTGGTCTCCTGGGGCGGGTTCTGCCCGCCCTCGCCGTCTCCGCCGTCCTCGCTGCCGAGGCTGAGCACCAGGATCAGTACGCCGCCGCCGACCAGCACGACCGCGGCCAGCACCCAGACGAGCCACATCTTGCCGCCGCCCTTGCCCTGCGGGGGCGGCGGGCCGGCCGGTGGGCCCGGCGGCGGATACCCGGGCGGCGGCCCCTGCGGGTGCATGCCCTGCGGCGGGGTGCCCAGCCCGGGTGGCGGACCGTACGGCGCCGGTCCTGGCGGCTGGCCCGGTGGCTGGCCGGGCTGCGGCGCCCCGTAGCCGGGTGGGGGTCCCTGCGGGGGAGGAGGCGGCGGCCCCTGCTGCTGCCCGCCCTGCGGGGGTTGTTGCGGTGACTGTCCCTGGTGCCCGTAGGGCTGCATCGGTGTCCCCTCTCCGTGCTGGGCGGGCCGTTGCTGCCCGCCCGGCTGCCCGATCCCGGCCGCGCCGACCGGCGCCCGCACGGCCGGGTTCCCTCCGGAGGGCGGCCCACCGGAGGACCAGGCGCCGCGGGCGGCCGTGATCAGTTCCACGCAGCCGCCGTACCGCTCCGGCGGATTCTTCGCCATGCCCTTGCGCAGGATCTCGTCCAGCGCGGCGGGCAGGCCGAGCAGCCGGGCGAGGGAGGGCGGCTCCCCACTCAGATGCCCCTTGATCACCGCGGACACATCGCCCTGGTACGGCGGTTTCCCGGTGAGGCAGGCGTACAGCACGCAGGCCAGCGCGTACTGGTCGGTGCGCCCGTCCAGCGGCTCCCCGCGCAGGTGCTCGGGGGCGGCGTAGGTCGGCGAGCCGAGGAAGTCCCCGCCCCGGGTGCGATGCCCGGTGGCACCCCGGCGGGTGAGCCCGAAGTCGGCGACGTACACATGCTCGCGGGCGGACTCCCTGCTGGTCACCAGCACGTTGGCCGGTTTGACGTCCAAGTGCACCAGCCCGTGGGCATGCAGCGTGTCCAGCGCGTCGGCCACCTGCTCGAGCAGGCCGAACGCACGCTCCGGCGCCATCGGGCCGTTGCCGATCAGGCTGGCCAGGTCCGAGCCGTCCACCAGCCGCATGGCGATGTAGAGCATCCCGTCCAGCTCGCCGAAGTCGTAGAGCGGGACGATGTTGGCGTGGTCGATCGCCGAGGTGTTCCGGGCCTCGTCGACGAACCGCTCGCGGAACTCGGCATCCGCGCCGAGATGCTCGCCGATCACCTTCAACGCCACCTTGCGACCGAGCCGCACGTCGGTGGCCTTGTACATCACACTCATGCCGCCCTTGCCGAGCACCCCGTCGATGCGGTAGTTGCCCAGCCGGCGACCGGTGAGGTCCCCCGACACATCGCCTGTCACGCAGCGCAGCCTAACGTCCGATGATTCGGCGATGCCGGGGGTCGGGGTGCCGGATGCTCAGAGCTTGCGGACGTCCGCCGCCTGGCTGCGGCCGTCGCGGCCGGCCTGCACTTCGAACTCGACCCGGTCGCCCTCGTCGAGGGTGCGAAATCCGTCGGCGCGGATGGCGGAGTAGTGTACGAACACATCGGGGCCTTCGGGGGATTCGATGAACCCGTAGCCCTTCTCCGCGTTGAACCACTTGACCGTGCCTACTGCCACGGCTTCCTCCTTGGGGTACAGCCGAAAACGGCGGCGACCGCTGCCGCCGGTGAAGCTCCGATCACGCTACCGGATTACCCGCGACGGGCAATGCCCAATTTGGCCGGAATCGCGCCAATGGCTCACTGGACCTCACTGGCGATCGGCCACCCTGGTCCGCGCCTGCACCAGAACCGTGCCAGGGCCCGCGAAATCCAGCATCAGCCCCTCGCCGGTCCGCACGGACTGCGGCCCGGACGGGTCCACCGCGCGCAACCGGCACTGCACCGCGTCCGGATAGGCCAGCAGGAACCGCGGGCTCACCGTGATCACCTCGGCGGAGTCCAGGGTGAACGCGTCCACCGGACCGGCGCAGGCGAGCAGCAGGGATCCGCTGCCGCTGTAGTGCTCGAGGAAACCGGAATCCCCGCCGAAGAGGGCGCGCAACGCGGGCCACTGCGGATCGGTCCGGATGCCGGCGGGCCGGGCCAGCACCGTGCCACGCGCGATCGACCAGCCGGCCCGGCCGTTGAACTCCAGCGGGTAGACGTCCCCGGCATGGCTGGGCGCGAGGTCGATCCAGCCGCCCTCGGCAGGCGCGGTGAACACCGCCACCGTCCGGCCGCCCCCGCGCGCACTGACCCGGCCCTGCCGCGACTCCTTGATGCCGAAACTGCACGCCAGCATCGCCTCCGAGTCGGCCTGTACCGCCTCGCCCGGCGCCAGGGTCAGCCTGGCGACCCCGAAGCTCGGCGTGTGCCTGGTGTGGACCTGCACGATGCGGCCCTCACCGCCGGGACGGGATCTGCGGGATGATCCACGCGATCAGCGCTGCCGGGTTACGGGTCTGGGTGAGCACCTGCCCCGGCCCCGCGAAGTCGAACACCAGCCCCTCCCCGCTCTTCATCGACTGGATCATGCCCTCGGACACCTTGCGCACCTGGTACTGGGTGCTGTCCGCGAAGGCCACCACGTGCCCGGTGTCGATGGTGATCATCTCGCCCTGCTGCAGGGTAACCGTCTCCAGCGCGCCGTAGCAGGCGACCAGTAGCTGGCCCTGGCCGGTGGCGTGGGTGAGGAAACCACCCTCGCCACCGAACAGGTTCTTGAAGCCGCCCCATTTGGTCTCGGTCTGCACCCCGTGCGCGGAGGCCAGCCAGCAGCCCCTGGTGACGCACCAGCCGACCCGGCCGTCCAGGTTGATCACCTGGACGTCTCCTGGCAGGTTCGCCGCGACATCCACCCAGCCGCCGTTCTGCGGCGCGGTGAAGGTGGAGATGAAGAACGACTCCCCGGCCAGGAACGCCCTGCCCAGCCCCTTCATCACCCCGCCTTGCGACTGGGACTGGACATGTACCCCATAGCTGGTGGCCAGCATCGCGCCCGACTCCACCTGCGCGGGTTCGCCAGGGGCGAGCAGCAGCCGCGCCACGGCGAAGGATGGCTGATGACGGATTTGAACCTGCATATCCACTACTCCATAGCTCGGTGAGCCCGCTGCACAGCTCTCGGACCTGGTGCGCCTCGCCGCGCTGACGCGGGGAGAGTCTTGCACGCCGCGCGTCGCGAGGGAGGATGGTTCGCGTGATCTCTGTCGAAGACCACCGCGCCGCGGTCACCAAGCTGCTCGGCACCCGGCAGGCCACCGAGCTGGCGCTGGCCGAGTGCGCGGGCCTGGTACTGGCCGGCGACGTCACCGCGGACGTCGCCCTGCCCCCGTTCGACAACTCCGCGATGGACGGTTACGCCGTCCGTTCGGTGGATGTGGTCGAGGCAACCGAGCAGCAGCCGGTCGAGCTGCCGGTCACCGAGGACATCCCGGCCGGGCGCACGGACATCCCCGCGCTGCTGCCCGGTACCGCACACCGGATCATGACCGGGGCGCCGATCCCGCCCGGTGCGGACGGCGTGGTGCCGGTGGAGCGCACCAGCGGTGGCACCGACCGGGTCAGCGTGTTCGCGGCCGCCGCCCCCGGGGCGCACCTGCGCCGTACCGGGGAGGACGTCTCGGTGGGCACCATCGCGCTGCCAGCGGGCACCGTGCTCGGCCCGGCACAACTGGGCCTCGCCGCCGCCATCGGGCTGGACCGGCTGCCGGTGCACGCCCCGCCGCGGGTGCTGGTCGTCTCCACCGGCAGCGAGCTGGTGCTCCCTCCGGAGGAGCTGCGGCACGGCCAGATCTATGAGTCCAACAGCATCATGCTGGACGCCGCGCTGCGCGAACTGGGCTGCGCGGTACGCACGGTGCGCAGCGTCGCCGATGACGTGCCCACCTTCCTCGGCACCATCGAACCGCTGCTGGCCGGGACCGACCTGGTCGTCACCTCTGGCGGGGTCAGCGCCGGGGCCTACGAGGTGGTCAAGGACGCGCTGGCGGAGGTCGGGGTGACCTTCACCAGGGTCGGCATGCAGCCAGGCGGCCCGCAGGGCAGTGGCCGGTGGAACGGGGTGCCGGTGGTCACCCTGCCCGGTAACCCGGTCAGCGTGCTGGTGTCCTTCGAGGCGTTCCTGCGGCCCGCGCTGCGCGCCGCGCTCGGGCACACCGAGGTGGACCGGACGCGGGTGCGGGCCCGGCTGACCGAGGGGCTGCGGTCCCCTGATGGCAAGCGGCAGTTCCGCCGTGGCTACTACACACCCCCCGACTACGGCGGTGCGGCGCAGGTCACCGGGATGGTCGGCCCGCGCGGCGGGCCCGGATCGCACCTGCTCGCCGCCTTCGCCATGGCCAACTGCCTGATCGTGCTGCCCGAGCAGGTCACCGAGGCCGCCGAGGGCTCCGAGGTCGACGTCCTCCTGCTGTGAGTGGCCCTTCTGGGTAGCCTCGGGGCGTGGGTTTCCTCGCTTGGATCATCTTCGGCGCGCTGGCCGGATGGGCCGCCAACCTGATCATCGGCGGCCGGGAGCGGCGCGGGCAGGGCTGCATCGTCAGCGTGCTCGTCGGGGTCGTCGGCGCCGCGCTCGGCGGCCTGCTCTACCGGCTGGCGACCGGTAAGGAGAAGACCTTCGAGTTCGACTTCGCCAGCTTCGGGGTCGCCGTGCTGGGCGCGATCGTGCTGCTCGGCGTGCTGCGGCTGGTGCGTGGCGCCGCCCGCCGGTGACGCGGGCTCGGCATGAGTGACGTTTTGTAACAGTTTCTTGACAAGTGGTTATTTTTCCTGGTCGACACGCTACTATCGCGGCCTCCCCCGGCAAGGTGAGGGCGGGTGGCGTACGGCGTCGGGGGCTGGACGCCACCCGCCCCTTCCGGTTTCCGTCGCTGGCGTAGCGTTGCAGGCGCTCAGCACCCCCGAGCGCCTGCTCGACCGACGAACCTCGCCCTACGAACAGCCCTACGAACAACACGGGGAACTCCCAGCAGATGAGCTCCGCCCGGCCACCGGCACGTCATCCGTTCGCGCACATCGTGCAGCTCGCACGTGAGTCCGTACCGCCGATGCACCCGGCCGGGAGGCCGTTCGTGTTCGGCGGTCTCGCCGCGACCTTGCTGCTGCGCAAGGTCTCCAGGCGGCTCGGCGGGCTCGCCGCCGTGGGCACCGCCGCCACCGCCCTGTTCTTCCGCGAGCCACGCCGGGTGCCGCCACCCCGGACCGGCCTGGTGCTGTCCGCGGCGGACGGGACCGTGGCCCGCGTCGAGGAGGCCACGCCGCCGCCGGAGCTCGGCCTGCCAGCCGGGCCGCGCCCGCGGGTCAGCGTGTTCCTCTCCGTCTTCGACGTGCACGTCCAGCGGGCACCGGTTGCCGGGATGATCGAACGGATCGCCTACCGGCCGGGCAAGTTCCTCTCCGCCGACCTGGACAAGGCCAGCGAGGACAACGAGCGCAACTCCGTGCTGCTGCGCACCGCCGAGGGGCACGAGCTGGTCACCGTGCAGATCGCCGGGCTGGTGGCAAGGCGCATCGTCTGCCAGGTCACCGAGGGCGAGCAGGTCGCCGCAGGCCAGACCTACGGCCTGATCCGGTTCGGCTCACGGGTCGAGGTCTACCTGCCCGCGGGATCGCGGGTCCTGGTCGCCGAGGGGCAGCGGACCATCGGCGGTGAGACCGCGCTGGCCGAGCTCCCCACCCCGGCCCGGTCCGCGGAGGGTTGATCCGATGGCCCGGACCACCCCCGGCGTCCGGCTGCTGCCGAACGCGATCACGGTGCTGGCCCTGTGCGCGGGGCTTTCCGCCGTGCAGTTCGCGCTCACCGGCGACTACCTGCTCTCCATCGGCGCGATCGGCGTGGCCGCCGTGCTGGACAGCCTGGACGGCCGGATCGCCCGGCTGCTGGACGCGACCACCAGGATGGGTGCCGAGCTGGACTCGCTTTCCGACTCCATCTCCTTCGGCGTCGCCCCCGCACTGGTGCTCTACATCTGGCACTTCGGCGGGGACCGGGTCGGCTGGATCGCCGCGCTGATCTTCGCGGTCTGCATGATCCTGCGCCTGGCAAGGTTCAACACCCTGCTCGACGACACCGAGCAACCGCCGTTCGCCACCGAGTTCTTCGTGGGCGTGCCCGCGCCCGCGGGCGGCCTGCTGGTGCTGCTGCCACTGGTGCTGAACGAGGAGTTCGGCGACGGCTGGTGGTCCAGCGAGGTGGTGGTGTGGTTCTGGACCGTGGGCATCGCCGGGTTGCTGATCAGCCGGATCCCGACCCTGTCGCTGAAGACGGTGAAGGCGCCGGCGAAGGCGGTGGCCCCGCTGCTGGTGGGCGTCGGCCTGCTGGCGGCGGCCGTGATCCAGTACCCGCTGATCGCGCTGGCGGCCTCGCTGGTGCTGTACCTGGCGCACCTTCCGTACGCCATCCGCCGGTACCGCTGGCTGGCCAGGCACCCGGAGGCCTGGGACGTGCCGGCAAGGGAACGCAGGGCCATCCGCCGCGCGGGCAGCTCCCGGATGCGCAGGCTCGGCCTGCGCAGGCCGCTGCGCCGCCGGGTCGCCGGAGCAGCCATGCGCGCGGTGCGCCTGCCCCGGCAGGATGGCGGGCAGCCAACCGGTACCCGCGGCCCGGAACCGGCCGAGCACGCCGAGGACCAGGCCCGGCGACGCCGTAGCTGGCGGCGGATCGGCCTGCGCCAGCGCACCGACCGCCGCTGACTCAGCCGCTAGGGTGGCGTGGTGACCAGCTCGCAGCAGATCACCTTGACCATCCGGCTCTCCCCCTCGGCACTGGACAGCAGGCGCGGCGTCGTGCGGCTGCATCCGGAGGTGCTCGACGCCCTCGGCCTGCGTGCCTGGGACGCGGTGCAGCTGACCGGGGCCAGGGCCAGCGCCGCGCTGGCCGCACCGGCGAGCGCGCAGGGCTCCCCGGGCGTGGTGCTCGCCGATGACGTCACCATGTCGAACCTCGGGGTGGCCGAGGGGGCCGAGGTGGTGCTGCGCCCGGCGGAGGTGGCTGCGGCGCGCTCGGTGGTGGTCGCGGGATCGCGGCTGGCGCGGACCTCGCTGACCCCGAACACCTTGCGGCCGGCCCTGATCGGCAAGGTCCTCACCGTCGGGGACGCGGTCTCGCTGCTGCCGCAGGACCTGGCGCCGCCGCCAGGGGCGGACGTGTCCGCCGCGCGTAGCAGGCTCGCCGGCGCGATCGGGATGACCTGGACCAACGAGCTGCTCACCGTGACCGCCACCGAACCGGACGGCCCGGTGGCGGTGGGACCGTCCACCGTGGTCAGCTGGCGGGACCAGCAGGCCACGCCGGCGCGGGATACGGACCCCGCGGACCCACCCGCGCGGGCGGGCCACGAGGAGATCCTGGATGCCGAGGTCCTCGAGGAGGAGCCGGAGGAGGTCGCGCCGGTGCCGGTGGCCGACCTCGCCGGTGCCGAGCAGGCGGCCCGCAGGCTCACCGAATGGCTCGACCTGGCCTTCCACCGGCCGGAGCTGCTGGCGCGGCTCGGCGCCGGAACGCATCTCGGGGTGCTGCTGTCCGGGCCGGAGGGGGTCGGCAAGGCGACCCTGGTTCGCGCGGTAGCGCATGCCGAGCGGGTCAGGGTGGTGACCCTGGCGGCGCCGAACGTGGCGGTGCTGCAACCGGATGCCGCCGCCGCGCGGGTGCGGGAGGCCGCCGAACGGGCCGCGGGCAACGGCCCCGCCGTGCTGCTGCTGACCGATGTCGACGCGCTGCTGCCCGCGCACCAGCCGCCACCGGTGGCCACCGTGGTCCTGGAGCAGCTGCGGGCGGCGCTGGCCAAGCCGGGGTGCGCGGTGGTGGCGACCACCGCCCATCCCGAGTCCACCGACCCGCGGCTGCGTGGTGCCGATCTGCTCGACCGCGAGCTGATGCTCTCGCTTCCGGATGCCAGGACCCGCACCGAGCTGCTGCGGATCGTGCTGCGCGAGGCCCCAGTGGAGCACGGGGTGGACTTCGGGGCGATCGCCGAGCGGACCCCGGGCTTCGTGGCCGCCGACCTGATCGCGCTACGCAGGGACGCCGCGTTGCGGGCCGCGTTGCGCCAGCGGGAGGCCGAGGAGCCGCAGATCAGCGAGCAGGACCTGCTGGACGCGCTGGCCACCGTGCGGCCGATCTCGATGTCCACTTCGGACACGCTGGCCACCGGCGGGCTCTCCCTCGCGGACGTGGGCGATATGACCGAGGTCAAGCAGTCGCTCACCGAGACGGTGCTGTGGCCGCTGCGCTACCCGGACTCCTTCGCCCGGCTCGGCGTCGCTCCGCCGCGCGGGGTGCTGCTGTACGGGCCGCCGGGTGGCGGGAAGACCTTCCTGGTGCGCGCGCTGGCCGGCACCGGCGCGCTGAACGTGTTCGTGGTGAAGGGCGCCGAGCTGATGGACAAGTGGGTCGGCGAGTCCGAGCGGGCGGTGCGCGAGCTGTTCCGGCGGGCCGCGGAGGCCGCACCCGCGCTGGTGTTCCTGGACGAGATCGACGCGCTGGCGCCCCGGCGCGGGCAGTCCGGGGACTCCGGGGTGTCCGACCGGGTGGTCGCCGCGCTGCTCACCGAGCTGGACGGGGTCGAACCGATGCGGGACGTGGTCGTGCTCGGCGCCACCAACCGCCCGGAGCTGGTGGACCCGGCGCTGCTGCGCCCCGGCAGGCTGGAACGGCAGGTCTACGTGCCGCCGCCGGACGCCGGGGCACGGGCGGACATCCTGCGGGCCAGTGCGCGTAACACCCCGCTGGCCGAGGATGTGGATCTGGACGCCGTCGCCGCCAGCCTGACCGGCTACTCGGCCGCCGACTGCGCCGCGCTCATCCGGGAGGCCGCGCTCACCGCGATGCGCGAGTCACTGGAGGCCAGCCAGGTTACCGCCGCACATCTCGCCAGCGCTCGGGAAGCCGTCCGGCCCTCCCTGGACGAGGCCCAGCTCGCCGTGCTCGAGGCCTACGCGGGTATCCGGCAGGGCTGACCTGCCGGGTATCGCGCGGTCAGTTCTTGCCGCCGCCCCCGGCACCCGCGTAGTCCTTGGTGACGATCACGATGACCCCGGGGCTGGAGTCTGCGATGCCGTCGAACCGGGGTTCGACCCGCATCCCGAACGTGCCGGCCAGGGCATGCGCCGCCGACTCCTCCGGGGTGCCAGGGCGGAAGTACGCGGTGGTGGTGGGGATGATCCCGTGCGGGTAGTTGGCGGTCTCCACCACGTTCCAGCCCTGGCCGCGCAGGTCGTCGGAGGCGCGGTGGGCCAGGCCCTTGATCTTGCTGTTGTTGTAGACCCGCACCGAGACGGTCTTGGCCGCCGCCTGCTGGTCCTGCGCGCCGGGCCCGTCACCATCGGGATCGCCCGGTTGCCCTTCGCCGGGTTCGGACGGGGAGGTGCCCTGCGTGCTGGTCTCGGTCCCGTCGGTGGGAGTGCCGGTGGGGGCGGAGGTGGTCGGCGGCGCCGTGGTCGGCTCGCCACCAGGCTCGGAAGGGCCCGCCGGGGTGGAAGTGGCGGGTGGCGCCGCGGTGTCCTCGGAATCGCCGCTGGTCAGTACCGTCACACCACCGATGACGGCCGCGGCCACCGCAACGGCGAGCAGGCCGATCCCGGCGGCCCGCGCCGGCCTGGACACACCAGAGAAGTTACTCACAGCTCGATCCCCAACCGCCGTGCCGCGCGGGTGCGCTGCCTGCTGGCGCGCAGCTTCCGTAGTCGCTTGACCAGCATCGGATCGGCTCGCATGGCTTCCTGCTTGTCGATCAGCTGGTTGAGTACCTGGTAGTACCGCGTCGGGGACATCTCGAAGAGCTCACGAATGGCCTGTTCCTTCGCCCCGGCGTACTTCCACCATTGACGTTCGAACGCCAGCACCGCCTCTTCGCGGCTCGACAATCCCTCCGCGGGCTCGCCCGCGGGCGCGGGCGCGGACGGCGTACCCGAGTTTGCCGTCGACTCCGCGGCGTCCATCTTGCTCCTTCGCATCGAGTCGTGCTCAATCAGCGAATGACACGGCTGTCGTTCCGATGCGCCATTAGATCACGCCCGGCGATGCGTGCGCAGGCATCACTCCCGGCGCGTCATGGCGGGAGCCGCCGGTAGGATCGGAACGCGTGACCGTCCACGCTATCCGTATCGCCGGTGACCCCGTGCTGCACCACCCCACTCGCGAGGTGGAGACGTTCGACGAGGAACTGCGCGCCCTCACCGAGGACATGTTCGAGACGATGTACGCCGCCCAGGGCGTCGGGCTTGCCGCCAACCAGATCGGCTTCGACCTGCGGGTTTTCGTCTACGACTGCCCGGACGACGAGGGCGTGCGGCACAAGGGGCTGGTGGTGAACCCGCGGCTGGAGGTCTCGGAGGTCCCGGAGACGATGCCGGATCCGGACGATGACTGGGAGGGCTGCCTTTCCGTCCCTGGCGAGTCCTACCCCACCGGGCGGGCGAGCTGGGCCAGGGTCACCGGCTTCGACCTGAGCGGGCAGCCGATCCAGGTGGAGGGCACCGGCTACTTCGCCCGCTGCCTGCAGCACGAGACGGATCACCTGGACGGGTACCTGTACCTGGACCGGCTGGTCGGCAGGCATGCCAGGGCGGCCAAGAAGATGCTCAAGCACAACAAGTGGGGCGTGCCGGGCAACAGCTGGTTCCCGGAGCCCGCCAGCGCCTGAGCCCGCAGGCTATTGCGGTTCGAGGAGTTCGGCCGGGTCGAAGTCCAGCACGAACGGCTCGGTAATCCGGAACCGCTGCCCGTCATGCGCCACCGTGTACTCCACGTACTCCCCCGCCACCAACCGATCCAACCGCACATACACCGCCCGCCGCGCGGCCTCCACCTCCACCCGCAGGTACCACGGCACCCCCGCCCGCGCACACAACCCCGGCTTGTCGATCCGATCCCGCCGCCTGCTCCCCGGCGACACGAACTCCACCGGCATCACCACCCGCTCCGCGGGCACCCACACCGCCCCACCGGCCGACTCCCGCAACACCGCCAGGTCCGGCTGAATCCAGCTATCCCCCGCAAACCGCATGTTCACCGTCAGATACGGCACAAAACCCGCCGCGACCACCGCATCGAACATCAACCGGTTCAGACGCGACTCGCCGTAAGCATTGGCCGCGCCTTCGTATGGACTCATCGTCAGGTATCCCCCCAGGCACTCGTACTTGTGAGCGTGCACCCGGGGAAGCGGCAGATACTGCTCCGCCAGCTCGGTGTTCCACATCCCGTAGAACTCCACCAAGGGATCAAACTCAGGGGACACCATCAGCGGCTCCGCCATGGTCCTGCTCCTTTCCCGGTGCGCCTGGGGACGCGTCACCCAGTATGCCCGCACACACCCCACCAACCCAGCCCCGACCAGCACGAACGGATCCACTCGCACTGAATACCCCGAACGGGTGGAACGTGGCGGCGGTTGTGGTCTTGCCCGCGACGTGGCATGGTCGAGGCACAACCACACAAACCGCGGGAGCTCGCGCCTTGGCGGGCTGAGAGGGCGGCTGGTGCCCGATCCTGGGACCGGTGCCGCCGACCGCATGAACCTGACCGGGTAATGCCGGCGTAGGGAGTGAATCGTGACGACACTGGAGAACTCTGCCGCGACCAGCGCCGATGTCGTTCCGCAGGTGACCACCGGCCCGATCACCGGATCGCGCAAGGTCTACCACCAGACCGAGTCGGGCCTGCGGGTACCGGCACGGCGCATCGACCTTTCCAACGGCGAGCACTTCGACGTCTACGACACCTCCGGCCCGTACACCGATCCGGACGCCACCATCGACGTCCACAAAGGACTACATCCGACGCGGTCCGGCTGGATCGACGGGCGGGAGCACAACACGCAACTCGGCTGGGCCAAGGCCGGGGTAGTCACCCGTGAGATGGAGTTCGTGGCTGCACGGGAACGGATGGACCCGGAGTTCGTCCGCACCGAGGTCGCCAGCGGCCGGGCTGTCATTCCGGTCAACCGCAAGCACCCGGAGAGCGAGCCCGCGATCATCGGGAAGAACTTCCTGGTGAAGGTCAACGCCAACATGGGCAACTCCGCCGTATGGTCCTCTGTGGAGGAAGAGGTCGACAAGATGGTGTGGGCCTCCCGCTGGGGCGCCGACACGATCATGGACCTGTCCACCGGCAAGCGGATCCACGAGACCAGGGAATGGATCATCCGCAACTCGCCGGTCCCGGTCGGCACGGTGCCGATCTACCAGGCACTGGAAAAGGTGGACGGCGAGCCGGAGAAGCTCACCTGGGAGATCTACCGGGACACCGTGATCGAGCAGTGCGAGCAGGGCGTTGACTACATGACCGTGCACGCGGGCGTGCTGCTGCGGTACGTGCCGCTGACCGCGCGGCGGGTCACCGGGATCGTCTCCCGCGGCGGCTCGATCATGGCGGCCTGGTGCCTCGCGCACCACCGGGAGTCCTTCCTCTACACACACTTCTCCGAACTGTGCGAGATCCTGCGCTCCTACGATGTGACCTTCTCGCTCGGCGACGGCCTGCGTCCCGGCTCGATCGCCGACGCGAACGACCGCGCACAGTTCGCCGAGCTGGAGACGCTGGGCGAGCTCACCCACATCGCCCGCGAGCACGACGTACAGGTGATGATCGAGGGACCCGGCCACGTCCCGATGCACAAGATCAAGGAGAACGTGGAGCTGGAGGAGAAGCTGTGCGGTGAGGCGCCGTTCTACACTCTCGGTCCACTCGCGACGGACATCGCGCCTGCCTACGACCACATCACTTCGGCCATCGGCGCGGCGCAGATCGGCTGGTACGGCACGGCGATGCTGTGCTACGTGACCCCGAAGGAACACCTCGGCCTGCCGAACCGGGACGACGTGAAGACCGGCGTGATCAGCTACAAGATCGCCGCACACAGCGCCGACCTAGCCAAGGGGCACCCACACGCCCAGGAATGGGACGACGAGCTCTCCAAAGCGCGCTTCGAGTTCCGCTGGCACGACCAGTTCAATCTCTCGCTGGACCCGGACACGGCCCGCGCCTTCCACGACGAGACGCTGCCAGCGGAGCCGGCCAAGACCGCGCACTTCTGCTCGATGTGCGGGCCGAAGTTCTGCTCCATGCGGATCACCCAGGACGTGCGCAAGTACGCCGAGGAGCACGGACTGTCCACTGTGGAGGCCATTGAGGAGGGTATGCGGGAGAAGTCGGAGGAGTTCGCCGAGCACGGCAACCAGGTCTACCTTCCGGTGGTCCAGAAACCGTGACGGCGACCCCGCGCACCGCGCTCACCATCGCCGGATCCGACTCCGGGGGTGGCGCGGGAATCCAGGCCGACCTGCGCACCTTCTTCGCCTGCGGGGTACACGGGATGACCGCGATCACCGCGGTGACCGTGCAGAACTCCCTCGGCGTGCAGGGGTTCTCCGAGATCGGAGCGGATACGGTCACCGCGCAGATCCGGGCGGTGGCAACCGATATGGGCGTGGACGCGGCGAAGACCGGGATGCTGGCCAGCACGGAGATCATCACCGCGGTGGCGCACACCCTTGACGAGGTCCACATCGGACGCGAGGGGCAGGTTCCCTTCGTGGTCGACCCGGTCGCCGCCTCGATGCACGGGGACGCCTTGCTGCGCGAGGAGGCGCTGGAGGCGATCCGCACCGAGCTGTTCCCGCGCGCCACCCTGGTGACCCCGAACCTGGACGAGGTCCGGCTGCTCACCGGACTCACCGTGACCGGCCCGGACAGCCAGCGGGACGCCGCGAAGGCGCTGCTCGACCTCGGCGCGCAGTGGGTGCTGGTGAAGGGCGGGCACCTGGAGGGCGTCGCGGACTGCGTGGACCTGCTCTCCGACGGCACGCACTTCGTGGAGCTGGCCGGGCCGCGCCACGACACCCGGCACACCCACGGCGGCGGGGACACCCTCGCCTCGGCGATCACCGCTTCCCTCGCCAAAGGGCTCGGCGTGCCGGACGCGGCCGAGGCAGGCAAGCGGTTCATCGAGCGGTCGGTGGCCGAGTCCTATCCGCTCGGCTCCGGAATCGGCCCGGTGTCCCCGTTCTGGCGGCTGTCCGGATGAAAGGCTGGTGAACGAACGGTTCCTTCCTCCTGATCCACCGCACCGGAGCCCTAAGCTCGTTGGCTCCTGCTGGGGGATCGCCGGAGGGAGGCGCCGGCCTCGTGAGTATCGGCCAGATACTGCAGTCCATCGCCGACGTGCTGGGCACCGGCCAGGGCAGCCTGGTCCTCGGGATCGCCGCGCTGCTGGCGATCGCCGCGCCGGTGGCGGATCGCTACGTCATCCGGCGTAAGCGGATCCACTTCCGGGTGCAGTACAACTCCAAGATCGGGCTCACCCCGGTCGATCTGCACGACGGTGCCGAGGGCAAGGACGCCAAGCGTGCCGACCCCCGGCTGGTACAGGTGGCGCAGTTGCTGGACCGGATGAGCATCGTGGTGATCCGGATCCGCAACACCGGCAGCTTCGACGTCGCGCCGGAGGACTTCGAGACGCCGATCTCGTTCACCTTCGGCCAGCGGGTGATCTGGGACGCGCGGGTCTCCGAGCCCACCGACCACAACCTGCGCCAGCTGGTGCACGACAACATGGAGTTCTTCGCGGCCGCACCGGACTCGCCCACCCCGGCGGGGGACGGCCAGAAGCTGGCCACCGTGCGCAAGTCGCTGCCGCAGCGGCTGACCGCCTGGCTGGGCACCGGCCAGCCGGGCGGCCAGCAGGAGACCACGGTGCCGCCGCAGGCGCCGCCCCAGTGGCACGGGGTGCGGCTGGCACGACTTTCGCTGAAGCGCAAGGAGAAGTTCAAACTCGTCGTGGTGCTGCGGGAACTGGCCGACGACCGGGCCAGTGGGGAGACCAGCAAGGAGGTACTGCGCGCGGGGCGGCTCGCCGGTGGCCGGATCAAGGACGAGAAGCAGCAGCGCCGGATCACCTGGCCGGTCATCACCGCGGCGGTGGGTGTGCTGCTCACCGGCGCGCTGATCGCCACGCTGATCACCGGTGCGTCCAGGCCCGCGGGCGACCCCGCAGTCCCCTGCGCGGATGGCGCGCTGAACATCGTCGGTTCCAGCGCGTTCTCCCCGATCGTGGGCACCATCGCGCAGGCGTACTCAGCCGCCTGCCCGGAGGCGGAGGTCACCACCGAACCGACCGGCAGCATCGCCGGGGTCCGCGAGCTCTCCGCGCTGGACCCACAGCGACGGGACCGGCTCGCGGCCCTTTCCGACGGCAAGTCCGGTGCGGCGGGCGGGGAACTCATCGGCCAGTCCATCGCGGTGATCCAGTACGCCGTGCTGATCAACGACTCGGTCGGGGTCGAAAAGCTGACCGTGCGGCAGCTCAGGGACATCTACGCGGGCCGGATCCAGGACTGGGCCGAGATCCGCCCCGGCCGGTCGCTGCCGATCCGGCTGGTCGGCCGGGGCTCGGAGTCCGGTTCCCGGCGCACCTTCGAGCAGACCGTGCTCGGCACATCGGAGGGCGCACTCTCCTCCGACTCCTGCCTGAGCCGCGACCGGGTGGCGCAGGCGCCGACGATCCGCTGCGAGCGGGGCACCGAGGCACAGCTGGTGGCGGCGGTGGCGGCCACCGAGGGGGCCATCGGCTACGCGGACGTACCCACGGCCAACGCCGCGAAGATCGGTGGCAAGGCGGTCGCACTGGCCCAGCTGGACGAGGTCTACCCTGAGCCGAGCGGGATCCGGCAGGGCTACCCGTTCTGGACCACCGAATACCTTTACACCAGGGGCATGCCGGACAACGGCTCGGTGCTGAAGAGCTTCATCGACTATCTGCGCAGCCCGACCGCGCGGGCCGAGTTGCAGGACAAGGGCTACCCACCCTGTATCGACCAGCACGGCCAGTTGCATCCGCTGTGCCGGTGACGGCGGCGATACTGGGTGGATGGAACACGCGGAGAAACCACCACCCGCCGCGCTGACCATCGCCGGCTCCGACTCCGGCGGTGCCGCCGGGCTGCAGGCCGACCTGCGCACCTTCCTCACCTGCGGGGTGCACGGGCTGGTCGCGGTCACCGCGGTGACCGTGCAGAACACCCTCGGGGTGCACGCCCGCTCGGACGTGCCGGCCCGGATCGTCGCGGGCCAGATCGAGGCCGTCGCCGCGGATATGCCGGTCGGTGCGGCCAAGACCGGGATGCTCGCCTCCGCGGAGATCATCGGTGCGGTGGCCGCCGCCTGTGACGCCGCGGGGATCGGGCGGGACCAGCGGATCCCGTTCGTGGTCGATCCGGTAGCGGCCTCCATGCATGGGCATCCGCTGTTCGACGCGGCCGGGCTGAGCGCGCTGCGAGCGGAGTTACTGCCGAGGGCGAGCGTGCTCACCCCGAACCTGGACGAGGTGCGGCTGCTCACCGGGATCGAGGTGACCGGGCAGGCAGGGATGCGCGCCGCGGCCGAGGCGCTGCACGCGCTCGGACCGCGGGCGGTGCTGGTGAAGGCCGGGCACCTGGTGACGGAGCGGGACTGTGTGGACCTGTTCTACGACGGCGAGACGGTCACCGAACTGCCCGGCCCCCGGTTGCCCACCCCGCATACGCACGGCGCGGGCGACGCCATGGCCTCGGCGCTGACCGCCGGGCTGGCCCGCGGGATGAGCCCGGTCGAGGCGGCCCGGTTCGGCAAGTGGTACGTCACCGAGGCGGTGCGCCACTCCTACCCGATGGGGGCGAAGGTGGGGCCGGTCTCGGCGTTCTGGCGCTTGGCGGCGGAACCCGGTGGCGGCTGAGCCTCCGGATAGCATTCCCGCGTTTGGGTGAGTCCGCATCCCACGGGGGAGGAGCCAGCGTGACAGGGCGTGAGCGAGTCCGGAAGGTCGTCGAGAGCCGCCGCTTCCAGGGCTTCATCATCGCGGTGATCATTTTCAACGCGATGACGCTCGCGCTGGAGACCTCCGCGGCGATACTCGAAGGCTACGGCGGGCTGCTGCACACCCTGGACTACCTCGCGCTGACCATCTTCGTGCTGGAACTGCTGGCGAAGTTCTACGCCTACCGCGGTTCCTTCTTCCGGGACCCGTGGAACATCTTCGACCTGGTCGTGGTCGGGATCGCGCTGGTCCCGGCCACCGGCCCGTTCGCCGTGCTGCGTTCACTGCGGGTGCTACGGGTGCTGCGGTTGATCTCGGTGGTGCCCTCGATGCGCAGGGTGGTGTCCGGGCTGCTCGCCGCCGTGCCGGGGATGGCCTCGATCGCGGCCCTGCTCGCACTGATCATCTTCGTGGCCGGGGTGATGGCCACCAAACTGTTCGGCGGGATCGCGCCCGCGAACTTCGGTGACCTCGGCACCAGCCTGTTCACCCTGTTCCAGGTGATGACCGGGGAGTCCTGGCCGGATATCGCCAGTGCGGTCATGAGCAAGGCGCCGATGGCCTGGGTCTTCTTCGTCGTCTACATCCTGATCTCGAGCTTCGCCGTGCTGAACCTGTTCATCGCGGTGGTGGTCAGCGCCATGGAGGACCAGCTGCGGGACGACCTGCGGGCGGAGGAGGCCGAGTACGCGGCCGAGCAGGCGCAGGCCAGTGCCCAGATCCTCGCCGAGCTACGGGAACTGCGCGCCGAGGTCGCGGCCCTGCGCGCGACGCGGGACTCCGGAGAGCCCGTTCCGGGCACCCCTGGCGAGTTCAGGAACAAGCGCTGAGCCCCACCCGTTCAGGTCTCCGCGGCCTCATCCTCCGCGAGCAGGGCCTCCAGCGCTGGCAAGGCGGCCACCAGCGCCTCCTTCTGCTCCACGGAGAGCCGGTCGATCCGCCTGCCCAGTTCCTGCACCCGGGTGGACCGCACGCCGGACACCAGCCGCTGCCCCTCCTCGGTGGCTGTCGCCAGCCAGGCCCTGCGGTCGATCGGATCGGACTCCCTGCGTACGTAGCCCGATTCGACCAGTGCGGCCACGATCCTGGACATGGTGGCCGCGGCGACTCCTTCCTTGGCCGCGAGATCGCCCAGCCGCAGCTGCCCGTAGTGCGCGAGCGTGGCCAGGGCGGAGATCGCCCCGTGCCCGGGGCCGGGCGTTCCGGCCTGGCGTAACGAGCGGGACAACCTGCCGACAGCCAGGAACAGCCTTCCCGGAACATCGTGAGATGGCGACGTGGTCACCTAGCGCTCCTTCGGTGTGCGCATGGTCGTCGGCCCGGCACGCGTACGCGAACCGGGGGAAATTGTCGTCAACCATACGTGCTGGGCGCCCGGCGTCCCCGGAGAAGTCGCAATTCTCAGCGTGGCGGGCTAGAAGCCTGTGCCCAAAAGCGTTGCGGAATGCGGCCTGCCGCGGATGCCAGCCTGCCAGCCAGCACCGCCGAACGCATCGCGAATGCCATCCGCTCCGGGTCTTGTGCCCTGGTCACAGCGGTGGAAAGGAGTACGGCGTCGCAGCCGAGCTCCATCGCGAGCGCGGCATCCGATGCGGTGCCGATGCCCGCGTCCAGCACCACCGGAACATTCGCCCGGGAAACGATCAATTCGATGTTGTGCGGGTTGCGAATACCCAGCCCGGTGCCGATCGGCGAGCCGAGCGGCATCACCGCTGCGCAGCCTGCCTCCTCCAGCCGTAACGCGAGTACCGGATCGTCATTGGTGTATGCCAGCACGGTGAATCCCTCGGCGACGAGCCGTTCGGCCGCCTCCAGGGTTTCCACCGGGTCGGGCAGCAGGGTGCGCTCGTCGGCATGCACCTCGAGCTTGATCAGGTCGGTCTCCAGCGCCTCGCGCGCCAGCTGCGCGGTGAGCACGGCCTCGGCGGCGCTGCGACAGCCAGCCGTGTTGGGCAGCAGCCGGATTCCCAGCCGCCGCAACAGTTCCAGCACTCCGGAGCCACCTTCGGCGTCCGCCTTGCGCATCGCGACGGTGGTCAGCTCGGTGCCCGAGGCGAGCAGCGCCTTCTCCAATATTGCCAAGTTTCCCGCGCCGCCGGTGCCGACAATCAAGCGCGAACGCAGCTTGTGTTCGCCAATGACCAACTGATCCTCGGACCCGTCGGGAAATTGCGTCTCCGATGGCATTTTCAACCTCCCTGCACCGCGGTGAGCACCTCGAGCCGGGCGCCGTCGGGGACGACGACCTCGTCCCACCGGCCGCGACGGACCAGCTCGCCGTTCAGCGCGACCGCGACCCCGCGGTGGGTGCGGCCCAGCGTCTCCAGCACGGTCGCGAGCGTGCTGCCCTCGGCGAACTCGTGCTGCTCGCCGTTCACGTTGACCTGCATTCAGACCATCTCCCTGAACCTCTCCGGGCGCGCGGCCAGTACGCAGTCCGGCTGCTCCTCGCCTGCGAGCATGGCCACCACCGCGTCCGCGGTGACCGGGGCGAGCAGCAGGCCGTTGCGGTGGTGCCCGGTGGCGACCAGCACGCCGTCACCGAGCGCACCGATCTGCGGCAGGTTGTCCGCGCTGGCCGCGCGCAGCCCGGCGGCCGCCTCGACCACCTCGTACTCCGCGATCGCCGGGAACACCCGCTCGGCCCCGTCCAGCAGCTCACGCAGACCCCGCGCGGTCACCGTCTCGTCGAACCCGGCCTCGTACTGGGTCGCGCCGAGCACCAGTTCGCCCCGCTCCCGTGGCACCAGGTAGCAGGGCCTGCCCTCCACCACCGCGCGCAGGGTGTGCGCAGGCGGCGGCAGGGCGCCGCGGCGGGTCCGCAGGCGCAGGATCTCGCCCTTGAGCGGGCGGACCCGGTCGGCGAGCTCGGCGTGCAGCCGCGCGCTCCAGGCCCCGGCCGCGATCAGCACGGCGTCGAAGGCGCGGGTCGTGGTGTGCGTGCGTACCCGCCGGGCCCCGACCTCCAGCGCGGCCTCCGGCACGAACCCGGCCCCGGCCGCCTGTGCGGCGTCGCGCAGGGCGACCAGCAGCCTGCGGTTGTCCACGGCGAGATCACCGGGCACCAGCAGCCCGCCGTGTACCGCGGGTCCCACGCCCGGTTCGGCACGCCGCAGCTCGCGCCCGGAAAGCAGGCGCGCCTGCCTGCCGAGGGAGGTGAGGTAGCCGGCAAGGACGTCCAGCTGCTCGGCGTCGGCACGGTCGAAGGCGGCGACCACCGTGCCGGCCTCGGACAACCCGGGGTCGGTCCCGGCGGCACGCAGCTCGGCGGCGAATCCCGGCCAGCGGCGCAGCGACTCCTCGCCCAGCTCGAGCACCTGCTCCTCACCGGGCCAGGCCTCGGTGACCGGGGCGAGCATGCCCCCGGCCAGCCAGGACGCGCTGCGGCCCGGCACTGGGTCGACCAGCTCGGGATCGAACGCGGGGTCGAACAGGGACACCCGGTGCCCCGCGGCCGCAGCGCGCCAGGCCACCGCGAGCCCGATCACGCCGCCACCGATGACGGCGAGGTCAACCCGGTCATTCATCGACGATCACGCTCCCTGCGCCGGCATGATCCGGATCAGGTTCCACGGTCGGAGCGGTAGCTCCCTCTCAGCCCGTACCCTCGGGCTCCCGTGCGGACACCTCCACGGTATCGCGCAGGTTACGGTGGCGCTATGCCAGGGCTCAGTGGTGACCAGATCCGGGACCGCCTCGCCGCGGCCCACCTGTACCTGTGTACCGACGCCCGGACCGAGCGTGGTGACCTCGCCGAGTTCGCCGATGCCGTGCTGGCCGGTGGGGTGGACATCATCCAGCTGCGGGACAAGAGCGGGGGCGCGCCGCTGGAGGCCAGGCAGGAACTCGCCGCGCTGGAGACCCTGGCGCGGGCCTGCGCCAGGCACGACGCGCTGCTCGCGGTGAACGACCGGGCGGATATCGCACTTGCCGCCGGTGCCGACGTGCTACACCTCGGCCAGGACGACATCCCGGTGCCGCTCGCCCGGCAGGTGCTCGGCGCGGACCCGGTGCTGGGCCGTTCCACGCATTCGGTGGCGCAGGCCGAGGCGGCCGCGGCGGAGCCCGGCGTGGACTACTTCTGCACCGGCCCGTGCTGGCCGACCCCCACCAAGCCGGGGCGGGACGCGCCAGGGCTCGACCTCGTCCGGGCCACCGCGGGTGCCGCGCCCGTCCGCCCGTGGTTCGCCATCGGCGGGATCGACCTGGAGCGGCTGCCGCAGGTGCGCGCCGCCGGGGCGGACCGGGTGGTGGTGGTCCGCGCGATCACCGAGGCGGACGACCCCCGCGCCGCCGCCGAGGCCTTCTCCCGCACCCTCAAGCCCTGAACGTGGCTTTCCGGACGTTGGACGTCGCGAACGGCACCATTGGGACATCTGACGTCGCGATCGCCACGTTCAGGGCACTTCGGCCGGGTTGGGGTTATCGCGGGTGCTATCGGCGTTGCTGGGCTCGACGGACCGGCTGGAGGTCGGCGGAGCGGAGCTCTCCGGGGTACTGGGGGTGGTCTCCGGCGTGCTGGTCGGCTCCGATGTCTCGCCGCCGCCGGTATCGCCGTCCTCCGGCTGCTGGGGCTCACCGGTGCGGGTCGGCGTGGTGGTGCCGGAGTCCCTGCCGCCCGGCGGCTCCCCGTCCTGGTCACCGCCCGCGGGCTGGCCCCCGCCACCGACGATGTTGCCGATGGTGCTGCCCTCCCCGCCGGAGACCGGCTTGCCGGTGGTCAGCTCGAACCCGGTCAGCACCAGCATCCCGATCAGGAAGGCGAGCACGCTGGTGGCGATGATCAACGGCCAGCGCAGCTTGCGCAGCCGGGTTGGCTCGCCCCGCTCGTCCGTGGCCGCCTCCTGGCCGGGCCGGGGCAGCAGCACGGTGCGGTCATCCCCCTCGGGCGCGCCATCGGCGCTGACCGCCTGCTGCTGCCGGGTCCGGCCACCGGCGAGCACCTGTTTGGACCGCAGCGCCGCCTGCCTGGTGCGATGCAGCGACCGCAGGTACAGCTCGCTGCCGATCGTGGTGGCCACGCTGATCACGCCGGCGCCGAGTACGGTGCCGTACACCCCGAGCGACGAGCCGAGAAACGCCGCCGTGACCGCCGCCAGCCCCGCGGCGAGCACCTGCAACGGCTTGAGGCCCGAACCCTCCGATTCCTCCGCTCTCTCGCTGCCGTCCTTCTCCTTGGGCATGTCTTTCGCTTTGCTCACGACTCCCCGAATCTCCCGCACTCTCAACGGGTAAGGCGATCGGGAGGCTCCCGGCGTTGCCGAAAGGTGAGCAGCACCACTGAACCACGACAAAATCCACAAAGGACAGTCAGTGTTTTACGATTATCTGACACACAGCGGGTTTACTCGCGAGCCTGCTCCACGGTGTCCACGCGTTGCATACTCGGCGGGCCCTCGACACCGCAGCAGGTCGGGCTCTCGGGTTCGGCTGGTGCCAGCACATCCCGCCGCACTCCGGTGGCGAGCAGGGCACCGAGCACGGCCAGGCAGGCGCACACCCACAACGAGGTCTGCCAGCCTGCGGTGAGCGCGTCCGGGTCCGCGTAGGCGGCACCGGAAAGCCCTGCCGCCGTGGGCAGCACGGCGATCGCCAGCAGGCTGCCGGTACGCGCGATGGCGTTGTTCACCCCCGAGGCGACCCCGGCGGCGTGATCCGGCGCCGCGGCGAGCACGGTCGCGGTCACCGGGGCGACCGCGGTAGCCAGCCCGAGCCCGAACACCACCACCGCGGGCAGCACGGAACCCAGATACGACGCACCGGGCACCACCCGCAGCAGCAACAGCATCCCGCCCGCGATCAGCAGCGGCCCGGCCACCAGCTGTGCGCGCGGGCCGATCCGGGTGGCCAATGCGCCGGAGCGGCCGGAGAGCGCGAGCATGATCAGGGTGATCGGCAGGCTGGCCAGCCCGGCCGCGGTGGGCGAGTAGCCCAGCGACACCTGCAGTTGCAGCACCATCAGCATCATCACCCCGCCCAGCGCCGCGTAGACGACCAGGGTGAGCCCGTTGGCAAGGGTGAAGGTGCGGTCACCGAACAACGCGGGCGGCACCAGCGGGGACGCCGAGCGCGCCTGCACCCACAGGAACAGCACCAGGCCGCACAGCCCTGCCACGGCAGTGCCGAGCACGACCGGATCCGCGGGCCCGCGCACCGGAGCCTCCACCAGTGCGGCGGTGATCCCGGCCAGGCCCACCGCGCCCAGCACAGCGGACAGCGCGGCGGGCCGCCCGCCCCGCTGCTCGTCGCAGGACTCCGGGACGTACCGGCGCGCCAGCCAGACACACAGCACCGCGATCGGCACGTTGATCAGGAACGCCAGCCGCCAGGACCACACCTGCACCAGCAGGCCACCCACCAGCGGGCCGATCGCGGCGGCGATACCGGACAGACCGGACCACGCGCCGATCGCCCTTGCCCGGTCCGCGCGGGCGAAGGAGGACTGCAGGATCGCCAGCGAACCGGGAGTGAGCAGCGCGCCGCCGACACCCTGCAACACCCGCGCGGCAACCAGCAGCTCGGTGCTGGGCGCGATCCCGCACAGCACCGAGGCCGCGCCGAACCACACCACCCCGAGCACGAAGATCCGCCGCCTGCCGTAGGAGTCGCCGAGCGCGCCCGCGATCAGGATCAGTGCGGCCAGCGAGAGCAGGTAGCCGTCCAGGATCCATTGCAGACCGGCCACCGAGGCGTCCAGCTCCGCTCCGATCCTTGGCAGCGCGACGTTGACCACCGTGCTGTCCAGCATCGCCATGCCCGAGCCGAGGATGGTGGTGGCCAGCACCCCGCGCGCGGTCGCGCTCCCCCAGCGAATGGCCTGGGCAGGCCTGCTCACGGGCGGTTCAGCGTGGTGACGAACTTGTACCGGTCGCCGCGGTAGATCGAGCGCACGAACTCCACCGGCCTGCCGTCGGTGGCGAAGGAGTGCCGGGAAAGCAGCAGCATCGGCACCCCGACATCGGCGCCGAGCAGCTCCGCCTCCTGCGGGCCCGCCAGTGCCGTCTCGATGGTCTCCTCCGCGCGGTCCATCTCCACCCCGTACTGCTCGCGCAGCACCGCGTACAGCGAGCCGCCCGTGGTGATGTGCTTGCGCAGCCCGCGGAAGCGGCCCACCGCGAGATGCGTGGTCTCGATCGCCATCGGCTCGGCGTCGGCCAGCCGGAGCCGGTTCAGCCGCAGCACCTTGGCCCCCGGCCGGATGCCGAGCAGCTTGGCCATCTCGCCCTCGGCCGGGACCTCCTCGATGTCCAGCAGCTTGGAGGAGGGCTCGCGGCCCTGCGCGCGCATGTCCTCGGTGTATGAGGACAGGTGCAGCCGCTGGGCCAGCTTGGGCTCGGCGGCGAAGGTGCCCTTGCCCTGCACCCGGTGCAGCCTGCCCTCCGCGGTCAGGTCGGCCAGCGCCTGCCGGACGGTGGTGCGGGATACGTTGAAGTCACCGGCCAGCGCTCGCTCGGTCGGGATCGGCGAGCCCGCTGGCATCGCGTCCAGCAGATCGAGCAGATGCTGCTTGAGCGCCCAGTACTTGGGCTCGCGCTGGCCGCGTGCGCCGGAAACCGCGCCCGCATCACCGGTTGGGGACGTCTCCAACATGACCGACTCCTCAAAGCTCCTCGGCGGCCCCTGCCGGCCGCCACTCTCCGCGGCCCATGCTGGCCGCCACACTGCGAGTCCTCGCGCACAAGCATGCCTGTTCAGGCAAGATGCTGCGGAGGAGACCTCGGAAAAAGTACCCTTCGCGGGTAGTCTGCCAACCGGTTAGCATTGGTCTAGACCTCATTTGGTTAACATCGGATGGCGACAGCGGGGAGCGAGATGACCAGCAGCGAGCAGGCGGGCACCCAGCCTGGACAGCACATGGCCGCCGAGGTGGCCGAGCAGCCGGAGGTGCTGGCCGGCCTCGTCCAGCGGCGATCGGGCATCGCCGAGGTGGCGGCGGAGATCGCCCGCCGCCCGCCGCGGTTCGCCCTGCTGGCGGCAAGGGGCTCCAGCGACCACGCCGCCCTCTACGCCAAGTACCTGATCGAGGTACTGCTCGGCCTGCCGGCCGGGCTGGTCTCACCGTCCACGGCCACCCTCTACGACGCCCGCCCCGACCTGCGGGACGTGCTGCTGATCTCGGTGAGCCAGAGCGGCGGCTCCCCGGACCTGCTCGAGGTCACCCAGGCCGCGCGGCGGCAGGGCGCGCTGACCGTGGCGGTCAGCAACACCACCGGCTCGCCGCTGAACGAGGCCGCCGAACTCGCCGTGGACATCGGCGCGGGCGTGGAGCACGCCGTGGCGGCCACCAAGACCTACAGCGCCACCCTGATGGCGCTGTACCTGCTGATCGACGCGGTGCGCGGGGGCTCGGCCGAGCACGTGCGCGGCATCGGCGAGCTGGCAAGGCAGGCGCTGGACTCCTCGGCCGACGCGGTGGGCAGGGCGGTGGACCGCTACCGCTTCGTGGACCGGATCATCACCACCGGCCGCGGCTACTCCTACGCCACCGCCGCCGAGGCCGCGCTCAAACTCGCCGAGACCAGCTACCTGGCCGCGCGCGCCTACAGCGGAGCCGACCTGCTGCACGGGCCGGTGGCCGCGGTGGACGAGGAGACCGCGGTGCTCGCGGTCACCAGCGCGGGCAAGGGCGGCGCCGCCATGCACGAGGTGCTGGACGCGGTGGGCCAGCGCGGGGCGGACGTGCTCGCGATCGGCTCGGCCGCCGGGAAGGTGCCCGCCGCGGTACGCGTCGGCCTGCCGGAGACCGCCGAGGAGGTGGCACCGATCCTGGAGGTGCTGCCGGTGCAGCGGCTGGCGCTCGGGCTCGCACTGGCCAGGGGCGGCGATCCGGACCGGCCGCGTGGCCTGCACAAGGTGACGAGGACCCGCTGATGGGTGCCGAGCCCGGCCAGGTCGTCGGCGTGGACGCCGGGGGCACCGCCACCAGGGCACTGGCCGTGGACCCCGAGGGCCGCGTGCTGGGCAGGGGGCAGTCCGGGGGCGGCAACCCCAACTCACACCCGCCGGAGCAGGCCGCGGCGCATATCGCGGAGGCGATCGGCGCCGCGCTGACCGCCATGGACCCCGCGCTCACCAGGGCCTGCACGGTCGGCATGGCCGGGACAAGCAAGCTGAGCGATCCCGAGGTCGCCGCCGTGTTCCAGCGGGCATGGGACGGGCTGGGGCTGGGCTGCCCGGTGCGCCTGGTCACCGACGCCGAGGCGGCCTATGCCGCGGCGACCGCACGGCCGGACGGGACCGTGCTGATCGCGGGCACCGGGTCGATCGCGGGACGGATCCGCAAGCGCAGGATGGCCCGCACCGTGGGCGGGTACGGCTGGCTGCTCGGCGACGAGGGCTCGGCGTTCTGGATCGGCAGGGAGGCCGTGCGGTTCACCCTGGACGCGCTGGGCCGGGGCGAGCCGCTGGACGGCCTGGCCGCCGCGGTACTCGCCGAGGCCCTCGGCCTTTCCGGTGTGGACCAGCTCACCGACGGCGGGCGGATGGCGGCATGGCGCGGCCTGATCACGGCGGCCAACGCCGAGCCACCGGTGCGGCTGGCCCGGTTCGCCCCGCTGGTCAGCGCGGCCGAGGAGGCGGGCAGGCCCGGGGCGAAGGAGATCACCGAGCGGGCCGCGGACCACCTGGTCGCGAGCGCGCTGGAGACAAGGGACGCCGGCGAGGACACCCCGGTGGTACTGGTCGGCAGCGTGCTCGGCGAGCGGAGCCCGGTCGGCGCCAAGGTCCGCCATCGGCTCGCTGGTTTCGACGTGCTGACCAGCCCGGACGGCGTGCTGGGCGCGGCCTGGCTGGCCGCGGTGGACGCGTTCGGCGAGGACGCGCCCCGCCCGCACTCCTAGCGTTCCGAGCCGGAGGTGCCCACGACCGGGTGCCGCAGGCCGGGATGCTCCCGCGGCAGGGCCCGGTACAGCACCCAGCCGCTGACCGCGAGGGTGAGCGCCACCAGCGGCCAGGACAGCACGGTGCGGGCGATGCCAAGCGCCACCACCTCACCGGACCACCACAGCGAGCCGTACACCAGTACCCGCAACGTGTACTGCAGGAAGACCCATACCCAGCTGGCCAGGGAGTAGGCCCGCAGCAGGGCGGGGTCGGACCGCCAGCGGGTCCGCTGGCCCAGCACCAGCCCCACCACCACGCCGAGCAGCGGCCAGCGGATCAGGATGCTCGCCGCCCACGCCAACGCACTGGCCACATTGGACAAAAGCTGGATCAGGAAGAAGTCCTCGGCCTGGCCGGTGTGCAGTGCGATCAGCGCGGCGACGATCACGGCGGCGAGGCTGACCACCACGGCACGGGCCTTGTCCCCGCGGGCGAGCCGGAGCACCCCGACCAGCACCGCCAGCACGATCGCCGCGCCTGCGCCCCAGGCGATGGAGCGCCCGGACAGCAGCCAGCCCACCACGAAGGCCGCAGGGGGCAGGCTCGCGTCCAGCGCGCCCTTGCGGCCGCCGAGCACGGCGGAGAGGGGTTCCCGGCCGTGCTCCCTCCCGGAAGCGGACCCGGGCGGAGGGGACGAGGGCTGCTCGGTCACACTCTCTAGCCTGCCGTATGACAGCGCCGAGGTCAGCAGGTGGCGAGATGTTCACCACAGTCGACCGGCACATCCCGGTAATGCGGCTGCGCCGATGGCCGACAACCCAAGAAACTATGACCTCCGACTGAACCGACGGTGGCGTAGGCCGGAATCCGGGAGGCATCCTGAGGTGTTGCTTAGGGGGCGCAACCATTGGGGATGCACGGGCGGCGACTAGGGAGAGCAGCATGCGTGGCGTGGGCGAACTCGGGGGCTTCGGTGGATTCGACCGGTATGTCGACAGCTATGTCGCACTGGGTGACAGCTTCACCGAAGGACTCAACGACGAACTGCCGGACGGCAGCTACCGCGGCTGGGCCGACCGGTTGGCGGAGATCCTCGCCGCCGAGCGACCCGGGCTGCGATACGCGAACCTGGCCCTGCGCGGCAAGCTGCTCGACGAGATCGTCACCGAGCAGCTTCCGGTCGCCATGGACATCCGACCCGATCTGGTGACGCTGTGCGCAGGTGGCAACGACATCATCGTTCCCGGCGCCGATGTGGACGCGGTGGCCGCCCGGTTCGAGGATGCCGTGGCGCGGCTGCGTGCCGCCGGGATCAACGTGCTGATCTTCACCGGCCCGGACACCAAGCAGATGTCGGTGATGAGCATCCTGCGCGGCAAGGTGGCGATCTACAACGCGCACCTGTGGGCGATCGCGGACCGGCACGGTGCCAGGGTGGTGGACCTGTGGGCCATGGACCCGCTGCACGACCTGCGCGCCTGGAGTGACGACCGGCTGCACTTCACCCCGGAGGGACACCACCGGATCGCGCTGCGCGCCGCCGAGGTGCTCGGCGTGCCCACCCAAGGCGACTGGCGGGAGCCGTGGCCCGAGGACGGTGAGCACACCAACTGGATCTCGCTGCGCCGTTCCGATCTGGAGTGGACCCGGATGCACCTGCTGCCGTGGATCCGCCGCCACCTGCGCGGCGAGTCGATGGGCGACGGCCTCGCCCCGAAGCGGCCCGAGCTCGCGCCGCTGCGCGACATCACCCAGGCCCGCTGAACCCGCTCCCGCCGTGCCATGGCCTTAGGCGCTGTTAAGAAGGTGGCTGCCTGAGGTGATGCGCGGGCGCGCGTCACCTCGGGCAACCACCTTCTTAAACACGCCCTTAGGGTCCGGGCATGTCGGACCGCCCTCCGGCGGCTGATAGGTTCGAACGTCTCGGCGAGTGGGGCGCCTTCACCCGCACTATTTTCAGCGCAGTCGCGGCTGTCCATCCGGGACCCGAGGATCGAGCTAAGGAGGTCGGATGCCGCTCCCGCACTGGACTCCGGAGGGGCTGCTGCCAGCAGGGCGGCATGCGGCCGACCTCTCGGACATCTACGAGCGGCTGGTATGGGACGCTCCGCACCGCAACACCAGGGAGAACCTGTTCGGGGCGTTGAGCGGCTACCTCGGCATGGTGGCCAAGCTGATGCCCTCCGGGCGGGCCTGGGTCGGTGGCGGGCTGGTGCTGCGCACCGAGGAACCACCGCAGGACATCGACGTGCTGCTGCTGCCGGACGACTGGGGCAGCCTGAAGCGGCTGTCCGGCCCGGCGCGGGCCGCCTTCTACGGGCTGCTGACCCTGCGCGGGGTGATCGTCGAGCAGCCGGTGATGTACCTGGACCAGGTGCAGCCGGTTGGCGGCCTGCTGGACGGGTTCCTCTGCCGCCCAGGGGACGAGGAAACCTGGGCCAGCGCGTGGTCGGCCGTACGCGGACCGCACGGCCCGATCGACGGGCTGACCAAGGGATACGCGGAGGTGGCGTGGTGAGCTTCCGGCAGATCACCGAGGACATTCCCGGCGGCACCTGGCTGGACGACCTCGCCAGGGCCTCCTCGATGGCCGCGCACGCGAAGTTCGAGCGGACCTGCCGCTCGCCACTGCTGCGGGTCTCCGTACTCGGCACCACCCAGCTGGACGCCTACACCTTCTCCGATATCGGCAGGGCGTTGCAGGACGCCACCGCGAAGGTCGGGCATATCGTGCGCAACCCGCAGGCCGAGATCACCTCGGTGCAACCGGCCGACCGGGAGAAGGCCCCGCTGATCCAGCGCGGGCAGGCGGGCAACACGATCTTCTTCGGCTTCCCGGACACGGTGGACGAGGACGCGCTGATCCACGACGGCATCGAGACGCTGTCCGAGCGCGCGGTCAAGGAACTGTGCGACTTCCTCCCGGTCAACGGTTCCGACGACGGCGCCCTGGATGCCGTGCTGCTGCAGCGGGACACCGTGCGCAACGCGGTGAGCGACATCGTGAACGCGGTGGCCAAGAACGCCGGGGTCGGGCTCACCCTTTCCCCTACCACCGGTGAGGAGGTGGCCCGCAGCATGACCGCCGAGCAGGCCAGGGTGCTGCAGGGCAGCCTGCGGGAGTCCAGGGAGGACGTCGGCTACGAGACCGTCACCGGCAGGCTGGACGGAGTGCGTACCCGGCGGCGGATCTTCTACCTGGAGCGGGACAGTGGCAGCACGATCCAGGGTGCGGTGGCACCGGACCTGCTGGACGAGATCAAGCTGAACCTGGACCAGCCGGTCACCGCGCGGCTGCGAGTGGTCCGGACCACCACCATCGACGGCAGGCGCGGCCGCCCGGTGTACGAGTTGCTGGAGATCCGCTCCGAGACCAGCCTCTTCGATCAGGAACCGTCCGGATAGCAACCGCCCGTCTGGGCGGACCGGCCGGTGCTCTCCCCTGTGTCACCGGCCGGTCCGCGACGGATCGTCTCGGGTGACCCGTCCACGTCCACGGATCCATCCCCCTGCACCCGTGGATGTGGCGCCCCACCGGCCCCTCCCCCAGGGCCATGTGATCGGCGCCGCTTTCGCACACTACGCCGAATGCCAGCCAGGCCACTAAGAACTCGCTAAGAGTCCGCGGGTGGCACCGCCTCGAGCTCGGCCCGTACCTCGTCCGCCGCATGCGGACTCACCCGTTCGTGTAGCTCCAACGAGGCGGCGAACTGGGCACGAGCGCCCTCGAAATCACCCATAGTTCGCAAAACCCGCCCTAATGTGAGACGCGCCACACCCTCTTGCAGGAGCAGCCCGCGCGCCTCGGTCACCGCGATCGCCTCCCTGGCGTACCGCTGGGACTCCGCAGGCCTGCCGATCGCCAGCTGCATCTCGGCGAGGTTGTTCAGCGACACCACGGCATAACTGTCGTCCCCGAGCTTACGATCGATTTCCAGCGAACGGAGCTGGTGTGCGATCGCCTCGTGGTAGCGGCCTGCGCGTTTCTCCGCCTCCGCGCAGTTGTTCAGCGCCTGCCCGCCCAGTGCGAGGTCGCCGAGTCGTTCGGTGTCCTCGATCGCGGCGCTCAGCCGGGAGATGGCCTCCTGGTAGCGCTCGCAGAGGGTCAGCGCGCAGCCGAGGTGGATGTTCGCCGAGATCAGCAGCCGCTCGTCGCCGAGTTCGCCCGCGAGCTCCAGCGCCTGCTCGGCATCGGCGAGGCTGCTCTCGGCCCGGCCGAAGATCAGCGCCACCGCGCACCGCGAGATCAGCATCCAGCAGCGGCCGAGCAGGCTGCCCGAGTCCTCGGCCGAGGCCAGCCCGAGATCCACCAGCAGCCGCCACTCGTCCCACAGCGGTCGCACGACCCGGTAGGTGTGCACCACCCTGGCCAGCTGCCAGGCCTCGGTGTGCAGCCCCCGGGAGCGGGCCTGGCGGATGATCGCCAGCAGGTTCGGCCATTCGGCCACGAACCAGTCCAGCGCCTCGTCGTACCCGGTGGGATCGGCGGCGATCCCGGCCAGCCCGGTGAACTCGAGCGGGTCGACGATGCGCAGCAACCGCCTGCGCGCCCGGTCCGCGGAGGCCTGGTAGTAGTGCAGCGCCCTGGTGAGCACCGCGGTGCGTTCCGCCCCGGTCAGCTCGGCCGCGGCGAGGTCCCGCAGGTACAGCCGGACCAGGTCGTGCGGGGTGAAGACGTCCGGAGCGGTCTCGGTCAGCAGGTGGTGCGCGGCCAGCACCCGCAGCCCGCGCCGCGCGGTCTCGGGGTCGACACCGCAGGCGGTTGCGGCCAGGCCCACCCCGGCCGAGCAGGAGGTGAGCGCGCCGAGGGCGCGGAAGATCGCGGCGGCCGCTGCCGGCAGGCCGCGGTAGGACACGTCCAGCGCGGCCCGCACGCTGGTGTCCCCGCCGTCGGCGTCCGCGAGGTCCAGCGCGGCCAGCCTGGTCCGCTCGCTCGCCAGTTCCTCGAGCAGCTGGGTCACCGTCCACTCCGGGGCCGCGGCGAGCCGCGCGCCTGCGATCCGCAGGGCCAGCGGGAGGTAGCCGCACAGCTCGGCGAGCCGTGCGTGCCTGCCCTGCGGGTCGGGCCCGGCCAGCTCCTCGATCAGCCGGACCGCGTCCTGCGCGGTGAGCACGTCCAGGGCGTACAGCTTGGCCGCGTTGGACACCGCAAGACCGTCCAACCGGGACCGGCTGGTGATCAGGGTCAGTGAGCGCGCACCCGGCGGCAGCAGCGGGCGGACCTGCTCGGCGGTGCGGGCGTCGTCCAGCAGCACCAGCACCTTCTTCTCGGCCAGCAGCGAGCGGTACAGCGCGATGCGTTCCGGCAGCCGCTCGGGCAGTTCGGCTGCCGGCACCCCGAGGCCGAGCAGGAAGTGGGAGAGCACCTCCGCGGGGTCGGCAGGCTCGCGGTGCGGGTCGAACCCGCGCAGCGCGGCGAACAGCACCCCGTCCTCGAAGGCGTCCACGGCCTCGTGCGCCCAGGAGATGGCCAGCGCGCTCTTGCCGATCCCGGCGGCTCCGGTGAGCACGCCGATGGCACGCGCCCCCTGCTGGGCCCGCACCCGCAGGTCGTTCAGCCAGGACAGCTCGGGGGCGCGCCCGGCGAGGCTGGGCACGGCCGGTGGCAGCTGGGTGAGCGCGAGCCGGGTACGCGGCCAGCCGGTGTGCTCGGCGAGCTCGTCCTTGAGCAGTTGGTCGTGCAGGGTGCGCAGCTCAGGGCCGAGGTCGATGCCGAGCCGCTCGCCGACCTGCCGGGAGGCCTGCCGGTACACCTCGAGCGCATCGGCCCGCCGCCCGGAGCGGTACAGCGCGAGCATCAGCTGCCGCACCGCGCGCTCGTCCGCCGGGTTCTCCCGCACCAGCGGGGCCAGCTCGGCGATCAACTCGGCATGCTTGCCGAGCTCGAGGTCGGCGTCCACCCTGGCGCCGTGCACGGCCTGGCGCAGTTCCTCCAGCTCGGGAGCGGCGATGGAAGCGGGTACCCCGCCGAGCACCGGCCCTTGCCACAGCGCGAAGGCCTCACCGAGCAGCTCCGCCCGCCGCTCCACCGGGGCGACCGCGGCGCGCTCCAGCAGGGCGCGGGCGCGGTGCACGTCCACCCGGTCCGGGGCGATCGTCAGCCGGTATCCCGGGGTGGCGGTGTGGATCTCGACCGGAGCGGCGCCTGCCGGGTCCGGATGCTCCCCGTGCAGCGAGCGGAGCACCCGGCGCAGGTGGGACACGTTGCCGTGCACGATGGTCCGCGCGGTGGCAGGTGGTTCGTGGCCCCAGAGCCCGTCGATGATGTCGTCCAGGGTGACCACCTTGTTGGCGTCCAGCGCCAGCAGGGCCAGCAGGCCACGCACCCCTGGGCCGCCGACCGGTACCTGCCTGCCGTCGGCAATCAGCTGTACCGGGCCGAGCAGCTGGATCCGCACCTCGGCCGGCTCCGTCGACTCCCCCGCGCCGGTGTCGCGTGCGTCCACATCGCGCTCCCGTGTCCGACTCCCCATTCGTAAACGGACCTCGAAAGTACCGCGCGGCCAGGAGAGCGCGGGGCGTTTCGGCCGGGATCGACCCACCAGCCGGACAAGCACACCCGATCAGACGAGTGCGGCCCCGCACCATCAGTCCCGATCTGATGGTGCGGGGCCGCACTCGGTGCTACTCGACGGCGGATCGCAGGACGCTCCGCCGGATGTCTTCGCCTCCACCCGGTCCGGATCTCACCCCGAGCGAAAATCCGGACCACCTTCAGCGTGACGGGGACAACATAACAGGGCGCGAGCGGACCGCTACAGGCGGCCCCACTCGCGCCCTGTTTTACCTGGTCAGCGCGACAGCGGGGTGAAGTCCCTGCTGCCGATGAACCCCGGCCGCCGCTTGCTCGCCGCAAACGGCTCCACCAGCGTGTTCTCCACGCTGTTGAACACCAGGAAGATGTTCGAGCGCGGGTACGGCGTGATGTTGTTGCCGGAACCGTGCATGATGTTGGAGTCGAAGAACAGCGCCGAGCCCGCCGGACCGGTGAACTGGTCGATCCCGTGCTCGGCCGCCATCTTGGTGATGTCGTCCTCGGTCGGGACGCCGATCCGCTGCTCTTTGAGCGAGGTCTTGTAGTAGTCCTCCGGCGTCTGCCCGATGCACTGCACGAACGTACGCTGCGACCCCGGCATGACCATCAGGCCGCCGTTGAACGGGTAGTTGTCGGTCAGCGCGATCGAGCAGCTCACCGCACGGGGGCGGGGCATACCGTCCTCCGCGTGCCAGGTTTCGAAGTCGGAGTGCCAGTAGAAGCCGGAACCCCGGAAACCCGGCATGTAGTTGACCCGGCTCTGATGGATGTAGACCTCTGACCCGAGGATCTGCCGCGCCCGGTCGAGGACCCTCGGGTCCCTGGCCAGCTCGCTGATCAGCTCACTGATCTTGTGCACCTCGAAGATCGACCGGACCTCGCCGGAAGCCTTCTCCGTGACGACACGCTCGTCTGCCTTCAGCTCCTGGTCCGAGGACAGCCGGACCAGCTCCTGCCAGTAGCCCTGGACCTCGGCAGGCGAAAGCAGACCCTCGACGACCGAGTAGCCCTTGCCGTCATGCGACGCAAGGTCGGCGGCGTCGATAGGGCCGTCGGACTCGCTGCCCCACACGGTCGGATCCACCCGATCCATGAGTTCCGGCTGACCCGCGATCCGGGTCGGGTAGCTGTCCTCCACACGAGTGTCCGTGAGCATCAAGCTGCTCGCCTCCTCATGATTCCTTCCTGTTTTTCTGCCCCATTCTTTGGTGGTAGGGACGCCAGTCAGTCCGGCGTCAGGAGGTGACGCCGTCCGCAAGGTCGTCTTCCTCGCGGACGATCGGGTACACGCCGTTCTCGTCGTGCACCTCCCTGCCGGTCACCGGCGGGTTGAAGACGCACACCGTGCGCATGTCCGTCCGCGGCCGTACCTGGTGCTTGTCGTGGTTGTTCAGCAGGTACAGGGAGCCGGGCTTGAGCTGGTGCGTCTCGCCGGTGGCCTTGTCGGTGATCTCGCCTTCGCCCTCGAAAACGAACACCGCCTCGATGTGGTTCGCGTACCAGAAATCGTTGACGGTTCCCGCGTACAGCGTGGTCTCATGCACCGAGAAGCCGGCCTTCTCCTTGGCCAGCACAATCCGCTTGCTGCGCCAGTTCGGAGTCTTGATGTCGGCGTCGGTATCGGTGATCTCATCGAGGGTGCGGACGATCAAAACACTCTCCTTTGGTTCTTCCGCGACATGCGTGCTCTGGGTGGTTCAGGGCGCGAGTACCGCCTTGACCGACTCCTCGATGATCTCCAGGCCCTGGGTGAGCTCGGAGTCCGTGGTGGTCAGCGCGGGCAGCAGCTTCACGACCTCACCGTCCGGGCCGGAGGTCTCCATCAGCAGGCCCCGGTCGAAGGCGGCTGCGCATACCTTGCCAGCCGTCTCGCCGTCCGGAAACTCCAGGCCGCGGGCGAGGCCGCGGCCCTTGGCCAGCAGCTGCGCGTCCGGGTAGGTCCGCACGATCTCGTTGAACACGCCGCCGATCCGCTCGCCCTTGGCCTTGGTGGACTTCTCCAGCTCGTCATCGCGCCAGTAGGTGCGCAGCGCCTCGGTGGCGGTGACGAAGGCCGGGCTGATGCCACGGAAGGTGCCGTTGTGCTCACCGGGCGACCACACGTCCAGCTCGGGGTTGATCAGGGTGAGCGCCATCGGGAGGCCGTAGCCGCCGATGGACTTGGAAAGGCAGATCATGTCCGGCTTGATGCCTGCGTCCTCGAAGCTGAAGAACGGGCCGGTGCGCCCGCAGCCCATCTGCACGTCGTCCAGGATCAGCAGGATGCCGTGCCGCTTGCACAGCTCGGAGAGGCCCTGGAGCCACTCCAGCCTGGCTGCGTTGATCCCGCCCTCGCCCTGCACGGTCTCCACGATCACCGCGGCGGGCTCGTTCAGCCCGCTGCCGGAGTCCTCCAGCAACCGCTCGAAGTAGAGGAAGTCCGGGTAGGCGCCGTCGAAGTACTTGTCGTAGGGCATCGGCGTGGCGTGCACCAGCGGGATGCCCGCGCCGCCGCGCTTCATCGAGTTCCCGGTCACCGAGAGGGCGCCGAGGGTCATGCCGTGGAAGGCGTTGGTGAAGTTGATGACCGACTCCTTGCCGGTCACCTTGCGGGCCAGCTTCAGCGCGGCCTCCACCGCGTTGGCGCCGCCGGGTCCCGGGAAGATCACCTTGTACTCCATGGAACGCGGCTTCAGGATCACCTCGTCCAGGCTCTCCAGGAAGTCCCGCTTGGCCACGGTGAACATGTCCAGGGAGTGGGTGACACCGTCCCGGGAGATGTAGTCGATCAGCGCTTTCTTCAGCGCCGGGTTGTTGTGCCCGTAGTTGAGCGCCCCCGCCCCGGCGAAGAAGTCAAGATAGGCTTTGCCGTCCTCGGCGTAGAGCCAACTCCCCTGCGCCCGGTCGAACACGGTCGGCCAGCTACGACTGTAGCTGCGCACTTCCGATTCGAGCGTTTCGAAGATGCTCACACTAACTCCGTCTCTTACTCTATTCGTGCCCAGCGGGCGACTATTAACGTATTCTTGTCACCCGGGCGACGTATCACGCACCGGCAAGCGGACCGATGCGGTAAATGTGTTCCGCCTCGTGCTCATCCGGGAAATCCGCGGCCGCGAACAGCTCCGCGGTCTCCAGTTCGGCGTCCCACCGCTTGGCAAAGGAGCGGAACAGCCGGATGGACGCGTCGTTGTCCGGTGTGATGGTCGTCTCCAGGTAGCGCACGCCTCGCCGCACCAACCCCTCGAACAGGGTATCCAGCATGCGGCCGGCCAAACCACGGCCGCGTTGCGAGTCGTCCACGGCGACCTGCCACACGACGGCGGCGTCCTGCTTCGACTGGCGGCGGTAGCCGATCACGAATCCGACGGCCACTCCGTCCACTCGCGCCACCACGGAGGTGTCGGCGAAATCATGACACCACAACAAGTAGGCGTACGACGAGTTCAGGTCCAGCTTTTGTGAATCGCGCGCGATTCGCCAGAGGGCCGCACCATCCGACTTGGCGGGTGATTCGATCACCACATGGTCGGCCGCTGCATTGTCGCCGTTGGCACGCTGTATGTGCTTTCCGGACATATCAATGCAACCTAACAGAAGCTTTTGCCCAGCTCAGCCGCGCTGCACCCGCGGCAGGCGACCTACCTGCGGCGATGAGGAAACACCTGTGAGAATGACGACACAAGTGTACCGTCTGCGCGGTCGCTGTGCTAGGAGCGCAGCACGAACGGCCTCGGCTTGGCCGCGGTACCCGCACGCTGACCAGCGCCGAGGCTGACTACGCGCACACGGTAGTGGGACGACAGCGGAAACGCGAGTGGGTAAGCGCCGAATACTCCACTCGGCCGCAGCGGCACGCACACCACGGGTTACGACAATCCGGTGATCCGCGTGTATTCGACCACCGTACGTAGTGGCGATCGGCAACACTGCCGGACCGGCAAGCCGGCCCGGACCGTGGAGACCTCGTTGATCCTGCTTTACCTGCTCGTGTTTCGCTTCGCCCTGTGGGTGGGGTTCAGTCCACTGCGCCTGGCCGGCCGGATATACGGCAGGTACGGATTCGCCAGGGAGTTCCAGTTCCGGGCCGGCGACGTCGGGCTGCCGGACGAGCCGGCGAACACCGTGCTCGAGCGGCTGCTCACCGCGCGCGCCCTGATCGCGCTCGGCGTGCTCACGATAGCGGTGCAGGCCGTGCTCGACCCGCCGTCGGCGCTGCGCAAACTTGCCTCCATCGGTAGCTGGCAGGACGGCCTGGTCGTCCTGCTCACGGCTCCGGTCGGGATCAGCCTGCTCGCTCCGCTGCTGGTCGTGCTCGCGCGCGGCGGCCATCGTGCTCGTACGGCCCGCGCACTCGTCCGGCCGGTGGCGACCGGCCTGTTCAGCGCGTTGTTGCTGGTCATCGTCGCGGCGCCACCGATCCCGGTGGTCACCGGCACGCTGGACCGGATCGTCGGCTGGCTCAGCCAGGGTGTGCTCCGCGTGCCGCTGGTCGCGATGGCAGGCGACGAGCGGGTCCCGCCGGTGCTGCTGTTCCCGTTGCTCTGGGTGCTGCTGTTCTTCGTCGGCGCGGCCTACCTTGCCCAGCGCAACGGGCTGTGTGCCCGGAAGGACCATGACCTGCTGTGGCTGCTGGCCCCGCTGCTCAGCGTGTGGTCAAGCTGGTGGATCGCGCTGACCAAGCTCGGAGCTCCGCCGGAGCAGCTCGCCGCGCTGGAGCCGTGGGAGTACACCCTCAGCTGGCTGGCCACGCCGGTGACCGTGACGGTCCTGGCCGCCGTCGAGATCAGGAAGCTGCGGGCGGACGGCATCAGGTTCCGCACCAGGAACCCCGCGCGCCTCCGGCTCGCGAGATGATCGGCGGTATGCGGGAGGTCACCATCCGCCCGGCGAAGCGGGACGAGCTGGCCGCCGTCGCCGAGCTGCGCTGGCAGTGGGGCCTGGAAAGGGCCATGGAGCACGGCGACTCGCCCGGCACCGGGCACGAGGAGTTCGTGGCCCGCTTCCTGGACTGGGCCGGCAGGCACGGGCACTCCCACCATTGCCTGGTCGCGGTCCGCGACGGCCTGGTCATCGGCATGGCGTGGCTGGCGGTTCTCCAGCGGGTGCCGACCCCGCTTGCCGTCGAGCGGGCATCCGGCGACCTGCAATGCGTCTACGTCGTACCCGGGGAACGAGACGGCGGCCTCGGCGGCCTGCTGATCCAGGCGGTGCTGGCGCTCGCCCGCGAGCTTGGGCTCGAACGGGTGACGGTGCACTCCAGCATCCGGGCGGTTCCGGCATACGCGCGCCACGGGTTCGCGGCGTCCCCATGCCTGCTCCAGGCCGAGCCCGCCACCTCGTCGAGGTAGTTTCCTTGCCGCCGCGACATGCGAATATGAAGCCATGCCGAACACGCTCACCCTCACCGGCGACGCCGAAGCCGACAAGCTGCTGTCCGAGGACCCGTTCGCCCTGCTCACCGGCATGCTGCTGGATCAGCAGATCGCCATGGAGGTGGCCTTCGCCGGGCCAAGGAAGATCGCCGAACGGATGGACGGCTTCAGCGTCACCAGGATCGCCGAGTCCGATCTCGAGGAGTTCGTGGAACTCTGCGTGCAGAAACCGGCCATCCACCGCTACGGCGGCTCGATGGCGCGCCGGGTGCACACCCTGGCGCGGCACATCGTGGACAGCTACGGCGGGCGCACCGAGGCGATCTGGACCGAGGGCGATCCGGACGGCACGGAGGTGCTGAAGCGGCTCAAGGCGCTGCCCGGCTACGGGGAGCAGAAGGCCAAGATCTTCCTGGCCCTGCTCGGCAAGCAGCTGGGCGTCCAGCCGGCGGGCTGGCGCGAGGCCGCGGGAGCCTACGGCGAGGACGGGGCCCGCCGGTCCATCGCCGATGTCACCGGCCAGGACACCCTGGCCGAGGTCCGCGCCTTCAAGAAGGCAGCCAAAGCCGCCGCCAAGAAGGGCTGACCGCCCATGAGCGGGCCGGCACAGACAATGTTCGCCACCGAACAATTCCGCCCCGCGACGAACGATTACAAGCCGTCACAAATCTGATCACCAAAGAGCGAACGCTAGTCAATATGAGCGAACCACGGTGATCCGGAGCCGACGCCAACATATCGCAGGTTACCATATCCAACTATGCAATCCCGCGATAGATCTAGATCAAATATGTGGAAGGCACGATCGACCCCAAGTAACCTGCACCGGTTGGTGAGTCTCCGATTCCCATACGGACATATTCCGCTTCCTGAGTCCCGCGAACGGGCCCGCGATGCGTATCTCTCCCTGGAACACGTTCAGGTTCTGCGCGACACTCACCTCTGTTGTACTTCTGGGAATTTGGGTGAACCTCGTCTCGGACCGACTTTCGCGTGGCGACCTGCTGAACTCCGTCGCGGACCTTGGTCCCGGAAATCTTTTGTTCGCAGGGGGAGCTGTTTCACTCGTGGGGAGCGAGTACCTTACGCGAAAGAGGCGCACCGTGGAACGCGAACGGTTCGAACGGCATCTTGAGGTGCTTCGGCAACGGCAGCAACGACTACTCAAAAGCACGTTGAAGATCGTCTGCGAACTGGTTTCCAAAGCTCTGGAGATTCCATGCAACGGGCGCTACTTCGTAGCGATCAAGGACGACTGCACCACCTACCTTCAACAAGATCGGGACCTGGCGATCCTCAACATCCGAATGCCTCGGGAATTCGGCTTCACCCGCCTGTCTGTGGACACACCACACATCGTGAGCGGAAAGACGTACCGTGAGCGCCGTCCGATTTACGAGGACCTCCCCAAGGACCATCACAGCCTGTATGACGAGCGCGTGGCCCAGATGATCGAGCCTCGCCAGCGCTGGGTCCTGTCCTGCCCGGTACTTCGACTGGACCCGGAGACCAACAGACACGACGACGGCAATCCGCCGCACGGAGTGATCGTATTCTACGGCGTGGACGATGTCCCCGAACCGGAGAAGGATTCCAAGGTCGAACTGAGCCTAGACTACGCTCAGCAGTTCGCCGACCAGATGTCGCAGATATTCAACATGCTTAAAATTACCCAGGACATGGTCATAAGAAATGAATCACCATGAGCGCAGATTTCCGACATCAATATGCGTTCGCGTCACGCGCAGGTGCAATGCCGCATGTTCATTCTGCCAGGCGCCGAACACCAGCCGTGAAGAGCTCTCGATTGACACCCTCCGATTGATTTCCGAAAATTTGAGAAGGCGAGGAGTCCGGTCGCTGAAAATATCCGGAGGAGAACCGACCATGCGGCGCGACTTGGCGACCGTCATCGAAGTCACCGGGAAGATCCTCCCGAAGGTTGTCGTGATAACGAATGGCATATCGATAACCACGGAAGTCGTCGCCTCGACCTTGGCGATGAAGTCCGAGTTCAAGTTCAGCATACACCGCCCGGATGCCTCGAACGACGATGTTTTCAGGGTGAGCTCCTTCGAAAACGTCCTGGAGAGTATGCGGGTTTGCCGCACACACGACATCCCGTTTTCCATACATACCGTCGTCACCGCCGAAACCATAGAAATGATGGACGACATGGTTGAGTTCGCTCGGTCCCGGGGGGCTCGAAAGATCAGCTTCATTCCGGTGGTCCCACGCGGCCGGGCAGCAAGAGGTGGCCGGAACTCCATAGCTGGTGCGGAGTTGCAGACCGTTCACTCCAAGGTAGCGAGCCTGTCAGCGGGGCACGAAGGAATGATCGACGTCAGATGCCTGGACTTCTGGAACCGCGACTACTGGGTGATCGAAAATGACGGCGTCCTGTGGATCGAAAGATCAAAAGAAGGCTTGGACGAGCGTGTATGCGAACTGGATGATCTACTGACAGCCTGATGTTACCAATCTTCTTGGGGATGTGACGATCTTGACCGGCACCGACTTCGAAGCAGAAATGGCCAGATGTGTCGAACTGGCGGAGGAAGCATCGCGCCGTGGCAACTACGCGCTGGGCGCTCTCGTGGTGCTGGACGGGACGGTCCTGGCCGAGTCGGGCAGCAGCTTGATCGGTGACGACAATGATCCCAGTGCCCATCCCGAGATGGTGGTTATTCGCCATTCCGCCAGTATCATGCAGCGACGATACCTTCCGGGCGCGTACCTGGTGAGCACTCTGGAACCATGTCCGATGTGCACATCGGCCGCGATCTGGGCCAAAATGTCCGGAATCGTGTTCGGGGCCACGCAAAAAGACGCCATAAAATGGTCATCCGAGCATCCCGACGACACCTTCACCTGGCGACAGATCGAGGTCCCATCCCGGTACATCGTCGCCGCGGGCACGCCGAGCCTGGAGATCCGCGAGGAAGTACGGCGCGAGGAGTGCAAGGCGCTCTTCGCGCTCAACAGGGCGAGGTGAGAGCCGGCGGATCACGGGGTGAGCAGCAGGACGGCCTGGACCTGGAGCTCACCGACCAGGCCGCCGAGCAGGGCACCGGTGAGGATGAGGATCCACTCGTCCTGCTGGAAGGCGGGGCGGAGCAGCCCCTCGAACTCCTCGGCGTCCAGCTCCTTCATCTTGTTCACCAGCAGGTTGCGGATATCCATGGCGTCCTCGGCATAGTCCTCGATGTAACGCATGGTCTCCGGCAGCCTGGCCATGATCTGCTCGGAGATCCGCAGCTTCATCGCCTGGTACCGCTTGCCGCCCACGGCCAGCACCACCAGCGGTTTCGCCACGCTCGCGTGCCGGGACAGCTCCAGGTCGACCTGTCGCTGGATGAGCGCGAGCACCTTGTCCGAAAGCGGTCCGCGCAGCACCGCCTCGATCACGTTGTGCGGGGTGATGATCTCCTTCGCGATCAGCTCGGCATAGGCCGCCGACACCTCGGCACGGCGTTTGAGGAACAGCCCCTGCCACTCGAACAGCCCGAAGTAGCGCACCGGCTGCTTCGGATGGAAGATCATCTTCAGCGCCAGCCAGTCGGTGAACCAGCCGATGAACAGGCCGAACAGCGGCATGATGATGGGGATCTTGAACAGCACCCACACCACCATCTGCACCACGCCGATCAGCCCGCCGAAGTAGATCCCGGAGTGGGCGATGAACCGGAACTCCTTGCGCCCCGCCTCCTGGAAGATCCGGTTCAGCAGCGCCTTGTCCTTCACCAGGCTGGTGACGACCATGTCCTTGAGGTCGAAGACGCTGTCCACGTCCTGCTTGATCGTGGTCATCACCTCGGCGACCATCTTCGGCGCCTCGGCCTGCACCCGGCTGATCACCATGCGCTGCACCCGGTCCGGCAGCGACTCCCACAGCCCCGGCTGGTACTCGGCCGCGATGTCCCGCACGATCTGCTCCACCGCGGCCAGCAGCGGCTTCTCGATCTCCCGCGCGATCCGCTCCGGATCGAGCCGGTTCACCACGTCGCTGGGGCGGATCAGCTGCTGGGTCATCGTGTCGCAGGCGATCCCCGCCATCCGCGCAGCGCGCTTGGGCACGATGCCCTGCCACCCGAGGAACGGCTTGATCCCGACGAACTCCAGCGGGGTGAACATCATTCTGATCGCCAGCAGCTTGGTCACGTAGCCGATCAGCGCCGCGACGACCGGAATAGAACAGTAGATGGGCCAGTTCCGCGCGAAATCGTCCAGGATCGCGTCCATGACCACCCCATCTCGGCACACGGAGTGACCATCGTCACACGATCGTCGAAGATCCGCATCGCCCGCCCGGGGCAGTTGCCGCAGCAAGCACCCAGCACACGTCGCGCCGCTACCGGAACCTCCTACCCGAAGAACGTGCCGACGTCCGCGGCGAACGAACCGGGTACCTCCAGCGCGGGAAAGTGGCCGCCGCGGTCGAACTCGCTCCAGTGCGTGATCCGGTACGACCGTTCGGCGAAGGCCCGGACGGGCAGGGTGATGTCGTGCGCGAACACGGCGACCCCCACCGGCACCGGGCAGGCAAGGGACCCGCCGGGCCCGCCGCGGGCGCTCTCCCACCGCAGGCGGGAGGAGGAGGCCGCGGTCCCGGTGAGCCAGTACAGCATGACGTTGGTGAGCAGCCGGTCGAAGGAGATCTCGCCTTCCGGGTCGGTCCATTCGGCGAACCTGGCCGCGATCAGGGCGAGTTGCCCGACCGGCGAGTCGGCCATCCCGTAGGCCAGCGTCTGCGGCTCGGTCTCCTGCATGACCTGGTAACCGGGCCGCCTGGCCAGGTACTCCCGGATTCCCGCGAGCCGTCGCTGGTCCGCCGCGGACAGCTCACCAGCCCCCTCGGCGGGCGGGGGCGTCGGGAGGTAGCTGAGGTGCACGCCCACCACCGCCTCGGGCGCGAGCGCGCCGAGCGCGCGGGAGATCGCGGAGCCCCAGTCACCGCCCTGCGCCCCGTACCGGCGGTACCCGAGCCTGCGCATCAGCTCCGCCAAGGCACGGGCGACACGGTGCACATCCCAGCCGCGCTCGCGGGTCGGGCCGGAGAAGCCGAATCCCGGGATCGAGGGGATCACCAGGTGGAACCGTTCGGCCAGCGGCTCCAGCACATCCAGGAACTCCACAATGGATCCAGGCCAGCCGTGCGTCAGCAGCAGCGGGAGCGCGTCCTGCCGGGCGGACCGCAGGTGCAGGAAGTGCACCCGCTGACCGTCGATCTCGGTTGTGTACTGCGGCAGCGCGTTCAGCCGTTCCTCCTGCGCCCGCCAGTCGTAGTCCTCGCGCCAGTATCGGGTCAGCTCCCGCAACCACGCCCGCGGGAGGCCGTAGTCCCGGCCCGTTCCGGGCAGTTCGTCGGGCCAGCGGGTCCGGTCCAGCCGCTGGTGCAGGTCGGCGAGTACGTGTTCCGGGATCTCGACGCGGAAGGGTGCGATCACGACATCTCCTCGTTCGTTGGTCAAACAAACGTTAGTCGAACCAACGTTTGGCTGGCAAACGGAATGTGCGAGGCCTGCCTAGACTGTGCGCATGGATCCTGGGACCGACGACCTGACGCCCGCCCGGTTGCTGCGCCTGCCGAGCTGGTTGCTGACCCAGTCGGCGATGCACGCCCATCGCCAGGTGGGCTCCGGACTGGCCACGGTGGGCGCCCGTGGCTACCACTACCGGCTGCTGGCGACCCTGGAGGAGTTCGGACCGGCCAGCCAGGCCGCCCTCGGCCGCCGCAGCGGGATCCACGTCAGCGACATCGTGGCGGCCGTGAACGAACTCGCCGGGGAGAGCTTCGTGGAACGTACGCCCGACCCCGCCGACCGGCGACGCAACATCATCACCATCACCCCGGCCGGACGGCGCAGGCTTCGCAAGCTGGACCGGCAGCTGGCCCAGGTCCAGGACGAGCTGCTGGCGCCATTGTCGGCCGCGGAACGCGGTCAGCTCACCGATCTCCTCGGCCGAATCCTGGACCACCACCGGGAAACGCAGGACGAAAGATGAAGATCCCTCGGAAACGGGCAGATCGCGGGATTCGCCGGACCGGCAACAAATGACACCAGACCCGGCCGGCAGCCCATTTGTCACCACCACAACAGCGCCTCACCCAAATGGGTGGCACAATCCAGCACTACCGGCGAAACAGCAGGTGGACGGGAGATGAACCCGTCACCCGATTCGGTGATAAACCTCGGCTCGGCCGACCCCCGCAGGGCAGCCGATTGACACGAGTTACGCGAAAAATCTAGGTTGATCGTCCCCGCATAAACGCTGTCCCGACAACCTAGGAAACGGCCATGACGACCAGTGTCTCCGGCATGCGTGACGATGAGCGGGCATCGTTCCAATTAGGGAATATCCACGGTTCCGGATTATTTTCCGGGCAACCGGGGGTGCTCGACCTCGCGCCGCGGGCAGGTGAGCAGGCCCCGGCGGCCGGGCACACCCGCACCGCCGCCGAGCTGTGGGGTCGGGTGCCACGCGCGTTCGCGCAGGAGTTCCGGCCGTATGCGGACCGGCTCGCCGGGGACATCGTGCGGGAGATACAGCGCGGTATCCCGGCGTACGCGCATCCCCTCGACGGCCGGTTCGGCGGGGTGTTCCGGCGGGCCGTGCACGCCGCGATCGAGCAGTGCCTGCACAGCGTGGGCCGCGGCGGCGCCGGTCCGGTCGGCACCCGCACCGCCGAGGTGTTCCGCGAGCTCGGCAGGCTGGAGTTCGCGGTCGGCCACGGGGTGGACAACCTGCAGGCGGCGTACCGGATCGGCGGCCGGGTCGCCTGGCGGCACGTGGCCGGGTTCTGCCGGGCGGCCGGAATCTCCGCCGACCTGCTGTGCGTTGCGGCGGAGGCGATCTTCGCCTTCGTGGACGAACTGTCCGCGATGTCCGTCGACGGCTACACGGCCGCGCGGGCGGACCGCGCAGGAGCGCTCGAACAGCAGCGGCAGCGGCTGATCCGGCTGATCCTCGCGGAACCGCCCACCCCCGCCGCCGCGATCACCGAGGCCGCGGCCAGGGCGCACTGGCCGGTGCCGGACACGGTCTGTGCCGTGGCGCTGCAACGCCGCGAGCCCGGCGGCCCTGCACCGGACCCGGTACTGCCCGCGGAGGTGCTCACCCGGCTCGATGGTGCCGGGCCGTGCCTGCTCACCGCGGACCCGGAACGGCACCTCGCCGGGGCAGGCGCCGAGCTGGCCCGCTGGCGGGTGGCCGTGGGCCCGCCGGCACGCCTGGCCGAGGTGCCGGACTCGCTCCGCCTCGCCCGCCGCACGCTGGACCTGGCCGACCGGGGTGTGCTCACCGACGCGCCGGTGCTGTGGAGCGCGCAGCACCTGGCGGCCCTGTGGCTGACCGTGGACGACAGCTTGATCGACACCCAGTTGCACCGCTGCCTCGCGCCGTTGCAACGAGCGGGCCGTGCGCAGCGGATCCGGCTGGCGGACACCCTGCTCGCCTGGCTTTCCACCCGGGCAACCGCGCCGGAGCTCGCCGAGCGGCTGGGGGTGCACCCGCAGACGGTCCGGCACCGGCTGCACCAGCTCGAGGAGCTGTTCGGCGCCCGGATCAACGACCCGGCCGAGCGGTTCAACCTGCTGATAGCGCTGCGGGCCCAGCGGCTGCGTACCCCGCAGCAGCCACCAGGACGGTGAGCGGACCCCTCAGCCGGGTTCGTTCTCCCCTGCCGGGTCGCAGGCCCGCCAGAAGCTGGAGCCCAGTGTGGACAGCCGCACCGTGTGCCGGAGGAACCTGGCCCGCCGCACGGACTGCTCGGCGGTGCGCACCACCTCGTCGGTCATCAGGATCTCGTACTGCGTCTCCAGGTCCGGTTCCTCAGCGCCGATATCGGTGAGGCCGAGCCCGGTCAGCCGGGTGAGGTAGGCGGGCACGTGATCGGTCAGGGACACCCCGGCGGCCTTGCCGACCGTGGAGGCGTTGCGCAGCACGATCCGGCCCGTCCCGCCGAGGTTGGTGCGTTCCGCGACGTCGATCACCGGGAACGGCGCGCCATCGGCGAGGGCGGCGAGGATCCTGGCCTCGTCCGGAGTGAGCTGCCGCAGGATCACCGCGTACAGGTACTCCCGCGCCCGCTGCCTGCCGAAGCCGAGGGACCGGTTCAGCAGCTCGGCCATGGCCGCGCGCAGTGGCTCCGGCTGCTGGTCGTCCCGCGCGGGCACCACGGCGACGGTGTCGGCGATCTCGATGTCCTTGCTGCCGTTGCCGGTGTATCGCGCCATGGTCGATGCCTGGCTCAACGCGGTGAGGTACGGATCGTCCACCCGGTCCAGCCGCCTGCGCAGCTCGGCCAGCGCGGCCCGCTCGACCGAACGGATACCGCGCTCGGCCGCGTCGGCGCCCGGCAGCCGCTTGCCGAGCGAGTAACTGGTCCGCGCCGCCCAGTTCACCAGCCTGCCTGCGCGGCGTGCCAGGTTGTCGGAACTCACCACGCTCCTCCCCTCGGGCCGGGCCCTGATGCTACCCGCCGGTACACGGCCCGGCATGCGTCGCATCATCGCTCTCGGAACGGAACATGGGACCGAATCGAGATCATTGCTCTCGTGAGCAGCGCTCTCGTTTCGGTACGGTGATCCGGCTGATGGCTGCCAGCATGGGCCGTATGACTGGGGACGCGACCCTGACCGCGCTGACCGGAGGCTCGGTGCTCGAGGTGGAATCCGGCGAGATCGTCCGCGCGGACGTGCTGGTCGATGGCGAGCGGATCGGCGCGGTCGGCGCGGTGACCGGACGGCCCGGTGCGCGGCGGGTGGACTGCACCGGCGGGTGCTGGTTCCCGGCCTGATCGACTGCCATGCCCACATCGCCTTCCCGCAACCCGGCAAGACTCCGCGCAGTGCCCGCCTGTTCGAGGCGGCCGCGGTGCTGCGCACCCTGCTCGGCCGCGGGGTGACCACCGTCCGGGACGCCTGGGGCGCCGACGCCGGGTTCCGGCTCACGCTGGAACAGGGCTGGATCACCGGCCCGGACCTGCTGCTGAGCCTGCGCCAGCTGTGCACCACCGGCGGCATCGGCGATACCTGGAACCCGCGCACCGGTGCGGTGGACGCGCTCGGCGATCCGGCGCTGCCCGAGCCGGTTTTCGACGGCCCGGACGCCGCGCGGGCCGCGGTGCGCCGGATGGTCCGCGCGGGTGCGGACTGGATCAAGCTCGGCGCGAGCGGGGCGATGAGCCAGGGCGACCGGGTGCACGACCCGCTGGTCACCGCTGCCGAACTGCATGCGGTGGTGGACGAGGCGGGGCGGTATGGCGGGCGGGGCGGCTCGCCTACCAGCCGGCGGACACGCCGCCGCGCTCGAATTCCCTTGCGATCTCGCAGTAGTCCACCACCTGCCCGAAATGGTCGACCAGCGGCCGTATCTTGTCCTCCGGCCAGTCCAATGTGTCCGGAACCCAGTCCTCGTCCTCCGGTGGTTCGATGGAGATGGTGAGCTTCCAGGTGGCGTAGCACCCGGAGATCGACCAGCTCTGCCGCCGCGCCGTCGTGGGTTTCTTGGTCGTCTCGGATTTCATTGCCCAACCGTCACGCCACGCCAGCCGGTCATGCAAATGTCCTTTCGGGTGACGCCCCTGCCATGCCCCGGTGGCAAGGGCCGAGGGTGGGGCAACGGGAAGGGAGCGGTCATGGCACGGCGAAAAGGCATCTCCATCCGGCAGCGCCGGGTGTCCGCCCAGCTGCGCGCACTACGCACCGCGCGGCGGCTGAGCTGCAAGGACATCGCGGCGGCCCTGGGCTGGTCGGAGAGCAAGGTGAGCCGGATGGAGACCGGGGAGCGCGGCCTGTACGCCGATGACGTGGCCGCCATCCTGGGCTACCTCCAGACACCTGCGGCGATCCGGAACGAGCTGCTGGAGCTGGTCCGGGACGGGCAGGAGCGAAACTGGCACGAGATCCACGGCAAGCTGCCGACCAACTGGCGCGACCTCATCCGCTTCGAGAACGAGGCCACCGCCATCTACAACTACGAGCCCATGCTGTTCCCCGGACTCGCCCAGACCCCGGAGTACGCCCGCGAGATCATCCGCGGCGCCAACCTCCGGCTCTCCGAACACGAGGTGGAGACCCTGGTCGCCGCCAGGACCACCCGCCAGGTCATCCTCGGCAGGCGCCCCGCCCCCTCGGTCCATTTGATGCTGGACGAGACGGTGCTCCGGCGCCCGATCGGCGAGCCGGAACTGCACCGGGCCCAGCTGCGCCACCTGCTCACCGTCGGCGAGCGGCACAACGTCACCGTCCAGGTGGTGCCGTTCACCGCCGGGGCGCACCCCGGCCTGGAGGGGCCGTTCGTGCTGCTGGAGTTCGGTGGTGCGCCCACCCTCGCCTACGTGGAAAGCCGAGGCACGAGCAGTTTTCTCGAGGAGGAGGAACACGTGGACAGTGTTAAGGTTGCCTGGCGCGGGCTGCATGCCGTAGCGCTGTCACCCGAGGACTCCGCCCGGCTGATTGCCAGCGTGCTCGGCCAACCGAACCCAGGCGAGGAGCAACCGTCATGACCCTCCCGGACCTTTCCCAGGCCGTATGGCGCAAGAGCAGCCGTAGCAGCAGTCAGGCGAACTGCGTGGAGGTGGGGTTCGCGCCCGGCGCGGTCGCCGTCCGGGACACCAAGGACCGCACCGGCGGCACCCTGGCCTTCCCCGCCGCCAGCTGGGCCGCCTTCCTGAACGCGCAACGCTGATTCCCGCCCGGCGCGCAGGGCCCGCGCGCTAAGGTGACCTCGTGACTGAGCAGCCCGGCCTTCCCGACCGGCGACAGCTCCGCGCCTCGGACGCGGACCGCGAGCGGGTCGCCACCTTCCTGCAGCAGGCCATGAGCGAGGGCCGCCTCACCACCGTCGAGCTGGAGGAACGGCTCGGCGCGGTGTACGCGGCCAAGACCCTCGGCGAGCTCGAACCGGTCACCATCGACCTACCCGGCGCCCAGCCGCCCGCGGTCCAGCACAACCAGGGCACCGTGGCCCCGGCAACCGACCGGATCGGTGGCGAGCCGGGCTCGAAGGCCTCGATCGCGATCATGTCCGGCGCCGACCGCAAGGGCCGCTGGGTGGTCCCGCACCAGCACACCAGCTTCGCCTTCTGGGGCGGCATCGACATCGACCTGCGCGAGGCCCGGTTCGCCGAGAAGCACAGCACCATCAACGCGGTGGCCATCATGGGCGGGATCGGCATCACTGTGCCGGATGACATCATCGTCGAGGTCACCGGAATCGGCTTCATGGGCTACTTCGGTATCGAGAACAAGGGCGAGGTGGCCGATCCGCACCCGGACGCGCCCCGCGTGAAGATCACCGGGCTGGCCTTCTGGGGTGCCGTCGAGGTCATCCGCAAACCACGTAAGAAGCGCAAACAGCTCGAGGAGTAGACCGGCTCCCGAGCCGACGACCTGGGGGTCATCAATCATGCGCCATTTCCTCCGCCGGTGCGCCGTCGTGCTCACCTGTTCCACGCTGCTCACCGGCCTGCTGACCGCGGGCCAGGCCACCGCCGCCCCGGACCGGGAGCGGGTCCAGGAGCTCATGGACCAGACCGTCGCCGCCGGGGTCCCCGGCGTGTTCGCGGTCACCAGGGACGGGCACCGCCGCTGGCGCGGCAGCAGCGGGGTGCGGGACGTGCGCACCGAGCACCGGCCGTGGACCGGCGGCCGGTTCCGGGTCGCCAGCGTGTCCAAGACCTTCACCGCCACCCTGGTGCTGCAACTGGCGGGCGAGGGCAGGTTCGGGCTGGACGACACCATCCAGGAGCACCTGCCCGGCCTGCTGCCCTACCAGGAGCCGATCACCATCCGGCAGCTGCTGCAGCACACCAGCGGCCTGCCCCGCGACCTGCCGCCGGAGCACAGCTGGGAGACCATCGAGGAGTTCGACACCGAACGGTTCGTCAGCTTCACCCCGCGCGAGGTGGTGCGGCTGTCCACCAGCCAGCCGCTGCGGTTCCGGCCCGGCACCGACTTCGCCTACTCCAACACCGCCTACACCGTGCTGGGTCTCCTGGTCGAGAAGGCCACCGGTACCTCGCTGGAGCGGGCGCTGCGGCACCGGATCATCTGGCCGCTCGGGCTGCACGACACCTCGCTGCCCGGCGACTTCCCGTTCCTGCCGCTGGCGGCCACCCGCGGCTACGAGCAGATCTACGCCCCCGAGCGCGGGCTGACCGATGTCACCACCTACAACTACAGCCGCTACTTCGGCTCCGGTAGCATGATCTCCAGCGCACAGGACCTGAACCGCTTCTTCCGGGCGCTGCTCGGCGGCAGGCTGCTGCCCGCGGACATGCTGGCGCAGATGCGGCAGACGGTGCCGTGGCCAGGGCCGAACGGCGAGGAGACCGGCCTGCGCTACGGGCTCGGCCTGATGCAGTTCCAGCTGGGCCTGATCTGCCCCGGCGCCGAGCCGATCTGGGGACACGGCGGGGACGTGTTCGGGTTCGGCACCTGGAGCTGGCACGACGAACGGGCGACCGAGCAGATCACCACCGTGCTCAACAAGAACCTGACCGCGGGCACGCAGGCCAAGGCCAGGCACCAGCTCGCAGGCTTCGCCCGGTTCTGCCAGGTGCCCACCACGGCCACGTTGAAGGCGGCACCGCTCACCCCGCTGCCCAACCCCGGCCCCGTTCCCACCCTCTAACCCTCCGTAACTGCTGGAAGGCGAGCGTGGGCCAGTTAGGCTCGGTGCATGACCTCATCCACCCTGCCGACCGGGCTCGCGGACGCGACCCGCGACGAGGCGAGCCTGCGGCGGTTCCTGCACGGGCTGCCCGGCGTCGACCAGGTCGGCGTCGAGCAGCGTGCGGCCGGCCTCGCCACCCGCAGCATCAAGAAGGCCGCCAAGCTCTGGGCGATCGACACCGCCATCTCCATGGTCGACCTGACCACGCTGGAGGGCGCAGACACCAGGGGCAAGGTGCAGGCGCTGGCCGCCAAGGCCCGGCGCCCCGACCCGGACCGGCCGGACACCCCGCGGGTCGCCGCCGTCTGCGTGTACCCGGACCTGGCCGCCACCGCCGTGCAGGCCGTCGCGGGCAGCGGGATCGAGGTGGCCAGCGTCGCCACCGCCTTCCCCTCCGGCCGCTCGGCCCGCTCGATCAAGCTCGCCGACGTCGCGCTGGCGGTCGACTCCGGGGCGGGCGAGGTGGACATGGTGATCGACCGGGGCGCGTTCCTTGAGGGCCGCTACGGCGAGGTGTTCGAGGAGATCCAGGAGATCAAGGCGGCCTGCGGCGAGGCCCATCTCAAGGTCATCCTGGAGACCGGCGAGCTGGCCACCTACGACAACGTGCGCCGGGCTTCCTGGCTGGCGCTGCTGGCGGGCGGGGACTTCATCAAGACCTCGACCGGCAAGGTCTCCCCCGCCGCCACGCTGCCGGTGACGCACGTGATGCTGCAGGCCGTCCGGGACTGGTACACCACCACCGGCGAGCTGCGCGGGGTGAAACCGGCAGGCGGGATCCGCACCACCAAGGACGCCATCCGGTACCTGGTCGCCGTGCACGAGGTGGCCGGCGAGGAGTGGCTGACCCCGCGGCTGTTCCGCTTCGGCGCCTCCAGCCTGCTCAACGACCTGCTGCTGCAACGCCGTACCCAGCTGGATGGCCACTACAGCGGCCCTGACTACCTCACCCTGGACTGAGCCATGCCTGCTTTCGACTATGCCCCGGCCCCGGAGTCGCGGGATATCGCCAACCTCAAGCCGAGCTACCGGCCGTTCATCGGCGGCGAGTTCGTCCCCGGCTCCGGCGAGCCGCTGAAGACACTCAACCCGGCCACCGAGGAGGTGCTGGCCGAGGTCGGCACCGCCTCCGCGGCCGATGTGGACACCGCGGTGCAGGCCGCGCGCAAGGCCTACGAGCGCACCTGGTCCAAGATGCCCGGCGCGGAGCGGGCCAAGTACATCTTCCGTATCGCCCGGCTGATCCAGGAACGCTCCAGGGAGCTGGCCGTGCTGGAGAGCCTTGACAACGGCAAGCCGATCAAGGAGTCCAGGGACGCCGACGTGCCGACCGCGGCTGCGCACTTCTTCTACCACGCGGGCTGGGCGGACAAGCTGGACTACGCGGGGCTCGGCCCCGACCCGCGGCCGCTTGGCGTTGCCGGGCAGATCATCCCGTGGAACTTCCCGCTGCTGATGCTGGCCTGGAAGATCGCGCCCGCACTGGCAACCGGGAACACCGTGGTGCTCAAGCCCGCCGAGACCACCCCGCTCACCGCGCTGGTGTTCGCGGAGATCTGCCAGCAGGCCGAGCTGCCGCCAGGGGTGGTGAACATCGTGCCGGGCGCGGGGGATACCGGTGCCGAGATCGTCAACCACCCGGACGTCGACAAGATCGCGTTCACCGGCTCCACCGAGGTCGGCAAGCTGATCCAGCGCTCGGTGGCGGGCACCCGCAAGAAGCTCACCCTCGAGCTGGGCGGCAAGGCGGCCAACGTGGTCTTCGACGACGCCCCGCTGGACCAGGCGGTCGAGGGCATCGTGAACGGGATCTTCTACAACCAGGGGCACGTCTGCTGCGCCGGATCGCGGCTGCTGGCCCAGGAGTCCGTTGTGGACGAACTGCTGGCGAAGCTGCGGTACCGGGTGTCCACGCTGCGGCTGGGCGACCCGCTGGACAAGAACACCGATATTGGCGCGATCAACTCGGCGGAGCAGCTGGCCAAGATCCGCGAGCTGGCCGAGTCCGGCGAGGCCGAGGGCGCCCAGCGCTGGACCAGCTCCTGCCCGGTACCGGACCGCGGGTTCTTCTTCGCGCCCACGGTGTTCTCCGGGGTGCAGCAGTCGATGCGCATCGCCCGTGAGGAGATTTTCGGCCCGGTGCTGTCGGTGCTGACCTTCCGCACCCCGGACGAGGCCGTGGCCAAGGCGAACAACACCCCCTACGGCCTTTCCGCCGGGATCTGGACCGAGAAGGGCTCCCGGATCCTGTGGATGGCAAACCAGCTGCGCGCGGGCGTGGTCTGGGCGAACACGTTCAACCGCTTCGACCCCGCCGCGCCGTTCGGCGGATACCAGGAGTCGGGCTTCGGCCGCGAGGGCGGCCGCACCGGTCTGGAGGCATACCTGCATGGCTGACAGGGTTTCCGTGGCGAAGACCTACAAGCTCTACATCGGGGGGAAGTTTCCCCGCTCGGAGTCCGGCCGGGTGTACCCGGTGCACGACGCCAAGGGCCGGTTCCTCGCCAACGCCGCGCATTCCTCCCGCAAGGACGTGCGGGACGCGGTGGCCGCCGCGCGCAAGGCGTTCGCGGGCTGGTCCGGCGCCACCGCATACAACCGGGGCCAGGTGCTGTACCGGGTCGCGGAGATGCTGGAGGGCAGGCGGGAGCAGTTCGTCGCGGAGGTCGCCGCCTCGGAGAACATCCCCGCCCGCAAGGCACAGTCCGCTGTGGACGCCGCCATCGACAGGTGGGTCTGGTACGCGGGCTGGACGGACAAGATCGCCACCGTACTCGGCGCGGCCAACCCGGTGGCCGGGCCGTACTTCTCCTTCACCGTCCCGGAACCCACCGGGGTGGTCGGGATCCTGGCGCCGCAGCGGTCCGCGCTGCTCGGCCTGGTGAGCGTGCTGGCCCCGGTGCTGGCCGCGGGCAACACCGCGGTGGTGGTCAGCAGCGCCGACCGCCCGCTGCCCGCGATCACCCTGTCCGAGGTGCTGGCCACCGCCGACCTGCCCGGCGGCGTGGTCAACATGCTCACCGGGCGGGCCGCGGAGCTGGGATCCTGGCTGGCCGCGCACGCCGACGTGAACGCGCTGGACCCGACCGGGGCCGAGCCCGCCGAGCGCGGCGAGCTGGCCCGGCAGGCCGCGGACACGGTCAAGCGAGTACTGGCCGTGCCCGAGGAGGAGCCGGACTGGAGCCAGCGCCCGGACCTCGGCAGGCTGCGCACCTACCTGGAGCCGAAAACCGTCTGGCACCCCCTGGGCGTCTGATGCGGTGAGTGGGTTACTTGACGGCGCCCATGGAAAGGCCACGGACCAGGTGGTTCTGCGCGAACCAGCCGACGATCACCACCGGCAGCGAGGCCATCAGCGCCGCGGCCGACAGCTGGGCCCAGTACAGGCCTTCACTGGTGATGAAGCCGACCAGGAACACCGGCACGGTCCCGGCCCTGGCCGCCGTGAGGTTGACCGCGTAGAAGAACTCCGTCCAGGAGAAGATCACGCAGATCAGCGCGGTCGCCGCGATCCCGGGCGCCACCACCGGCAGGATCACCCTGCGCAGCAGGGTGGGCAGGTTCGCGCCGTCGATCCGGCCCGCCTCGATCATCTCCTTGGGCACCTCGAGGAAGAACGAGCGCATCATCCACACCGCCAGCGGCAGGTTCATCCCGGTGTACAGGATGACCAGCGCCCACACGTTGTCCAGCAGCTGGACGTTCTGCGAGATCACGTACAGCGGGATGATCGCGGCCACGATCGGCAGCATCTTGGTGGAGAGGAAGAAGCCGAGCGCGTTGCTGGTCTGCCGGATCGGCGAGATGGAAAGTGCGTACGCGGCCGGTACCCCGAGCGCCAGCACCGCCAGGGTGGACATCACCGTGACGAAGGCCGAGTTGCCGAGGTAGGGCAGGAAGCCGCGCTCCAGGATCCCGGCGAACTGTTCCAGCGTGGGGGTGAAGAACAGGGTCGGCGGGTCGGTGTACGCGGCGGACTCGGTCTTGAACGAGGTCAGCAGCATCCACAGCAGCGGGAACACGAACAGGATGGCGATCAGCCAGGTGACCAGCGTCAGGGCCGAGCCACCGAGCCTGCCGCGCAGTGAGGTTCGCATCGCCATCTCACTTCACCCCGCCACTCACGTCGAACGTCCGGAACATCAGCCGCAGCGCGAAGGTCGCCACGATCAGGGTCAGCACCACCACGATCACGCCCATCGCCGAGGACTGGCCGATGTCGAAGCCCTGGAAGGCGCGCTGGTAGATGTAGAACGGCAGGTTCGTGCTCGCCGTGCCGGGCCCGCCCTGGGTCATCAGGTAGATCGCGTCGAAGCTGTTCACGATGTAGATCGCGCCCAGCAGCGCCGCCAGCTGCAGGTACCGGCTCAGCTGCGGCAGGGTGATCGAGGCGAACATCCGCCAGCGGCCCGCGCCGTCCACCTGCGCCGCCTCCAGCACCTCCTTGGACTGGGCCTGCAACCCGGCCAGGATCAGCAGGGTCATGAACGGCGTCCACTGCCAGATGATCTGGGTCATCACCGCGGCCAGCGGGAACTCCGACAGCCAGTCGGTGTTGCCGCCGAGCACGAAGTTCAGCAGCCCGTAGGTCGGGTCGAACATCGTGGTCTTCCACAGCAGCGCCCCGGCCGCAGGCAGGATCAGGAACGGCGTGATCAGCAGGGTGCGTACCACGCTGCGGCCGAGGAACTTCCGGTCCAGCAGCAGCGCGAGGCCCAGCCCGATGGCCATGGACAGCAGCACGCAGAGCACGGTGATCAGGACGGTGTTCAGCATCGCCCCGCGGAACTGGCTGTCCGCGAACACGTCCACGTAGTTGCTGAACCCGACGAAGTGCTGCGAGCCGGGTCGCACCAGGTTCCAGGACTGGAACGAGTAGATGACCGTGAGCAGGAACGGCACCTGGGTCACCACGATGGTGAACAGCAGAGCGGGCAGCAGCGGGGCCCTGCGCTTCCAGCCGCCGCCGGCGGGACGGCGCGTGGTGGTGCGGACCGGCGAGCTGGCGGTAGCCTGTGGCGCGGCCGGTGCGGTCGAGGTCATTGTGTCTCCCGATAGGACTCACCGACGGTTTCCGCGTATCGCTGGGACTGCTCCAGCGCCTCGTCGACGGACACCCGCCCGGCGATGGCGGCCGAGAGCTGCTGGCTCACCCGGGTTCCGAGATCCTGGAACTCCGGGATGCCGACGAACTGGATGCCCGGGTAGGGCACCGGCTCGGTCATCGTCTCCTGCTGGTTGGCGTGCCGGATGCCGTCCAGGGTCGGCTGCGCATAGGCCTGCGCGGCCTCCTGATACTGTGGAATGTCGTATGTGGACAGTCGGCAGCCCGGCGGCACGCTGTTCCAGCCGAACTCCTCGCCGACCGTCTGGACGAACTCCTTGTTCGTCATCCAGCGCATGAAGCTCCACGCGTCCCGCTTGTTCTCGGTGACCTTGGGCATCGCCAGTGCCCAGGTGTAGAGCCAGCCGCTGGCCTCGGTGTGCCGCACCGGCGCGGCGACATAACCGGATTTCCCGGCGATCTTGCTGCTGGACGGGTCCTCATTGGTCCCGGCCATCACGGTCGCGTCGTACCACATCGCGGCCTGCCCCTGACCGTACCGCGTGCCGCATTCGGTGAACCCGGCACTGGAGGCACCGACCTCGCCGTGCTCGCGGACCAGGTTCACGTAGAACTCGGTGGCAGCGCGGAACTCGGGCGAGTCGAGCCGGGCGTTCCATTCCTGGTCGTACCAGCGGCCGCCGAAGGTGTTCAGCACGGTGTTGAACGGCGCGAGGCTCTCGCCCCAGCCCGGCTTGCCGCGCAGGCAGATTCCGGCGATCCCGGCCGCGTCGTCGTCGAGTTCCGCTGCGAACTCGGCGATCTGCGTCCAGGTGGGGTGCTCCGGCATGGTCAGCCCCGCCTGCTGGAACAGGTCCTTGCGGTAGGCAAGGAAGGAGGACTCGCCGTAGAACGGGACCGCGTACATCGATCCCTGGTAGGACAGCGACTCGCGGATGCTCGGGATGAAGTCGTCCGGGTCGTAGCCGGGGCTGGCCTCGATATGCGGCTGCAGGTTCTCCAGCCAGCCGTTGGCAGCCCACTGCGGGGTCTCGTAGTTGCTGATCATCACCACGTCGAACTCGCCGCCCTGGGTCGAGGTGGAGGCGGTGATCTTGGCGCGGGCCTGGTTCTCCGGCAGGGACACGAACTTCAGCTGCACCCCGGGGTTGTCCCGCTCGAACCGGTCGGACAGCTCGATGGCGTCGTTCATCTGCGGGTTGGCCACGATCGCGATCACCAGCGTGCGCCCGCCTGCGCCCAGCGCCCCGGCACCGGCGCAGCCGGTGAGCAGCAGCGCCACCCCGAGCAGCGCCGTGGCCAGCCGGGCTCGCCTAGTCATTTCGTGCCCCCGGCACGACCTGCACCTTCAGCCCGCTGCCGCTGCGCATCAGGGACAGCGCGTCGGGAAACCGCTCCAGTGGGAGGGTGTCGGTGAGCAGGCTGGCGGTGTCGATCATGCCCTTGGCGACCAGGTCGAGCGCGGCGCCGTAGCTGTGCAGCACCGCCATCGAGCCGACCACGGTGATCTCGTCGTTGTAGATCCGGAACGGCGACAGTGCCACCCTGGCCTCCTCCGGCGCGACCCCGAACACCAGCAGCCTGCCGCCGCGGCGCAGCGAGTCGAAGGCGGCCTCGATCGCGGGCACGGCGCCGGTGCAGTCGGCCGCGGCGTCGAACCGCTCCCCGTCCAGTTCCGCGACGTCCCCGGCCACGGCGCGGGCGCCGAGCTCGGCGGCCCTGCCGAGCCGGGCCAGGTTGCGGTCCACCACGGTGACGGCCGCGCCCGCGCGCTGCAGCAGCTGCTGCATGATCAGGCCCATGGTTCCGGCGCCGACCACCAGGAACCGTTCCCCAGCCTCGACGCCGACCCGGCGCACCCCGTGCACCGCGCAGGAGACCGGCTCGACCAGCGCGCCCTCCTGGAAGCTGAGGTGGTCCGGCAACGGGTAGCAGGTGGACGCGGGGACCGCGACGTACTCGGCGAAGGCGCCGTCCACGGTGTCGCCGGTGGCTCCCCAGTTCGCGCACAGGTTGCCGTGCCCAGCCCGGCACGGGTTGCAGTATCCGCAGAACAGCGAGGGGTCGACGGCCACCCGGTCGCCGACCCGCCAGCCGCCCGGCACGTCCGCGCCGACTTCCACGATCTCCCCGGCGAACTCGTGGCCGGGCACGATCGGATAGGGCGTCGGGGGGAAGTGACCGTCGGCGATGTGCAGGTCCGTGCCGCAGATCCCGCAGGCCCCCACTCTCAGCACCACCTGGCGGTCCCCCGGCTTCGGGTCGGGCACGTCACCGACCCTGATCGAACCCGGCTCGTCGATGATCGCGGCCCGCATGCCACCACACCTCTCTGTGTTACCCACCTGGAGCTTGATTGCTCACCTGAGCACGCAAGGTGTGCCCAGTGCCATGCTGAGCATTGAAAATCTACCGGGCTCATTACGTCAACCTTTCCGGGAGTTTTCCTGCTAAAGTGCTCACATGAGCAAGAAGCGAGGTGCCCAAGGGCTGGACCAGAGCGTCCAGGCGGCTTCCATCGCCCGGCGCTTCTACGTGCTGGGCCAGTCCAAGATCGAGATTGCCGAGGAGTTCGGGATCAGCCGGTTCAAGGTGGCCCGGATTCTCGACATCGCGCGGGAGACCGGACTCGTCCGGGTCGAGTTCGACCTGCCGGCTCCCGTTCAGCTCGACCTTTCCGACGAGCTGCGCACGGCGTACCGGCTGGAACGCGCGCTGGTGCTCGAAAGAGCATCCGCCGAGGAGTCCCGGCCCGCCCTGCGCCGCCGGATCGGGGCGCTCGGCGCGGAACTGCTGAGCGAGATCGTCACCGAGAAGGACGTGATCGGGCTGTCCTGGGCCCGTTCGGTGAACGTGATGACCGAGGCGATCCGCTCGCTTCCGCCCTGCCCGATCGTGCAGCTGTGCGGGGTGCAGGCGGGGATGGACATGCACGACCGCTCGGTGGAGACCGTGCGCAGGCTGGCCGCCGTCTCCGGCGGGGACCCCTATCCGATCTACGGGCCACTGGTGCTGCCCGACCGGCGCACCGCCGACATCCTGCGCGGGCAGCCGGGCATCGCCGAGACCTTCAGCCGCTTCCGCGACCTGACCAAGGCCGTGGTGAGCATCGGGGCCTGGCAGGCAGGCGAGTCCACTGTGTACGACGCCCTGCCGGAGGAGCAGCAGGACGCGATCAGCAAGCGCGGGGCCAAGGCCGAGGTCGCGGCGCAGCTGTTCGACGAGCAGGGCAACGCGCTGTCCACCGGGCTGGCCCACCACGTGCTGGCGATCAGCGCGGAGGAGCTGTTGCGCATCCCCGAGGTGATCGCCTTCGGCTACGCCGCGCCGAAGGCCGAGGCCGTGGCCGCTGTGCTGCGCTCCGGGATGGTGACCACCCTGATCACCGAAGCGGAGACCGCCGAGCTGCTACTCGAGCTCGCCGCAGGCTGAGCGCGGGCGTTTGGGTTCCGCGGACGTCGTGGCGGGCAAACTCATGCGCGTGGAGGGCAAACACGTGCGCGTGGGCGGCAAACACGATGGTCAGAGTTGGTCCACCCGGGTGATCCGGAGTACGGCGGCGCCTGCCTCGTCCGAGGCTGGCAGGTCCACCTCGGCGCTGATGCCCCAGTCGTGGTCGCCCTCGGGGTCGTCCAGGATCTGGCGGACCCGCCAGACCTCGGTTTCCCGCTCGATCAGCAGCAGGGCGGGGCCGCGGGCGTCCGGGCCGGTGCCGATCTCCCCGTGCTCGTCGAAGTAGTCCGCCAGCGCGTCCTCCCAGGCATCGGCGTCCCAGCCGGAGTCGGCGTCCAGCTCGCCCAGCTGCTCGTAGGCCTCCCTTGCGGCCAGCTCCACCCTGCGGAACATCTGGTTGCGCACCAGCACCCGGAACGCCCGCTCGTTCGCGGTGACCGGCGGCGGCCCTTCCGGCAGCGCGGCCCGCGCCTCCTCCCTTTCCCCTGGATGCCGCAGCGCCTCCCACTCGTCCAGCAGGCTGGAGTCCACCTGGCGCACCAGCTCGCCCAGCCACTCGATCAGGTCCTGCAACGGCTCGGTCTTCGCCTCGTCCGGCACGGTGTGCCGCAGCGCGTCATAGGTGTTGGCCAGGTACCGCAGCACCAGCCCCTCGGAACGGGCCAGCGAGTAGAAGTTGACGTACTCGGTGAAGTTCATCGCGCGCTCGTACATATCGCGCACCACCGACTTCGGGGACAGCTCGTAGTCCGCCACCCACGGATGCCCCTGCCGGTAGGTCTCGTAGGCGGCGTCCAGCATCTCCGCCAGCGGCTTCGGGTACGTGACCTCCTCCAGCAGCGCCATCCGTTCCTCGTACTCCATGCCCTGCGCCTTCATCTCGGCGACCGCCTCACCGCGGGCCTTGAACTGCTGCTGGGAAAGCACCGGCCTCGGATCATCCACAGTGGATTCCACAACGGACACCACATCCAGCGGGTAGCTCGGGGAATCCGCGTCCAGCAGTTCGATCGCGGCCAGTGCGAACGGGGACAGTGGCTGGTTCAGCGCGAAGTCGAACTGCAGGTCCACGGTGAGCCGCACGTACCGGCCGTCGGCGTCCGGCTCGGGCAGCCGCTCCACCACTCCCGCGGCCACCAGTGCCCGGTAGATCGCGATGGCGCGCAGGATGTGCCTGCGCTGGGCAGGCCGCGGCTCGTGATTGTCCTCCAGCAGGTGCCGCATCGCCTGGAAGGCGTTGCCCGGCCGGGAGATCACGTTCAGCAGCATCGAGTGGCTGACCTGGAAGCTGGAGGCCAGCGGCTCCGGGTCGGCGGCGATCAGCTTCTCGAACGTGCTCTCGGTCCAGTTGACGAACCCCTCCGGCGCCTTCTTGCGGACGATCTTGCGCTTCTTCTTCGGGTCGTCCCCCGCCTTCTCCAGCGCCTTGGCGTTCTCCACCACGTGCTCAGGGGCCTGCACCACCACGTAGCCGTCGGTGTCGAAACCCGCGCGGCCCGCCCTGCCCGCGATCTGGTGGAACTCGCGCGCCTTCAGATGCCGCTGGCGCACCCCGTCGAACTTGGTCAGCGCGGAGAACAGCACCGTGCGGATCGGCACGTTGATGCCGACCCCGAGGGTGTCCGTGCCACAGATCACCTTCAGCAGGCCGGACTGCGCGAGCTGCTCCACCAGCCGCCGGTATTTCGGCAGCATCCCGGCGTGGTGCACCCCGATGCCGTGCCGCACCAGCCTGGACAGCGTCTTGCCGAAGCCTGCCGAGAACCGGAAGTCGCCGATCGCCTCGGCGATGGCATCCTTCTCCGCCCTGGTCGAGGGGTTGATGCTCATCAGCGCCTGCGCCCGCTCCACCGCCGCGGCCTGCGCGAAGTGCACGATGTAGACCGGGGCCTGGCCCCCGGACAGCAGCTCCGAGATGGTCTCGTGCATCGGGGTCAGCGCGTACCGGAAGGTCAGCGGCACCGGGCGCTGGGCCGAGGTGACCACCGCGGTGGACCGGCCGGTACGCCTGGTCAGGTCCTTCTCGAAGAAGGAGACGTCGCCAAGGGTCGCCGACATCAGCACGAACTGGGCCTTCGGCAGCTCCAGTAGCGGCACCTGCCAGGCCCAGCCGCGGTCCGGCTCGGCGTAGAAGTGGAACTCGTCCGCCACCACCTGGCCTACCGGGGCGTCCGCACCGTAGCGCAACGCGATGTTCGCCAAGATTTCCGCGGTGCAGCAGATGATCGGGGCGTCGGCGTTGACGCTGGAGTCGCCGGTCATCATGCCAACGTTGTCCGCGCCGAAGGTCTCGATCAGGTCGAAGAACTTCTCCGAGACCAGGGCCTTGATCGGCGCGGTGTAGAAGCTGCGCCTGCCGGCGGCCAGGGCCGCGAAATGGGCACCGACCGCGACTAAACTCTTGCCCGATCCGGTCGGGGTGGAGAGGATAACGTTAGCCCCCGACACGACCTCGATCAGCGCCTCCTCCTGCGCCGGGTACAGCTCGATGCCACGCCCGGCGGTCCAGGTGGAGAAGGCGTCGAACAGGGCATCGGGCTCGGGATCGGCGGGCAGCAGTTGACTAAGTGAGGAAGTCGAGTCAGTCATCGTGTCCTAGATCGTGCCATCCGCGGCGCGAGACACGAGGGGTGATCGCGGCCGATGAGCGGAACCCGTAGGCTTCGACGCAGACGCGCTCGGGCCGGGGGAACACTCTCGCACGCGCGCACGGTGCGGTAACCGGAGGGTCGTAATGGCACAGGACATCATCCCGATCGAACTCGGGCTCCCACAGGGTGACCTGGTGACGCTGTGGGCCCCGCGCTGGCGGGAGGACGGCGAGGAATGGGAGGCGTTCCTCGGCGACGAGGAGGACTTGTACGCCTTCCCGGACGCCGCGCACCTGGCCGCGTTCGTCCGAACGGCCGAACAGCATGACCTGATCGACCACCCGGCCTGGCAGGTCGTCCCGGCGCTGAACGTGCCCGAGCTGATCCCGGACGACGACCACTCCTACGACCTGGTCGGCGTGCCCGAGCTGGTCGCGGAGCAGCCCGACTCGTGGACGATCGGCGAGCTCGCCGAGATCGTCGGCATCGTGCGCTCACTCGCCGATGTGTGTGAGCTGGACGAGGTGCACGAGGTACTCGACTCCTGCGAGGGTTTCTCGCTGCTGGAGCAGGGCAGGCTGCCGTTCACCGGCCGCGAGGGCGAGCGGCTGTGGACCGACCTCTCCGGCGCGGTCTCCGAGAAGTGGGACGTCGTGCTGGACGCGGTCGACCAGCTGGTCACCGTCCCCAGCGTGGACGCCGCCAAGCTGGAGGAGACCGCCGAGGAGCTGGCCGCGTTCCACGAGGAGTCCGCCGAGTCCGAGGTGGGCATCGAGTCCAGGGACGACGATCTGGACACAGTGGACGAGGCCGATGGCGACCAGGACGAGGACGACGAGGACCAGCCCGCGGGCTTCTGGGTCGAGGTCGGTATCGATCCGATTAAGATCGTGACCCCGGAGAAGGAGTACTACACCCTTCGCTGCTACCTCGACGACGAGCCGATCTTCCTCGGCTCCGGCGGTGAGATCGACGTGTACGGCTCGCCGAAGGCGCTGGCCAGGGCGCTCGCCGACGGCAAGGAGTTCGCGGACTCCGACCTCGCCGAAGTGTCCACATGGGACGAGGTGCTGACCAAGGCGACCGCGGGCGAGCTGGACCTCGAGGTCGACCAGGACAACACCTACGTGCTGGCCGGGCTGGACGAGGACATCGCCGAGGGCATCGACGCCATCGACCCCACCCAGCTGGAGCTGGCCGTCGAACTGCTCACCGACGCGGCGGACTGGGCAGGCGACGACTCGGTGGCCACCGCGCTGGCGACCTCGGAGAGCCTTGGCTGGCTGGTGTCCTTCGTGCTCAAGCCGGACCCGACCCGGCTGGCGCCCAGCCCGCCGTTCGACGCCGAGCAGGGCGCCTGGCGCAAGCTGGTGGAGTCGTTCGAGGACCGGCTGCGGGTTCACTGAGCCACCCGCTGCGCCGGGTGCTCCGAGCGGACCGGGACCAGCCGGACGGCGAGCACCGGGAAGACCGCTGCCAGCGCGAAGGCCAGGGCGTAGCGCGACTCCCCGATCACCAGCCCGAGCAGGGGCGGGGTGAGCGCGGCGGCCAGGTTCTGCGCGGTGTTCTGCGCGCCCATCGCCCGGCCTGCCCAGGATGCCCCGGCCAGCTCGGCCGATGCGGTGAAGCCGAGCCCGTTGTCGCTCACCGTGATCACCGCGGCGAGTGCCAGCGCCAGCGGCACCAGCCAGGGCAGGCCGGCGTCGCCGAGCGCCAGCAGCAGCATCACCGCCGCGCTGGCCACCGCCAGCAGCCGCATCGGGCGCAGCCTGCTGCCCGCCCGGTCCGACCAGTAGCCCGCGACCAGCCTGCCCACGGCGCCGAGACCCTGCACCACCGCAAGGAACCAGCCCGCGGCCAGTGGGCTCCAGTCCCGCACCGCCACCAGGTACACCGGGGCGAAGGCGGAGACCGCGAACTGCGGCACCACCAGTAGTGCGCTCGCGCCGTGCAGCCGCCACAGCGTGGCCTCGCGGTACGGCGAGACCGGACGGGCCGCGCCGGCCCCCGGTTCCGGCCGCGGTGGGTCGGTGACCAGCGCGGCCACCAGCACCGAGACCAGCACCGCGAGCCCGGCGGGCAGCAGCAGCGCTGCCCGGAAGCCCCATTCCGCGGCCAGTGCGGGCAGGGTGAGCGCGGCCAGTCCCACGCCGAGCGGTTGCGCGGTCTGCCGGACGCCCATCGCCAGCCCGCGTTCGGCCGCGCCGAACCAGCCGAGCACCACCCGGCCGCTGGCCGCGTTCACCGCGGCGGTGCTCGCACCTGCCAGCAGGAACATCCCGGCCAGCAGACCGACCGGGTGGCTGCCGGCAGCGGCGAAGGCCAGCAGCAGCCCGGATGCGCCCAGCCCGGCGGCCATCACCACCCGCTCGCCGTAGCGGTCGGTGAGCGCTCCCCAGGCGACCAGGGTCAGCAGCAGCCCCGCGCTGGGCGCGGCCACCACCGCGCCCACCGTGGCGAGCGAGAGGCCCTCGGCGGCGCGCATGGCCGGGGCCAGGAACGGCAGGCCGTAGAGGAAGGCGCAACTGGCCGTCTGCGCGGCGAGGCCGAGCCCGAGTACCAGCCAGCGCCGGCCGGCAGGGGCGGCGAGCTGCACGATGACCCTCCCAGAATATAGGAAGAACGTCCTATATTCTGGATATTACTTTGCATGGCTAACCACCACAAGCAGTGGCGCAATAAATTACCGACAGGAAACCCCCGAACGGGGGAGGAATATCGTTAGCTCAGTAACTTGGCGTAGCCGGGCTTGATGACGTTGTTGATCAAATCCAGCCGCTGATCGAAATCGAGAAAGGCCGATTTCATGGCATTGATCGTGAACCACTGAATGTCCGCCCACCCGTAACCGAACGCGTCCACCAGCTCGGCGAACTCCGAGGACAGCGTGCACCCGCTCATCAGGCGGTTGTCGGTGTTGATGGTGACCCGGAAGCGCAGCCGCGCGAGCAGGCCGATCGGGTGCTCGCCGATCGAGGGGGCGGCCCCGGTCTGCACGTTGGAGGAGGGGCAGATCTCCAGCGGAATCCGCCGGTCCCGGACGTACCCGGCCAGCCGCCCGAGATGCACCTCGCCCTGCGCGTCGGTCTTGATGTCGTCGACGATCCGCACCCCGTGGCCGAGCCGCTCGGCACCACAGTGCTGGATGGCCTCCCAGATCGAGGCAAGGCCGAACGCCTCACCAGCATGGATGGTGAAGTGCGCGTTGCTGGTGCGCAGGTACTCGAAGGCGTCAAGGTTCCTGGTGGGCGGGAAGCCGGCCTCCGGCCCCGCGATGTCGAACCCGGCCACGCCCACGTCCCGGTAACGCACGGCGAGCTCGGCGATCTCCTGCGCCCTCGCGTGCTGGCGCATGGCGCACAGCAGGGTCGCCATGTGGATCCGGCGGCCCCGCTGGGCGGCCCGGCGGGTGCCCTCGGCGAAGCCCTCCTGCACCGCCTCGACCACCGCATCGAGGGACAGCCCCTGCTCGACGAACAACTCCGGGGCGTACCGGACCTCGGCATACACCACACCGTCGTCCGCGAGGTCCTCCGCGGCCTCCGCGGCCACCCTGACCAGCGCATCCGCCGTCTGCATCACGCCGCAGGTATGCGCGAAGGTCTCCAGGTACGATTCCAGCGACCCGGAGTTGGCCGCCGCCTCGAACCACCGGCCCAGCTCGGCGACGTCGGTGGTCGGCAGGCCCCGGTAGCCGGTGGCCTCGGCCAGCTCGGCCACGGTCTGCGGGCGCAGCCCGCCGTCCAGATGGTCGTGCAGCAGGACCTTGGGGGCGGTACGGATGGACTCCAGGGTGGGGGTGGGGGCAAGATCCGACATGCCCTCACACTACCGAGCCCCGGATGGACCTGGGGTTTCACCTACAGGGGGTGCCCTGGCCCGAGTCTCATCCTCAACCTAACCCTCAGCCCGCCGCCGCCCCGCCGGCATTGGGCCATCGGGGTTGCGCACGTCATTCACATATTCGCGGGGCGGATACTCACAGCAATTCGACGGTAGCTAGGCTTCCGCCCACGTCCCATCTTTCCCCGCCGATGAAGGACTCCGCAGTGACCACTGACAACAACCTTGCTCCGTCCTTCGACCGGATGCGCAACATGCTGGTGCGCGCGGCCGAGGTCCGAGAGAGCGAACAGCAGCAGATTTTCGACGCCCTCGACGACATCTACGCCCGGCTGTCGCCGGTCGACTCGCTCGGAGCGGTCCGCAAGCGGCTGTCCGAGCTACCCGACCGGACCGAGGTCGGGGTGCTGGCCGAGCGGCTCGATGAGGCGATGACCCGGCTCGAGGCGCAGGACAACGCCATCGCGGAAGTCACCCGCGCGGTCGAGGCGATTGTCGACAAGCTGGCGAAGCCGTTCGCGCAGCTGGACGGCAGGCTGGACGGGGTCGGCGCACGCTTCGAGGGTGTCGCGGGCCGGATGGACGGCCTCGAGGACAAGCTGCAGAACATCCACCGCAGGCTGGACGAGCTCGGCACCCACCTGGACAAGCAGGACGACAAGCTGGACGCGCTGCCGGCGGCGGTGCACGGCCCGGTGCGCGAGCGGATCGACGCGCTGGAGAGCGACCTGCAGACCCGGATCACCGAGCTGGACGAGGCCACCAAGGAGCGCACCGAGGCGGTGCGCACGGCGGTCACCGAGACCGGCGAGATGGTCGACCCCGCCGAGCGGCTGGACAACCTCGGCGGCCGGATCGAGCAGGTCGGCGGCAGGCTCGAGGAGCTGGCAGGCAGGCTGGACAAGGTCGAGGAGGCCGTCACCGAACGGCTCGGCCAGCTGGACGGCGCGCTGAAGAGCGGCCTGTCCAAGGTCGAGGGCACCATCTCCGACCGGCCGGACACCGAGGTCGTCACCTCACTGGTGAAGCAGAGCAACGAGGAGTCCGAGCGCCGCATCGGGGGCCAGCTGGACGAGGCCATGGCCACCTTCGCCGAGCTGATGCTCGGTGGCGGCCCGGCCCCGCAGCCGGTGCCCGCCCCGCCAGCGCCGCGGCAGCCGCGCCGGAACAACAACCGCAACGGCCGCTCGACCAAGGCCGCGGACAAGGCGAAGAACTCCAGCAACAACGCCGAATCGGGCGAGGAGAGCTCCGCCTGAGAGCTACTACTCCCTGATCGTCTCCAGCAGGATGCCCTCGCCCGTGGCGGGGGCATCCTGCGTTCCGGCGATCGCGAGGCCGTCCCGCAGTGCCGCCAGCGCGGCCGGCACCGCCTCCGGGGTGTCGGTGTGCAACTCCAGTAGCGGCTGCCCGGCGCTGACCCGGTCCCCTGGCTTGGCAAGGCAACGGATGCCCGCGGCGGCCTGCACCGGCTCGCCCCGCCGGGTGCGGCCTGCACCCAGCCGCCAGGCGGCGACCCCGACCGCATAGGCGTCCAGGGTGGCCAGCACCCCGTCGGACTCCGCAGGCACCACCTGCGTGTGTGCCGGGGTGGGCAGCGCCGCTTCCGGGTCGCCGCCCTGGGCGCTGATCATCCGGCACCAGGTCTCGTAGGCCTGCCCGGAGGCCAGCACCGGGGCGGGATCCACCTCGGGCAGTCCGGCCCCGGCCAGCATCTCCCGCGCCAGCGCCAGGGTGAGTTCGACCACATCGGCGGGCCCGCCGCCGCGGAGCACCTCGACCGACTCGGCCACCTCCACCGCGTTACCGACCGCGCTGCCGAGCGGGACGCTCATCCCGGTCAGCAGGGCCGTGGTGGCCAGTCCGTGCGCGGCGCCGATCCGCACCATCGTGCGGGCCAGCTCGCGCGCCTGCTCGCGCTCGCGCATGAACGCCCCGGTGCCGGTCTTGACGTCCAGCACGAGCGCTCCGGCGCCCTCGGCGATCTTCTTGCTCATGATCGAGCTGGCGATCAGCGGGATGGACTCCACCGTGCCGGTGACATCGCGCAGGGCGTAGAGCTTGCGGTCGGCAGGGGCCAGCGCGGGCGTGGCGGCGCAGACCACCGCGCCCACCCGCTCCAGCTGGCGGGTGATCTCCTCGGTGCTCAGCTCGGGCCGCCAGCCAGGGATGGCCTCCAGCTTGTCCAGCGTGCCGCCGGTGTGCCCGAGCCCCCTGCCGGACAGCTGCGGCACCGCGGCGCCACAGGCGGCGACCAGCGGGGCGAGCGGCAGGGTGATCTTGTCCCCCACTCCGCCGGTGGAGTGCTTGTCCACGGTCGGCCGGGACACCCGCAGGTCCAGCCGCTCGCCTGAGTCGATCATGGCGCCGGTCCAGTCCGCAGTCTCCCGCGCGTCCATCCCGCGCAGGAAGATCGCCATGGCCAGCGCGGACATCTGCTCCTCGGCGACCACGTCGCGGGTGTAGGCGTCCACCACCCAGTCGATCTGCTCCCTGGTCAGCGCGCCGCCGTCCCGCTTGGCCCTGATCACGTCCACCGCCGCGAAAGCTTCCATGGACACTCCGTAATCCTCCTGCTCAGCCCACTTAGGGCAGGTGGGTGGGGCCGAAGGCGTCGGGGAGGACCTCGGCCATCGGGCGGATGCCGTGCGGGGTGTCGACAAGGCAGTCCGGGCCGCCGAGCTCGAACAGGATCTGCCTGCACCGCCCGCAGGGCATCAGCAGCTCACCGTCCCCGCTGCGGCAGGCCACCGCCACCAGCCTGCCGCCGCCGGTGAGCCGCAACTGGCCCGCCATCGTGCACTCGGCACACAGCCCGAGCCCGTACGAGGCGTTCTCCACGTTGCAGCCCAGGACCTGTCTTCCATCGTCCACAATGGCCGCGACGCCGACCCGTAGCCCGGAGTACGGGGCATAGGCGGAATACGCGATCCGTACCGCGGCGCTCCGTAACGCATCCCAGTCCACAGTAGACATCGGACTCACTCGCCCTCGCCCCGCCGGTACCGCTGGCCGAGCGAGCGCGGTGGTCGCAGTCGTTGCGCCGCGACGGCGAGCACGATGAGCGTGACGAAGTGCGCCGAGTACGGGATCAGGTCGCTCGGCAGCTCGTCATTGGACCAGTAGATGTAGTACAGGATCCCGGCCCCGACCGTGCCCAGCGCCGCCGCGATCCACCGCCGCCGCAGCAGCTGCACCACCACGATCACCGCCAGCAGCAGCACCGCGCCGTAAAGCAGGGCGAGCACCGCCTCGCCGCCCCCGGCCAGCTGCAGGCCGTCGGCGTAGCCGAACAGGGCGGCGCCGCCGAGCAGCCCGCCTGGCCGCCAGTTACCGAAGATCATGGCGGCCAGGCCGATGAACCCGCGACCGTTGGTCTGATTCTCCAGGTAGTCGGCCCCGCCGGGCAGCAGCACCAGGGATGCGCCACCCATCCCGGCCAGCCCACCGGACACCGCCAGCGCGGCGTACTTGTGCAGATAGACGTTCACCCCGAGGGACTCGGCCGCGACCGGGTTCTCCCCGCAGGAGCGCAGCCGCAGGCCGAACCGGGTGCGCCAGAGCACGAGGTAGCTGAGTGGCACCAGCAGCAACGCGATCATCGCCAGCGGGGACACCTGGGTGATCAGCCCGCGCAGCAGCCCGGCCACATCGGAGATCCCGGCCCGGTGCATCTCCTCGAGATCGCCGAGCCAGTCGGAGAGGAAGGTGGCCGAGTAGGTGTCGAACTTGGGCACCGGCGGCGACTGCCGCGGGTTGCCGGACAACGGCTCGAAGATCAGGTTCGCCAGGTACTTGGTGACCCCGAGGCCGAGCAGGTTGATTGCCACCCCGGACACGATGTGGTTGACGTTGAAGGTCACCGTGGCCACCGCGTGCAGCAGCCCGCCGAGGGCGCCGAAGACGATCGCCGCCAGCAGCCCGGCCCACACGCCGCCGTAGTAGGCGCCCCAGGCCGCGCCCCAGGTGCCGAGGATCATCATGCCCTCGAGCCCGATGTTGATCACGCCGGAGCGCTCGGCCCACAACCCGCCGAGCGCGGCCAGCAGGATCGGCAGGGCCAGCCGCAGCGCGGTGTTCGCGGTGCTGCTGGAGGTGAGCACGTCCAGCCCGGTCAGGTACGAGGTGGTGGCCAGCACGGCGATCGCCGCCACGGCCCACAGCACGCCCTTGGCCCAGCCGGGCAGCCCGCGCCCGCCGCGCTCCGGCGGCCGGGTCGATGGGCTGGGCGGCGGGGTGGTGCCCTCGATGGTCAGGCTCATACCGCGCCTCCCTCGCCGACACCGGCCGGTTTGTCCCTGCCGTTGCCGCTCAACGCGCGGCCCACCCTGCGCTGCTCGGCGGCCAGGTCGGCGCGCCGGACGATCTCGTAGGCCACGACCACCGACAGCACCATCGTGCCCTGGATGATCATCGCGATCTCCTGCGGGATCTCGATCTGCTCGAGGGACACTTTGGACTTGTCCAGGAAGGACCACAGCAGGGCGCCGAAGGCGATGCCGACCGGATGGTTGCGGCCGATCAGTGCCACCGCGATCCCGGTGAAGCCGTACTGCTGGGTGGAGGTGATGCCGTAGCTGTAGTCCCTGCCGAGCAGTTCGGGCATGGCGATCAGCCCGGCAACCGCGCCGGAGAGCAGCATCGCGACGAAGGCCATCTTCTTCGCGCTGACCCCGCCCGCGGCCGCCGCGGTCGGCGACTCGCCGCTGGCCTTGAGCTCGAAGCCGAACCGGGTCCGGTTCAGCATGAACCAGTACACCACGCCGAGCGCGGTCGCGATGAGCACGAAGCCGAACAGGGTCCCCGCGTTGCCGAGCGGGATGCCGGGAACCCAGCCGCTCGGGTCGATCTCCCTGGTACTCACGTTGTTACCGCGCTGCACCCCGAACTGGTCCGGGTTGACCAGGAAGGCGATGATCCCGCCGACGATCGCGTTCAGCATGATCGTGGAGATCACCTCGTGCACCCCGCGGGTGACCTTGAGGATCGCCGGGATGGTGGCGTAGGCGGCGCCGGCGAACGCGGCCACCACGATGATCACGAAGGTGTGCAGCACCGGTGGCAGGTCCAGCGCGCCACCGACGATCGCGGCGACGATCGCGGCGAACCGGTACTGGCCCTCGACGCCGATGTTGAACAGGTTCATCTGGAAGCCGATGGCCACCGCCAGCCCGGCAAGGTAGTAGACGGTGCCGAGGTTCACCGTGTCCACCGCGGTGGTGCCGCGGAACAACTGGGCGAACATCGTGCCGAAGGCCTGCAACGGATCGGCACCGGAGATGAGCAGGGCCGCCGAGGACAGCAGCACGGCGAAGGCGATCGCCAGCAGCGGCGGCAGCAGGGTGGTACGCCAGGACCTCACTGCTCGCCTCCACTGTCCGCTCCGGTCATCGCCGAACCCAGTTCCTGCGGGGTCACCGTGGCCGGATCGGCCTCGCTGACCAGCCTGCCGCGCAGCATCACCCGGATGGTGTCGGAGAGCCCGATCAGCTCGTCCAGGTCGGCGGAGACCAGCAGCACGGCCAGGCCCTTGGCGCGGGCGGTGCGGATCCGTTCCCAGATCAGCGCCTGTGCCCCGACGTCCACCCCGCGAGTGGGGTGCGCGGCGACCAGCAGCACCGGGTCGCCGGAGAGCTCCCTGCCGACCACCAGTTTCTGCTGGTTGCCGCCGGAGAGGGCGCCGGCGGGGACCTCGATGCCGGGGGTGCGTACGTCGTAGTCCCGCACGATCCGCTCGGTGTCCTTGCGGGCCCCGGCCGCGTTGATCAGCGGCCCGCTGGCCACCGGCCCGCGGGTCTGGTAGCCGAGGATGCGATTGGCCCACAACGGTTGCTGCAGCAACAGGCCGTGCCGGGTGCGGTCCTCGGCGATGTAGCCGATCCCGGCCTCCCTGCGGGCCAGGGTGCCGAGCCGGGTGAGGTCGCGGGCGCCCCGCTCGCCGACCAGCTCGATCCGGCCGCCGCTGGCCTTGCGCATGCCCATGATGGTCTCGACCAGTTCGGTCTGCCCGTTGCCCTCGACCCCGGCGATGCCGAGCACCTCGCCCGCGTGCACGGTGAGCGAGACGTCCTCCAGCACGGCCCGGTCGGAGTCCTCGGCCTTCAGCCGCAGCCCGGTCACCCGCAGCACCTCGCGCTCGGTCACCGTGGACTCCCTGGTCTCCGGGCTGGGCAGCTCGCTGCCGACCATCATCTCGGCAAGCTCGTGCGTGCTGACCGCCGTGGGGTCCACGGTGCCGACCGTGCTGCCCCGCCGGATCACGGTGACCCGGTCGGCGATCGCCCGCACCTCGTCCAGCTTGTGCGAGATGAACAGGAAGGTGAACCCTTCCCGCTGCATGCTGCGCACGGTGTCGAACAGCGCGTCGACCTCCTGCGGGACCAGCACCGCGGTGGGCTCGTCCAGGATCACGATCCGGGCGCCGCGGTAGAGCACCTTGACGATCTCCACCCGCTGCCGGTCGGCTACCCCGAGCCGCTCCACCAGGGTGTCCGGGTGCGCCCGCAGCCCGGTGCGCTCGGAAAGCTCGGCGATCCGCCTGCTCGCCGCCTGCGAGATGCCGTGCAGGCTCTCCGCGCCGAGCAGCACGTTCTCCCGCACGGTCAGGTTGTCGGCGAGCATGAAGTGCTGGTGCACCATGCCGATACCGGCCCGGATGGCGTCCTGCGGGTTGCGCAGCCGCACCTGCTCGCCGTTGACCGCGATGGTGCCCTCATCCGGCTGCTGCATGCCGTAGAGGATCTTCATCAGGGTGGACTTGCCCGCGCCGTTCTCCCCGCAGATGGCGTGTACCTCGCCCGCGCGGACGGTGAGGTTGACGTCGGAGTTGGCGACGACGCCGGGGAACCGCTTGGTGATTCCGGTCAGCTCGACGACCGGTTCCGGCTCGGGTTCGGCACTGTTCATGGGGATGGATGCTCCCGGGAATCACGCGGTCGGGGCCCGGGGAGGGATCGCCCCGCCCGAGCCCCGCGCGCAGTGAGCTACTAGTTAGCTGGCTTGTCCGAGACCGTGATCTCGCCGTCGATGATCTGCTGCTTGTAGCCGTCCAGGATCGGCTTGATGTCGTCCACCTTGCCGCCCGAGGTGGAGTAGCCGACCCCGTTCACCGAAAGGTCGAACCGTTCCGGCAGCTGGGAGAGGTCGTCCTTGGCGACCGCGGCGATGTAGTCGAACACGGCCACGTCCACCCGCTTGACCATGGAGGTCATGATGACGTCCTTGACCGGCTCCAGGGTCTGCTGGTTGTACTGGTCGGAGTCGACGCCGATGGCGAGTGCGCCGGCCGCGGAGGCCGCCTCGAACACGCCCTTACCGGAGGCACCGGCCGCGTGGTAGATCACGTCGGCGCCCTTGTCCAGCTGCGCCTTGGCGATCACGTTGCCGCGCGCCGGGTCGTTGAAGCCGGAGATGTCACCCGCGGGGGTGATGTAGTCGTCCTCGATCTGCACCTTGTCCGAGACCGCCTTGGCGCCCTGCAGGTAGCCTGCCTCGAACTTCTGGATCAGCGGGGTGTCCACCCCGCCGACGAAGCCGATGTGGCAGTTCTCGCTCTTGTAGACGGCGGCGACCCCGGCCAGGAAGGAGCCCTGCTCCTCGGCGAACACCAGCGGCGTGACGTTCGGCTCGTCGACGGAGTTGTCGTCCACGATGGCGAACTTGGTGTCCGGGAAGTTCGGCGCCACCGCGGCCAGCGCCTCGGCGTAGGCGAAGCCGACGGCGATGATCGGGTTGAAGCCCTCGTTGGCCATCTGGGTGAGCCGCTGCTGCTTGGAGTCCTCCGACTCCTGCGCGGCGGCGGTGCTCTCCGTGGTGTCCCCGACGCCCAGCTCCTCGACCGCCCGGTCCACCCCGGCCGCGGCGGCGTCGTTGAAGGAGGCGTCACCCCGGCCGCCGACGTCGTAGGCCAGCCCGACCCGCAGGTCACTGGCGTCGACATCGGCCGCCGCCGTGCTCTCCTCGGTGGAGGCTTCCGACGGCGCGGGCGGCTTCGGGGCGGTGACGCAGGTGGCGTCCCCGCCGGAGCCGTCCGAGCCTGCGTTGTCGTTTCCGGAGTCCTTCGCGCACCCGGCCAGCGTCAACGCGCCGGCCATGGTGATAGCTGCTAGCGCGCGACCGCGCATCCGAAGACCGTTTCTCATAGTCGCCTTTCTCACTCCCCAGGGCTCGCGCTCGATTCGCGCACGGTACCCGCCGGTCAAGCGCTCGCCATACGGAGACCACCCCGCGTAACCCAAATGTTTGCCATTGCATCGTATTGCGATCAAGCACACACCAACCGTGATCGGCTGCGGCGCGGGTCACCCGTCGGAAGGACCCCGGCCGGGGGCGGACCGGCGGGGGTGTCTGGTCCATCACACAGAAGAGGCCGAGGTTGAGGGGCCGGGACGCGACGGGTCTAGCATCCAGTGCATCAACGCTCGACGACCTTTGACCTCGGCATCGTCGCCGATCCGTCCCAAGTGGACGTATCCGCGGGCGTCGGAGTCGCCGGTCAGCCGGGCTCAGTCCAGCCAGACGTTGGAGGCCTTTCACCGATGTCCACCACGGCTAGCACCGCAGCGGAGGGGGCCGAGAGCCACGCCGCGGTGCGCAGCGATCGGACAGGCACTTCACGGCGCGGCACGTTCTACCGCGGCGACCCCGGCATGTGGTCCTGGGTGCTGCACCGTGTCACCGGCGTGCTCACCTTCTTCTTCCTGTTCGTCCACGTGCTCGACACCGCCCTGGTCCGGGTGTCCCCGGAGAGCTACGACGCGGTGATCGAGACCTACAAGACCCCGCTGGTCAACCTGCTCGAGGTGGCGCTGGTCGGCGCGGTGCTCTACCACGCGCTGAACGGCATCCGGGTGATGCTGGTGGACTTCTGGTCCAAGGGGCCCAGGCTGCAGCGCCCGATGCTGTGGACGATCATCGGCATCTGGGTCGTCGTGATGATCCCCGGCACCTACTTCATGCTGCAGCGCACGGTGAGCGAGATGTTCGGAGGCGGGAACTGATGACCGAGGCCCTCACTCTGGACAAGCCCCGCTCCCCGCGCCGCCCCGCGGCCCGGCGCAGCAACTTCGAGCTGTACAGCTGGCTGTTCATGCGCATCTCCGGCCTCGCGCTGGTGGTGCTCGTGCTCGGCCACCTGTTCATCATGAACATCCTGGACGGCGGGGTGCACCGGCTGAACTTCGCCTTCGTCGCCGGCCGGTGGGCCTCGCCGTTCTGGCAGTTCTGGGACCTGGCGATGCTCTGGCTCGCGCAGCTGCACGGCGGCAACGGCCTGCGCACCATCATCGACGACTACGCCCGCAAGGACAGCACCCGGTTCTGGCTGAAGATCGTGCTGTACGTGTCGATGGTGCTCATCCTCTCCGTCGGCACCCTGGTGATCTTCACCTTCGACCCGAACATCTCGGCCAGCTGACCCACCACCACACGGAGAGAACCCATGCAATTCCACAAGTACGACGTGGTGATCGTCGGCGCGGGTGGTGCGGGTATGCGGGCCGCCATCGAGGCGGGCCAGCGCAGCCGCACCGCCGTACTCACCAAGCTGTATCCGACCCGCTCGCACACCGGGGCCGCGCAGGGCGGCATGTGCGCGGCGCTGGCCAACGTCGAAGAGGACAACTGGGAGTGGCACACCTTCGACACGGTCAAGGGTGGCGACTACCTCACCGACCAGGACGCCGCCGAGATCATGGCCAAGGAGGCCATCGACGCGGTGCTCGACCTGGAGCGGATGGGCCTGCCGTTCAACCGGACCCCGGAGGGCCGGATCGACCAGCGGCGGTTCGGCGGGCACACCCGCGATCACGGCAAGGCGGCCGTGCGCAGGGCCTGCTACGCGGCCGACCGCACCGGGCACATGATCCTGCAGACCCTCTACCAGAACTGCGTGAAGCACGGGATCGAGTTCTTCAACGAGTTCTACGTGCTGGACATCACGCTCACCGAGACCGAGAACGGGCACGTGGCCTCCGGGGCGATCGCCTACGAGCTGGCCACCGGTGAGATCCACGTGTTCCAGGCCAAGTCGATCGTGTTCGCCACCGGCGGGTTCGGCAAGGTGTTCAAGACGACCTCGAACGCGCACACGCTGACCGGCGACGGGATGGGCATCTACTACCGCAAGGGCCTGCCGCTGGAGGACATGGAGTTCTACCAGTTCCACCCGACCGGGCTGGCCGGGCTGGGCATCCTGCTCACCGAGGGTGCCCGCGGCGAGGGCGCGATCCTGCGCAACGCCGATGGCGAACGGTTCATGGAGCGGTACGCCCCGACCATCAAGGACCTGGCCCCGCGGGACATCGTGGCCCGCTCGATGGTGCTGGAGGTGCTGGAGGGCCGCGGCGCCGGGCCGGACAAGGACTACGTCTACCTGGACTGCACCCACCTCGGCGAGGAGGTGCTGGAGGCGAAGCTGCCGGATATCACCGAGTTCGCCAGGACGTACCTCGGTGTGGACCCGGTGCACGAGCCGGTGCCGGTGTACCCGACCGCGCATTACGCGATGGGCGGGATCCCGACCAACGTGCACGGCGAGGCGCTGCGGGACAACGACAACGTGATCCCCGGGCTGTACGCGGCCGGGGAGGTCGCCTGCGTCTCGGTGCACGGCTCGAACCGGCTGGGCACGAACTCGCTGCTGGACATCAACGTGTTCGGCCGCCGCGCCGGGATCGCCGCCGCGGAGTACGCGAACGGGCACGAGTTCGTCGAGATGCCGGAGAACCCGGCGAAGATGGTGCAGGGCATGGTCGACCACCTGCGCACCGCGCACGGTGGGGAGCGGGTGGCCGACATTCGCACCGCGTTGCAGCAGACCATGGACACCAACGCGGCGGTGTACCGCACCGAGGACACCCTCAAGCAGGCGCTGACCGATGTGCAGGCGCTGAAGGAGCGCTACGGCCGGATCGCCGTGCACGACAAGGGCATGCGGTACAACACCGACCTGCTGGAGGCGGTCGAGCTGGGCTTCCTGCTGGACCTGGCCGAGGCGCTGGTGACCGCGGCGCTGGCCCGCAAGGAGTCCCGTGGCGGGCACGCCCGCGAGGACTACCCGAACCGGGACGACGTGAACTTCATGCGGCACTCGATGTCGTACAAGCTGCTGCCCGAGCAGGAGGACCCGGACGCCCCGCTGGGCCTGACCGGATTCCTCGCCGACATCCGGCTTGACTACAAGCCGGTGACCTTCACCCGGTACGAGCCGATGGAGCGCAAGTACTGATGACTGCCACGACCGCCGAACCCACCACCGGTTCGCACGACACCTCGCAGATCCCCGCGCCGGAGGGTTCGGTCACCATCACGGTGAAGATCCTGCGGTTCAACCCGGAACTGGACACCGACCCGCACTGGGAGTCCTACGACGTTCCGGCGCTGCCGACCGACCGGGTACTCAACCTGCTGACCAACATCAAGAGCTATGTGGACGGCACGCTGTCCTTCCGCCGCTCCTGCGCGCACGGGATCTGCGGCTCGGACGCCATGCAGATCAACGGGATCAACCGGTTGGCATGCAAGGTGCTGGTCAAGGACCTGCTGGCGAAGGAGGGCAAGCCCACCACGGTGACCGTGGCGCCGATCAAGGGCCTGCCCACCATGAAGGATCTCTATGTCGACATGGAGCCTTTCTTCGAGGCGTACCGGGCGGTGAAGCCGTACCTGATCGCCTACGGCAACGAGCCGACCCGGGAGCGGATCCAGTCGGCGGCCGACCGGGAGCGCTTCGACGACACCACCAAGTGCATCCTGTGCGCCGCCTGCACCTCCTCCTGCCCGGTGTACTGGAGCGACGGCTCCTACTTCGGCCCGGCCGCGATCGTGAACGCGCACCGGTTCATCTTCGATTCCCGGGACGAGGGCTCGGAGGAGCGGCTGGACATCCTGAACGACGCCGAGGGCGTCTGGCGCTGCCGGACGACCTTCAACTGCACCGATGCCTGCCCGCGTGGCATCCAGGTCACCAAGGCCATCCAGGAGGTCAAGCGCGCCCTCATGTTCAAGCGCATCTGACCCTCCTGGCGGCGCCTACCAGGCCCGACGGATGACCCACGGTAGCCTGGTGCGGTGCCTGTAACCTCGGATTTTGCGGCCGCGGCTCGGCGTCACTTCATCGACGCCGAGCTGTTGCACCGCGAGCAACGGCTCCCGAACGCCGACCATCTGGCCGGGTACGCCGCCGAATGCGGTCTCAAGGCAATCCTGATCGACCACCTTGGCGGCCACGTCCATCGGGATGGGAGGCCACGGCACGGGACCACCGACTTCGGCAAACACTTGCCCCCATTATGGACGGAACTTGCCAACCTGGCCCACGGCCGTTCAGCAGCACGCCTTACCAGGTTGATCGGCGGGCCGAATCCCTTCCGGAGCTGGAATTGGCATATCGCCGAGCGATACAGCAAGGGAGACCACATCAACGCGGCTCGCGTCGGCGACCATCTGACGTGCGCCAGGCAGATCCTCAGCATGCACGAACACGGAGTCGGCTGATGACGATCCGTTTCGAAGACGCCTGGACAGCGGGCAAGCAGATCGCGCACGACATCAGTAACCGAGGTTTCGATGTCGTGCTGGTTCGCGATGTGCTGGGCCGCGTGTCGCTGGTCCTCGACGGTGAAGTCGAGGGCACGCCAGCCGACCTCGGCGAACGGCTGCGGTCCGCGACCGGCGCGTTCGCTGCCGACACGCCGGTCATGCACACCAGCGAACTGTTCGATCCATCCGCGATCGTTGACTCTCCGGACCTCGTCATTCAGCACGACCGGAAAGAACCACGTGGCCGTCTGGCAGTGCTCGAACGCACCGTGGTGGGTGCCGATTGGACCCGTGCGTCGGAACGGCCTGCCCCGCACCGGGTCACAATGTATGGCTTCAAGGGCGGAGTCGGCCGGTCCACCGCAACGTTCATGTTGGCACGGCACTTGGCTCGACAAGGCAAATGTGTGCTGGCTGTTGACCTGGATCTGGAGTCACCAGGGCTCGGGGCGCTGGCGCAGGATCACGACAACCTACCCGCACGTGGAATCATCGACCACCTTGTCGAGCATGCCGTCGGCAATGCCGACGGGCTCGAACTGGTGGGCCGCAGCCAGCTCATCAAAGGCGGGAACAACGGTGAGGCATGGCTGGCACCGGCCGCAGGATGGAACAACACCGACTACCTTGCGAAGCTCAACCGGATCTACAGCGATCTACCCAACATGAGTTTCGCGAGCCGCCTGGAAGCCGCGGTTGAAGCCTGCGAGCGGCAAGTCGCCGAACTCAGCCGTAAACCTGATGTCGTGTTGTTGGACAGCAGGGCCGGAATCCACGATATCGCCGCCGTCGCGCTGACCAGCCTGGCGGATCTAAGCTTCCTGTTCGCCGTGGACAGCCCACAAACCTGGTTGGGATATCGATCCTTGTTCGAACAATGGGGCAGGTTGCACGACCCTCGCGAACTCGGATCGCGCTTGAAAATGGTTTCCGCTATGACACCGGAAGACGATTATGTGTATATAGAAAAGTTTCGCGATAATGCTCAGCAGTGTTTTGCGGAAACACTCTACGAAGATGCCGCCGCTGGCGAATATGACGTCTTCAACTATAGCACCGAGGACGACACTGCGCCCCATGCACCATTATCTATCCTCTTCAACTCCGACCTCGTAGCACTGGATCCGACCCGACAACGAAACTGGCACAGCCAGGAACTTGTCACAGCCGCATTTAGAAATTTCGTAGTCCCGGCGGCCGAATTGATAGTGGATGGGTGAACCGATGGTCGACATCTCCGCATCCGACTACCGACAGTTACTCCAGAACGCCCTGCCGTCCTCAGTGGATACCGACACAGCGGGCATAGATCGCAGCACATTGGTCACCCCGGACAGCCACCGCAGTGCACTCGACCCCAACGCAACTATCGTCAAGGGCGCGCGAGGCGTCGGTAAGACCTACTGGTTCCAGTCCTTGCTGAACCAGGACTTGCGCATGCTGGCCGCAGAGGAGTACCAACTACCTCGCCTGCACCAGATAGACCCCCTCGTCGGCTTCAGTACTCGTGGCCGCAGCAGTGAACGTCCCGGCCCTCGCACACTCGCCAAGTTCCTGCAGGACCGGGTGTCTCCACTGGATATCTGGACCGCTGTCGGCCTTACCGCCTTTGGTGTACCGGAGATCAAGGACAGGGAAACCTGGACCGATCGACTTCGGTGGCTGGAGGGGAACCCCGAAGAGGTGGAGCAGGCCCTCGACTCGGTTGACACGGAGGCCGAACGTCTCGGGGTGACGAGATTGCTACTTTTCGATGCACTGGAGCACCTTCACCACGATCGGGAGACCGCCGACAAACTGGTTAGCGGAATACTGGAATTCGCCCTGCAGTTGCGGCTGAATACTCGCAATCTACGCGCAAAGGTATTTATCCGACACGACATGCTGGCCAGCGCTCCGCAAGATTTTCCGGACTCGTCGAAATTGACGTCTAACGCCGCCGACCTGACCTGGAGCACGCAAGACCTGTACGGACTGTTCTTCCAGCACCTCGGCAATAGCCCCGAGTCGGTTGCGAAACTTTTTCGGGAACACACCGGGCGCTGGAAGGAAACCCACGACCGATTCGTCCCGCCACGAGAGCTCGTCGGGTCTGCAGAGACCCAAGGACAAGTCTTCAGAGAGATCGCCGGTCCGTACATGGGGAACAACCACCGCAAGGGCCACACCTACCCGTGGTTACCGAACCACCTGGCCGACGGAAACGGGCAGACCAGCCCCAGAACCTTCCTGGCCGCGCTGCAGTCCGCGGCAACGAAAAGCGCGAGTATGTACGAGGACCACCAGTACGCACTACACTGGGACACGATCCGTCAGGGGGTACAGCGTGCGTCGCAGATTCGGGTGGACGAGCTACGCGAGGACCAACCCTGGGTGGCCAACGCGATCGAGCCGTTGAAGGGAAATCAGGTTCCGATCGAGCAGGACGCGGTCCTGGAAGCCTGGCGGGCACGTGGCACAGTCGCCGAACTGGTTGGAAACGAGGACGACGAGGAATCGGCCGCTGGCCCGGTCGCAAGTACCCACGAGGGTCTGGTCAAGGAACTCATCGAACTCGGCATGATGACCCGGCGCAACGACGGCCGGCTCGATCTTCCGGACGTCTACCGGATCGCGTTCAACCTCGGCCGCAAGGGCGGCGTCCCCCGTGTTCGCCGTTGAGAGCAATCAAGCGCGTCTGAGTTCCCCGCACCGCTGTGAGTGGCCCGTTCGCTGCGAAAAAGCAGGGAACGGGCCGCTCACAGCAGTTGGCTAGCAGGGGTTGAGGAACCAGCAGAGGCGGTAGCTGGCGCGGTACTCGGTGGGTTGCGCGGGCGCGGTGATGTTGTGCGTCCGCGCGCCACCGTCCGACCAGCCGGTGAAGGCGTACTTCATGTTCAGCCAGCCGAGCCGCTGCGGGCTGGCCGCGCTGATCGAGTTGTTCGAGCCGACGATCACCGTGCGGCTGAACGGCGCCTGCTGCTCCGTTCCCGCCACGGTCAGCATCGCCCCGGTGGGACTCGAGGAGAAGGTCAGCTCCACCGTCTGCGGGTACAGCTCCAGCGTCCTGCTGCCGGTGTTGCCGTCGGAGTCGGTGGCGGTGAGCGTCAACCGCAGGTGCGAGGGGTACTCGTGGTCCGGCGCCACGAAGTCACCCGCGGACACCCCGGTGAAGTCCTGCACGTTGTGCGTATGGCAGCCGCCGCCTTCCTCGCAGTGCCGGATCGCCAGCCGCCAGGACAGCGCCGCGGCCCCGAGCGTGCCGTCCTGCGGATCCACCGCGCGGCCGGAGAACGGCACGGTCTGCCCGACCCGCCAGTTCAGCTCACCGGTCGGCTCGTCGATCACCGGCACCGGGTCCTCCCCCGGCGGGCTGCCCACGGTCACCGGAACCGTCGTGGTGTCGGTCGCGCCCTCGGAGTCCGTGACCCGCAGGCCCGCGTTCACCTGCGCGACCTCCACATAGGTCCGGCTCGCGGTGGGCCCGGTGGCGTCGTCGTAGCTGCCGTCGCCGTTCAGGTCCCAGGCGTAGCTCAGGGTGTCCCCTGGATCGGGGTCGGTGGAGCCGGTCCCGTCGAACTGGACGGTCAGCGGCGCGGGCCCTGAGGACGGGGTGGCGGTGGCGACGGCCGATGGCGGCTGGTTACCGGAGTGGTAGCTCACCCTGCGCAGCTGGCCCGCGCCGAGCGCGACGTAGAACAGGTCGCCGCCGGGCCCGGTGAGCACCTGCACCGGCACATTCGCTCCGGTCACGAACGGCACGATCCGGGCGGCACTCGGCTGCCCGTTCTCGGTCTGCATGGCCCAGATGCAGCCGCGCGAGGAATCGGCGAAGAACAACGCGCCGCCGTAGGCCGCGGGGTAGTTGCTGCCGGACTCGAAGGCGATCCCGGCGACCGAGGAACCGTCGGTCGCGCAGCCGTCCCCTGGAACCACCGCGCTGTTGTGCCGGTAGGCGAAGTACGGCTCGTCCTGGCCGGCGCCGGAGTACAGCGACTCGCAGCGGTTCAGGTTCGCCCCGTCGTAGCCGGGCTGCCGCCCGTCACCCTCGTAGCAGGGCCAGCCGAAGTTCTCCGCGACCGTGTCCCCGGCGTCGGCGATCCGGTTGATCTCCTCCCAGGCGTTCCAGCCGACATCGCCGGACCAGATCTCGCTGGTCCCCGGCCGGAAGCCGAACCGGAACTGGTTGCGCATGCCGTAGGCGATGATCCGCCGCTCGTTGGCGTCACCGCTGGAGGCGAACGGGTTGCCCGGCAGTCCCTCGCCGGTGTCCGGGTCGATGCGCAGGATCGCGCCGTTCAGCACCACCGGCTGCCCGGCGGGCCGGTTCGGCGACTGCGAGCGCAGCGCGCCGCCCTCGGCGTCCGGCGGGGAGAGGTCGGTGCCCGCGGGTTCCGGCGGGTCCGCGCAGGGATTACCGACCTGCCCGTAGTCGGCGAAGTTGAAGCTCGCCCCGTCCCCGCCGCCGACGTACAGCGCGCCGTCCGGGCCGAAGGTCACCGTGCCGATGGAGTGGCTGGGGTACTGCTGGCACCACCCGGTGAGCAGCGGCTGCTCGGCGGTCGCGGTGCCACCGGAGCCCATGGTCAGCTTGGACACCCTGCCGGTGACCACGCAGCCCTCGTCGGTGGCGCCCGGCGGGGACGGGCACTGGTCACCCCAGCGTGGCGGGGTGCCACCGGGTTCGGCGTCGTAGGTATAGCTGACGTACACATAGGGCCGCTGCGGGAACTGCGGGTCCACGGCAAGTCCGAGCAACCCGCGATCCCAGAAGTTCTGCGTCTGCGTGCGCAGGTCGGCGAACACCGTGGCGCTCGGATCGGCAGCTGAGTCGAAGACCTTGACGATGCCGCTCTTCTCCGCGACGAACACCCGCCCGTCCGGGGCGAAGGCGGCCGCCGTCGGTGAGCTGAGTCCGGAGATCGCCACCGTGTCCTCGAACCCGTCCGGCACCGCGGCCGCCGCCTGCGTCGCAGGCAACGCGACCAGCCCGACCGCGGCCAGCGTCCCGGCCAGCGAGGCCGCCAATAACCTGCGAGGTCTCGTTCTTCGCGCACTCCAGCCCATGTGAACCTCCCGATCACCCGTGGGGACCGCTCACCGAGGTGAGCGTTTCTGCACCCCACCAGCGGGAGAATGCGCACCCGCGTTACTGCCGCAGCCGCCCGCGTTTCGCAACCGTGACCCGAATAGGGCCGAACGGCGCAGCGCGGAAAGGGAACCGGCGCAACGGTCTGGTCCGCTCCGCAGGCGCAAAAACGCGGGCACAGCAAGGATTTTGCCGTGCCCGCGTGCGGTCAGTTATTCAGGAGGTTCAGCGAACGGCACGCAACGCGTTCACCATTCCCCTGCCGTAGAAGGAGTTGTTCCACTTCGGACCTTCGCAGTCCGCGGCTTCCCCGCAGGGAACCGGATCCGCGGCCTTGAACCCGAGCAGCGCGGCCAGTGCCCACGGCGGGGCGTGCCGGTACTTGCCTGCCAGCAGCGCGACCACCCCGGCCGCGTGCGGGGAGGCCATCGAGGTACCGCACTTGCTGCCGTACTTACCGTCGAACACCGCGGACAGCGGGCAGGCGGGGCCTTCGTCCGCTGGCGGCACCTGGGTGGGGTCGCCGCCGGGGGCGGTCACCTCGATCGCGTTCCTGCCGTAGTTGCTGTAGAACGCCTTGGTGTCGTGGTAGCCGGTCGCGGACACGGTCACCACGTCGTCGACCCCGCCGGGCAGGATCGCGCAGTCGGGGTTCACCGGATGCGGCCGGTTCGGGTCGGTGGTCTGCTCCGGGATGTTGAACCCGCTGTTGCCCGCGGCGGCCACGTTGAGCACCCCGCGCCGGGTCGAGTACTGCACCGCGCGCCGCACCGCCTCGAAGGCCGCGGCGTCCCCCGGCTGCTTCGGGCAGTAGAACATGCCGGGGTCGGTGTAGTAGCTGTGGTTGGCCACCTCGAACCGGTGCTTCGCCGACCACATCAGGCCGCACACCGCGGCCTCCGGGTAGATCAGGCCCTGGTCGTTGACCACCTTCACCGAGGCCAGCCGCACCCCCGGCGCCACGCCGGTGAAACCGGCGGCGGGGTCCTTGCCCGCGATGGTGCCCGCGACATGCGTGCCGTGGTCGGAGGTCGTCGGCGCCCAGGCCTGCGCGCCGGTGTCCGGGGCGCCGGTCAGGCAGCCTGCCGAGGCCCCGGGGTCGATGGCGTGCTCCAGCGCGGGATGCGTCGGCTCGATACCCGAGTCGACCACACCCACGGTGACCGAGCGGCTGCCCTCGTCGATCCGGTTGGCCTGCGGTGCCTTGATCGCCCGCATGTCCCACTGCAGGGCGCTGAGGTCCTCGCTGCCGGACATCACCCCGGTGGTGCGTTCCAGCTTCTCGTCCTTGGCCGCGCGGGCCTGTGCCCTGGCCCTTGCGGCATCGCTCTCCGGCGGCTCGGCGATCTCCCTGCTGCCCGAGTAGGCACGGAACACGCCGATGCGCTCGGCGAATCCGGGATCGCTCGAGTTCGCCACCGCGACGCCGATCTCCCGGTAGTAGGCGACCGGGTCGCCGCATTCGGCCCGCAGCTCCCGCTCCACCCGGTGCCGCGGGGTGTGCGGGTCGTAGAGCACCACGTAGCCGTACTCCGGACCGGTCGAGTCACAGTCTGTGGCCGCGGCCGGTTCGGCATTCGCGGCCGGCGCCAGGATGCCGGTCGCACCCAGCGCGAGCGTCGTGGCCGCGGGTAGCAGCCAACGTCGGGATCGGGACATTCCCACCTCCAGTGCAGTATCAGGCAGGGTGCACGTTAGGCAGTTGATCACCGGCGCGGCGCCCGCCATCCGGAGCAATCACCGGTTCGGGTCACGGCGAGCGGCCCGCCAGCCGCGCCAGCCGATCACCCCGATGGCGGTTCCGAGCCCGAAGGAGACCACCGCCAGTACCGCGTGCACCACGAAGAATGAGGTGGGAGAGCCGTCCGGACGCCAGGCGTCGTCACTGGCCATGAGGTTGCGCGCGAAGGTGATCCAGATGACCCAGGACCAGATGCCGAAGATCATTAGAAAGAGCGACGTAGCCCGCGACATGCGCATGCCCCGCAGTATGCCGCCGGGGTGGCGGTTAGCCTGCACGGGTGCACACCCGCCCCACTCGCTCACTCCGGCTCCTGCTCGCCACCGTGCTGTCCATGCTGGTGCTGGCGCCCGTGGCGTACGCGCAGCCCGGCACGGCGGCCGCCGCGGACGAGGACTGCCCGAACCGGTTGCTGCCGCCGCCCCCGGTGGACACCTCGGAGCGGCCGCCGCCCGGCCAGGAGTCCCCCGAGCCGCCGCCGGTCCCTGACCGCGCCGCGGGTGGTGAGCGGATGGCCGAATGCGGGCTGGTGCTCCCGCCGGACATCCTGAACCCACCCGCGGGCACCACGGCGCACTCCTGGATGCTGCACGACCTGGACACCGGCGATGTGCTGGTGGCGAAGAACCCGCACGGGCGCTACCGCCCCGCCTCGCTGATCAAGGTGCTGCTGGCGCTGGTGGTGCTCGATGAGATGGACACCGACGAGCGGATCACTCCGACCACAACGGACGCCGAGCAGGAGTGCACCTGCGTCGGCATCAAGGCAGGCAGTTCGTACACCGTGGACGATCTGCTGCACGGGCTGCTGATGCGCTCCGGTAACGACGTCGCGCACGCCTTCGCCACCGCACTGGGCGGGGTGCCGGCCGCGGTGGCGAAGATGAACGCGCTCGCCGAGCAGCTCGGCGCCAGGGACACCCACGCCGCCACACCGTCCGGTTTGGACGGGCCGGGAATGATGAGCTCGGCCTACGACCTGAGCCTGATCTTCAACTACGCCATGCGGCAACCCGAGTTCGCCGCGGCGGTCGGCACCAGGACGATCGAGTTCCCCGGCGGGAACGGCGAACCCGCCTTCCCGATCTACAACGACAACCGGCTGCTCAGCGACTATCCGGGTTTCCTCGGCGGCAAGACCGGGTTCACCGACGACGCCCGGCATACCTACGTCGGCGCGGCGCAGCGGGACGGCAGGCGGCTGGCGGTGGTGCTGCTGCGCGGTGAGCAACGCCCGACCCGGTTGTCCGAACAGGCGGCCGAGCTGCTCGACTACGGCTTCCGGGTGGCGGCGACCGGGGCGGAGCCGGTCGGCCGGATCTTCTACACCGAACCCACCAGCGAGCGGGCCACCCCGGCCCCCGAAGGAGACGAGGAGGCCGGGCTGGCCAGCTCGTCCACGCCGGAGGACCCGTTCGGCGTCACCGGCTGGGTGATCACCCTGATCGCCGCGGTGCTGTCCATCGGCGGCGTCATCCTCGTGCACCGCCGTCGCCAGGCCGAGGGCCAGTAGCCTCCTGCTCCTCGGTCATCCGCAGCGAGCTTCCGCTCGGCGAGTTGCGGCAGTCCAGGTCGCGGCAGTCCCCGGAGGCGGCGTCCTGGGCCGCGTGCTCCTCGGGCTCCCCGGCTGGCAACGTCTCGCTCGCCAGCCACCAGGCCACCAGCGCCGCCGCGGCGATCCCGCCGGTGACCAGGAAGGCCAGGCCGTAGGAGGACTGCTCGGCGATGGCGCCCGCCACCAGCGGGCCGAGCACGGCACCCACATCGGCTGCCATCTGGAACCCGGCCAGCACGCTGCCGCCGCGCGCCTTGGACCCCAGCACGTCGGCCACCGCGGCGTTCTGCGCCGGGTTCAGCGTCCCGGAGCCGAGCCCGGCGATCACCGCGCCCGCCAGGAACAGCCAGGCCTCACCGGACTGGCCGAGCAGCACCGTGCCCACCCCGAGCAGGGCGAGCCCGAGGAGGGCAGGCGGCTTGCGTCCCTTGGTGTCGGCGAACCGGCCGGACACCAGCAGCACCAGCGCGTTGGCCGCGGCGAACACCGAAAGCACGATCCCGGTGAACTCCTCCCCCTTGGCAAGCACCGCGGTCACGAACAGCGGCACCAGGGACATCCGGATGCCGAAAACCACCCAGCCGTTGGCGAAGTTCGAGGCCAGCGCGGCCCGGTAGGTGCGGTGCCGCAGCGCCGCGCGCAGGCTCAGCACCGGCTCGCCATCGGAGTCGGCCCGCCCGGCGAGCGCGGAGTCGCGTAGCTGCCACCAGACCAGCCCGGTGGTGAGCAGCAGCGCCACCCCGTAGGCGAGGAACGGCGCCCGCAGGGACACCACGACCAGCCCGCTGCCGATGATCGGGCCCGCGATCCCGCCGAGCAGGAAACTCGTGCCCCACAGCCCGGATGCCCGCCCGCGCAGGTGCGGGGGTGAGATACGGATCAGCAACCCGATCGCGGAGACGGTGAACATGGTCGAGCCGACCCCGCTCAGCGAGCGGAACAGCAGCAACTGCCAGTACTCGGCCGCGAAGGCGCAGGCGATCGTGCCCGCCGCCACGATCAGCAGCCCGACCAGGTAGGTCGGGCGCTCGCCGAACCTGGTCACCAGCCGCCCGCTCACCGGGGCGAAGGCCAGCCGGACGAAGGCGAACGCGCTCACCACCACCGAGGCCGCGGTCACACCGACGTCGAAGCTGGTGGCGAAGCTCGGCAGCGCGGGCGCGATCAGCCCGTACCCGATGGCGATCAGGAAGCTCGCACCGACAAGTACCCAGATCTCGCGCGGCAACCGCCGGGTCGCGGCGTCACCGTGCGTAACCTTTTCCGTCACTATGCCCCCAATGCGTCACCGCGAGCATATGCGCATCGGCTGGCGCCGCGCTCAGCGCCGACGGGCCAGCCAGCCGAGCAGCGCGCCGAGCCCGAAGGCCCCGGCCGCCGCTCCGGCGCCGGGGCCGCGCCGCACCCGTACCTGCGGCCGGATCACCGCTGGCGGCGGCGGTTCCACGGTGTGCACGATGTTCTCCCGTGCCGTCGCCGTCCACGCGGTGACCAGCAGCAGGAACCGGGAGACGAGGTTGGCGAAGAACATCAGGCCGATGATCGGCCCGAACAGTACGGTGACAGGCGACTCGGAGACCAGCCCGAGGTAGATCGCGGTGACCTGCTTGAGCACCTCGAAGCCGAGGGCGGCGATGATCGCGCCACGCACGGCGCTGCGCAGCCCGACCCGCTGCCGGGGTAGTCGCGCGATCACCCAGAGGAAGACCAGCACGTTGGCAGCCAGGGACAACACGATGGTGGCCAGCTTCAGCAGCAGCCGGGCCCAGCCCACGTCGTCCAGCCCGGCCAGGTCGAGCAGGAACTTGCCAAGGCTGCCGCCCAGCGCGGTGAGCGCGAAGGACACCAGCAGCGCCGCGCCGAGACCGGCCAGCGCCACCAGGTCCTTGAGCTTGGTGGACACCAGTGGTAGCGGCTTCTTCTCCTGGCCCCACTGCGCGGTCAGTGCATCGCGCAGGTTGCTCATCCAGCCGATGCCGGAGTACAACGCCACCACCAGGCCGAAGCTGAGCACCCCGCCGCGCGCGTCCAGCGCGTACTCGACGATATCGCTGAGCAGGTTGCCGAGGCCCGATGGCGCCGCCTCGGTGATACGGGCGCGCAGGTCGTTCAGCACCGCCTTGTCGCCGGCGACGACCAGGCCCACCACGGAGAACCCGACCATCAGCAGCGGGAACAGGGAGAGCACGCTGAAGTAGGTGATCGCCGCGGCATAGTGGTTGCCGTACCGCTCGTTGAACGCGTCCTTGGCCCGGACCAGGTGGTCCAGTGCCGGGTACTTCCGCCGCAGGCGGGGGATCAGCTTCTCTTGCTGGGCTTCTTCCGCTGGCACGGACAGACGCTAACCAGGCGGGCCACACCCCGCAACGCGGGCGAGGTTCCTACCTCCGCAGGTGTCCACACCGGTGCGCGCGCTGGTTGACTGGGGCGCTCGCAGCCGAAGGGAGCCCACCGTGCCCGGACGACGCCGCTACCTTCCCGCCGGCGCCGCGACGCTCGCCATGATCGCCGCGCTGCTCGGTGCCGGCGGCACCGCGACGGCCGAGCCCGCAATGGCAGGCCCCGGTCCCTGCGGCTACACCGAGACCCCGGACGATCCGCCCGCGCGGCCGGTGCCGTTGCCGCCGGACTCGCGCGAACCACGGGACACCGGGTTCGCGCTGGTGACCCTGCGCACCAACCTGGGCCGGGTCCCGCTGGTACTGGACCGGGCCAAGGCACCGTGCACCGTCAAGAGCTTCCTGCATCTGGTGCGGCACGGGTTCTACGACCGCACGGTCTGCCATCGGCTGACCGCATACGACACGCTGAAGGTGCTGCAGTGCGGTGACCCGGGCGGCACCGGCGAGGGCGGGCCCGGCTACCGCTACCCGGACGAGCTGCCCACCGACCTGCCGCCGTGGCCCGGCGACGAGACGGGGCAGGCGAAGCTGTACGCACGCGCCACCCTGGCCATGGCCAACGCCGGTCCGGACACCAATGGCAGCCAGTTCTTCCTGGTATACGGCGACTCCGCGCTGCGGCCGAACTACACCGTGTTCGGCCGCACCACCTGGAGCGGACTGTCCACCTTGGACCGCGTTGCGGCGAAAGGGGTCGTGCCCACCCCGGACGATCCGGACCCGGTGGACGGCAGGCCGGCCGCCGAACCGAAGATCCGCTGCGCCGTGCGCTGGTTCTAACACTAACGGGCTGGCTGGAGGAAACCGATCCGGCGGTACACCTCGGACAGGGTCGCCGAGGCCACATCGCGGGCCCGCTCGGCCCCCCGGGTGAGCAGCTTGTCCAGCTCGGCGACATCGTCCAGATAAGACCGGACCCGCTGCTGGAACGGCTCGACGAAGTCGACGAGCACCGCCGCGACGTCCTTCTTCAGGTCGCCGTAGCCCTTGCCGTCGTAGGCGGTCTCCAGCTCGGCGACCGGGCGGTCGGTGAGTGCCGAGTAGATGGTGAGCAGGTTGGAGACCCCTGGCTTTCCCTCGGGGTCGTAGACGATCTCCCTGCCGGTGTCGGTCACCGCGGAGCGGACCTTCTTCGCCGACCGCTTCGGGTCCTCCATCAGCTCGATCAGCCCGTTGGCCGAGGAGGCCGACTTGCTCATCTTCGCGGTGGGGTCCTGCAGGTCGTAGATCTTCGCGGTGTCGGTCACGATATGCGGCTCGGGCACGGTGAAGGTGGGGCCGAACCGGTTGTTGAACCGCTGCGCGAGGTTGCGGGACAGCTCGAGGTGCTGCCGCTGGTCCTCCCCGACCGGCACCGCGTTCGCCTGGTACAGCAGGATGTCCGCGGCCTGCAGCACCGGGTAGGTGAACAGGCCGACACTGGCCCGGTCGGTGCCCTGCTTGGCGGCCTTGTCCTTGAACTGGGTCATCCGGCTCGCCTCGCCGAACCCGGTCTGGCACTCCAGCACCCAGCTCAGCTGCGCGTGCTCGGGCACCTGGCTCTGCACGAACAGCGCGCCCTGCTCCGGGTCGAGCCCGATCGCCAGCAGCTGCGCGGCCGAGCGCCGGGTGCGCTCCAGCAACAGCGCGGGGTCGTGCTCCACGGTGATCGCGTGCAGGTCCACAACGCAGTAGAAGGTCTCGTGCGTGTCCTGCAGCCGGACCCACTGCCGCAGGGCACCGAGGTAGTTGCCGAGGTGGAAGGAGTCGGCGGTGGGCTGGATCCCGGACAGCACGCGGGGCTTGCCGCCCCTGGCCGGCGAGGCTGCTGCTTCGGACACGCTTGCTTCGGACACATCAGGATTGTCCCGCATCCCCGCGGGCCCTGGTCACCGGCCTCCGTGGCGGCCCGGCCCGAAAGCACCAGTACCAAAGTACTGAGACGAAAGTAGGCATGGGTGCGCGTGCCCTACTTACGAAGGTTCTGCGCGCCCGGCCAGTTACTTACCGTTCTCCTCGAGCCGGCTCGCTCTTTCCGCGCTCAAGTGAAGGAGAACTCATGAAGGCACGGTCCCTGCTCTCCGGCCTGTTCGTCGCGGCGGCCACCGCGCTGTCCGCGGTGGCGGTTCCCACCACCGCGGCGGCGACGGAGACGACCGGCGTCGAGCCGTTCATCGTCGGCGGTCACGACGCGACCCAGACCTACTCGTTCATGGCTTCGCTGCAGTCCTACTGGGGTAGCCACAGTTGTGGTGGCTCCCTGATCAAGCCGAACTGGGTGGTCACGGCCAGGCACTGTGGCCAGCCAGCGCAGGTCCGCGTCGGCACGACGAACCGGACCAGTGGCGGCAGCGTCGCCAGGGTCGCCGAGCGCATCGCACACCCCTCGATCGACCTCGCGCTGCTGCGGCTGTCCAGCTCGGTCCGGCAGCAGCCGATCCAGATCGCGCAGAGCTCCGGTTCGGTCGGCACCGCGACCCGGATCATCGGCTGGGGCCAGACCTGCGCCCCGCGCGGGGGCTGTGGCGCCCCGGTCACCCTGCAGGAGCTGGACACCTCGATCGTGTCCGACCGCAGCTGCCGCGGCATCAACGGTGCCGCCGAGATCTGCACCAACAACCCGGACGGCAACAAGGGTGCCTGCTACGGGGACTCCGGCGGCCCGCAGATCAAGCGGGTGAACGGGACCTGGCAGCTGATCGGCGCCACCAGCCGTTCCGGTAACGGCGACCCGACCTGCGCCACCGGGCCGTCGATCTACGTGGACGTGTCCTACTTCGCCAACTGGATCGCGCGCAACACTCGCTAGTTCCGCGATCCGCCCCACTCGGTGCGGCGTGCCAACCCCTGCTAGGCACGCCGCACCGAGTCATGTCGGGGTGACCCCCGTCTCAGTGTTTGACGTGCTCGCCTCCGGTAGCGATGACACCTGCGTGCGGACCACCCACCTCGCCGCCGCAGGTGCGACGTGCGGTTGCCGAGGCGGCGGTTTCCGGGGTGGTCTCCGCGATCACCGAGCGACGGGTCGGGCGGCTGAGTTTCGCGGAGAACTCGCTCGGCAGGCTGGACCCCTGCCCGCTGCTGGACATCCCCGAGGTGGCCGCCGTGCCCGGTGCCGACCGCGAGCTGGAACCGAGCGTCCACGGGCACAGATGCCGGCGCGGCACGGTGAGCCTGACCTTCGACCGCACCGGCCTGCCCGCCACCGGGGAGGACGGGCAGGCCGAGACCGCGGAGCTCACGGTCTACCAGCAGGAGGGCGAAGCGGACGAGCAGACCTGCGCACACGCCCGCACCCTGGCCACCCTCAGCTGGCCGGAACTGCCCTGAGCGCGGCCGCCCCGGCGGTCAGACGCCGACGCCGACGCGGTGGCCGTAGGTGGTGCTGCGCTGCCGGGACGGCCGCCCGGCCAGGGTGGCCAGGTGGTCCAGCTCGGCCGCGGTACGCGAGGAACCGTGCTCCGAACCGGCCATCCGGGAGATGGTCTCCTCCATCAGCGTGCCGCCGATGTCGTTGGCCCCGCCGCGCAGCACCTGCGCGGTGCCCTCGTCACCGAGCTTGACCCAGGAGCACTGCACGTTGTCGATCCGGCCGTGCAGGCCGAGCCTGGCGAAGGCGTGCACCGCGCGGTTGTCCCGCATGGTCGGGCCCGGCCGGGCCACCCCCGCCAGGTAGATCGGCGCGTTGTGGTGCACGAACGGCAGCCCGACGAACTCGGTGAAACCGCCGGTCTCCCCCGCGATCCGGGACAGCACGCGCAGGTGCCCGAGCCAGTGGCCGGGATGGTCCACATGCCCGTACATCATCGTGCTGGAGGAGGGAATGCCCAGCCGGTGCGCGGTGGAGACCACGTCGATCCAGGTCGCGGCCGGCAGCTTGCCCTTGGTGAGCACCCAGCGCACGTCGTCGTCCAGGATCTCCGCCGCCGTGCCAGGGATCGAGCCGAGCCCGGCGTCGCGCAGCTCGGTCAGCCATTCCTCGACGCTGACGCCCGCCTTGGCCGCAGCCGAGACGATCTCCATCGGGGAGAACGCGTGCACGTGCATGTCCGGTACCGCGGCCTTGATCGCGCGCACGATGTCGGCGTAGTAGCTGACCGGCAGCTTCGGGTCGATGCCGCCCTGCATGCACACCTCGGTCGCGCCTGCGGCCGATGCCTCCACCGCCCGCGCGGCCACCTCGTCCACCGAGAGCCGGAAGGCGTCGGCGTCCCGCTCGCGCTGGGCGAAGGCGCAGAACCGGCAGCCCACGTAGCAGACATTGGAGAAGTTGATGTTGCGGTTGACCACGTAGGTGATGTCGTCGCCGACGACGTCGGCCCGCAGCTCGTCGGCCAGCCTGGTCAACGTCTCCAGCGCGGCACCGTCCGCGGTGAGCAGCGCCATGGCGGCGTCCGCGTGCGTCTCGTCCAGCAGGGCGCCGGGGTACTCGGCGGCCAGCCGCAGGCCCGTCCGCACATCGGCGTCCAGGCGCTCCGGCGCGCCCTGCGCGGGGACCTGCGCCCGCAGCGCGTCCCAGTCGCCGTACACGCTGTCGAAGTCACCGCGCCGGTCCCCGGTCCTGCCCTCGGTGTCGATGGCGGAGTGCAGGTCGGCCCGGCCGGTGGTGTCCAGCCCGCCGTCCGGCTCCTGCCACTCGTGGCCACGCACCGGGGCCTGCTCATCGGCCAGCCCCTCCGGATCCGCCAGCGCGGTCACATGCGGGTGCAGCCGGATGTCGATCCACTTGTCCGCCTCCCGCACGTACTTCGGGTAGGCCGCCAGCCGCTCGCGCAGGTCGAAACCGGCCTGCGCGGTCCACTCGGCCAGCTCGTCCACCCGCGGCCACGGGCGCTCGGGGTTCACATGGTCCGGGGTCACGGGGGAGACCCCGCCCCAGTCGTCGATGCCGGCCCGCAGCAGCAGCGCGTGCTGCTCGCCGAGCAGGTTCGGCGGCGCCTGCACGCTGACCCCCGGCGGCATCAGCAGCCTGCCCACGGCGACCGTGGCGGCCAGGTCGGTGATGTCGGCGTCGGCGTGCTCCCGCATCGCGGTGTCCGGCTTCGCCCGGAAGTTCTGCACGATGATCTCCTGGACGTTGCGGTACTGCCGCGCCCGCTGCCGGATGGCGTGCAGGGACTCGGCCCGCTCGGCCCTGGTTTCGCCGATGCCGACCAGGATGCCGGTGGTGAACGGGACGCCGACCCGGCCCGCGTCGTCCAGCACCCGCAGCCGCACCGCTGGCTCCTTGTCCGGGCTGCCGTAGTGCGGTCCGCCCTTCTCCGACCAGAGGCGCTCCGCCGTGGTCTCCAGCATCATGCCCATGCTGGGTGCGACCGGCTTGAGCCGCTGTAGCTCCTCCCAGCTCAGCACGCCGGGGTTGAGATGCGGCAGCAGGCCGGTCTCCTCAAGCACCGCGATCGCCGAAGCCCGCACATAGTCCAAAGTGGACGAATAGCCGCGCTCCTCTAGCCACTGCTTCGCCTGCGGCCAGCGGTCCTCCGGCCGGTCGCCGAGGGTGAACAGGGCTTCCTTGCACCCGGCAGCCGCACCGGCGCGGGCGATCTCCAGCACCTCGTCGCGCTCGAGGTAGAGCGAGTGCAGCTTGCCCGGCACGGTGACGAAGGTGCAGTAGTGACACCGGTCCCGGCACAGCCGGGTCAGCGGGATGAACACGCTGCTCGAGTAGGTGACGATGCCGGAGCGGCCCTGGTCGGCAAGGTGGGCGTCCCGGACCTGGCGGGCCGCGGCCAGCAGCCGGTCCAGGTCCTCGTCCCGGGCGTGCAGCAGCACGGCCGATTCGGTGACGTCCAGTGCGACCCCGTCCTCCGCGCGCTTGAGCGCGCGGCGCATCGCGGACGGGCTCGGTTTCTGCTCAGGCGGGGTGATCGAGACGCTGTCTGCCATGGCCCGAGACTACGGGCGCTGGGCCCTGGTGGGTTAGGGGTCGCGCTGTGCGGGATGGCACCGCGCGCGGCGGAATAAGCCGGGGGCAGGCCGCCGGACAGGCCGTCGAACGGGCCTCAGCCGACCGGGCTGCGCGGTGCCGGGGTGAGCATCGGGCGGGTGGCCTCCTCGGTCAGGTCCGCTGCCGTCGGCTCGGGCGTCTCGGCACCGGCCTGCACCACCGCGGCGGCGTGCTCGCGGGCCTTCCTGCGCTGCCGGAGCACGCCCAGTGCCATGCCCACGATGCCGAGTGCGACCGCGATCAGCCCGACCGGGCCGAGCAGGCCGAACGCGACCTCGTTCGGGGCGACGTCCGCGGGCTCGGCCTCGCCCTGGGCCATGGCGCTGCCAGGACCGGCGAGCAGTACCGCCACCGGCACGGCCGTCACGATCGCCCCGGCACGGAGTATCCGCACCGGCTGCCTTGCTGGGTTGCGCACCGGAGTGCCTCCCGCGACGAGAATGTCAGGTCTTCCGAGCCGCCGGGCCATCACCCGGACGGGTGTATCCGTCGAGATGCAAACTACCGAGTGTGTCAAGACCGGCGAGTTGCGATCATCGCGCCGACAGAGGCTAGCGAGTTACCGAACGCAGCCGACGGCGGGGTGTGGGCCGGGACACCCGGCTCAGCCCGCGGGCACGACCCGCTCCACCAGCGCGGCGATCACCTCGGCCGGTTCGGCCGCGGGCAGCACCTCCGGCAGGGTCAGCTGCTCCACGATCAACCCCGTCATGGCCAGGTACAACAGCAGCACCGTTGTCTCGTTCCCCGGCAGGCCGCGGTCCAGGTGGCCCTGGACGTTGCCGTCCAGGTTCGCCCGGACGGTCTCGGTCAGCGCCGCCCGCAGGCCGGGCCGCCGGGTCGCCTCCAGCCGCAGCTCCAGTAGCGCCAGGTAACCGGTGCGGTCGGCCCGCACGCGCTGCAGCAGGCCGCGCAACATCCGCGCCACCAGCTCGCGCGAGGGCTCCGCTCGCTGGTAGTCGGCCAGCTCGGCCGCGCCGGGGCCGAGCCGTTCGTGGATCTTCGCGGCGGCGTGCCACAGCAGGTCGTCCCGGTTGGCGAAGTAGTTCGAAGCCGTCCCGGCGGGCACCCCGGCCTCGGTGTCCACCGCACGGAAGGTCAGCCCGCGGGCGCCGCGCCGCGCCAGCACCTCGATCGCCGCCTCCGCCAGCGCGGCCCTGCGCTCCGGGTTCGTCCGCATGCGCCTCCTTCCGGAAACCACTTGAACCACTACAGGCAAAGTACTATATCTGGAGTGGTTCAGGAGAGGGAGTGATCGAGCTTGAGTACCGAAGAGCTGCGCACCGTGGCCCCGGCCTTCACCGAGATGGCCAACCGGATGGTCTACTGCACGATGGCCACGGTGGACCGGGCCGGGCGGCCGCGCTCCCGGATGGTGCATGCGCTGTGGGAATGGGACGGCACCGAGCTGACCGGCTGGGTCGGCAGCATGGTGACTCCGTTGAAGCGGGCGCATCTGGCCGGCAACCCGTATGTGTCCTGCAACTACTGGGACGGGGCCGAGGCGTACGACACCTGCGTGGCGGAGTGCCGCGCCGAGTTGTTATTGGACGAGGCGAGCAAGCGGGAGTGCTGGGAGCGGTTCCGGAGCACCCCGGAACCGCTTGGCTACGACCCTGGCGCGATCGGGATCCCGGAGTGGACCGAGCAGGGGCCCGCCGCCCCGGCCTGGGGCGCGATCCGGCTGACACCGTGGTTCCTGCGGGTGTTCCCCGGCGAGTTCGCCAAGTCTGGCGGGAAGACCGGCCGGATCCTCAGCTGGCGGGAGCCGGATGGTCGAACCGCGCGGTGACCGGGGCGTGGTCGGACCAGCGTTGCTCGTAGCTGGCCGCGCGCTCCACCCGCACCGAGGCGCAGGCCTCCGCCAGCCGCGGGGTGGCGCAGATCAGGTCGATCCGCCAGCCCGAGTCGTTGTCGAAGGCCTTGCCCCGGTAGGACCACCAGGTGTACGGGCCGGGCCCCTCCGGGTCGAGCCTGCGCTGCACGTCGACATAGCCCACCTCGTCGAACACCCGGCCCAGCCAGGCGCGTTCCTCCGGAAGGAAGCCGGAGTTCTTCCGGTTGGTCCGCCAGTTCTTCAGGTCGATCTCGGCATGGGCGATGTTCCAGTCCCCCATCACCAGCACCTCGCGCCCGGAGGCCTCGGACTTGGCCCGCAACTCGGCGAGGTAGGGCAGGAAGGCGGCCATGAACCGCTCCTTCTCGTCCTGGCGCGGGGTGCCGACATCCCCGCTCGGCAGGTACAGGCTGGCCACCACCAGCCCGGGAAGGTGCAGTTCCAGGTAGCGCCCGCTGTCCTCGAACTCCGCCTCGCCGAAACCGGTGCGCACCGACTCCGGCTCGTGCCTGCTGTACAGCGAGACGCCGTTGCGGCCCTTGATCGAGCAGGCGGCGTGCACGGCGTGCCAGCCCTGCGGCTCGCGTACCGTCGCAGGCAGCTGCTCCGGCTCGGCGCGCACCTCCTGGCAGGCGACCACATCGGCCTCGGTCGCGGCCAGCCATTCCACGAAGCCCTTCTTCGCGGCGGCACGCAGGCCGTTGACATTCACGGTGGAGACGGTCAGCACGCCCGGGAGGCTACCGGCGCACCACGACAGTCCCGTTCGACCCCCAGGAGGATGCGGTGCCCGAACTGACCGTGCTCGGCAGCTGCGGCGCCTGGCCGGAGCCCGGTCGCGCCTGCAGTGGTTTCCTGCTGGACCACGACGGCTTCCGGGTGGTGCTCGACCTCGGCTACGGCACGGCCGCGCGCCTGCTGGCGCGGTGCCCGGACGGCGCGGTGGACGCGGTGGTCATCACCCACGAGCATCCGGACCACTGCGCGGACCTGAGCGCGCTGGGCCGGGTCCGGTACTACACCGGTGCCGCCCGGCTGCCGCTGTACTGCCCGCCGGGGGTGCTCAGGGTGCTGGCCGCGATGGAACCGCGCCCGGACCCGCATGCGGTGTTCGAGGTGCATGAGCTGGGCGCGGCGGCCCGGCTCGGCCCGCTGCGGCTGACCGGCTTCCCGCTGCCGCACCACGTGCCCAACCGGGGCGTCCGGCTGGAGGCGCCGGGGCTGAGCCTTGCCTACACAGGGGACACCGGGCCCGCGCCCGCGCTGACCGACCTGGCCGCAGGCACCGACCTGTTCATCGCCGAGGCCACGCTGCAGGGGCCCGCCCCGGCCACCGGGCCGCGGTACCTGCTGACCGCGAGCGAGGCCGGGGAGGTGGCGGCCGCGGCGGGGGCGGGCAGGCTGCTGCTCACCCACTTCTGGCCGGGCAGTGATCGTGCGGTTTCGGTGCGCGAGGCGCGGGCGGAGTTCGGCGGTCCGGTGCTCGCGGCAACGGAGGACCTGGTGGTCCCGCTGTAGCCCTGGCCGCTCAGCCTCAGCCGCAGCTCGCGCCGTCCACCGGGCGCAGGAACTCCTCGGCCGCCCAGCGGCCCTCGGCCAGCTTGCGGAAGCCGTCCTGGACCACCGGTTCGGCCTCGGTCTCGGCGTCCTGCTGGAACTTGCCGACGATGGTGGTGTCGGTCCCCGGGCCGGCGCGGACGTTCAGGATGTCGGCGGTCACCCGTACCTTGCAGCCTGCGTCCCCGCCGCCCGACTCGGCGTCGGACGGCCGCTCGTTCGCGCCCAGCACGTAGATCAGGCCGATCCCGGCGAGCACCGCCACAATGATGATCGTCCGCTTCGGAATGCCGAGTATCACAGGGCTCCTCCATGACGCCCGTACCGCCGCCCCGGCCAGGGTAGAGCCGCGGCGGAGCGCCCGGACAGGCCCGAGCGGTCGAACCACCCGCTGGTGTCAGCTACCCGCCGTGATGCCCTGAACGTGGCGATCGCGACGTTGAACGACTCAAAAGTGCCGTTCGCGACGTCTGACGTCCGGAAAGCCACGTTCAGGGCCCTGGCGGTGCGGGTCAGCCCTCGGCGATCTTCTTCTGCAGGTTCTCGTCCAGCGTGGCCAGGAAGTCCTCGGTGGTCTGGAAGTCCTGGTCCTTGCCGACCAGCAGGGCGAGGTCCTTGGTCATCTTGCCGCTCTCCACGGTCTCCACGACCACCTGCTCCAGCTTGTTCGCGAAGCCGACCAGCTCGGAGTTGCCGTCCAGCTTGCCGCGGTGCTCCAGCCCCCTGGTCCAGGCGAAGATGGAGGCGATCGGGTTGGTCGAGGTCGGCTTGCCCTGCTGGTGCTGCCGGTAGTGCCGGGTGACCGTGCCGTGCGCGGCCTCGGCCTCCACCGTCCTGCCGTCCGGGGTGCGCAGCACCGAGGTCATCAGGCCCAGCGAGCCGAAGCCCTGCGCGACGGTGTCGGACTGCACGTCACCGTCGTAGTTCTTGCAGGCCCAGACGTAGCCGCCGTCCCACTTCAGCGAGGCCGCGACCATGTCGTCGATCAGCCGGTGCTCGTAGGTGAGCCCCTTGGCCTCGAAGTCGGCCTTGAACTCCTCCTCGTAGATCTCGGCGAACACGTCCTTGAACATGCCGTCGTAGGCCTTGAGGATGGTGTTCTTGGTGGACATGTAGACCGGCATGCCCCGGTCGAGCCCGTACTGCAACGACGCGCGTGCGAAATCCTCGATGGAGCGGCGGTAGTTGTACATCCCCATGGCCACGCCGCCACCCTCCGGGTACCTGGCGACCTCGAACTCCATCGGCTCGGAGCCGTCCTCGGGGGTGTAGGTGATGGTGACCGTGCCGGGGCCGGGGACCTTGAAGTCGGTGGCCTTGTACTGGTCACCGTGCGCGTGCCTGCCGATGATGATCGGCTTGGTCCACCCGGGTACCAGCCGCGGGATGTTCGAGATGATGATCGGCTCCCGGAAGACGACCCCGCCCAGGATGTTCCGGATGGTGCCGTTCGGGCTGCGCCACATCTTCTTCAGGCCGAACTCCTCGACCCGCGCCTCGTCCGGGGTGATCGTGGCGCACTTGACGCCGACACCGTGCGCCTTGACGGCGTTCGCCGCGTCGACCGTGATCTGGTCGTCGGTGCGGTCCCGCTCCTCGATGCCCAGGTCGTAGTACTCGAGATTGATGTCCAGGTAGGGGTGGACCAGCTTGTCCTTGATGAACTGCCAGATGATGCGGGTCATCTCATCGCCGTCGAGTTCGACGACGGTGCCCTCGACCTTGATCTTGGCCATGAGCAGCGGTGCTCCTCTCGCGGATCTCTCGCGTCTCGTCGTAGCGGTACAAGCGTACTGGTAAACCTTCGGCGATGCCGCTACCCACCTCGGTTACCCAGCGGTAATACGCTGGCCGCGCCTAACCGATGAGAATGCTGCGAGTGGCCCGTTCACCGCAAACTTCGCAGGAGTACAGCGGGGGCTAGACGCGGGCGAGCCAGATGACGTCGGGTTCGCCACGGGGCACGGGCACGTCCAGGGTGCGCACCTCGTTGAACCGGGCACGCAGGCGGCGGGTGAACTCCGGGCTGGCCGCGGCGCTCCACACCGCGAGCACCCCGCCCGGCCGCAGGCGCGCGGCGAGCAGATCGAGTCCGGCATCGCCGTACAACTCGGCGTTACCTTCGGTAACCGTCCATTGCGGACCGTTATCGATGTCGAGGCAGAGCGCGTCGAAACGCTCGGGGGTGTTCCGCAACCAGCGCACCAGGTCGTCCTGCACCAGCCGCACCCGTTCCTCGGCCAGTGCGTTCCCGTGCACCTCGCGCAGCGGCCCGGTGCGGTTCCAGCCGATCACCGCGGGCTCCCGCTCGACCACCACGACCTCGCCGATCCCGGGGTGGTCCAGCGCGGCGCGCAGCGAGTACCCCACACCCAGCCCGCCGATCAGCAGCCGTGCCCTTCCGGGCACCAGGTCCGCGGCCACCGTCACCAGCAGCCGCTCGGACTCGCCGTTGCGGGTGTCCATCAGGAACATCCCGTTCGCGATCACCTCTAGGTCGGCGTCCACACGGCGCAGCACCAGCTCGCCGCAGACGCCCTCGACCCGGTCCACCACCTCGGCCACCCGGTCACCCTAGCCAGCGGGTCACAGCCGGCTCCCCGCTGGTTCACACCGTTGCGAACAGGCCAAGGGTGGCCTCCGGGCGGATCCCGGCGAACTCCACCTCCCACAGCGCGTGGAAGGCGGCCTCCTGCTCACTGCGCGCCGCGACGGCGCCCGGGCCGGCCGGCGCGGGCGCCCGGGTGTCCGCGAGCACCTCCTTGGCCCCGGAACCGTCGCCGAACTGCTCCTTGCCCCGGCTCAGGATGTCCTCGGGCAGCCAGCCCGCGAAGGCACCGCGCAGCAGTTGCTTCTCCGCGAAGCCGGGCCCGGCCGCCTTGTGCTCCGGTGGGATGGACAGCGCCAGCTCGATCACGTCCTGGTCCAGGAACGGCACCCGCGCCTCCATACCGAAGGCCATGGTGGTGCGGTCACACCGCTGCAGGTTCAGCCGGTGCAGCTCACCGACGGTGCGCACCAGCTCGGCCTGCAGCGCCTCCGGTTCGGTGAACGGCTCCTGGTGGTAGTACGGGTAGCCCGCGAACAGCTCGTCGGCGCCCTCCCCGGTGAGCACGGCCGGCACCCGCTTGGCGGCGTACTCGGCGAGCAGCAGGTTCGGCACGGCGCTGCGCACCAGCGAGGGGTCGTAGTGCTCGATGGCGCGCACCGCGCGGGGCAGCGCCGCCAGCGCGTCCACCTCGGTCATCACCACCTCGTGGTGCTCGGTGCCGAGGTACTCCGCCACCACCCGGGCCGCGGCCAGGTCGGAGCTGTCGGGCGAGCCGATCGCGAAGGTCGGTAGCGGCCTGCCCGCGCGCCGGGCGTGCTCGGCGGCGACCGCGGCGATGATCGCCGAATCGAGCCCGCCGGAAAGGAACACGCCGATCCCGACGTCGCTCATCATCCGGTCCTCCACCGCGGTGACCACGGTCTCCCGGATCGACTTCAGCAGCAGCTCGTCCCAGGAGCCTGGCTCGGCGGCGCGGTGCGCGGGCCGCACCCTGGCTGGCACCGCGTCGGCGAACCGGACCAGCCCGCCCCGCCTGCTCCAGCAGTGCCCCGGCGGGAAGCTCTCCACCAGCGGACGGTCCCCCGGCTCGAAGGCACGCAGTTCGCTGGCGAACAGGGTCACGCCCTCCCTGCGGGCCCAGTACAGCGGCTTCACCCCGACCGGGTCCCGTGCCACCAGCAGTTCGCCCTCGCCGTCCAGGCAGGCCAGCGCGAACATCCCGCGCAGGCAGGCCAGCCCGGCCGGGCCGTCCACGATCAGGGCATGCAACGCGGCCTCGCTGTCCGAACCGGTTCCGAACAGTTCGTGTCCGAGTCGTTCCCTGATCCGGCCGTGGTTGTAAATCTCACCATTGGCCACCAAATAGGTTCCACCGGGCCCGGTGAGCGGCTGCCGCCCATGCTCGACGTCCATGATGGACAGTCTTTGGTGGCCGAGCCAGACGTTTCCGCGCTGGATCTCTCCGGTGTCATCGGGGCCGCGGTGCTCGATCCGGTTCAACATCGCGCGACAGGACTCAATATCGATGTCGCCCGTTGCGGCGACTATTCCACACACGGTGTGGCACCTCCTCGATCAACGAACGAGTTTAGTCGCCCATCCGGGCAAGTTGTGACTGAATTGCCTTGCCCGTCACACCTCGACGGCATCGCGGCCCGCTTTTACCCTTGGCCCTACGGAATTCCGCAATGTTTCTGGAGGTGACGTGTCATGCGCGCGACAGTCGGGGACGAGATCCTGGTGCACGGCCGCACAGTCGGCTCGGGGGAACGGCGCGGCGAGATCGTCGAGGTGCGCGGCGAGGACGGCAAACCGCCTTACCTGGTCAAGTTCAACGACGGCCATCAGGGGCTTGTGTTTCCCGGCTCGGACTCACAGGTGACCAGCCCGCAGCGCTGACCCCACACCAGCCCGCCGGCCCACGCCGGCGACAGGGCAGCGAGCACGACCGCACCGCTCGCGGAGATCACCGGCGACGGCCGTCGCGAGCCCCTGCGGTCGCTCGCCTGCCCAGCGAACCTCCTCGGCACTCTCTTCACCTTCTTCCCGCCGCGCGCACCGGCATACCCGTCCCACCGCCGTGGGGAGGGTCACGCGGTAACGGGATGACAACGGGACCGGATTCCGTTGCACTGGTATCGGGCAGTCCGGCGACACCGGGGTCAACGTCGGCTGCCTAGTTTTCGCTTGACGTCTGTATCGATACAGACCGTCCTGTCTGTCCGCTTTGAGAGGTTAGAGGGGAGAGCCGTGCCCGTCGCGCTGCTCGCACTCGCCATCGGTGCCTTCGGCATCGGTACCACCGAGTTCGTCATGATGGGCGTCCTGCCCCAGGCGGCCGCGGACTTCGGGGTGTCCATCCCGGCGGCCGGCTACCTGATCTCCGGCTACGCGCTCGGCGTGGTGATCGGGGCCCCGCTGCTCACCGCCGTGGCCGTGCGGTTGCCGCGCAAGACCATGCTGCTGGCCATGATGGCCCTGTTCACGGTGGGCAACACGCTGTTCGCGATCGCGCCGAACCACGAGCTCGGCGTGGTGTTCCGGTTCATCGCGGGCCTGCCGCACGGCGCCTTCTTCGGCGCGGGCGCCGTGGTCGCCTCCAGCCTGGTGGAGCGGGGCAACCGGGCCAAGGCCGTCTCGATGATGTTCATGGGGCTGACCCTGGCGAACGTGGTCGGGGTTCCGCTGGGAACCCTGCTCGGCCAGAGCGTCGGCTGGCGGGCCACCTTCGCCGTGGTGGCGTTGATCGGGGTGGCCGCCATGGCGAGCATCGCCAGGCTGGTGCCGCACCAGGGGCAGCCGCCGGAGCCCTCGCTGCGCGGCGAGCTCGGTGCCTTCCGCCGCCCGCAGGTGTGGCTGGCGCTGGCGATCGTGATGTTCGGGCTCGGCGGGGTCTTCGCCTGCCTGAGCTATGTGACGCCGATGCTGACCGAGGTCGCCGGGTACCAGCCGGCCACGGTGACGCTGCTGCTGTCGCTGGCCGGCCTCGGGATGACCCTGGGCAACTTCCTCGGTGGCCGGCTGGCCGACCGGGCGCTGATGCCCAGTCTGTACGTGGCGCTACTGGCGCTGGCCACGGTGCTCGCGGTGTTCACCGTGACGGCGGAGGGCAAGCTCGGTTCCGCGATCACGATCTTCCTGGTCGGCGTGGCCGGGTTCATGATCGGCCCGATGATGCAGGCCCGGATCATGGAGAAGGCGGGTGGCGCGCCCTCGATGGTGTCCGCCGCCGTGCAGTCGGCCTTCAACATCGCGAACTCGATCGGCGCCTACCTTGGCGGCCTGGTGATCGCGGGCGGCCTCGGGCTGGTCGCCCCGAACTGGGTCGGCGCCCTGCTCGCCGTGCTCGGCCTGAGCATCGCCATCGTCTCCGGAACCCTGGACCGCCGCGAGCTCGCCCCCACCCCCACCCTTGCCCCCGCGCGGAACGGTTAGCCCGCGAAACGCACTCCGCCGACCCCCGGGAAGTGCATTTCGCGGGCAAAATGTAGTGCCGGGCGGGCAGAGGGTGGTGCCGGATGGGGGTGAGTGAAGGGTGCGGGGCGTGGGTCAGCCGAAGGGGCCGCCGGAGATGGTGAGGGCGACGAACAGGATGATCGCGCCCAGCCCGGCGTAGCTCAGCATGTCCACCCCCCGGCTGCGGATGGCCAGCAGGCCGGCCTGTTCGTCGGAGAGCACGACCCGCAACACCGCCGCCACCAGCAACGCGCCGCCGATCAGGGCGGCGCCCTGGCGCCAGTGGTACAGCCAGATCCGGCTGGCCGCGACCACCACCAGCGCCATCACCAGGCCGAACGGCAGGTGAGCGAGGAAAGGGTGCCGGTCGCGCCGGTGCGAGGCCATCGTCATACCGTCTCAGGCCCCGGCGGCCCGCTCGGCGGCCTCGACCACGTTGCTGATCAGCATGGCCCTGGTCATCGGCCCGACCCCGCCAGGGTTCGGCGCGACCCAGCCCGCGACCTCCGCCACCCCGGGCGCGACGTCCCCGGCGAGCTTGCCGTCCACCCTGGAGACCCCGACGTCCAGCACGGCGGCCCCCGGCCGGACCATCTCCGGCGTGATCAGCCCGGGCACCCCGGCAGCCGCCACCACGATGTCCGCGCGGGAGACCTCGGCGGCCAGGTCGCGGGTGCCGGTGTGACACAGGGTCACCGTCGCGTTCTCGCTGCGGCGGGTGAGCAGCAGCCCGAGCGTCCTGCCCACGGTGATGCCCCTGCCGACCACGGTGACCCTGGCCCCGGCCAGCGGGACCTGGTAGCGCCGCAGCAGCTCCACGATGCCGCGCGGGGTGCACGGCAGCGAGGCGGGCTCACCGAGCACCAGCCTGCCCAGGCTCACCGGGGCCAGCCCGTCGGCGTCCTTGGCCGGGTCGATGCGGTCCAGGATCGCGCCGGAGTCCAGATGACCAGGCAGCGGCAGCTGGACGATGTAGCCGTGACAGGCCGGATCGGCGTTCAGCTCGTCGACCACCGACTCCAGCTTCTGCTGGCTGATGTCGGCAGGCAGGTCCCTGCGGATGGAGTTCACCCCGACCTTGGCGCTGTCGGCGTGCTTGGCCTTGACGTACCAGTGCGAACCGGGGTCGTCGCCGACCAGCACGGTCGCCAGCCCGGGGGTCACCCCCCGCTCGGCGAGCGCGGCCACCCGCGGTTCCAGCTCCGCGAAGATGGCGTTCTTGGTGGCCTTGCCGTCGAGAACAGTCGCCGTCACAGGCGCGATTGTTCCAAACCCGCGCACGTCCGCCACCGCCCGCCCAGCCGGCGCCCGACAAGCACTGGGCCAGCCAGGGGGACTTCCCCGATTCGTGCGGGTTAGCCCAGCCAAGGGCTACCGAAGTGGTACACGCAGTAGTCGTCTGCCCCATTCGACCGGCGGCCATCCGTGTTTATGCTGGTCCGGTCCGGTGATCGCTACCCCTCCGCAACCGCCCTCGGAAGAAGCCGTGCCGGTTGATCTCCGCCGGATTCGCCGCGATCCTCACATGTGCCGTGCATAAGCGTCGTCGACAAGTCAAGATGTTCGAGTGGCACAAGCGACCCAGCTGAACGCGACCGAGCAGGACACCCTGGTCAAACAGATTGGCCTGGCACTGCTCCGCGCGGCTCCGCGCGACTGGCAGCGTGTTACCGCGGAATACCGCGCGGTCGGCAGGTATCACGAGCTGACGGGGGAGATCGTCCTCGCCGACGGCTCGGCGGTGGAGTGGGTGGCCACCCACGACATCGCGACGCTGTTCGGCAGATTGCGCGCCGGGATGTACCGGGAGGGGCGCGGCACCTGGTTCAACGCTCGGTACCAGCTCGACCACCCCTCCAGCTACAACCTCGAGTACGACCGTGAGGAACCCAAGTGGGACCTCATGCCGCCACCCCAGGCCTACGCCGACGAGCTGCGGATGTTCCCGCGGACCGAGGAGAACGTGCCGGAGTGGCTGATGCGCCGGATGTCCGGGCTCGGGCCGGAGCGGCCCGGCCCGCGGTTCCGGATGGCCCGGATCTTCGACGGCGCCGGCCCTTCCGGTCGCCCGGTGATCAACCGGCCGGAACTGGACGTGGACGAGCAGGACCGGTTGCTGGGCTACCTGGACAGCGCCCCCGTGATCGTGCCCAGCCGGGGCTACGACATCGACCGGCTGGCCAGCACTCCGGAGGGCACGGTCCCGGTCGCCTTCCACAGCGACGGCGTGTGGATCTGGCCCGCCGCGGTGAACTACTACCTGCGCCAGTACGGGGTCGCCCCGGAGCCGGACCTGGTGCAGCACATCCACGACGCCGGGTTCGTCATCCCGGACGTACCCGAGCAGGTGCGGCAGGCCGCCGCCGCGCATGTCAACCGGGGTGCGGCGCCACCGCGGCCCCCCGCTCCCTCCGGCCCGCCGCCCGCGCCGCCGCAGCAGCAGGAGAGCCACCACCAGCCCGAGCCGCGGCCCGCCGCCGAGGAACCGCCGCCGGACGACACGCCGACCGAACCGCCCTACCGGGACGGTTACGACGGCACGCCCTACGCCGAGACGCGGTTCGACGAGCCCGACTTCCGGGATGAGGCCGAGCAGGACACCGACCTCAACCCACCGACCACGCTGCACGAGCCGGTGCAGCCGCCTGCCGAGGAGGACCGGTCACCCGGCGGGGACCCGGCCACGATGTTCAGCCCGGCGGTGGATGCCGGCCCGCCGACCACGGCCGTACCGCCGGTGCCTGCCGCTGACCCCGCGCCGCAGGCGGCCCCGGCCGCCGAGCCGCAGGCCCAGCCGCAGGACCACGTACCGGAGCCGCAGCCGCGGGAGCCCGAGCTGGACGACGGCGGCCCGCCCACCCAGGCCGGGCCGGCGCCGCTGCCCGCGGTGTCCGAGCACGCCGAGCCGATCCTGGAGGATCTGCAGGAGAAGCTGTACGAGCTGGGCGTCGACCCGGCCGGCTACCGGATCGGCGAACCGGCCGAACGCGGCTGGGCCGTGGAGGAGACCTCCTCCGGCTGGCGGGTCGGCTGGTACGACGGCGAGCTGACCAACCCGGCGGTTTTCGGGGACGCGGAGGACGCGGCCGCGTTCATGCTGGGCAAACTGCTGCTCGCACCGGACGGGAGCGTGCCGGAACACCCGGCGCCGCAAGCTCCGCAGGCGCACCAGGCGGCGCAGGCGTCCCAGGGGCAGCAGGCGCACCAGGCACCGCCGCAGCCGAACCAGGAGCGGCGGCCCGCACCTCCCCCGCAGCAGGCACCTCCCCAGCAGCAGGCGCCACCGCAGCAGCAGAAGCCGGTGCTGGCGACGCTGTCCCCGGAGGTAGCCACCGGGGTGCGTTCCAACCACGTCCGGGAGCCCGCGCCGGAGAGCCCGCCGCAACGCCCGGCGGCGGCGCCGAGCCCGCCACCGGCACCCGCCACCCAGGTCACCCCGCCGGTGAAGCCGAGGGAACCGGCCAAGGCGGCCCGGTCTTCCGGGCAGGGCGGCAGCCAGCAGTGGCCGATCCAGCCGCTGGAGGGCGAACCGCCGCTGACCCTGTTCCGCGGCAAGGAGATGCGCGAGCTGCCCGCGGGCAGCGAGCTGGACCGCTTCGGCGGCCCGAGCGGGAACCTCACCTACGCCGCGGGCACCCCGTTCGAGGAGCGCTCGCTGGTGCCGGAATGGGTCAGCAGGCCGTATCACGTGTACCGGGTGCAGCGCCCGCTGGAGGCACTGGCCGGGGTGGCCATTCCCTGGTTCAACCAGCCCGGCGGCGGGGCGGCGTACCTGCTGCCCGCCTCCATCGAGGAGCTGCTCGCCGAGGGCGACCTGATCGAGCTGGACCCGGGCGAGCCCCCGGTCGAGTAACCCCTCCGGCCGGGGTTTGGCCCCACAAGGGCACGGCCTCAGTGCACGATGAGCCCGTTCGCTGCGGCGTAGGCCACGGCGGTGTCCAGGTCCACCCGCGCCCCGGTCAGCCAGGCCTGACGGAGGGCGTCGGCGTCCAGCCTGCTGCCCCGCAGGTCCGCGCCCTCGAGATTGGTGCCGAGCAGGCGGGCGCCGGTCAGGTCGGACTCACGCAGGTTCGCACCGGAGAGGTCGGCCTCGGTCAGGTTCGCCTCCCGGAAGCGCAACCCGGCGAGCTCGCACCGGGCAAGCACGACACCGCCGAGCGCGGCGAGGGACAGGTCGGTCTCCCGCAAGGTGATCGGCCGCATCCGGCAGTCCACAAAGGACGAGCCGAGGAAGGAACAGCCGGACCATTCGGTCGCCGTCAGCACGGTGCGGGCAAAGGTGCACGAGCGGAATGCCGAGGTGGTGTGCCGGGAGTCGCCGAGGTCCACCCCGCTGAAGTCGCACTCGTCGAAGGTGCAGCCGCGGGTCACCAGACCGCGCAGGTCGGCCTCGGTGAAGTCACAGCGCAGGAACCGCCGGTTCGTCCACTGCTGCCCCGGCAGCACCGCATCGCGGTAGTCCTCGTCGGTCTCCGGTTCGCTCACTCCGTGAGCCTGCCACATCCGGTGGGGATCACCGGAAGTCCCTGGACTTGCTCGGAATCCGCATCGGCAGGTGCTGCAGGCGGTCGGCCAGCACGCTCACCACCCCGTCGGTGCGCTCGACCACACCGCGGATCAGCAGGGCCGGGCTGGAGCGAGCGATCCGGTGGTACCGCCGCCACAACCCGAGCGAGCACACGACGTTGACCATCCCGGTCTCGTCCTCGATGTTGAGGAAGGTGATCCCGCTCGCGGTGGCGGGGCGCTGGCGATGGGTCACCGCGCCGCCGACGAGTACCCGGGTGCCGTGTTCGATCTCGAGCAACCGGTCCGCGGGCACCACCCCGAGCGCGTCCAGCCGGGGCCGGATGAACTGGGTCGGGAAGCTGTCCGGGGACAGGCCGGTCGCCCATACGTCCGCGGCGGCGAGATCGGGCTCGTCCATCCCGGGCAGGGCGGGCGCGGCCATGCCCACGCTGCCACCCGGCAGCTTTTCCGGGCGTTCCTCGGCGACCGCACCCGCGGCCCAGAGCGCCTTGCGCCGGTCCCCGGTGAAGCAGCCGAAGGCACCGGCCGTGGCCATGGCCTCCACCTGCGGTGTGGTCAACCGGACCCGCCGCGCCACATCGGCCATATCGGTGAACGCCCCGTCCCGGTCCCGCTCGGCCACCAGCCGCTCGGCCACCGCCGTGCCGATGCCGCGGATCGTGCCGAGCCCGATCCGCACCGCCAGGCCGGACTCCCCGCGTTCCAGGGTGGCGTGCGGCAGGCTGGCGTTCACCTCCGGCCCGAGCACGGTGACCCCGTGCCTGCGGGCGTCGGCGACCAGGGACTGCGGGGAGTAGAACCCCATCGGCTGCGCGCGCAGCAGGCCGGCGCAGAACGCCTCGGGGTGGTAGCGCTTGAAGTAGGCGCTGGCGAACACCAGGTAGGCGAAGCTGAGCGCGTGACTCTCCGGGAACCCGAAGTTGGCGAAGGCCTGCAGCTTGCGGAAGATGTGCTCGGCCATCGGCTGCTCAACGTCGTTGGCCCTGGCCCCCGCGTAGAACCGCTGCCGCAGCCGCTCCATTTTCCGGCCCGACCGCTTGGCGCCCATCGCGTGCCGTAACTCGTCCGCCTCCGCGGCACTGAAACCGGCCACGTCCACCGCGATCTGCATCATCTGTTCCTGGAACAGTGGCACCCCCAGCGTCTTGCCCAGCGCGTTCGCCAGCAGCGGGTGATCGTGTTCCCACTCTTCCTTTTCCGTGTACCGCCGGATGTAGGGGTGCACGGAACCGCCCTGGATCGGGCCGGGCCGGATCAGCGCGACCTCGATGGCCAGGTCGTAGAACGTCTTCGGCGCCAGCCGGGGCAGGGTGGCCAGTTGCGCGCGGCTTTCCACCTGGAACACGCCGATGGCATCGGCCCGCCGCAGCATGGCGTAGACCTCGTCGTCCTCGAGGTCCAGCTCGGCCAGGTCGATCCGCACGCCTTCGTACTCCTGTACCAGGTCGATCATGTAGTGCAGCGCGGAGAGCATGCCCAGCCCGAGCAGGTCGAACTTGACCAGGCCGATGGAGGCACAGTCGTCCTTCTCCCACTGCAGCACGCTGCGGTCGGCCATCCGCGCCCATTCGATCGGGCACACCTCGCTCACCGGCTGGTGGCAGATCACCATCCCGCCGGAATGGATGCCGAGATGCCGGGGGAAGTCCTCCAGCGTCCCGGACAGCTCCAGCACCGCATCCGGGATGTCGTGATCGTGGTCGTGCTGGGTGGAGCTCAGCGGACCCCAGCGGTCGATCTGCTTGCTCCACGCGTCCTGCTGGCCAGGGGAGTAACCCAGCGCCCGCGCGGCGTCCCGCACCGCGGACCGGGCCCGGTAGGTGATCACGTTGGCCACCTGGGCTGCGCGCAGCCTGCCGTACTTGCGGTAGACGTACTGGATCGCTTCTTCCCGGCGATCGGACTCGATGTCCAGGTCGATATCCGGGTAACCGTCCCGTTCCGGCGCCAGGAACCGCTCGAACAACAGGTTCCACCGCACCGGGTCGACCTTGGTGATGCCCAGCGCGAAGCAGACCGCGGAGTTGGCAGCCGAGCCACGGCCCTGGCAGAGGATGTCATTCTGCTCGCAGAACCGCACGATATCCCAGACGATCAGGAAATAGCCGGGGAAACCCAGCCGCTCGATGATCTCCAGTTCGTGCGCGATCTGCCGGTATGCCTCGGATCTGTGTTTCGTGTGGTCATAGTGCCGGGCCGCCCCGAGGTAGACCTGCTTGCGCAGGTAACTCGCCTCGGTGTGCCCCGCCTCGACGTCGAACGGCGGCAGCCGCGGGGCGACCAGCTTCAGGTCGAAGGAGCACTCGATGCCCAACAGCGCGGCGCGCTGTACCGCGCCGGGGTAGCGGGCGAACCTGGCCGCCATCTCCCGGCCGGAGCGCAGGTAGGCCGTACCGGCCGCGGGCAGCCAACCCGCCATCTCGTCCAGGCCGCGACGTGCCCTGATCGCGGCCATCGCCGCGGCGAGCCTGCCCCGCTCCGGGGTCGCGTAGTGCACGGCGTTGGTGGCCACGGTGGCCAGCCCGGTTCGCGCTGCCAGTTCCACCAGCGCGTCATTGCGTTCGCTGTCCTCGGGTAGCCCGTGGTCGGTCAGCTCGACGAACACGTTGCCGCGGCCGAACAGCTCGATCAGTCTCCGCAACCGGGCCTCCGCGGCCGGGAGGCCCTGCTCGGCAAGGGCGCGCCGAACCCCGCCCTTGCGGCAGCCGGTGAGCACCGCGCAGCGCTCGTACACCTCGGCGGCGACGGATTCCAGGTCGTACACCGGGCGCCCCTTCTCCGCCCGGTGCTCGCCGGGGGCCACCTCCTCGTGCCCGGCGAGCTGGCCAGCCGTGGTGGCCCGGCAGAGCCCCGCGTACCCGGTGGCGTCCTTGGCCAGCAGCAGCAGGTGCTCCCCTTCCGGATCGGCGATCCCGTTCTGCGGTGCGGAGAGCCCGAGGCTCAGCTCGGTGCCGAACACCGTCCGCATCCCGAGGTCACGGGCGGCCTCGGCGAACCGCACCACCCCGTACATGCCGTCGTGGTCGGTGATCGCGACCGCGTCCAGCTCGAGCCGGGCCGCCTCCTCGACCAGTTCCTCCGGGTGACTGGCCCCGTCCAGGAAGCTGAAGTTGGAGTGGCAGTGCAGCTCGGCGTAGGGAACCCTGGCCCCGCTGCCGCTGTCGTCCGCTCCTCGCATCGCGCGCAGGTGCACGGGACGCAGGTAGCCCTCGCGCCGCCGGGTCCACGCGGGACTGTCCCCACCGTCCCCGGACCCCTCGGCCGGTGGCCTGCCGGACAGGGTTCGTTCCAGCTCCCGCCACGGGATCGGCGGGTTGTTCCAGCCCATGCGGGCACCACCGCGGCCCGGTCAGCCGGACCGGTTCTCCGGGGACACCCTGGGCGCCGGGATGTCCACCATGGCCAGCTCCCGGTTCGCCGCCGTGGTGGAGAGGCCGCGGCGAGTACCGTCTTCCGGCCGTCGCGGGGACCCCTTCGGGCGCCGCGGTTGCTCGCCGAACCCGGAGAAGTAGTCAGCGTTCATCAGTCGTACATCCCTTCTGCCGTCCACAACGGACGCTCGTCGGTTGGTTCGTTTCCCTGCCACACCAGCAACAGCGCTACTTCGGGCTGCTGGCCCGCGCTCTCCAGCAGGACCTGGACCCGCGCCAGCGCGCCCTTGCCTTCCGGGTCCCACCACTGCGCGGCCACCGGCCACGGCCCCGCCCAGTCCAGGACCCGCCGCTCGGCTCCGGTGCCGAGTGCCACCCGGTGCGGGGTCGCGGTGATCCGGTGCCGTTCGGTGATGCCCACCTCCGCGCCGGCGGAATCGGTGACCACCGCACGAACCGGCCGCTCGAACACGGTCGCCGGGGACGGCGAGGGCAACCGGCCCGGCCACGGTGCCCGCTGGTCACCCGCGGCGGCGCGGTCGTCTCCCCACGGAACGAGGCGGACCCGCTCGCCCGCGCCGCGGCCACCGTCGAGCACGGCGGTGACCACCCCGTCCGGGCCGAGTAGTCCCTGCACCCTGAGCAGTGCCCGGCCCGCTCGCTCGGTCGCCAGTGCCTGCTCGGCGCCCGGACCGCCGAGCGCGGAAGCTCCCTGCCACAAACCGAGCTGCAGCGACCGGCCCGCGACGGTCTCCTCCGGTTCCAGCCGGAGGAGGGACACCCCGGCCGTCGGCCGGTTCGCTTCCCCCGCACGCAGCCAGCCCTCGAACTGCCAGCGGACCCGGTCGGCGATCCCTTGCGGGGTAAGGGGTTCGGCGCACCGCCACACCCTGGTGAGCTGCTCGCCCCGTTCGGTCGTAGCGTGGATGCCCAGCCGGGTGCAGGCGAGGCCATGCGCTGCGAGCCCGCCGTGGAACCGTTCCGCCAGCGTCTTCGCCATGAATGCCGCGACGTCGATCCGTTCCAGCACGGGATCGAAGGTCTCCGTCACCGACAGCTCCGGCGGCGGCCGCCTGCGCTGCGGCGGGCGTTCGGACCGGCCCCGCGCCAGCCGGTGCGCGAGCACCCCGGCCGAGCCGAACCGGGTGGCCACGTCCCGCTCGGCGAGTCCGGCGAACGCGCCCAGGGTGCGCAGGCCGAGCCTGCGCAACAGGTCCACGAGCTCACCCCGGTCGGAACCCGGCTGGTCGAGCTCGGTGATGCTCAGCGGGGCGAGGAACCGCGCCGCCGCCCCGGCCTCGACCAGCAGGCAACGGTGCGCGGCCAGCACGGCTGCGAACAGACCGTCGGCGATGCCGACCTGGCATTCCACCCCGGCGTGCACGGAGACGTGGTCCAGCAGCAACTCGACGAGCTCGGGCTCCCCGCCGAAGTAGGCCGCGGCACCCCGCACCGGTACCGCGACCAGGCCGGGCCGCACCACCTCCACGCCGACGATCAGTTCCTCCACCGTCGCGGCGACCGGCTCGAACATGCGCGCATCCCGCCCGATGTCCTCGCCGAACACCACCAACTCGGGGCAGCGCGACTGTGCCTCCCTGCGCCGCATGCCACGCCGGACCCCGTTCGCCCGCGCGACCGCGGAGCAGGCGACCACCCGGTTGGCCGCGAACACCGCGGCGGGCAGGTGCGCGGGCACCCCCGCCGCCGTGGCGGCAGCCGTCACCGGCCAGTCGGGGCACCACAAGACGAGCATTCGTACCGGTACCCGCTCGCCGTCCGCGACCGCCCGCGATCCATCCGATGCGGTCGGTGCCGTCGTCATGTCACCCCACCTCCCCAAGGGCCCCGAGGTCACTGCGCCCCTCGGATGCGGTCGCCGCCACCGGGGTCACTCCGGTGGCGGCGACCGACCCGCCGGGCCCCGGCAGCTCCAGCTCCGCGCGAACCGGCCTGGCCGCGGCACCTCTGCCCGCGGCCCGCACCACCACATGCCGTTCGCGCAGGTAGCCGTAGCCCCCGTGAAGGCCGGACCAGCGCCCGGCCCCGCACCGCAGTTCCATGTCCGCACCCAGCCATGGACCAAGGGAGAGCAGTACGGAGCCGCGATGTCGCGCCCTCGCCGAGAGCCGTCGCGCTGTCCGGGACCCGGCCAGCTCGCCGGGTGGACCCACCGCCACGAGGTCCACGCCGTCGAGCAGGGCGGCGGTCGCCGCGGCGAAGTCCGCGCCCGGCCGCGGAACGAGAGCGAGCCTGCCGACCTCGACCCCGAGTTCCCCAGCGGCTACTACGCCGAGGTTCGGCATGCCCACCACCGCCGCCCATGACCCGCTGGCCGTGGCTTCGGCCAGCAGGGCCAGCAGCAACGATGTCGATCCCCGTACCGACACCGTGCTGCCCCTGCGGAGCCCGCCCTGGGGCAGCAGCTCCGCCAACTCCGCGAGCACCGGCAGGACCTGTCCCGTGGTCCGCGCGTGCTCGGCATCGACGGCCACATCGCTGGCCGTACTCACACCCGGTAACGAGGCCAGCCGGGCGACCGCCGGGGCACCGGGCATCCCCACCCCGGTGCCCCGGACACTGGTCGCCAACTCGCCCAGCACCAGCACCACCTCCCACACGACGACAGGCCCCACCGGCGGATACCGGGTGAGTCGTGGCTCACGCGGCACCGCTGATGCGTTCTTGTCCACCGCGGGGAAGGCAGTGGCTCGATCGAACGGGTGTTCGATCGAGACCCAGTCAACACCGAACGGCCACGGATGTCAAGTCGGCAGTGGCCGGGTACTTTCGTGCAGGTCAGGCGGCTAACCCGGGTTCGCGAGCAGCAAACTCACGTACGTGGATGGCAAACACGCGTACGTGGGCGGCAAACACGCCGGGGGAGCTAGGGGTCAGTGGGCGAAGTGGCGGGTGCCGGTGAGGTAGACGGTGGCGCCAACGGCCTCGGCGGCCGCGATCACCTCGGTGTCGCGCACCGAACCGCCGGGTTGCACCACCGCGCGCACCCCGGCGTGCAGCAGCACTTCCAGGCCGTCGGGGAAGGGGAAGAAGGCGTCCGAGGCGGCCACCGAGCCTGCCACCCGCTGCCCGGCGCGCTGCACCGCGAGCCGGGCCGAGTCGACCCGGTTCACCTGACCCATTCCGACGCCGACGGTGGCCCGGTCGGCGGCGAGCAGGATCGCGTTCGACTTCACCGCTCGCACCGCGCGCCAGGCGAAGACCAGGTCGGCCAGGGTGTCCTGGTCGGCGGGCTCACCGGCGGCCAGGGTCCAGCCCGACGGGTCATCGCCGGGGGCGTCGATCCGGTCCACGGTCTGCGCCAGCATCCCGCCGGAGATCGGGCGGAGCTCGGTGCGCGCCGCGGGGAACTCGGGCAGGCGCAGCAGCCGGATGTTCTTCTTCCTGCTGAGCACGTCCAGCGCCTCCGGCTCGAACCAGGGGGCGAGGACGACCTCGGTGAACACCTCGGCGATCTGCTCGGCGGCCTCGCGGGTGACGGTGCGGTTCACCGCGATCACCCCGCCGTAGGCCGAGACCGGGTCACAGGCGTGCGCCTTGCGGTGCGCCTCGGCCACATTCGCGCCGACCGCGATCCCGCACGGATTGGCGTGCTTGATCACCGCAACCGCGGGCTCGGCGAAGTCGTAGGCCGCCCTGCGGGCCGCGTCGGTGTCCACGTAGTTGTTGTAGGACATGGCCTTGCCGTGCAGCTGCTCGGCATGCGCCAGGCCGCCGCGATCGTCCAGGTACACCGCGGCCTGCTGGTGCGGATTCTCGCCGTAGCGCAGCACCTCCCCGCGCCGCCAGGTGGCGCCGGTGAAGTCGGGAAACCCGGAGTCGTCCGCCGGGGCGTAGGAATCGGCGAACCAGGAGGCCACCGCGGTGTCGTAGGCAGCGGTGTGCGCAAACGCTTGCGCGGCCAGCCGCCTGCGGTCGGCGAGCTGGAAGCCGCCCTCCCGGACCCGCTCGAGCACCCACTCGTAGCGGGCGGGGTCCACCACCACCGCCACACTGCCGTGGTTCTTGGCCGCGGCGCGCACCATGGCGGGCCCGCCGATGTCGATGTTCTCCACGCAGTCGGCCTCGCCTGCGCCGGATGCGACCGCCTGGGTGAACGGATAGAGATTGACCACGAGCAGGTCGAATGCGGTGATCCCGAGCTTGCGCAACTGTTCCACGTGCTCGGGCCGGTCCTGGTCGGCGAGCAGGCCTGCGTGCACCCTGGGGTGCAGGGTCTTCACCCGGCCGTCCAGCGACTCGGGAAACCCGGTCACCTCCTCGACCGGGGTCACCGGCACCCCGGCGTCGGCGATGACCTTCGCGGTGCCGCCGGTGGACACGATCTCCACGCCCGCCGCGTGCAGCCCGGTCGCCAGTTCGAGCAACCCCGTCTTGTCCGAGACACCGATCAGCGCGCGCCGGACCGGGCGCTGCTCCGCGGGGACGACCTGCTCGCTCACCTGATCCTCACCTTCCGTCCGTCCACCGTGCAGCCCGCACGGCTCAGCTTCGCGACCACATCAACCAGCAGCTCGCGCTCCACCGCCTTGATCCGCTCGTGCAGGCCGGCCTCGTCGTCATCGGGTTCCACCGGCACCGCCCGCTGGGCGATGATCGGACCGGTGTCCACCCCCGCGTCCACGAAATGCACGGTCGACCCGGTGACCTTCACCCCGGCCGCCATGGCGTCGGCGACCGCGTGCATCCCGGGGAAGGCGGGTAGCAGCGCGGGATGGGTGTTCAGCACCCGGTTCGGGAAGCGGTCGAGGAAACGCGGCCCGAGCAGCTTCATGAACCCGGCCGAAACCACGAGATCGGGCTGATGGGCCGCGACCGCCTCGGTGAGCGCCTCGTCCCATGCTGCCCGGTCGGGGTGGTCGGCCATGCGGACCGTGAACCGCTCGACACCTGCCCGCTCGGCCCTGGCCAGCGCCTCCACCCCGGGGCGATCGGTGCCCACCGCAACCACGGTGGCCGGGTAGCCGGTCCGCCCCGTCGCGTCCAGCAGCGCCTGCAACAGGGTGCCCGAGCCGGAGGCGAGTACCACGAGCCGGGTCGGGGCGGACAGCTGCAATCGGGTAGGCAGAACGGTCTCCTTGTCAGGCCTGCGCTCGGGGCGCCGGGTTCACCTGGCGAACCTCACCCTAGACGCCGCCCGCACGCCCGCTCCGGGCGGTCAATCCACCGGGTCACCGGGCTTGCCGGAGCCGTCGGCCGCGGCCGGTTCCTCGCCTGCCTGCCGCTGCTCGGCCTCGGCCTCCATATCGCCGTCCTCTTCGGTGTCTTCGCCTTCGGTGTCTTCACCGTCCTCGGCGCCATCGGCCTCCCCGGCCTCTCCGGGAGGCTCGGCGTCCTCTGCGTCCTCGGGCTCCTCTGCGTCCTCGGGCTCCTCGGGCTCCTCGATGAGGGTCACCGGCAGTTCGACGGTCTCCTCCTCCGGAGCGGGCTCGGCGGATGGCACGGGCGCGCGCGGACCGGCGAACCAGGCCACCGCCGCCCCCGGGATGACGATCCAGCAGAAGGCGGCGACGGAGAGGGTGGCGACCGGGACGGAGACCGGGTCGAAGGTCCCGCTGCCCAGCCGCCCGGAGGCCAGCGTGCCGAGCAGCACGACCCCGAATCCCACCAGCGCACCGGCGACCCCGACCGCACGCAGCCGCACGGCCGGGTCGGGGTCGATCCGGCGCAGTGACCAGCCGACCAGCGCACCCGCCGCGGCCGGCAGTGCCAGCAGCGCCAGCCACCAGCGGGCGTGTTCCTCGGGCAGCCCGGCGAGCACCGGCAGTCCGGGCACCGGACCGCCTTCGAGGCCGAACGCGCTGACCGTCACCGGTCCGATCGAGAACCCCGGCCCGGCGGCGAAGCCGAGGCCCGCGATCACCGCGTTCGGCAGGTAGCCGAGGCACAGCAGCAGCATGCCGGCACCGCTGCCGATACCGGGTGCGTTCAGCTGGAACAACTCGTGCATCGTCGGTGCCGCGAGTACCGAGCCCAGCGCGAAGACCAGCGCGCCAGCGGCCAGCAACCCGGCCATCCCCAGCGCGCCAGCGCGCAGCCCGTGCAGGGCCAACGGGTCAAGGTAGCGGCGGGCGGCGGCCAGCAGGCCACAGCGACCCGCCGACCCGATCCCGGCGGCCACGGCCGCCACCAGGCCGGGGATCAGGAACGCGGGCAGCGGATCGGCGTCCACCGGGGCGTCCCGGGACAGGGTCGAGACGACCGCACCGAACAGGGCGTGCGTACCACCCAGCACCCCGATCAGGGTGAGCGCCTGCCCCGGCTCGCGGTAGCCGAGCCGCTGCGCGGCACCGGCCGCGGTCCAAGCCACCAGCAGGCCGAGGCCGATCGTCGGCAACAACGGCAGCGCACCCAGCGGATGCCCGGTGAGCTGCACCGGGACCTGGTGGGCGGCGAGCCAGCCGGGCCCCGCGGCCAGCAGCACACCGGTCGTGGAGAAGTGCGCGCCCGGCGCCATAGCGGTGATCAGGGCGAGCAGGGCCGCGACGGCGGTGTAGCCGGTGACCAGCGGACCCACCGCGGTGGCCAGCAGGATCCGCAGCGTGGTGACCCTGGAGACCCCCGGATCCGTGGACGGATCACCTTGCCGCGCGGCATCCGCCGCCTCGGGGGGCGAGGTGATCAACTCCATGAGCGCACGATCGCATCGGGGTTGGGCCATCCGGGTGAGGCACGCCGCCGGGCGGGCATGGTCCCAGCCACACCACCCAATCGGGGCATAGCGAAGCCGCTGGGCGGCCGTGCTGCCGCTCGCGGATCAGCCCTGCTGGTTGAAGCCCCCCGGCGGGGTCTCCGGCTTACGCCCGGGCTCCTGCTGCTGCTCCTGGTAGAACTGCCCCTGCTGAGAGGCGTACTGGGTGGGCTGCTGGCCAGGGGTAGCCCCCGGCGTGACCGGCGGGCCATACGTGGTCGGCTGGTTGAAAGCCCCGGAGGCGGGGCCCTGAGGCGGTTGCGGCTGCTGCCCGTACGGCTGGCCGTAGGGCGAGTACTGCGCCTGCGGCCTCGGCGCGGGCAGCTTGAGCAGGTTGTGGTCGAACAACAGCGCAGCGACCGCCACCAGCATCTGCAGTACGCCCAGGATCAGCACCACGATCATGATGCCGGGGGTCTCGGCGTTCTCGTTGATCCCCACCATGGCGTCGATGGACTGGAACGCGCCGAGCACGCTGAACAACGCGACGAACGGCATCACCTTCGGCCCGTTCGGCAGCACCCGCAGCGCCGCGAGCAACCCGGCGACCAACAGGAACACGGTCGCCCAGCCGGCAAGCGATGCCTCATCGGAGAACCCCATGAAGTACTGCACGAGACCGAGCACGGTGACCGCGAGGCCGAGCAGAACCGCGATGTTCAAGGTGCCGACGGCACCACCGCCCTGCTGCCCCGGGTGGGCCTGCGGCGGGAACGGCCCGCTGCCCGGCCCCTGGGGCGGCTGCTGCTGTGGGCCACCACCCTGCTGGGAGTAGCCGGGCCCACTGCTCGGGAAGGTCATCCTTCTCTCCTGTCGTTCAGTCCTGGAAAAGCTAGCGCACCTGCGGATTCCGCGTGCCGGTAGTCCGACGCGACGCCGACCCGATCGGTTGCGTGGCCCTGGATGGAATCACCGTCGCATGCGAGCGGGGCCGGGCACCACCGCTGGTACCCGGCCCCGCGCACTGCCGCCTCTCCTACCGCTCGAGTGCCCCTAGTGCAGGCTCTTGTAGAGCTCGCGGGCGTGTTCGGCGGTTTCGGTGGGGGTTTTGCCGACTTTGACGCCTGCGGTTTCGAGGGCTTGTTTTTTGGCTTGGGCGGTGCCGCTGGAGCCGGAGACGATGGCGCCGGCGTGGCCCATGGTTTTGCCTTCGGGGGCGGTGAAGCCGGCGACGTAGCCGACGACGGGTTTGCTGATGTGGTGGTGGATGTAGTCGGCGGCGCGTTCTTCGGCGTCGCCGCCGATTTCGCCGATCATGACGATGACGTCGGTGTCGGGGTCGGCTTCGAAGGCGGCCAGGGCGTCGATGTGGGTGGTGCCGATGATGGGGTCGCCGCCGATGCCGATGGCGGTGGAGAACCCGATGTCCCGCAGTTCGTACATCATCTGATAGGTCAGGGTGCCCGATTTGGAGACGAGGCCGATGCGGCCGGTGTCGGTGATGGTGGCGGGGATGATGCCGGCGTTGGACTGTCCGGGGGAGATGATCCCGGGGCAGTTGGGGCCGATGATGCGGGTGCGGTTGCCGGTGGCCACGGCGTGGGCCCAGAAGGCGGCCGCGTCGTGCACGGGGATGCCCTCGGTGATGACCACGGCCAGCCCGATGCCCGCGTCGATGGCCTCGATCACGGCGTCCTTGGCGAACTTCGGCGGCACGAAGATCACGCTGACGTCGGCGCCGGTGGCGGCCATGGCCTCGGCCACCGTGCCGTACACGGTCAGCTCCTGGTCGTGGATGGTCACACTCTGCCCGGCCTTGCGGGCGTTGACCCCGCCCACGATCGTGGTGCCGGAGGCCAGCATCTTGGTGGCGTGCTTCATGCCCTCCGACCCGGTCAGGCCCTGCACGATCACCTTGCTGTCACTGTTGAGAAAAATCGCCATGGTGCTCAGGCTCCTGCCGCTGCCAGCTCGGCGGCCTTGTCCGCCGCGTTGTCCATCGTGTCCACCACCGTGACCAGCGGGTGGTTCGCCTCGGCCAGGATCGCCCGGCCCTGCTCGACATTGTTGCCGTCCAGCCGCACCACCAGCGGCTTGGCGGCCTCGTCCCCGAGGATCCGCAGCGCTTCCACGATCCCGGTGGCGACCGCGTCACAGGCGGTGATCCCGCCGAACACGTTCACGAACACACTGCGCACATCCGGATCACCCAGGATCACATCCAGCCCCGCGGCCATCACCTCCGCCGAGGCGCCACCCCCGATATCCAGGAAGTTCGCCGGCCTGACCCCACCATGCCGCTCACCCGCGTAAGCAACCACATCCAGGGTGGACATCACCAGCCCGGCACCATTCCCGATGATCCCGACCTGCCCGTCCAGCTTCACATAGTTCAGGTCCTTGGCCTTGGCCTTGGCCTCCAGCGGGTCCTCCGCCCGCTCATCCACCAGCCCCGCATGCCCGGGCTGCCGGAACGCGGCATTGTCATCCACGGTGACCTTGCCATCCAGCGCGATGATCCGATCCTGCGGATCCCGCACCAGCGGATTCACCTCCACCAACGTGGCATCCTCGGCCACGAACGTCTCCCACAGCCGCACCACCACCTCGGCGGCCGCCTCCTGAACCACCTCCGGGAACCGCGCCAACCGCACGATCTCCCGCGCCCGCTCCAGATCCACCCCGGCCAGCGGATCCACCGGCACCCGCGCCAGCGCCTCCGGACGCTCAACAGCCAACTGCTCGATCTCCACCCCACCCTCAGCCGAGGCCATCGCCAAAAACGTCCGATTCGCCCGATCCAACAGGAACGAGAAGTAATACTCCTCCGCGATCTCCGACGCCTCAGCCACCAGCACCCGATACACCCGGTGCCCCTTGATATCCATCCCCAAAATCCCCGCAGCCCTCGCCTCAGCCTCCCCAGGATCCCCAGCCAGCTTCACCCCACCGGCCTTACCCCGACCCCCGGTCTTCACCTGAGCCTTCACCACCACCGGACCACCAACCCCCTCGGCCACAACCCGAGCCTGCTCGGCAGTCTCCGCCACAGAACCCGGCAACACCGGCACTCCATGGGCAGCGAAGAGATCCTTCGCCTGATACTCGTAGAGGTCCACTCTCCAGTCTCCTGACGACACGCGACGTTGCTGTGCTCGGTGTCGGAACGCGACCCTCCCGGCACGGGCCCGTCTCCGATCCGGTTGAACGCCGACGACCCTAGCGACCTGCGCAGAGTAGGGGGACGGCGCGTCTGGTGAGGTCGGTCACCGAGGGTCATTCGACCAGCGTGACGGGCTGTGACCCGCCACACGCGCCACCCGATCGGTGACTTCGGGGCCGGTCTCCAGCACCACGAGACCAGGCAGCGCCGCCCGGATCCGGGCCAGGAACTCCCGGTCCGCATCGGCGGCCACGGTGACCCCCACCACGTCCGGGTCCTCCTGCTCGACGGTGCGGAGCACGGCGTCCACGGTGGGCAACCACCCGGCGTACACCACCTCCGCACCGGCGTCCCGCAAGGCGCGGGCCGTGCGCACGGTGACCGTGCCGGGCGGTTCGATGCTGGGCGGTTCTGTGACAGAGCCCGGTTCCACCAGCACCACCCGCGGCGGTGGCCCCGCCGCGGTCATCGGCGCTCGCGGTTGCCCACCAGTGCGATCCCCGCGGCCAGCAGCAGGGCCAGCACACCGGCCACGGCGATCCACAGGCCGGTGCCAGCACTCGCGCCGGGCATCCCGGACCCGGCCAACGGCAGTTCCGCGGCGCGCAGCCCCAGTACGCAGGCGGCACCCAGCAGCAATGCGGCGGCGCGGGGCGGCCGGCTGCGCGGGGCGAGCGCGGCGGCGCCGAGCACGGTGAGCAGACCGGCCAGCAGCCCGATCGACGGAGTGCCGAGGTTGGACCACAGCCCGGGGGCGGTGTAGTCCGGTGCGACGGCCACCGGCGTGCCGAAGGCGCCGACGGCCAGGATCGCCGCGGCGACCAGCGGCGCGGTCAGACTCGCCCCGGCTGTGCCGGGCGCCGCGCCGTCCGGGCCGTGCCCGCCGTCCTCGCGCTCCACCATCCCGGCCACCACCGAGCAGCAGGCGGTGAGCGCGGCACCGACCAGCGCCATCGACACCCACAGCACCCCGCGGCCCAGTTGCACCAGGTTGTTCTGGATTCCGGTGGCGGCCACGCCGGTGTCCAGGACGGCGGTGCCGGTGAGCAGCACCCCGGCCCAGGCCACCGAAAGGGCCGGGCGAACCCGCGCGGCCAGCCCCGGAACGAACATGCCCAGCGCGAGCACGCCGAACAGCACCCCGGCGACCAGCAGGGAGGTACGCGCCGGACTCTCCGGGGCCGTGAACGGCTCCGTGGCGACGAGCTGGTCGGCCAGCGCCCCTGCGATCGCCGCTGCCGCGGTCAGCAGGCCGAGTACCCCGGTGGCGAACTGCAGCCTGCCCAGCCCGGGCAGCCGGGCCTCGCCTGCCTCGGCGGTGTCTCCGGACCGGTCGGGCGACTCCTCGGCCGCGAACCGGACGCTGCCCAGCGCCACCAGTGCCAGCGCGGCCACCAGGGCCAGCACCGGCCCCGCACTGCCACGCAACCCGGGCAGCTGCCAGGAAACGGCCACCGGCAGGGCGTGCCCGGCGACCCCGATGGCCAGGCCGAACAACACACCCCTGGCCAGCCCGGTCACCCCCGAGCTCACCCCCACGGCCGCGGCCAGCGGCAGCGCGCAGGCCAGCAACAGGGAGCCGAACAGCGGAGCCGTCGAGCTCTCGAAGGCGCCCCTGCCGAGCAGGTAGAGGTCCTCGGAGCTGAACGGCGCCATGAGCAGACCGACCGAAGCGACCACGGCAATCGACACGGCCAGCGGCAGCCACCGCCGCCTGCCGGCCTCGGGCAGCCCGTCGTCCAGCTCGGGGCGGCGCCGGATCACCCGCACGGCGAGCGCCCCGGCGATGCCGATCGCGAGGTGGCCTGCCAGCAGCAGCCAGAAACCCGCGGCCGGTGGCGGTGAGGCCACCGTGCGTGGCAGGTACAGCTCGGGGCGAGCCGCGAGCGAGGCGTCGACCACGAACTGCAGGTCGAGCACGACGCTGCCGGGTACGAGCGCCGCCATCCCGGCCAGCACCCCGGCCGCGATCACCCTGCGCCCAGCCGCGGCGAGACCGAAGGCCACCGCCGCCGGGAGCGCCGCGAGCACGATCAGCATCGGCGCGCTGGTGAAGCCCGGCGAGCCGCCCTCGACCACGGGCAGGCTGACACCGACCGCGCGCAGCACGGCACCCGCGCCCGCCGCGGTCAGTACCCCCGCGAGCGGGATCCTGGGCCGCCCCGTCGCATCGGGCTCCCGCGTCGTGCGGCGCTGTTCATCCGTCGAGGCCATCGAGGGTTATCCGCAATCCGGTCTCGGGCGGCGGCCGAGGTGGCGGAGGACGGGGGCCGTCCCGTGCCCCGGCCGACCCTGTCCCTTCACCCGGTGGTCACGCGGGAACGGCGAGCCCGGCCGCGAGTGTGCGCCACGCTCGTTTCGCATCACGTCCATCGGTCATGACGCTAGCAAGCACCGCGATCTGTGATGCGCCATGTGATGGCCTCGGCGTGATGGGTCGCCGGGCGGTCAGTACCGGCCGTCTTCCGGCCTCGGTGGCGCCCGCGCGACGGGCGCGGCACGGCGACCCGGGGAAGGTTGGCCGCATGTAACACACGTCACACTGATTGGAGTAATCCGCGCTCTACCTTGAGTGATCCGCTGTAACGGCGGCGGCCAACCACTCCTCGTTTGGCCGACACGCCGATGGCATCTTGCCGACATCGGTGCCCCTTCGTTACTGTCCCCCGGTCCCCATTACAGTCAGATCACGAAGCGGACAGGCCTGCGCAGGCCAGGAGCGGTTCCCCCCGAAACCGTTCCCCGGGATCCCCCGCCCGGCGTCCGAAGATCTGGCTCCCCGAGTACGGAAGGCCCTGTCTTGGCTCGACACCGCTCCCCCGGCGGTCAAGCTTCGTCCCCGGCCTTGGATGACGCACACGACGGTGCGGTCGTTCGGGTCCGTGGTGCCCACCGGCTGCCCGCGCCGTCCTCGGCCCTGCGTGGCCGGGTCGTCGTCGCGGCTGTGGCCGCGGGCGCATTCGCCGCCGCCGCCGCTGGTCAGACCCTGCAAGCCGTCGGATCCTCGGACTCCGACGGGGTCACCCCACTGGCGAACTCGAAGGACGCCACCGCGGCGTTCGGTGTCGGCGGTGACGCCCCGGCCGGTGCGCCTGAGCTGCTCCCGGTTTCCCGGAGCACCGACGCCTCCGCCGAGGTACAGAAGCTCACCGACAGCGAGCAGGTGACCCAGGCGCGGATCGAGCGGGAAGCCGAGGCCAAGCGCAAGGCCGAGGAGGAAGCCCGCCGCCCGAAGGTCGTCGTACCCGCGCACGGCAGGTTCACTTCCGGCTTCGGTGCCCGCTGGGGCGGCACCCACTACGGCATCGACATCGGCAACTCCATCGGCACCCCGATCGTCGCCGCCGCGGACGGCACGGTGATCGAGGCCGGCCCGGCCAGCGGTTTCGGCCTGTGGGTACGTATCCAGCTTTCCGACGGCACGATCCACGTGTACGGCCACATGAACAGCTACTCGGTCAGCGTCGGTGACAAGGTCAAGGCGGGCGAGAAGATCGCGGAGATCGGTAACCGCGGCCAGTCCACCGGTCCGCACCTGCACTTCGAGGTGTGGCAGAACGGCAAGAAGGTGGACCCGCGCGCGTGGCTCGCCAACCGCGGCGCCTACCTCTGAGAACCGGCTCCCCGACAGGACTCCGTTGCGCGAGGCGAGCGGTGCTACTCGTCGGGTAGCCGCCGGATGAAGTACCCGATGGCCACCTGCCACACCAGGCAGAGCCGCTGCCGTCGGCATTCCCGGCAGCCGCCCGCGCCGCCGTGCAGGCGGAGCAACGTCCGCCAGGCAGCCGCCGTCCTACCCGCTTCCCTGGCCAGCGCTCCGTGTTCCGTCCGCGCGCTCGCCACGACCTCGTCGAGGTAGCGCCGGACTCCGTCGGAGACAAGCCGAAACCACGATTCGTCCACACTGCGGCCCCCTGTTCCGGATGGCTACCACCATCCCTGCTTCGAACCTGTGTTCGAACACTAGCGCGGGGGTCCGACAGTTTCCGGTGGGACCTTCAGAGCTTGACCATGGGGACGCTGCCGATCAGCATCAGGCGCACCTTCCCGGAGGCGCCGAAGTCGATGGTCGCGGTGGCGCGCGGCCCGCTGCCGTCCGTGGCGACCACCGTGCCCAGCCCGTACTTGTCGTGGCTGACCCGGTCGCCGACGTCCAGCTTCATCGCCACGGTGTCCTTCCACCCCTTGAACGAGGTGGTACGCATGCCGCCCGAGGCGACCCCGGCCTGGGCGGAGTCGGCACCGAACCCGGACCGGCGGCCCCAGGTGGTCGCGGCGCGCGGCGAGCCGGAGGAGCCGCCCGCGACCGGTTCCTCCCGCCGCCATTCGACGAGCTCGGCCGGGATCTCGTCCAGGAAGCGCGAGGCCGGGTTGTTCATCGGCTGCCCCCATGCGGAGCGCACCAGCGCCCTGGAGAGGTAGAGGCGCTGCCGGGCCCTGGTGATCGCCACATAGGCCAGCCTGCGCTCCTCGGCCAGCTCCTTCGGATCACCGAGGGCGCGCAGGTGCGGGAAGATGCCGTCCTCCCAGCCGGTGCCGAACACCACCGGGTACTCCAGACCCTTGGCGGTGTGCACGGTCATCAGCGTGACCACACCGGCGTCCGCGCTGTCGTCGCTGTCCGCGTCGTCGGCGCCGTCGGCCGCCGGGATGGAGTCGGCGTCGGCAACCAGGGACACCCGCTCCAGGAACGCGGGCAGCGACCCCGGGGCGGGCACCCCGGCGGCAGCGGCCTCGGCGGCGTCGGTGGTGAGCGGGTCGGCATCGCCGGCATCGTCCGGCTCCTCCGGCGGCAGGGCGCTCTCGGTGAACTCCCTGGCTACCGTGACCAGCTCGGTGAGGTTCTCCAGCCGGGAGGCGTCCTGCGGGTCGTCGGACTCCTCCAGCTCCATCCGGTAGCCGGTGCGGTCGAGCACGGCCTCCAGCACCTCGGCCACCTCGGTGCCCTCCGCGACCAGCTCGGCCAGCCCGTCGATCAGCTCGACGAACGCCGCGATGCTCTTCTGCGAGCGGGGGTTGAGCAGCGGCAGTTTGCCCGCGACCGCGTCCCGCAGCGCGGCGGCGAAGGAGATGCGCTCCCGCTCGGCATGCGCGGCCACCACGGCCTCGGCCCGGTCGCCGATGCCCCGCTTCGGCACGTTCAGGATCCGACGCAGGCTGACCGTGTCCTCGGGGTTGGCCAGCACCCGCAGGTAGGCGAGAGCGTCACGCACCTCGCGGCGCTCGTAGAAGCGCACCCCGCCGATCACCCGGTAGGGCAGGCCGAGCCGGATGAAGATCTCCTCGAATACCCGCGACTGGTTGTTGGTCCGGTAGAAGACGGCGACGTCGGAGTAGTTCGCCTCGCCCGCGTCGGCGAGCGCGTCGATCTCGTTCGCGACGAAGGCCGCCTCGTCGTGGTCGTTGTCCGCGACATAGCCGACGATCCTGGTGCCGTCCCCCGCCTCGGTCCACAGCCGCTTGTCCCTCCGGTTCGGGTTCCGCGCGATCACCGCGTTGGCCGCGGACAGGATGGTCTGCGTCGAGCGGTAGTTCTGCTCGAGCATGATGGTGCGCGCCCGCCCGAAGTCGCGCTCGAACTCCTCGATGTTGCGGATCGTGGCGCCGCGGAAGGCGTAGATGGACTGGTCCGCGTCGCCGACGACGCACAGCTCGGCAGGCTCCACCCCGGACTCCGTCGGTTCGGTGCCCGCGAGCTCCCGCACCAGGGTGTACTGCGCGTGGTTGGTGTCCTGGTACTCGTCGACCAGGATGTGCGTGAACCGCCTGCGGTAGTGCTCGGCGACATCGGGGAAGGCCTGCAGCAGCTCCACCGTGCGCATGATCAGGTCGTCGAAGTCGAAGGCATTGGCCGCGGCGAGCCTGCGCTGGTACTCGGCGTACACCTCGGCCACGCGGCGTTCCAGGTCGTTCGTGGCCGCGGCGGCCGCCGCCTCGGCATCCAGCAGCTCGTTCTTCAGGTTGGAGATGTGCACGGCCAGCGTGCGCGCCGGGTAGCGCTTGGCATCCAGGTCGAGGTCCCTGGCCACCAGGGTGATCAGCCGCCGCGCGTCATCGGCGTCGTAGATGGAGAAGTTCGAGGACATCTCCAGCGTCTTGGCCTCACGGCGCAGCAGGCGTACGCACATCGAGTGAAAGGTGGACACCCACATGGCGTTCGCCCTGCGCCCGACCAGCTCGCTCACCCGCTCGCGCATCTCGGCCGCGGCCTTGTTGGTGAAGGTGATGGCCATGACCTGCCCGGGATGCACCCCACGTTCGGCGAGCAGGTAGGCGATCCGCCTGGTCAGCACCCTGGTCTTGCCGGATCCCGCGCCCGCGACCACCAGCAGCGGTGTGCCGGTGTGCTCGACCGCGGCCCGCTGGGCCGGGTTCAGGTCCCCGAGCAACTCGGCATGCCGGTTCTCGGTCGGATTGTCGGCGGGGAGATCGAAGAGGGTGCTCATCAAGGGTCCACGCTACCCGGGGGCACCGACGGAGTTCGAAGGTTGGCACGGGTATGGAAGTGGGAGTTGCCCGAACCTGTGCCATACTCGGGGCATGCGCCACCACGCGTTCCGATTTTTTTACGGGATCCGGACTCCGGCTCCCGTGATCGCGTAGCGCGCAAACCGCCATCACCAAGCCCCGGAGTCCCGCGGACCCGGGGCTTCGATGAGCTCGGGACCAGCGGGGGTCCGGACCAACCGGAGGTCGGAGATGAACACGCGAACCGAGAATGCGGACGGATCGACCCAGGTCCCGCCCCCCGCGGAGATCGATGCTCTGCGCACCGAGATCGATCAGCTGGACGCCGAGATCCTGCGGCTGGTCAAACGCAGGGTGGAGGTGTCAAGGACGATCGGCGCCGCCAGAATGGCCGCGGGCGGCACCCGGATCGTCTACAACCGGGAGATGGACGTGCTCGCCCGCTACCGCGAACTCGGGCCCGAGGGCCGCCAGCTCGCGATGGCGCTGCTCAACCTCGGCCGCGGCAGGCTGGGCCGCTGAGCAGGCCGCCGAACCGGCCGCCGACGATGTGAACCGCGGGCGAACTCAGGGTGTTTCCCGGAGCCGGAACGCGGCGATGAGAGGCACACTGGTGGTATGGAAACGATCGTCAACCTGATCGCCGTGATCGTCGCTATCGCGAGCGTGCTCGCCGCGCTCGGACATGCCGGCTACCTTGGCATGCTCTACAGCGCGGCGAACAAGCGCGCCGGTGGGTCGCCCATCGCGCAGTACGTGCGGACCAGGTGGGCGCTCGCCGGCGGTACCACCGCCGCCTCGCTGCTCGCCTGGCTGATGACCGCGGGCGGCCCGACCCTGGACGTGCTCGCGATCCTGCTCGCGCTGGGCAGTGGCGCGGTCGCCACCAAGGCACTGCAGTCCACCCAGGCGCGGTACCGCAGCGGCGGCTGAGCCGCTCGGCCGAACCTCCGGCCGCGTTACCCGTTCGGCTGCGCCCGTCGGAGTGAAACCGGCCCTCCGGTGCCACCAATCCGGAGGAAGGCTCCTACTCTGGTGCGGGTGAGGTCCAACGCGTGCATCATGCGGTCGGCAAGTTGCCGTGCAAGTGCAGCGTGGCGTGCATATGCTCAGTGCACCAGTCGTTCCACCGCCTCGATTGCTCCGATTGGCGGAACGACACCCGGAATGCCATCAGCAGGCGCGAGGGGAGGGGTCCACCCAGTATGAATGGCGGGGCCGAATCCATTGAGCATCGCGCAGCACATACCGCGCACGCGGGCAGGCACCGGAGGGAACGGGCAGGCACCTGGACGCCCGCTGTCCCCGCCCAGCACGGGGCGAGCAGGCACCGGGCCGCCGAGGACCCGCTGGAAGCCTCGGTCAGCGGCTCGCTGCCGATGACCGGTGCCCGCCGCGCGGGCGCCGAGCCCGGCTGCCGGGCCGGGTACCTGGCCACCCATGGTGAGCTCCCGGTGGTCGTGCCGGAGCAGCCGACGGTGCCGACGCCGGTGACCCGCTCCGCACCGGAGGCCGGTGACCTGGCGGAACAGGCCGGGGACGACGCACCCACGGTGCGCCGCAAGCGGGTCACCCTCACCCCCCGGCCGGAGGCGGAACCGGCCACCGACGAGGAGATCCGGCTGTACGTGGCGCCCCCACCGGACGGCCTCGGCAAGTTCGACCTCGGTTCGGTGCCCGCATCGGTCACCCCCCCGCGGAGCTGGCGCAAGGCCGCCTGGTTCGCCACGGCCTCCTCCGGCGGTGTGGTCGTCGCCCTGCTGTTCGCCGGATCGCTGCTGGTGAGCAACCCCTCCGACCCGGAAACGCAGGCCATCGACGGATGGCCGGACTCATCGGGCGGGCAGCCGTCGATCAGCGGTGAGGCCGCGGCCAGCCAGGCCAGCAGCACCGGCGCGACGCCGACCGGAACCACCGAGGGCAATGCCTCGCTCGGCAAGTCGCGCAGCGGACTCGCCGGCTCCGGGTCGGGCGCCAGCTTCCCCGAACACAGCACCGCCGCCTCGACCACGCGGACCACCACCCCTGCGGCCACCAGCACCGGCACGCCGATCAAACCGCCGGTCACCAGGGCGCCGAAGAGCACGGCCAACCCCCGGCACGTGGTGATGTTCTTCGACCCGGAGACCATGGGCAAGCGCTCCGAGGACTACCTCAACCTGGTCACCGAGGACGCCGCGCAGGCGCACCAGCTCACCACCGGCACCCTCGCCGCCGAAGGACCGGACGGCCTGCGCCGCCGGTACGCCGAGATCGCCTACTTCGAGGTCAAGCAGGTCTACATCGACCCGAACCAGGGCTACACGATCAACACGGTCACCGTGACGCACCACGACGGCAGCAAGACCAGCCAGCAACGGACCCTGGTCTTCGACGAGAGCAACAAGATCGAGAAGGACGCCCGGTAACGGATCGAACGCAGAGCGCGATAACCCGTTCACCTGCGGTTGCACGTGCGTAGAACACGTCCCGTTGCACGTGCAGTGCGGCGAGTGGCGACAGGTTGCGCTAGTCGGGTGACATGCGCTGCCGCTCGTCGTGCTCCGACAGCAGTCCACCGATAGAGACTGGTCGCATCGGACGCGACCGGGTTCGCTGATCGCTAGAGGTTCACAGTTTGTCCTTGAGCCAACCAGCCAGACGACCCCGAAAACGAGGCGAACCGGTCGTGCAAGACGGGATCCGCACCGGACGGCAGAGCTACTCGGGCAGCCACCCCGACAGCCGGTCCGTCCGCGTCGAAGACCTACTGTGCGCGGAGCTTCTCGATGACGAGATGGTCGACCGCGAGCATCTCCGCCAGGTACTCCGCGAACCGCGGCAGTACCTGCGGCGTGTCCCGGCCGGATCGCGTGCCGAGGAACGGCCGAGCGAGCAGCCGCCGCCGGTGCGGCCGGAGAGCACGCTGGCCCGGCGTTCCAAGCTGGCCGCGCTGATGCTGGCCGGGGTGCTGCTCTCCGGCTCGGTGGTGACCGCCTCGCTGCTCGCCGACGACCGCGAGGCCCCGCGGCCGGATCGGCTGGAGATCACCGGGCCCGCCGCGCTCGGCGGGTTCGCGATGCCCGAGACCGGACGGGCGGACAGCGCAGGCGGCTCCGGCGGTGGGCCTGGACCGGAGACCGGCACGAGCACGACCACCGCGCGGGCGGCCGAAGGCGCGCGCACCGGCCCCGCGGGCAGCCCGGCCACGGAAGCAACCGCGGAGCAACCGGCCACGGCCGAGTCTGCGGTGACCGCGCAGGCAACCCAGCGCGCGGACCGGGTCGCCCTGGTCGAGGAGTTCTACCAGCGGGTACGCGAGAATCCCGTGGACGCGCTCGCGTTGCTGGACCCGCTACTGGCCGGCGACCGGCCGGAGACGCTCGTGCAGGCCTGGAGCTCGATGGGATCACTCACCGTGGAGAGCCTGCAGACCCTGGCCGACGGCTCGGTGCGGGCGGTGATCATCGTGCCGCAACCGGACGGCCAGCGGGTGCGGATCACGCAGTTGCTGGAGTTCACCTCCGGCGCGGCCCCGCTGATCAGCCAGGCTACCCTGCTGTCCGCCCAGCACGCCTGAACGGCCGCGCCGGCCGGGTCCGGGCGGCGGCCATGCCGGTAGCCTGCGCCGCACCGGCGAAGCGTGCCGCGTGCATGTGCACAGAGTGAACACCTAGCCTTGCACAGGTCAGTCTCGGCAAACCGGCACACAGGTGGCGAACATGTGCATACGCTCCAGCAAATACGGCGCGTGGCCTTCGCTGTCCTACGCTCCGCCCGTGCCCTGAAGATAATGACGGAGCCCCAGAAGGAGGCCGCGTGAGCGACGAGGGTCACCTGGTCGCCGGCCGATACCGCATCGTCCAGCGGCTCGGTACCGGCGCGATGGGCGCCGTCTGGCAGGCCCAGGACGAGGTTCTGCACCGCACGGTCGCGATCAAGCAGTTGCTGCTGCAGCCGGGGCTGGACGAGGACGAGGCCGAGGACGCGCGGCAGCGCACGATGCGGGAGGGCCGGATCGCCGCCCGCCTGCACCACCCCAACGCGATCACCGTGTTCGACGTGGTCACCGACGACCACGGCCAGCCCTGCCTGATCATGGAGTACCTGGCCTCCACCAGCCTCGCCGCCGTGCTGCAGGAACGGACCCTGCCGCCGCTCGAGGTCGCCAGGATCGGCGCGCAGGTGGCCGCCGCGCTGGCCGAGGCGCACGCCTACGGGATCGTGCACCGGGACATCAAGCCGGGCAACATCCTGCTCGCGGGCAACGGCGCCGTGAAGATCACCGACTTCGGCATCTCCCGGGCCAAGGACGATGTCACCGTGACCAAGACCGGCATGATCGCCGGCACCCCGGCCTACCTTGCCCCCGAGGTCGCGATCGGCGGCGACCCCGGCCCGGAGTCGGATGTGTTCTCCCTCGGCTCCACCCTGTACGCGGCCACCGAGGGCCAGCCGCCGTTCGGGCTCAGCGAGAACACCCTCGGCCTGCTGCACGCCGTCGCGGCCGGGCAGATCAACCCGCCGCGGCAGTCCGGGCCGCTGGCCAGCGTGCTCGCCGTGCTGCTGCACCCGGAGATCGAGCACCGGCCGACCGCGGAGGAGTGCGAGGAGCTGCTTGCCGCCGTGGCCCGTGGGGAGACCCCGCTGGGCGGGCCCACCGGTGCCGCGGACGCCACCACCATCGCCCCCGCCCTCGGCGCGGCCGCGCTCGGCGCGGGCGCGGGTGCCGCGGCCGGGGCGGCGCTGGCCGAGGAGGACCTGCCCTCCGGCCACTCCGGCACCCTCGGCGACGCCGGGCCGGACTTCTATGCCGATGTGCCGGACGAGGATTACGCCCCGGCCAGCGGCTTTCCCGAGCAGGACTACGACTCCTACCGGGCGCAGGGGCCGGACGCGACCCGCGCGGTCCCCGCAGGTGCCTACGCGGACTACGAGCCCTACGACGACTATCCGGGCGAGTACCAGGACGACTACCAGGATTACGCGGATCCCTACGAGGATGACCGCCCCGCCCCGCCGGAGGCGGATCCCGACGAGGAAGAGGAACGGGGCAACTGGAAGCTGCCCGCCGCGATCGGCACAATCGTGGTCGCCGGGCTGGTCGCGCTCGGGGTGTGGCTGTTCAGTGGCCCGAAGGGCAATGACGAGGCGGACCAGGACCCGGTGCAGCCGCCAGCGGACACCACCAGCTCAGCGCCGGTGACCACGACCACCTCGGCGGAGCCCACCAGCACCGAACCGACCGAGGAACCGGACCCGACCAGCGACCGCAGCAGGTCCCGCCAGCCGGAGGACAACAACCCGCCCCCGCAGCCACCGCCGCCGGACCCGCCGGAGCCGACCGACGAACCGGACCCGACCACGACCACCACGACGACCAAGAGCAAGACGACGACCTCGCCGCCGGACCCGCCAGATCCGACCACGACGGAAGAATCGGGCTGACCCTCGCGGCGCTCGGCTCAGCCGATCACCGTAAACCCGTTAGGCTGAAAGGAAGTTCTTGACTGCCAGCGGAGATGAGGGCCTTGTGACGCCGGAAGGCACACTCGTCAGTGGACGGTACCGCCTTGATCAGCCGATCGGCCGGGGCCGCGCGGGGATCGTGTGGCTTGCCTTCGACACCCGATTGCACCGGACCGTCGCGGTGAAACGGCTGTTCGTGCGGCCGGATCTCGACCCCGCCGCGGCCGAGCAAGCCAGGCAGGTCGCCCTGCGGGAGGGCAAGGACGCCATCCGGGTGGTGCACGCCTGCGCCATCACCGTGCACGACGCGCTGCGCGAGGGTGACGACGTCTGGCTGGTCATGGAGTACGTCCCTTCCAGGAACATGGCGGACTTCCTCGCCGAGTACGGCACGCTGACCCCGGAACAGGCCGCGGCACTGGGCATCCACCTCGGCTCGGCGCTAGCCGCTGCGCACGCCGTCGGGGTGCCGCACCGGGTGCTGGAGCCGAGCAACGTACTGCTCGCGGACGATGGCGGTGTCAAGATCACCGATATCGGCATCTCGGACGCCAGCCCCGACCCCGCCTACCGTGCGCCGGAGGTGGCCAGGGGTGAACCGGCCACCGCGGCCGCCGACGCGTTCTCCCTTGGCGCCACCCTGTTCGCCGCGGTCGAGGGGGTCCCGCCGTTCGGCCCGGACGGCACGGGGGCGCAGGCCGCGCCGCAGCGCACCGGCCCGCTCACCGGCGCGCTGCTGAAGCTGTTGCGCACCGAACCGGACCTGCGGCCGACGATGAATGACACGGTCAAGGCGCTGGGCGCGATCACCCAGGGCCAGCAGACCGCGTTCGTGCCCCCTACCGCACCACCCATGCCGACCGTGCCGGTGATGCGCACCCCGCAGCAGGTTGAGCAGGCCCCGGCGGCCGCGCCGCCCCCGGTACGGCCCGGCCAGCAGGCGCCCGCACCGACGCGCAGCGGCCCGGACACGCGGAAGTGGGTCATCACCGCCATCGCGATCGTGCTCGCCGTGGTGATCGGGGTGCTGTTCGCCGAACTCGTCCTGGTCTAGGCGCTGTCAGGGGGCGGGGCTCATCGCCGCCAGCAGGGCGGCGACGGCGGGTTGCTCCCGCGCATGCGGGGCGAGCACGGCATGAATCGGACGTACCGGCTGCGGGTTGCGCAGCCTGCTCAGCACCACCCCTGGATGCGGGGCGCCGAGCCCGAGCGCCGGGATCACGGTGACCCCGAGTCCGGCCGCCACGAAGCCCTGCGAGGTCTGGTAGTCCTCCGCCTCGACCACGAAGTTCGGGGTGAACCCGGCCGCGCCGCAGGCGTCCACCAGGATCTCCCGGCACGGCCCAGGCGCGGGCCACTCGTTGCCGATCCACGGCTCCTCGGCGAGGTCGGCAAGGTCCAGCACCCGTTTGCCTGCCAGCCGATGCCCTTTCGGCAGCACCGCCCGGTACGGATCGTCCAGCAGGTGCACGAACTCCAGGTTCCGGTTACGCCGGTTGCCGCCCGCGGACACCACGATCGCCACATCGGCTTCGCCGGATGCCACCATCGGCAGCGGGTCCTCCGGTTCGAACAGCCGCAGGTCGAGCCGGATACCCGGGTACTCGCGGCGGACCGCGGCCACGGCCGGTGGCACCAGTGCGGCGCCCGCGGTGGCGAAGTACCGGATCGCCAGCCTGCCGGTACGGCCTGCCTTCAGTTCGGCGAGCGCCGACTCCGCCCTGCCCAGCTGGGTGCTGACCAGCTCGGCATGCTCGGAAAGCAACGTGCCGGCCGCGGTGGGCCGGACACCCCGGCCGACCCGCTCCAGCAGGACCGTACCCGCCTCCCGTTCCAGAGTGGACAGTTGCTGGCTGACCGCGGAGGGCGTGTATCCGAGATTCCGCGCGGCGGCGGTAATCGAGCCGCTGGTCACCACCGCCCGTAACACCAGCATCCGCCGCACGTCCAGCATCCCTTCATCTTACAGTTCTACTGAAACCTGCCTGCACAAAATTTCGCTTGTTCTTATGTCTGGCGCTCGCCAGTGTCGTCGGTGACAACCTGGTGGATCACGAGGAAGTACTGGGGGCAGGGGTGAGCGAAGGCAGGACGCTGCTGCGGATGGGCGTGCTCGCGCTGATGTGGGGATCGAGCTTCTTCTGGATCAAGCTCGGGCTGAACGCCTTCTCCCCGGTCCAGCTGGTGCTGGTCCGGCTCCTCCTCGGCGCGGCCGTACTGCTGGTGCTGTGCTACAGCTACCGCGACCGGCTGCCCAGCGGCGGCCGGATCTGGCTGCACCTGGGGGTGGCGGCGCTGTTCCACAACGCGCTGCCCTTCCTGCTGTTCGCGATCGGGGAGCTGACCGTGGACTCCGGCACCACCGGGGTGCTGAACGCGACGACCCCGCTGTGGGCGCTGGTGGTCGCCCTGCTGTGGCGCACCGAACGCGGGCTGAACCCCGCTCGGATCTGCGGCCTGGTCACCGGGCTGGCCGGCACGGTGCTGATCTTCGCGCCGTGGCAGGCCAGTGACCTGCTGAGCTGGGGCTCGGTGGCGATCCTCGCGGGCGCGATGAGCTACGGTTTCGTGTTCGTCTACGAGCAGCGGTTCCTCACCGCCTCCGGGGCCTCCCCGGTCGCGCTGGCCGGGTCGCAGATGCTGGCAGCCAGCGGGTTCCTGGTACTGGCTATGCCCTTCGGCGGGCTGGGCCCGATCCAACTGGATCCCGGCGCGGTGCTCGCGGTGGTGGTACTGGGTGTGTTCTCCACCGGGATCGCGTTCGCGGTGAACTACCGGCTGCTGGCCGAGGAGGGCGCGGTGGCCGCGGCGACGGTCGGCTACCTGATGCCGGTGGTGTCCATCCTGCTCGGCACGCTGTTGCTGAACGAGCAGCTGAACCTGCGGGTGGTGGCCGGGATGGTGGTGGTGCTGCTCGGGGTCGCGCTGACCAGGGTCCGCCGGAACGGGGCCGGGGCGCGGGCGGAACCGGAACCGGCCGCGGGGGCACCGCAGGGATCAGGAACTCTCCCCTGACTCCTCGGTTTCCCCTGCTTCCTCGGCCTGCCGCGCCTCCCTGGCGCGTTCCCTGCGCTGCCGTTCCCGCCTGCTGTAGGTGGCCTGCAACACCGACTCCTCCGACTCGACGCTGGAGCCGAGCGCGCCGGCCACGGTGCCCATCGAGCTGGCCAGCCACACCAGGCCGAGGTAGTCGGTCAGGTCGACCGGATGTCCCAGCCTGGTGGCGAGGAATCCGCTTGAGATGACGACCACGGCCGCCAGCAGGGTCAGCCCGAACAGCAGGACGTACATGCAGCTCACCCCGATCACCAGGGTGAGGATCGAGGCGAGGTTGTACAGCACGGCCTCCTGCCGGGAGCCAAGGTGCCGCGTGCTCTCCCACAGCGAGTTGTGCACGATCATCCAGACGACCATCGCGGTCACCGCGAACACGCTGATCACCGCGAGCCGCGCCGGGCTGAGCGCGTCGGCCATGGACCAGATCGAGGGGAAGAACACCCCGAAGGCCGCGGTCGCCCCGGCGGCCGCGATGGCCCCGGACAGGCTGGGCACCAGCCGCCACGGCCGGTTGTCCCGGACCAGCCCGAACAGCAGCCGCAGCCGCCCGCGGAGCCCGACCAGGGTCAACGCGGCGTCCAGGTGCTCGTCGGGTGAGTTCACCCTCCGTACCGGGGAGATCCGCTCCAGCGGCCTGCGCAGGCCGCGATGCGCCGTCCCGGCCGGGCGGCCGTACTCCGACAGCTCCTCCACCAGCACGGCGAGGGTGCGCAGGGCATGTGTGCGCAGCCGCAGCCAGCCGATCGCGGGCAGGGCGGCCAGCGCGACCCGGTGCCGGGCGCTGAGGTCGGCGATCACCGGCCGCTCGCGCAGCCTGCGCGGCAGGTCGGTGAGGCAGATCATCAGGTCCCAGCCCTCGCGGGGCATTTTTTCCTTGGCGTGCTCGACGATCGGGATGCGGTTGTGCTCGTCCAGGATGAGCGGTTCGGAGACCACCCTGACCTCCCAGTGCACCTGGTCGCCGATCCGTTCGGCCAGCGTCCGCGGCAGCTGGTGGCACAGTCGCTGGGCCAGCTCGGTGGGCAGGCCCGGGTCGGCGAGCAGCCCGATGACACAGGTCCTGCCCGTGGTCGCCATGATCGTGTTCCCCTCCGGTCCCTGGTTACCGGAGGCAGGACTACCCCGTCCGGGGTTTGCGCAATCCCGTCAGACGAGCCTGCGGTCGGATGCCCACCGGGAGAGCTCGTAGCGGTTGGACAGCTGGGTCTTGCGCAGCACGCTGGACACGTGCGTCTCCACGGTCTTCACCGAGATGAACAGCTCTGAGGCGATCTCCTTGTAGGCGTACCCTCGCGCCAGCAGGCGCAGCACGTCCCGCTCGCGCGGGGTGAGCAGGTCCAGCTCCGGATCGCTGATCGGCGCCGAACCCGGCCGGTCGGCGAAAGCGTCCAGCACGAAGCCGGCCAGCCGCGGGGAGAACACCGCGTCCCCCTCGGCGACCCTGACCACCGCGCGCACCAGCTCCTTGGAGGAGATCGTCTTGGTGACGTAACCGCGGGCGCCCGCGCGGATCACCGCGATCACGTCCTCGGCCGCGTCGGAGACCGACAGCGCGAGGAACACCACCTCCGGCAACTCGGGGCGCAGCCTGCGGAGAACCTCGGCGCCGCCACCATCCGGCATGTGCACGTCGAGCAGCACCACCTGCGGCCGCGCCCTGGTGATCCCGGTCACCGCCTCGGTGACCGACCCGGCCTCACCGACCACCTCCACCTCGTCGGTGATCGACTCCAACTCGGCACGGACCCCGGCCCGGAACAGCGCGTGGTCGTCCACCAGGAAGACCTTCACCGGCCCGGCGGGCCGCCCGGCCTGCTCCGTGCTCTCGTTCTCTGTCACGACGCTCCTCACCCGTCAACCGTCTCGGCTAGCTCGAGGCCGCCTGGCCCGACGCCGCCGCGGCCGAGGACTTACTCGCCTTCAGCGGCATCTCCAGCTGCACCTCGGTGCCCTCCCCCTGCGCGGTGCGCAGCCTGCAGCTTCCGCCGTTGCGCTCCATCCTGCCCCGGATCGAATCCGCGAGGCCATGCCGGTCGGCTGGAACGAGGTCCGGGTCGAAGCCCTTACCGCGGTCCCGCACGAAGACGGTCACCGAACCGGCCTCCACCTCGGCGTACACGCTGACCTCCTGCACCCCGGCGTGCTTGGCCGCGTTCACCATGGCTTCCCTCGCGGCCTGCACCAGCGCGCCCAGCGCCCCGTCGAGCTCGGCCTCGCCGACGACGACCTGCTGCACCGACACGGCGAAGGTGTCCTCCACCTCGCCACAGGCCTGCGCCAGCGCGGCGGAGAACTGCCCGCCCGCGGTGTCCGAGGCGTCCTGGCCGCCCCGGTCCGATGGCCTGCCGTAGCCGGAGGGGCCGTAGAGCCAGCCGCGCAGTTCCCGTTCCTGGCTGCGCGCCAGCCGGGCCACCTCCCGCGGCGAGTCGGCCTGCTTCTGGATCAGCGCCAGCGTCTGTAGCACCGAGTCGTGCAGGTGCGCGGCGATCTCGGCGCGTTCCTCGGTGCGGATCCTGGCCCTGCGTTCCTCGCCGAGGTCACCGACCAGCCGCAGCCAGAACGGCACGGTGAGCACCGCGACCCCGACCAGGGTGGCCAGCACGGCGATCAGCGCGAACTGGATCTGGTCCAGGCTTCCGGTGCGCAGCACCACCACCCCGATGCCGGTCACCACCAGCGCCACGCCTGCGAACACCCGGATCGCCGCCGACCAGCCGCCGCCCCCGACGACGACGTCGGTCACCCCGGATTTGGCGCCGTCCCGCCAGCGGCGGCGCTGTGACTCGTCGGCCTCCCGCCAGACCACGGCGAAGCCGACGATCACCACGGCTACCGGGATGGCAACCCAGCCGCTGAACACCCCCGCGATCGCGCCGCTGGCCACGGCCAGCCCGACACCGAGGGCGAGCAGCCCGAACGCCTGCTGCCGTTCCCGCGACTCCCTCGCGGGCGCGGCGGTGTCCTTCTCGTGCGGGGCCTGCGGGACGAACACCCAGAGCAGACCGTAGGCGAGCAGCCCGGCGCCGCCGAACCCGGCCAGCAGGGCGAAGGCCACTCGCACCCAGAGCACCCGCAGGTCGAGGTGGTCGGCCAGCCCGCTGGCGACCCCGGCCAGTGCCCGGCCGGACCGGCGCCGGTACATGGTGGCCGGTTCGGCGGGCTCGGCAGGCAGCACCGTGCCGGGCACGGTGGGCACGGTGGCGCCCCCGGTCGCCTTCCGCTCCTCCGGCCCGGGCTGCCGGGTGACCTGTTCCTGCACGTTGCCCATGGTCACACGGCCGGGGCGGCTTTTCATCAGGGAAAGCCCCGATCCGCCGAGTCCTGTTCCGTGGTCGGGTTGTTCCGGTCCGCAATGCGCCACGCCAGCGCGGTGACCTGCGACGACCTCCCGCCCGTCGCCCACCACCACCCAAGCGGTGGCGCTGCGCGCCGCGGTGCCCCCACCCTGGCATGGCGGCCCGCGGTCGCTGGGTCGTTCTGAACAACCCTCCCATCTCAGGGGTCTCCCCCGATGTGCGTACGCGGCCGAGCACGCATGCTGGACGGTATGAGTGGCGCGACAGCGACGAACGCGTCGGGCCCGTCCGCAGGCGGGTTCGAGTACACGGTGAAGGATTTCTGGGCCAGCAGGCCGCGGCGCCCGCATCGGGGGCGCAAGGTCGCCGGGGTGGCCGCGGCCGTCGGCAACAGGTACGGCGTGGACCCGGTCGTGGTGCGGGTCGCGCTGGTCACCGCCACCGTGTTCGGCGGCTCGGGGCTCCTGCTCTACCTGCTCGGCTGGCTGTTCTTCCCGGACGAGAGTGATGAGGTCGGGGCGGCCGAGGGGCTGATCGGGCGCGGCCGGAGCTCGACTTCCAAAGCGCTGTCCCTGGCGCTGTGCGTTGCCGTGTTCCTCAGCGCGAGCTGGGCGCTGACCGGAACCGGCTGGCTGGACGGTGGCGGGCTGATCGGGTTGGCGCTGCTGGTCGCGGCGGTCTACCTGCTGCACCGAAGCCGGGGCCACCTGCGCAGGCCGGTCGCCATCCCCGGCTACCAGGAGGGGCCGGGCGGCACGGCCTTCGCCGTACCGCTGTCCGCGCAGGCCACCGCCCCCGGCTGGGACCCACTCGGCGCCGCGCCACTGGCCTGGGACCTGCCCGACCCCAACCCCGAGCCGCCGCGGCAGGCCGAACCGGCCGAGCCGCCCGAACCGCGCAGGCGCCAGTCCAGGATCGGGGTCGCCACCTTCGGGCTCGCCGTGATCGTGGGCGCGGTGGGCGCCACGCTCACCGCCAGCGATGTCGGCTGGTTCAGCCCGGCGCACGTCATCGGGCTGATGCTCGGAGTGATCGGGATCGGCATGGTCACCGGCGCGTTCGTGCACGGCGGGCGGGGCCTGATCTGGCTGGCGCTCCCGCTTTCCCTCGCGGGCCTGCTGCTGACCTCGCTGCCGAACGACCCGTTCCGCGATGGCTTCGGCCCGGTCAATGCCACTCCGACCACGGCGGCGGCGGTGCTGCCGGAGTACCGGACCTCGGTGGGCACGATCGACCTCGACCTGCGGCAGCTACCAGCCGACGCCGAGGTGAGAACCAGGGTGGTCACCGGCGCCGGCACCGGCACGGTGTACGTACCGGCGGACGCTGACGTCACCTACACCTGCGCCACCACGGCCGGCGCGGCGAACTGCCTCGGTAACGAGCGCAGCGGCCTGGACAGCGGGCCGGTCACCGGAACGGACTTCGGCGCGGACGGCGGGCCCGGTGGCGCGAAGATCACCCTGGACGTGAGTTCCTCGATGGGCACGGCGGAGGTGCTCCGTGGCTGAGTTCGAGAACGACAACCGCGCCGCCCGGCGGGGCGTGGACTGGTTCACCCTGATCGCGGGGATCGCCACCCTGCTGGTTTCCGGTTACGTCCTTTCCGACGGGGCCAGCTGGCTGCCCGCCGCGGACCTGCGCTGGGTGCTGGCCGGTGGCGCGGTGCTGATCGGGGTGCTGATGCTGGTGTCCTCGCTGCGCGGCAAGGGGCATTGAGGTCCGGTCAGCCGGTGGCCCTGGCGACGAACTCGAAGTTGCCGGGGCCCACCGCGTTCTCCAGGGTCCGGTAGGCGGCATCGGGGTCGTCGTGCGGTCCGGGAACGTAGACCGGAACGCCGTCCTTGCCGAACCCGATCGGGCTGGGGCCGGTCCACGACCCCAGGTGGCCGGCGGCAGCGGCGAACTCCTCGTGCGGCGGAAAGCCGAGCCCGCGCGCGTACTCCACGGCGCCGAACACCAGGTGCTGGGCCAGCTCCAGCGGCACCTGCAGCGGGCCGGTCGCGAAGTTCTCGAAGAAGGCGTCCACGAACATCGGCAGCGCCTGCTGGTCCATCTCCCGCGCCGGGATCACGTTCTTCACGCCGAGGCAGTAGACGTCCACCAGGAAACCGCAGGCGGAGACCCGGTGCCGCCGCAGCGCGCGGGCCACCAGCACACCGACCAGTCCGGTGGTGCCTTCCGCGGACGTCCCGGCCGGCCAGTCCGGCCGGGGTTCGAAGGTCAGCCCTTCCTGCCAGCCGGGGCTGACCCAGCAGCCCGCGACCTCGCGGTCCCCGATCGGCGTCTCGTCCTGTGCCGCGAGCTGCCGGACCACCGGCACCACCCTCGCCCGCGGAACCCCGAGGGCGTGCGCGATCTCCTTGGGCGAGCTGCCGTTCGCGCGCAGCGCGCGCACCCGTTCGGTGAGTTCCGCTTCGTCCATGGCCGGCATCATGTCAGGCCGCCCGCGCCGGTCAGCCGATCAGGTCGGCCACGATCAGGGCCAGCCCGGCCAGGGTGGCGATAATGACGCCGACGGCGAGGAAGCGGTGCCGGGTGACCCGGTCCTCGCGCAGCTCGTCCTCGGTACGGGTCGAGATGATGAAGTGGCCACCACCCTGCGGCTTGCCGATCACCAGCGGGCCGATCCGGTCGTGCACCTCGCCGAGGACGTACAGCCTGCGGCCGGGCCGGATCACCCATTCCTTGTAGTCGAAGCCGATGGTGGAACCGTTGCCGCCGGCGACGAAGTCCGGAAGCCGGAAGCCGAACACCTCCACCGGGCCCGATCCGCCATGGTGCGGCTCGAACCGGTGCACGGTCTGCTCGGTGCCGTCCGGGGCGGTGCCGCCGGGGTCCACGCCGATGGTGCGGCCCGCATCGTCGATCAGGGCGTAGCCCTCGTGCGAGGTGTGCTCGGCGACCTTCTCGGTGCGCTTGCTGCGGTGACGCTTGCCGTCGCGGTACTCGACATGCTCGTACTGCCGGTCGATCCGGTAGCGGTACCAGACGCACTCGGTCTTGCTGATCTCGGCGGTCAGCAGCCCCTCCGGCCGGGGGTGCGCGGCACCGACCACCTCGGCGGTCCTGCGGAAACCGCCGGTGGCGCCGAGTTCGTCGGAGACCTTCCGCAGGTCCTCCAGCTGCGGGATCGTCAGCGTCTCGGTGCCGATCATCGCGTGCAGCTCACTCTTGGTGTGCCGCATGAAGAAGAAGCCCGCCACCGCCGCGCCGATCAGCAGCACACCGATGATCCACATTGTTTGGGTTCCCCCAGCCTGCTCAGTCCTACTCCCACTCGATGGTGCCCGGCGGCTTGCTGGTCACATCCAGCACCACCCGGTTCACCTCGCTCACCTCGTTGGTGATCCGGGTCGAGATCCGCTCGAGCACGTCGTAGGGTAGCCGGGTCCAGTCCGCGGTCATGGCATCTTCGCTGGAAACGGGCCGCAACACCACCGGATGGCCGTAGGTGCGGCCGTCGCCCTGCACACCGACGCTGCGCACCTCGGCCAGCAGCACCACGGGACACTGCCAGATATCGCTGTCCAGCCCGGCCGAGGTGAGCTCCTCGCGAGCGATCGCGTCCGCGGAGCGCAGGGTCTCCAGCCGGTTCGCGGTGACCTCGCCGATGATCCGGATGCCCAGCCCCGGCCCTGGGAACGGCTGGCGGTGCACGATGGTCTCCGGGAGGCCCAGTTCGAGGCCGACCCTGCGGACCTCGTCCTTGAACAGCAGGCGCAGCGGCTCGACCAGGTCGAACTGCAGATCCTCGGGCAGGCCGCCGACGTTGTGATGGCTCTTGATGTTGGCCGCGCCGGTGCCGCCGCCGGATTCCACGACATCGGGGTAGAGGGTGCCCTGTACCAGGAAGCGGTAGTCGCCCTTGGCCTTGAGGTCGCGTTCGGCCTGCTCGAAGACCCGGATGAACTCCCTGCCGATGATCTTGCGTTTCTCCTCGGGGTCGCTGACCCCGGCCAGGGCGTCCAGGAACCGCTCCCGCGCGTCCACGGTCACCAGGTTGACCCCGGTCGCCGCAACGAAGTCGCGCTCGACCTGGGTGCGCTCCCCGGAACGCAGCAGCCCGTGGTCGACGAACACGCAGGTCAGCCGGTCACCGATGGCACGCTGCACCAGCGCGGCCGCCACCGCGGAGTCCACTCCGCCGGACAGCCCGCAGATCGCGTTCGCGGCGCCGACCTGCTCCCTGATCGCCGCCACCTGCTCGTCCACGATGGACGCGGTGGTCCACTGTGGACGGATGCCCGCGATGTCCCGCAGGAACCGGCGCAGCACCTCCTGGCCGTGCGGGGAGTGCGCGACCTCCGGGTGGTACTGCACCCCGGCGAAGCGGCGGGTGGTGTCCTCGAACCCGGCCACCGGGGACACCTCGGTGGTGGCCGTGACGACCGCGCCCGCAGGCGGTTTGGTCACGCTGTCCCCGTGGCTCATCCACACCGGATGCCTTGCGGGCAGCTCGCCGTGCAGCACCCCGCCCTCGCCGCTGATCTGCACCTCGGTCCGGCCGTACTCCCGGCCGCCGGTGTGCTCGACCTCCCCGCCGAGTGCCTGGACCAGCAGCTGGTGCCCGTAGCAGATGCCGAACATCGGCACCCCCGCCTCGACCAGCGCGGGGTCCATGGCCGGGGCGCCATCCGCGTACACGCTGGCGGGCCCGCCGGAGAGGATGATCGCCGCGGGGTCCCTGGCCAGCAGCTCCGCCGCGGTCGCGGTATGCGGGACGACCTCGGAATACACCTGTGCCTCGCGGACGCGACGCGCGATCAGCTGCGCGTACTGCGCCCCGAAGTCGACCACCAGCACGGGGCCTTGTGCCACCGCGGACCTCCTGTCTAGTGCGAACGGGCGACACTATCGTCGCAGGTCCGGTCCGGACAGGTACTGGCGCGGGGCGTTCATGCGGAGGCCATCCGCGCCGAATACCGTGCTGGTATGGACACCATCACACCCGAACCGCGTGCCGCCTGGATCGCCGGCCGTGCCGAGCAGGGGGCGGACACGCTGGTCGTCACCCATCCGTTCGACGGCAGCGAGGTGGCCACCGTGGCCATCCCCGGTCCGGAGCAGGTCGAGCGCGCCGTGGCGGCGGCCACCGCGGCCGCCATCCGGTTACGCGCCCTGCCCGCACACCGGCGGGCGGAGGCGCTGGAGCACGTCTCGCGCGGGCTGGCCGCCCGTGCCGAGGAGATCGCGGAAATCATCACCGCGGAGAACGGCAAACCGCTGCGGTGGGCCGAGGCCGAGGTGAACCGCGCGGTGTCGGTGTTCCGCATCGCCGCCGAGGAGGCGCGACGTTTCGCGGGCGAACTGCAGCGCCTGGACACCGACCCGGCGGGCGAGGGCAGGATGGCGCTGGTCCGGCGGGTGCCGCGCGGCCCGGTGCTCGGCATCGCCCCGTTCAACTTCCCGCTCAACCTGGTCGCCCACAAGGTGGCCCCCGCGCTGGCGGTGGGGGCGCCGATCATCGTCAAGCCCGCCCCGCGCACCCCGCTGTCCGCCCTGGTGCTCGGCGAGCTGCTCGCCGAGACCGGTCTGCCCGAGGGCGCGTTCTCCGTGCTGCCGCTCGGCAACGAGGCCACCACCGCGCTGGTCAGCGACCCGCGGCTGCCGGTGGTGTCGTTCACCGGCTCCGGGCCGGTGGGCTGGTCGCTGATGGACCGCGCCCCGCGCAAGCACGTGGTGCTCGAGCTGGGTGGCAACGCGGCGGCCGTGGTGCTCGGCGACTGGCCGGACCTGGACGGGGCCGCGCAGCGGATCGCCACCTTCGGCAACTACCAGGCAGGCCAGTCCTGTATCGCGGTGCAGCGGGTGATCGTGGAGCGCTCGGTTTCCGAGGAGTTCCTGCCGAAGCTGGTGGAGGCGGTGCGGGCGCAGCGCACCGGCGATCCGTACGACGCCGAGGTGTCGGTCGGGCCGGTGGTGGACGAGGCCACCGCGGAACGGATCGTCTCCTGGGTGGACGAGGCCGTGACCGCAGGGGCGACAGTGCTGACCGGCGGCGGCCGGGATGGCGCGACCGTGGAGCCGACCCTGCTCACCGGGGTGCCCTCTGCCGCGAAGGTGTGGGCCGAGGAGGTGTTCGGCCCGGTACTCGCGGTGACCGTGGTGGACGACGCGGACCAGGCCTTCGCGGCGGTGAACGCCTCCGCCTTCGGGCTGCAGGCCGGGATCTTCACCAGCGATGTGCGGCTGGCCTTCCGGGCCTCGGCCGAGCTCGAGGTGGGTGGCGTGATCATCGGCGATGTGCCGTCCTACCGTGCCGACCAGATGCCCTACGGCGGGGTCAAGCGGTCCGGCGCAGGCCGGGAGGGCGTGCTGCCCGCGATGCACGACCTGACCGAGGAGCGGGTCACCGTGCTGACCGGGATCGAGCTGTGACCTCGGCGATCGGCAGCCGCAGCGCCCCGGGCGCCTCGGCGGGCACGGCGGGTTGCCGGGGTGGGACCGGGTCCAGCCGCCGGTAGCCCTCGCCCTGCGCAGGGCGGGGGTCGGCCTCGCCCTTGTTCGGCCACAGCGAGAAGGCGCGCTCGGCCTGTGCGGTGATGGTCAGCGAGGGGTTCACGCCGAGGTTCGCTGTGATCGCCGCGCCGTCCACAACGGACAGGTTCGGGTAGTTGAACACCCGGTGGTACGGGTCGATCACGCCCTTTCCCGCTTCGGTGGCGATCGGTGCGCCGCCGATGAAATGCGCGGTGAGCGGGATGTTGAAGATCTCGCCCCAGGTGCCGCCGGCGACCCCGTCGATATGCTCGGCGGTGCGCAGGTTGGCCTCGTGCCCGGCGGCGATGAAGGTGGGGTTCGGCTCGCCGTGCCCCTGCTTGGAGGTGTAGCGGCGGCGGCCGAACCAGCCGCGCCTGGTGTAGGTGGTGATCGAGTTGTCCAGGCTCTGCATCACCAGCAGGATCATGGTCCGCTCGCTCCACCGGTAGCCGTTCAGCAGGCGGACGGTCTGCACCGGGTGCCGGAACATGAACCGCAGCGCCTGCCGCCAGCGCGGCACCTCGGATGCCCCGTCGGTGGCGATGGTCTGCAGCAGGCTCATCGCGTTGCTGCCCTTGCCGTAGCGGACCGGCTCGACATGGGTGAGCTCGTCCGGGTGGATGGAGGAGGTGATCGCCACGCCGGTGCTGAAGTCGCGCTCCGGATCCACGGTGAACCGGCCGGAGCCGATGATCGCCTCGGAGTTGGTGCGGGTGAGCTCGCCGAGCCGGGACGAAAGCCGCGGCAGCGCGCCGGTGTCCCGCATCCGGTGTAGCAGGGTCTGGGTGCCCCAGGTGCCCGCGGCCAGCACGACCTGTCCCGCGGTGAGGGTGTGCGTGAAGCGTTTGGTGGTGGTGCCGGTCCTGCGGATGTCCACCTCGAAGGCCGAATCGCCGCGCGGGCGCAGCCCGGTCACCGTGGTCAGCGGGATGATCTTGGCACCGAGTTGTTCCGCGAGGTACAGGTAGTTCTTCATCAGGGTGTTCTTCGCCCCGACCCGGCAGCCGGTCATGCAGGCTCCGCACTCGGTACAACCGGTGCGGGCGGGCCCGGCGCCGCCGAAGTAGGGATCCTCGGCCTGCTCGCCGGGCTTGCCGAAGTACACGCCGACGGGTGTGGGGTGGTAGGAGTCGGCCACCCCCATATCGGCGGCGACCTTGCGCATCACCTCGTCCGCGGGGGTGACGGTCGGGTTGGTGACCACGCCGAGCATCCGGCTCGCCTGGTCGTAGTGCGGCTCGAGCTCCGCTCGCCAGTCGGTGATGTGCGCCCACTGGCGGTCGGTGTAGAACGGCTCGAGCGGCCGGTAGAGCGTGTTGGCGTAAACCAGCGACCCGCCGCCGACGCCTGCTCCGGCGAGGATCATCACGTCCTTGAGCAGGTGGATCCGCTGGATGCCGTAGCAGCCCAGCTGCGGCGCCCAGAGGTAGCGGCGCAGGTCCCATGAGGTCTTCGCGAACTCGTCGTCGGCGAAACGGCGGCCCGCCTCGATCACCGCGACCCGGTATCCCTTCTCGGTGAGCCGGAGCGCGGCGACGCTGCCACCGAACCCGGAGCCCACCACGATGACGTCGTAGTCATACTCGGTGGTGTTACGCGCAGTCACAGGTAAAGCGTAACCCGCCCGTCCCCGCCTGACCAGAACTAAGTTACCCGCCAGTTCACCCACCCCCGAAGTGCGTTTAGCGGGCAAACCGCACCCAGCCAGGCCCCGGCCGGTGCGTTTCGCGGGCGAAACGTAGTGCGTTGGCGGGTCAGCCGCGGAGGTTGAGGCCGACCTTCTGGAACTCCTTGAGGTCGGAGTAGCCGGTCTTGGCCAGGGCGCGCCGCAGGGCGCCGAACAGGTTGACCGCCCCCTCGGCATCCGCGGACGGTCCGTACAGCAGCGTCTTCAGGTCCACCGAGTGCCTGGTGCCTGCCGCGACCTGCGAGCGGGGCAGCGAGGGATGCGCCGCCGCGGCCGTCCAGTACAGCCCCTGGCCGGGGGCCTCGGTGGCAGCGCTCAGCGGCGCGCCGAGCATCACTGCGTCGGCGCCGCAGGCGATGGCTTTGGCGATGTCCCCGGACACGCTCATCCCACCGTCCGCGAGCACGTGCACGTAGCGCCCGCCGGTCTCGTCCAGGTAGTCCCGGCGCGCCGCCGCGGCGTCGATGATCGCGGTGGCCATCGGCACCCCGATGCCGAGCACCCGGTCGGTGCTGGTGACCCCGGGGGTGTAGCCGTGCCCGACGATCACACCCGCGGCACCGGTGCGCATCAGGTGCATGGCGGTGCGGTAGTCGCTGACCCCGCCCGCGATCACCGGTACCTCGAGGTCGGAGATGAACTCCTTGAGGTTCAGCGGCTCGCCGTCCTCGCCCCCGTCCGGCCCCACGTGTTCGGCCGACACGATGGTGCCCTGCACGACCAGGATCTCCACCCCGGCCGCGAGCAGGTCGGGGGTGAGCTCGGCGGCGTGCTGCGGGCTGACCCTGGCCGCCACCGTGACCCCGGACTCGCGCACGGTGCGGATCGCCTCACTGAGCAGGTCCATCCTGATCGGCGCGGAATGCAGCTCCTGCAGCAGGCGTACCAGCTCGGCCGGGTCCTCCGCCTCCCGCGCGGTCCGCGCGAGCCGATCCAGCGCCTCCTCCGCGTTCGCCTGGCGCGCCCACAGGCCCTCGGCGTTGAGCACGCCGAGCCCGCCGAGCTCACCGAAGGCGACCGCGGTGCCCGGGGACACCACCGCGTCGGTCGGGTGGGTCACCAGCGGCAGCTCGAAGCGGTAGGCGTCGATCTGCCAGGACGTGGACACCACTTTCGACGAGCGCGTACGCCGGGAAGGCACGATCTCGATGTCGTCGAGGCCGTACGCCCGCCGCGCGGTGCGCCCCATGCCGATCTCGACCAGGTCCCGCACGTGAAGTCCCCTCTCGCCGCCGTGCTACCGGACCGGGCCACGGTAGCCACCTCGTCCCCCGTGCCCGGCACCGGCCCGGTCAGCGGGTGGTGTAGTTCGGGGCCTCCACGGTCATCGTGATGTCGTGCGGGTGGCTCTCCTTCAGCCCGGCCGCGGTGATCCGGACGAGCTGAGCCTCCTGCAGCTCGGCGATGCTGGTCGCGCCCGCGTAGCCCATTCCCGAACGCAGCCCGCCGACGAGCTGGTGCACCACGTTCGCCAGCGGCCCGCGGAACGGGATCCGGCCCTCGATGCCCTCCGGCACCAGCTTGTCCTCGGAGAGCACGTCGTCCTGGGCGTAGCGGTCCTTGGAGTAGGACTTGACCTCGCCCCGGGTCTGCATCGCACCCAGTGAGCCCATACCGCGGTAGGTCTTGAACTGCTTGCCGTTGACCAGGATCAGGTCACCGGGCGCCTCGGCGGTCCCGGCGAGCAGGCTGCCGAGCATCACCGCGGAGGCGCCCGCCGCGAGCGCCTTGGCGATGTCCCCGGAGTACTGGATGCCGCCGTCGCCGATCACCGGCACCCCAGCGGGCCGGCAGGCCTGGTCGGCCTCGTAGATGGCGGAGATCTGCGGGACACCGACACCGGCGACGATCCGGGTGGTGCAGATCGAACCCGGCCCGACGCCGACCTTCACCCCGTCCGCACCGGCGTCCACCAGCGCCTGCGCCCCGGCCCTGGTCGCGATGTTGCCGCCGACCACGTCCACCGTGTCGCCGAGTTCCTTCTTCAGCGTGGCGACGGTGTCCACCACGGCCCGCGAGTGCCCGTGCGCGGTGTCCACCATCAGCACGTCCACCCCGGCGTCGGCCAGCGCCATCGCCCGCTGGTGCCCGTCCGCGCCGACCCCGACCGCGGCGCCCACCAGCAGCCTGCCGTCGGTGTCCTTGGTGGCGTTCGGGTACTGCTCGGTCTTGACGAAGTCCTTGACGGTGATCAGGCCGCGCAGCTTGCCCGCACCATCGACGATCGGCAGCTTCTCGATCTTGTGCCGGCGCAGCAGGCCGAGCGCCGCGTCCGCGGTCACCCCGACCTGCGCGGTGACCAGCGGGGCCGGGGTCATCACCTCGTGCACCGGCTTGCTGTGGTCCACCTCGAACCGCATGTCCCGGTTGGTGATGATGCCCACCAGCGTGCCCGCGGCATCGGTGACCGGCACCCCGGAGATACGGAACCGCGCGCACAGCGCGTCCACCTCGGCCAGCGTGTCCTCCGGTGAGCAGGTCACCGGGTCGGTCACCATCCCGGCCTCGGACCGCTTGACCACCTCGACCGCCTGCGCCTGCTCCTCGATCGGCAGGTTGCGCTGCAGCACCCCCATACCGCCCTGGCGCGCCATCGCGATCGCCATCCTGGCTTCGGTGACCGTGTCCATGGCCGCGGACAGCAGTGGGATACGCAGCCGCACGTTGCGGGACAGCCGGGTGCTGGTGTCCACCGTGCTCGGCAGCACATCCGATTCCGCCGGCAGCAGCAGCACGTCGTCAAAGGTCAGTCCGAGCATGGCGAACTTGTCCGGGGCTACGGCGCGGGCGGTGGAGAACTCGCTCGTCATGGCTGGCGGTGGGCCTTCCTCGGCGTGGGAGCAGTGGAGTGGGTGCACTCGTCACCGATGGTATCGGCCTCGCCCGCGACCTGGACGCCTGTGGCACCCGGAGTGACGTCCGGAACACGCCGACGGGCCGGGGTGGCTTCGGCCAAGGCTACTGGACGGCACCCACCACCGGCCCGGTACCGTGCAGGTCGTGCCACACGACGTGCTGCCCCCAGACCCGTTCGCCGACGACCCGGACGACCCGGCCAGGGAGATTGCTGCCCTCGACGAGGACCCGGGTGAGCCGATCAGCGACGACGAACGCACCGAGCTATTGGCGGACCTCGCCGACCTCGCCGTCTACCAGGCACTGCTGGCGCCGCGCGGGGTACGCGGGATCGTCGTCGACTGCGGTGAGTGCGACCAGCCGCATTACCACGACTGGCACCTGCTGCGGGCCAGCCTCGAACAGCTGCTCTCCGACGGGCGCATGCGCCCGCACGAGCCCGCGTTCGACCCGAATCCCGCCGACTACGTGAGCTGGGACTACTGCCGCGGGTACGCCGACGGCGTCACCGCGAACGAGACCGCTCGCTGAGCCACGACCGACGAGAGCAGGGCGCGCGACCGAAGTGGTCGCGCGCCCTGCTCTCGTCGGTCGCTCAGTTGGCCGGTTGGTCCTGCGGTTCGTTGGCCTCGCCCGCACCGGAGGTGTCGAACCGCGGGCTGCTGCCCGGCTCGCTGCCGGTGCCCTCATCGGAGGGCGTGGCGGTGGTCGACGGCGGCAGCGAGGTCGAGGACGGCGGCTGCTGGGTCGAGGTTCGCGGGTCGAGCTGCGCGGACGTGGGCGGGTCATCGGACGAGCCGGGCTGGCTGTCCGAAGGCTGCTTGTTGGACTGCGACTTGTTGGACTGCGGCGGCGGATCCGACTGGTTGTCCCCCGACCCGTCCTGCGGGTCGCCAAGCTGCAGGGACAGCGCGCGGTGCTGGGCGTTCAGTTTCTCCCGTTCCTCCTCGGTGGAAACCTGCTCCAGCGCCCGCCGGGCCTCCTCGAGCTTCTGCCTTGCCTCCTCGTACCGGCCCGCGGTGATGGCTGCCTGCGCCTCGTCGAGGTCCAGCCGCACCGTGGCCGCTGCCTCGATGGACTTCGCCTGGTCGGCGTAGAGCACCTTGGTCAGGCCCCAGAGCATGTCCCCCGGCTGCGCGTCCCGCGCGGCCAGCCCGGTGCCGGTGAACGCGATGGCGAGCACCGCGGCAGCCGCGGCGACCGGGACCAGAAACCTGCGCCTGCGTCCGCCCGACCCGTTGCGCTGGGCCAGTGCGGCCGTCTGCACGGTCCGCACCGCGGTCTCGGTGTCGACCAGTTCGGCCAGCGGCTCGCTGTCGATGTCCCGCCGCCATGCCAGCAGCAGGGCGTTCAGCTCCTGGTCGCCAAGGCTGTCGGCCACCTTCGGGTCCGAGCCACCGAGCGCGTCCAGCAGGGCGTCGTCGGCCTGGGTGGCGGTGATGTCCGGCAGGGAGGACCGGCCGAGAGCCTCGGACTCCGACTGCTCGACGTCCTCAGCGGCGGCATCGAGTTCGTGCTCGTCGTACGCACGCCCGTTGTCCCGTTCCGTCATTCAGACCACCTCCTCAGCGGCCAGCACCTTGCGGAGCCTCGCTAGGGCCCGGTGCTGGGCCACTCGGACAGCCCCCGGGGTCGACCCCACGGCTTCCGCGGTCTCCTCGGCGGAGAGCCCCACGACCACTCGCAGCACCACGATCTCGCGTTGCTTGTCCGGCAGTACGTCGAGCAGCTGGGCCATGCGCGCGTTCAGCTCGCCCTGTAGGGCACGCTGTTCCGGGCCGACACCGCCCTCCACCTCGTCCGGTACCTCGGCGACCGGCTCGGCGCGGTTGCGCGCCGCCGCGCGATGCGCGTCGGCCACCTTGTGTTGTGCGATGCCGTAGACGAAGGCCAGGAATGGGCGGCCCTGGTCACGGTACGAAGGCAATGCCGTGAGCACCGCGAGACACACCTCCTGCGCGACATCGTCTGCCGAAGCGAACGAACGTTCCTGCCTACCGACTCGGGCGCGGCAGTACCGCACCACAAGGGGACGGATAGCGGCCAGCAACCGATCCACTGCCTGAGGCTCACCCTCGACAGCGGCGGTGACTGGCACGTCCAGTCCATCCCCCACATTGGCCATCGCAGACAACAGTCCCGGTGTTACGTGTAGGCGTGCAAAGAGGCCGGCGCGTGGCATTCGACATCCCTCACGCCGGTGACACCCACCGTACCGCGCGCACCTGCAGGTGCCTGCTTACGGTCACCACCGGCGCGCCTTTCGGGTTCACGCAGGATTGCAAGCGTACCTGCTGTCATCGAAAATTCAACGACCTAAGAAGAGGTCGTAGATGTCGGTTTTGTGTCCTTGTGGGTACGAATGCGGGCATGACTGTGGGCACAGCTACGGACGTGACCGTGCACACGACCGTACGACACCACACGACTACGCCCCTCCCGTCCCGTGGAATCGGGAGGAACGCAGCCGGAGAGACCGTTTCCGCTGGTCAGGACACCAGACCGCGGCGGAAGCCATGCGCGACGGCTTGCGCGCGGTCCCGCACACCGAGCTTGCGGAACAGCCGGCGGGCGTGGGTCTTCACGGTGTCCTCGGACAGGTAGAGCTCACGCCCGATCTGGCCGTTGCTCTTGCCCTGGCTCATCCCGCGCAGCACCTGCAGCTCGCGCTCGGTGAGCTGCACGCCGGGGTCGGAGGGCTGGCGGGGCGCGGGCACCGAGGTGCTGGCGAGGGTGTGCGCCAGCGCGGCGACGAGTTCGGGACGGGAGGCGTCCCAGCGAAGGTAGCCACGTGCACCGCCCGCGATGGCGGCGGCGATGCTGCCCGCGTCGTCCGGAGCGCCGAAGACGATGACGTTGGCTTGAGGATTGGCGGAGACCAGCCTGCGGGTCGCCTCCACGCCAGTCGGTACCGCGCGCTGGGTGCCGACCAGCACGACATCGACCGGCTGCCGGGAGTACCTGGCGAGCAACTCGTCACCGTGCGCTACACAGTCGATGCGACTGACGCCGGGAACGGCAGACATCACGCGGGTGAGCCCTTCGCGGACACTGCGTCGGTCGTCGCAGATCAAGACCGTCGTCACGGGGTTTCCTTCCTGCAGCCGGGTGACATTCCATATCCCCTATCGGACGCTTTAGGCCCAACCTTGACACGATCCGGTGGCTTTTTTTGAGAAAGCCTCGCTCGGATGTCGGTATGGGCGGTGTGACCCAGGAAACACGTCAGATCGGCACCCACGGAGATGCCCGCGCCAGCCTCCTTCCCTCGACGTCTGCCTGTCGTAACACAGCGTGCAACTGGCGAGTAACTCTGGATCGATGCCGCTCGGCCGCGGCCTCGTCCAGTTCGGCGGCGAGCAGACCCGCGGGCCATGCCAGCGACCACAGCTCCAGCTTCTCAGCCTCCGCCAGCGCGGCCCCCACGAGCCCCGCCGCCCGGCTACGTTTCGCGGGCGAACCGCAGCCGGCGAGGGCCGCACCGAGCACGAGGTCCGACTTGATCGCGTGCCGGACGGCAGCCCGGCTCGCGGCGAGCTCGGCGGCCGGTTCCGCGTACCGCACCGCGACGGCCGCGTCCCCCGCGAGCAGTTCGATCTCCGCGCGGACCCAGCCCGCGCGCACCTTCGTCCGCCATCCGGGCCTGCCAGCCACCGCCATGGCGGCCAGCCTGCGGGCCACCGCCAGCCTGCCGAGGCCGAGGTTGTCAGCGGCCAGGCCGAGCAGGGCGTCGGCGCGGGCACCGGAGACGTCCAGCCCGTCCGGATCGGCGCGGTCGCGCTCGCCTGCCGCCTCGGTACGCAGCAGCGCGGCGCCGTCCAGTTCGCGCGCGCGGGCATGCCCGCCGAGCTGCCGCCGGTGCGCCGCCAGGGTCACCCCGGCGAGTGCGGCGGTGACCGGGTCCGGTCCGCGGGAGAGCTGGTCGAGGATGGCCGCGGCGGCGGCGTACCGTCCGCGAGCGCCGAACAGCACCGCCGCCAGCAGCCGGGTGCGCGGATGCGCGCTCACCGCGGCCGCGAGCTCCCGCTCGCCGATCGCGGGTGCGTCGCCGAAGGCCGCGCGGCGCAGCCGCTGCTCGCCGGTCTCCGCCAGGCCGGTCCCGATGTCGGTCATGAGGGTGCCGTACCGCCACCCAGCAGCACGTACCGGATCCGCTCGGCCGCGGCGGGCAGCTCGCCGAGCAGCTCCACCCTGGCCGGCAGGGTCACCGGATCCCAGCCGGGGCCGCAGGCGAACAGCCTGCCGCGCTGGCGCCCGCGGGTCAGCCGGGCGAACAGCCGCGGATCGGCCGTCTCGCGCCGCCGGGCCCACAGCACCACGGCGGCCGGCAGGCTGCGCCGCACGGCGACGGCCAGCACGTCCGCGGACAACGGCCCGGCGAAGGACTGGGTGAGCAGCCGCCAGGCTGTCAGCCCGGCGGCGAGGGCGTACAGCGGTAGCGGGTCCCGTTCCGCCGGCACGCTGCCGAGCAGCACGGGACGCTGGTTCGGTGGCTCGGCGGGTACCGGGGCGGCGCGCAGCAGCGCGGCGAGCGCGCATTCGGCGAGCAGGTGCTCCACCTCGGCCCCGGCGCCATCCGGCCGCCAGCTCCCGTTCAGCGCGGCCCGTACCGGATCCATCACCTCGGTCCACGCGCGCACCGCCCCGTACTCGGAGATCGCCTCGGTGAGCAGCCGCTGCACGGCATGGGTGTCCATGGCCAGTGCCGCCGCGCTGAGCCTGCGGGCGAGCCGGGCGGGTCCGGCCGTGCCGCCCGGCTCCTCGGCGGCCAGCACCACGGAACCGTCGGGCACCTCGATGCGTACCGCCACCTCGGGTGACGCCGCCTGCGTCCCGGGCCCGGACTTGGGCAGGTGCTCCAGCGCGTAGCGGGCCGCTTCCGCGGTGGACGCGCCGCTGAGCAGGGCGCGTTGCATGAGTTCGAGCCGGTTGACGTCGGCCTGGCCATACCGGCGGTGCCGTCCGCCGGTGTGCTTGCTCGGGCCCACCCCGTAGCGACGATCCCAGGTGCGCAACGTGGAGGGCGCGACGCCGAGCCGCCGCGCCACCGACGCGACCGGGAGCGTGGGCTCGGCCGCGACCGTGGCGCGGGCCGGGGCACGCACGACCGAACGTCTGTCGGCTGCGTGATCTGAGCCAGACTCCGATCCCACTCGGTCCAATATCCCGGCCGGATTCGGGTGCGGCAACCGCGGATTTCCCGGCGCTTCTGCGCTGCTCACACAGACGGGGGATGCCTAACGGTTGAATCGCGGAGAATCCCTTGAACAAGTATTGGCGCGGTTCTACCGTTACGCCCGTTGCACCAAATGGAGTAGTCGCACAGTACAACTGCACGATCCGGCGCTGATGGAGCCGGACAGCGGAGGCGGTCACGATGGCAGATACGCGCAGACTCCCTGGGCCGAACGCGGATGTGTGGGACTGGCAGCTCGAGGGGGCGTGCCGGGGGATGGACAGCGGATCCTTCTTCCATCCGGACGGCGAGCGGGGACCGGCGAGAGCCCGGCGGGAGGCCAAGGCAAAGGCGATTTGCCAGACCTGTCCCGTACTGGAGCTGTGCCGCAGTCACGCGCTCGCCGTGCATGAGCCCTACGGCATCTGGGGCGGGCTCTCCGAATCGGAACGCGAAAGCATCATCAGATCAGAAAAACGGTCACTCAGCCTGACCGGTAGTTGAGCCTGGCGAAGGGTGGGTTTCGGCAGGGGACCGAGCGGGGGTGGTGCCGCCGGATGCGGCGCCACCCCCGCTCAGTGTCTGGCGGCCGGTTCGGCACACCGGTCCCAGGCCGCCATCGCCGTGTCGATGACCATGCCCAGTTCGTCCATATCCCAGCCATCGCGCGCCTGGATGGAAAGGCCGTGCAGCACCGTGCCGTAGAAGGCGGCCATCGCGGCCGTATCCGCGCCTGCGGGCAGGTCACCGTCCTCGACCCCGCGGTCCAGCCTGCACCGGATGTCCTCCTGGTTGGCCCGGCGCAGCTCGGCCAGGTAGTCCCGCACGCCGATGTTGCTCGGCGCGTAGTTCGTGGCTGACAGCACGATCATGCACCCGCGCGGCAGCCCGGGGTCGGTATAGGTCTTCGCGTTGTCCCGCAACATCGCCTCGATCGCCGCGCGGGCGGTGGGCTGCGTGCCGAGCGCGTCGGCCGTGCGGTCGCCGAAGGTGCAGCCGTAGAGCTGGACCGCCTCCCGGAAGAGGGCTTCCTTGCCGCCGAACGCGGCGTAGAGACTCGGTGAGCTGATGCCCATCGCGGCGGTGAGGTCCGCCAGCGACGCACCCTCGTAGCCACGTTCCCAGAAGACGTGCATGGCCGCGGTCAGTGCGGCCTCGCGATCGAAGCCCCGCGGGCGGCCTCGAGGTGACATGACTCGCTTTCCATACCGATCGACACAAAAAACCTTGACCCCCGATCGTACCCGGCGTAATTATGTGTCGACCGATACAGAATTCAAGCCGACTTCAGAGAGGACGGGGTGGACGATGTCCGCACTCGACGGCAAGCGTGCGCTGGTGACCGGGGGAAGCCGCGGAATCGGAGCGGCGGTGGCCGCCCGGCTGGCCGAGGACGGCGCGAACGTGGCGGTGACCTACGCCGGCTCACCGGAACGCGCGCAGGAGGTCGTGGCCCGCATCGAGGGATCCGGCCGGAAAGGGATGGCGATCCGGGCGGACAGCGCCGACGCCGCAGCGGTGACGGCCGCGGTGGACGCCGCCGCCGAGGCGTTCGGCGGCCTCGACATCCTGGTCAACAACGCGGGCATCTTCCCGAACGGGCCGATCGAGGAGCTGTCGGTCGAGGAGATCGACCGCACGCTGGCGATCCACGTCCGTGCGGTGCTGGTGGCGACGAAGGCCGCCGTGGCGCATATGGCCGATGGCGGACGGATCATCAGCACCGGTAGCAACCTCGCCGAGCGGGTGCCGTGGCCCGGGCTGAGCCTGTACTCGGCGAGCAAGTCCGCGCTGCTCGGGCTCAGCAGGGGGCTGGCGCGGGAGCTGGGTCCCCGTGGGATCACCGCCACGGTGGTGCAACCGGGGTCGACGGACACCGAGATGAACCCGGCCGACGGAGCGGGCGCCGCGCCACAGCTCGAGCTCAACCCGACCGGCCGGTACGCACAGGCCGCCGATGTGGCGGCGACCGTGGCCTACCTGGCCGGCGATGGCGGCCGCTTCATCAACGGCACCGCCATCACCGTCGACGGCGGCCTGAACGCCTGACGGCAGTGCGTTTAGCGGGCAAACTGCACCGGCCGGCGCCGCCCCGGGGTGCGGTTTGCCCGCGAAATGTACTTCGGCGGGCCTCCGCGGTGCGTTTAGCGGGCAAACTGCACTCGTCGGCGGCCGGCCGCGGGGCGGGACGAGGGCCGTCTCGGGGCCGACGAAAAACGGGGGCGGCATCTCCGGCGTGGAGATGCCGCCCCCGTCCGGGCGGTACGTACTTGGCCGGGTCAGTGGCCGTGGCCGTGCCCCTGGCCTTCCTCGGCCTCCTCCGGCCGGTCCACCACGGAGGCTTCCGTGGTGAGCACGAGCCGGGCGATGGAGGCGGCGTTGGAGACCGCGGAGCGGGTCACCTTGACCGGGTCGATGATCCCGGCAGCCATCAGGTCGGTCAGCTCACCGGTGGCGGCGTTGAAGCCCTGCCCCCAGTTCTGCTCCTTGACCTTGGACACGATGACCGCGCCCTCGTAGCCGGCGTTGGTGGCGATCCACTTCAGCGGCGCATGCAGCGCGTCCCGGACGATGAACGCACCCAGTGCTTCGTCGCCCTCCAGCGTCTTGGCGAAGTCGTCAAGCTCCTTGACCGCGTGCACCAGTGCCGAACCGCCGCCGGGCACGATGCCTTCCTCGACGGCAGCCTTGGTGGAGTTCACCGCGTCCTCGATGCGGTGCTTGCGCTCGTTCAGCTCGGTCTCGGTGGCCGCACCGACCTTGATCACCGCGACGCCGCCGGCGAGCTTGGCCAGCCGCTCCTGCAGCTTCTCCCGGTCCCAGTCGGAGTCGGTCGCCTCGATCTCCTTGCGGAGCTGCGCGATCCGGGCGTCCAGATCCTCCTTGCTGCCCGCACCGTCGACGATCGTGGTGTCGTCCTTGCTGACCACGACGCGCCGTGCCCTGCCGAGCGACTCGAGGCCGGTCTCGGAGAGCTTGCGGCCCAGCTCGGTCGTGATGACCTCACCGCCGGTCACCACCGCGAGGTCGTCCATGAACGCCTTGCGCCGGTCACCGAAGAACGGCGCCTTGACCGCCACCGCGCTGATCGTCTTCTTCAGCGAGTTCACCACCAGGGTGGACAGCGCCTCGCCCTCCACGTCCTCGGCGATGATCAGCAGCGGCTTCTTCGCCTCGACGACCTTCTCCAGCACGGGTAGCAGGTCGTTCAGCGCGGAGATCTTCTCCCGGTGCAGCAGGACGTAGGCGTCCTCGAGCACCGCCCGCTGCTCTTCCGAGCCGGTGGCGAAGTGCGCGGAAAGGAAGCCCTTGTCGAACTGCACGCCCTCGGTGATGGACAGCTCGGTGGCCAGCGTGGAGGACTCCTCCACGGTGATCACACCGTCCTCACCGACCTTCTCCACGGCCTCACCGAGCAGCGCACCGATATTGGCGTCCCGGGAGGTCACGGTGCCGACCTGGGCGATGTTGTCCCGGCCCTTCACCGGAGTCGCCTTGTCCTTGAGGATCTCGACGACCTTCTCCGCGGCCGCACCGATGCCGCGGCCCAGCGCGGCCGGGTTCGCGCCGGCTGCCACGTTACGCAGGCCGACCGACACCAGCGACTGGGCCAGAACCGTCGCGGTGGTGGTGCCGTCCCCGGCGACGTCGTTGGTCTTGGTTGCGACACTCTTGGCGAGCTGGGCGCCGAGGTCCTCGTACGGGTCGTCCAGCTCGATTTCCCTGGCGACCGTGACCCCGTCGAGCGTGATGGTCGGGCCGCCGAACTTCTTGTCGAGCACGACGTGCCTGCCGCGCGGGCCAAGGGTCACCTTGACCGCATCGGCCAGCTGGTTCACCCCGCGCTCCAGCGCACGACGAGAGTCCTCGTCGAAGTTGATCTGCTTGGGCATCAATAACCTCTCTGCTCTATTACCGAAGAGCAAATGAACGCCCCGACCCCCGGCAATGCGGGGCCCGGGGCGTTCGGCGCATCACGCGGGTCGTCAGTTGATGACGGCCAGCACGTCGCGGGCGGACAGGATCAAGTAGTCCTCACCGTTGTACTTGACCTCGGTGCCGCCGTACTTGGAGTAGATGACGACGTCGCCTTCCTTGACGTCCACCGGGACGCGGTTGCCCTTGTCGTCGATCCGGCCCGGGCCCACGGCCAGGACCTTGCCCTCCTGGGGCTTTTCCTTCGCAGTGTCCGGGATCACGAGACCGGAAGCCGTCGTCTCCTCGGCCTCACTCGTCTGGACAACGATCTTGTCCTCGAGCGGCTTGATGTTCACGCTCACCGGGTTGACCTCCACGGGTCGTCGAAAGCGTTGGCAGGTACCTGAATTTCTTTACGGCGCCTACCACCCCGCCGTCGCGGGTGCCGGGGCGTGTGCGGTGCCGTGCAATTAGCACTCTAGCGAGGTGAGTGCTAGCCACGCAAGCAGACCCCCTACCTGCCGGGAACCGGTCAGCACAAGACCCCTGACCGGCTGTTTTCTTCCGCGGTCAGTTCCCATACGACGTCCACGCCCACCTCGCCCGGACTGGGCGGGTTGCGCGGCGGAGTATGCCGGGCAACCTCGGTGAAGCCGAGCCTGCGGGGCACACCCGCGCTGGTGGTGTTCGCCAGGTCGTGCCAGATCTGAACCCGGTCGACGGCGGGGAGAGCGAACGCCTGCTCGACCAGTATGGCGGCTGCCTCGGTCGCCAGGCCGCTGCCGGTATGCGCCGGATGCAGCCAGTAACCGATCTCCAACGCGCCCGGGCCGATCCGGCGTTCCAGGCCGCACGCACCGACCGTCACGCCCGGGACCGTGATGGCGTAGGCGTAGCTCTCGCCCTCGAGCCAGCCTGCCTGGGCACGGGTGAGGAAGTCGGTGGCGGCCGCGCGGTCGTAGGGCGGTACCGCCCACAACATCCATGGCCGCAGATGGTCCAGCGATTCGGAGACCACCTGCAACAGCGTGTCCACGTCGGTCTCCCGCCAGCGGCGCAGCCGGACCCGGCGACCGGTCAGTGTTTCGGCGGGAATCACCCATCCATCATCCGTGGCCACAGTTCGCCCGCTAAACGCACCCCGGGCAGTGCGGTTTGCCCGCTAAACGCACTTCCGGGCGCCCCTCCGGCTACGGTTTGCCCGCTAAACGCACCCCGGGTGGGCGGTGGGCGGGCAGGGAAAGGTTCACCGGGTGATCACCTGATGGGGCGATCACGGCCACGGCGCTGCCGCAAGCTGTGCGGGTCCCGACTGACTCCACTACTGCGGGGAGCCTTCATGTCCGAATCAGGCGAGTACACCACCACGTCCGCCCGGCCTTCACGCCGCAATGTCCTGGTCGGGGGCGCCGCCGTCGGCGCGGCCGCCATGGCGGCCGGCGCGCTCGGCACCTCCACGGCCGCCGCGCAGGGTGCCGGTGAGCGGATCACCGGCGACCCCTTCACCCTTGGCGTTGCCTCCGGCGACCCGGACCAGCACAGCGTCGTGCTGTGGACCCGCCTCGCACCCCGTCCGCTGGCCGAGGACGGCCTCGGCGGGATGAACCGCAGGCACGTCGAAGTGCACTGGGAGATCGCCCTCGACGAACGCTTCCGCCTCGTGGTGCGCCGCGGCCACGAGCGCACCGGACCGGAACACGGCTATGCGGTGCACGCCGAGGTCGCCGGGCTGCTGCCCGGCTGGGAGTACTTCTACCGGTTCCGGGTCGGCAGGCACGTCTCCCCCGTCGGCCGCACCCGCACCGCGCCGCTGGTCGGCATCTTCGGTTCCGGGCTCGCGATGAGCTTCGCCTCCTGCTCGCAGTTCGAGCACGGCTACTTCCACGCCTACCGCTACCTGGCCGCCGATGAACCCGACCTGGTACTGCACCTTGGCGACTACATGTACGAGTACGCGCCGAACGTCTACGTCTCCCCGGACGGCAACGTGCGCGACCACCGCGGCCCGGAGACCGAGACCCTGGCCAACTACCGGCAGCGTTACGCCCAGTACCGCACCGACGCCGACCTGCGCGCCGCGCACGCCGTGGCACCCTGGCTGGTCGTACCGGACGACCACGAGGTGGACAACAACTGGGCCGACGAGGTCCACGAGAAGCCGCACATCCCGCAACCGGACTTCATGCGCCGCAGGGCCGACGCCTTCCGGGCCTACTACGAGAACATGCCGCTGCGCCGCCGCAGCAAGCCGAACGGGCCGGACATCCGGCTCTACCGCCAGGTGCAGTGGGGTTCGCTGGCCAACTTCCACATGCTGGACACCCGGCAGCACCGCGACGACCAGGCCTGCGGGGACGGCTGGAAGGTGTGCGAGGACGCCGCCGACCCGGCGCGCACCCTCACCGGGCCCGAGCAGGAGGCCTGGCTGCTGAACAACTTCCGCCGCTCCCGGGCCCGCTGGGACATCCTCGGCCAGCAGGTGTTCTTCGCCCAGCGGCTGAGCGCATCCGGAGCCCGCAGCATGGACGCCTGGGACGGCTACCAGGGCTCCCGCGAGCGGGTGGTGCGGGGCTGGCAGGACGCACGCGTACGCAACCCGGTCGTGCTCACCGGCGATGTGCACACACACTGGGCGAACGAGCTCAAGGCCGACTACGCCGACCCGGACAGCCCGGCCGTCGGCACCGAGTTGGTCACCACCTCCATCAGCTCGGGCGGCAACGGCGCGGACTCCGACCCGAGCACCAACCCGAACCTGCGGCGCAACCCGCACATCAAGTTCTTCAACGCCCAGCGCGGCTATGTCCGCACCCGGATCGACCGGCACCAGATCCGCGCCGACTTCCGCGTGCTGGACAAGGTCACCGAGCCGGACGCCGCGGTGTCCACCAGGGCCTCCTTCCTCATATCCGACCGTCGGAGGGGTCTCACGGAGATCGAACCGCAGTAAGCTGACTGCGCCCGCGGTCGTGAGTATCCAACGTCGATCACATCGCGTTGGATACTCACGACCCACAGTCATATACCGTGGGGGTACTCGATGCCTGTGCGCCGCCTGGCCACCGTCGCCTCGACCATCCTGCTCGTCGCCGGGCTGGCGGCGTCCCCGTCCGCCGCCGAGCCGATACCCGCCGACCAGCTGCGCCAGCGGGCCTTCGCCGCCGCGGCCGCCGAGTTCGGGGTGCCCGAACGAGTACTGCTCGGCGTCTCCTATCTGGAGTCCCGGTGGGACACCAACGGGGGCACCCCGAGCACCAGCGCGGGCTACGGGCCGATGCACCTCACCGATCTGCGCGCCGCGGGCGGGGGCACGCACCACGACGAGGGCGGCGAGGATCCGCGTGGGGACAGCGCGCGGTCGCCGCTGCTGCCGCAGGCGCCACCCGCCCCGGAACCGAAACCGGAGCTGCAGACGGTGGACCTGGCCGCCGAGCTGACCGGGACCGACCCGGCGACGCTGCGCGCCGACCCGGCACAGAACATCCGCGGCGGCGCCGCACTGCTCGCGCACTACCAGCACGGGCTCGGCCACGACACCGGCAGTCCCGCGGACTGGTACGGCGCCGTGGCCCGCTACAGCGGGGCCGCCGAGAGCACCGCGGCGGCCGCGTTCGCCGACGAGGTGTTCGCGGTGATCGCGAACGGCCAGCACCGGCGCACCGATGACGGGCAGCGGATGCGGCTGGCCGCCGATCCCGGCATCGTCCCGGCAAGGGACCAGCTCGCCGAGCTCGACCTCCGCATCCCGGACACGTCCGAAGTGGAATGTCCACAAGAGATCTCTTGCGAGTGGATCCCCGCTCCGTACCAAGAACTTCCCGGTAACGACTACGGTAACCACGACAAGGCAAACCGCCCGGAAGACCAGCAGATCGAGTACATCGTCATCCACGACACCGAGGGTTACTGGGACACCGCGTTGCGGCTGGTGCAGGATCCGACCTACGTGAGCTGGCACTACACCCTGCGTTCCGCCGACGGGCACATCGCCCAGCACGTTCCCACCAGGGACGTCGGCTGGCACGCCGGGAACTGGCACGTCAACGCCAAGTCGATCGGCCTCGAGCACGAGGGGTTCGCCGCGCAGGGCACCTGGTACACCGAGGCGATGTACCGGACCTCGGCCAAGCTGGTGCGGCACCTGGCCGAGAAGTACGACATCCCGCTGGATCGCGCGCACATCATCGGACACGACAACGTTCCCGGCACCGTTCCGAACCGGGTGCCCCAGATGCACTGGGACCCGGGCCCGTACTGGGACTGGGCGCACTACTTCGACCTGATGGGCGCCCCGTTCGCCGGCGGCAAGGTGCGCCCCGGCTCGCACCTGCTGGAGATCGCGCCGGAGTTCGCGCGCAACCGGCCGGAGTTCTTCGGCTGTGACCGGGACAATCCCACCGCCCGCTGCCCTTCCCGCGGCTCCGGCTCGGTGGTGCTGCGCACCGAGCCCCGGCCGGACGCCCCGCTGCTGACCGACATCGGACTGCACCCGGACGGCTCACCCGCCACCATGCGGGTGTCCGATATCGGCAGCCGCACCGAGACCGGCCAGCGGTACGCCGTGGCCGAGGTGCGTGGTGACTGGACCGCGATCTGGTACCTGGGCCAGAAGGGCTGGTTCCACAACCCACCGTATGCGCCCAGGGCGCATACGGTGCGGGGCAGCATGGTGGTGGCCAAGCCCGGCCTCGGCCCGGTTCCGGTCTACGGCAGGGCGTATCCGGAGGCCGGAGCCTACCCGGAGGGCAGGCCGCCACAGCAGATCGTGCCGCTGCAGTACGAGTTGCCGCAGGGCCAGCGCTACTCGGCCGGCTGGCGCGGACAGTCGGAGTACTACGCCGCCACCACCTTCGACCCGGCCGAGCATGTCGTGGTCCGGGGCGACACCCGGTACGTGCAGATCCAGTTCGGCCACCGGTTCGCCTACGTCAAGGCGAAGGACGTACTGGTCCTGCCCGCACTGAGGTAGCCGAGCCCGGTCAGCCGGCAGGCTCCACCGGCATGACGAGCGCGGTGAAGCTGCCCTGGTCGGCCGAGCGGACCACCACCGGCTCGGCCGGCCCGCCGATCTCCAGCAGCACGTCCGGCCCGACGCTCGACTCCAGCGCGGCGCCGAGTACCCCGGGGTCGAACGCGATCCGGGGTGCCGAACCGAGGCAGATGGCAGGCAGGCTGCCGGCGCCGTCCGCGACCAGGAGCCGCTGCCCGGCCACGCTCAGCATCACCTGCCCCGCCTCGGGGGGCAGCGCATCGTGCAGCCGGACCCGATCGACGATCACCCGGTGCGGCCGGGGCGGCAGGCCGTCCAGGACCTCCCGGTAGGCCGGGAAGGTGTCCTGGGCCGCGGGCAGCGTGCGGACCTGCCCGCCCGCCCGCACGGTGGCCCCATGTTCGCCGAGCTCGAACACCACTTCCGGTTGCGCCACCGCCCACCGGCCGAGTTCCAGCAGCTCCGCGGCCGGCACGAGCAGGCGGGCGGAACCACCGCCCGGCCGTGCGGGTTCGAGCACCCGCAGCGCCAGCCGGTAGCGGTCGGTGGCCACCAGCCGTACCTCCGCCTCGTCCAGCTCGATCAGCACGTGGGTCAGTTGCGGATACGCCGGGTCGGTCCCGGCGGCCGGTGCCACCTGCCGCACCGCGCTGGCCAGCTCGGCGCCGCCGAGCGCCAGCTCGATTCCGGGTTCGGGCAGGGTGCGCAGCAGGTCCTCGACCGCGGCCCTGGCGGCGGTCGCCTCCTGCCGGATCCGGTCCAGATGCGCCCGCAACAGGTGCCGGGTGTCCTCGGCCGCGCCGTCCAGGGCCTGGGCGACCTCGGGCAACGGGAGACCGGCCCGGCGCAGGGTGCGCAACATGATCGCCCGTCGCTGCTGACCGGTCCCGTAGTAGCGGTAGCCGGTCGCCTCGTCCACCCGAGCCGGCCGTAGCACACCGCAGTCGTCGTAGTAACGCAGCGCGCTCGGGGTGAGCCCCACCGTCCGGGCGAAGGCACTGATACTCAACAGCGAGGAGGCATCGTCCATATCGCCGATTCTGGGCGTTCGAGTCACTCGAAGGTCAACGGCGTTCGAGCGGCGCCCCCCGGCCGAACCGGCCACAATGGAGCCATCCTGCCGGAGGGAGGTCGTGCGTGCGGATCATGCTGCTGGCTGGGACCAGGCCGGAGGCGGTCAAGCTGGCGCCGCTGGCGCTGGCCCTGGACGCGCACCCGGACCTCGACCGGGTACTGGTACACAGTGGCCAGCACGACGGACTGGTCGAGCAGGCACTCGTCCCGTTCGGCCTGGCCGTCGACGCGCTGCTGGGATCGCCGCGGCGGCACACCGGATCGCAGGCCGAGCTGGTGGCGGGCCTGCTGCCCGCGCTGGACGAGGTGCTGCGCGCGCAGCGGCCGGACGCGCTGGTGGTGCAGGGGGACACGACCACCGTGCTGGCCGGTGCGCTGGCCGCGTTCTGGCTACGGGTCCCGGTGGTGCATCTGGAGGCAGGGCTGCGCACCCGCGACCTGTCCGCGCCCTTTCCCGAGGAGGGAACCCGCCAGATGGTGGCGCGGATCGCCGCCCTGCACCTGGTGCCGACCGACCGCGCCGCGGCGGCGTTGCGAGCCGAGCAGGTCCCGGCCGACCGGATCGTGCACACCGGGAACACCGTGGTGGACGCCGTACTGGCCATCGCGGCGCGGGACCTGCCTGCCGAGAATCACGCGCTCGCCGCGGTGGAGGCGGAACTGGCGAGCACCGGTGGCAGGCTGGTGCTGGTCACCTCGCACCGCAGGGAGTCGTGGGGGGAACCGATGGCGCGCACGTTCGCCGCGGTACGTGCGCTCGTCGCTGACCACCCGGACATCCGGGTGCTGTTGCCCGCGCATCCGAATCCCGCCGTGCGGGCGCAAGCGGAGGCCGAGCTGGGTGACCTTCCCGAGGTGCGGATCACCGAGCCACTCGGTTACCCGGATCTGGTCCGCGCGCTGCGGCTGTCCGCCGTGGTGCTGACCGACTCCGGCGGTATCCAGGAGGAGGCGCCCAGTTTCGGCACGCCGGTGCTGGTGCTGCGTGAGGTGACCGAGCGGATGGAAGCGGTACAGGCAGGCTGCGCCTGGCTCGTGGGGACCGACCCGGAGCTGATCGCCAAGACCGCGGGCGCCGCGCTGTCCGGAACCCTGCGCGCCACGGCCGCGCCGAATCCCTACGGGGACGGGGCCGCGGCGGCCCGTGCCGTGGCCGCGATCGAGGGGCTGGCGGAGCGGGACTGACTCAGCCGGTACCGCTGGCTACGCGCGGGGCTGCGGCCTCGGATCCCGTGTCGAGCTCGGTGTTGCGCCGGGTCTTCGCCCAGCCGTTGCGCCGCCGGATGAGCCGCAGCACCGCGCGCCACGAGGTGATGTAGAAGGTGTAGATGTAGGCCGCGTAGGCGAATCCCATCCCGATCCCGCGCAACAGGTTCCAGCTGCGCAGGCAACGCACCTGGTAAACGGGTCCCCAGATGACGAACGGGGCCAGCCCGAACGAGCCGTAGATGGCGAACAGGATCCATGCGCCGTCGGTGAACCATTCCCACACGCGCACCGGATCACCCGCCGTGGTGGCCAGCAGCACCAGGAAGGGAACCGGGTAGAGCAGCGAACCGATCAGCTGCATCCAGGGCTGAGCCAGGTAGTACATCATCTCCGCCGCCCCGAGCGTGCTCAGATGCGGCGAGTCCCAGATCCGGCGCAGGTAACGGCCGCACTGCATGGTGCCCTGCCCCCAGCGGGTGCGCTGGGTGAGGAACCGGCGCAGGCTGTACAGGCCCTCCTGGGACACGTGCGAGTCCGTGGTGAACCCGGTGCGCCAGCCCGCGGTGAGCAGGTGCACCCCCAGCTCGAAGTCCTCGAGCAGGGACCCGCGCCACGGCCGCTCATCCGGCCCGGCGATGGAGTCCAATGCGGACAACCGGGTGAACTGGCCGTTGCCGCCCATGGAGATCGTGCCGGTGTAGCCGCGCGAGTTCTGGATCGCGGCGATCGCGGTGCGGAACTCGAGGTCCTGCAACTGGGCCAGTTTCATCCCGAACTTCCGGCGCCACCAGGATCGGTACGCGGGCGGGGTGTCCCGGTTGCTCATCCAGACGTCCAGTTGCACCGCGCCGATGCCGGCATCGCCGAAGAGGTGGCTAGCCGCGCACACCTCCAGGCAGTCGGCGGCGGGCCTGCCGTCGGCGTCCACAACGGCGACGATGGTGCGGTCGGTCGGGATGTGCTTTCCGTTCCACTCGATGAGGGCCCGGTAGGCGGCGTTCAGCGCATCGCCCTTACCGGTACGGGCCTCGGGCCTGCGGCGCCGCACCAGGTGCAGGTACGGGTCGGGGGCGTCCTCCCGCCGGCACAGGTCCTGCACCACCTGGGCCGTGCGGTCCGCGGAGTCGTCGTCGACCACCCAGACATGCGCGGTGCCGAAGGTGGCACGCAGGTAGCGCACGGTGTCACCGATGACGGCTTCCTCGTCCAGGCACGGCACGATGAAGTGCCATTCGAACTCCGCCGGATCGCCGACCGGGCGCGGCTTGCGGCGCAGGTAGGGCACCACGATCACCACGACGTAGACGATGAACGCCACGCTCATGGTGAGCGCGAAGGCCTGGGTGATGCCGAGCAGGACCTTGTAGGACTCCCCGGTCACGGCCGTTCCCCGTCCGCCTTGCCCTTGCGGGTGGCCAGCCAGACGAACAACACCAGTGCCAGCGCGCCGCCCAGCACGCTGACCAGCGAGCCCATCAGGGTGTGCCCCCAGTAGTAGCCCTCGGTGACGCCGAGCCAGTCGACCAGTCCGACGATGGCGAGCACCCGGATCTGGTTGACGGCGATCACCGCGGCACCGGCGATGAGCAGCGAAACGATCAGCCGCTTGGCCCGCCGGGGGCGCAGCCACAACAGCACCGAGGTCACCAGCAGCAGCGGCATCAGCATGAACACCGAGGAGCATTCCGGTGTCATGCGTAACCCGATCGGGTCGTCACCACCCAAATTGAAATAGACAGTTTCTCGCGCGCCCGCGACATGTACCCCGTTAGAGCTAACAATGCTGATGAGGACACCGGAGAGTGTTATCTCCAGTGCGCGATAGGCGCGTTCGACAAGCACCAGACCGAGCAGTATGGCGAGCACGGCCGCAATGGCCATCCTGGCCGGAACCCGCCAGGTATTCGGGCTGGGCGTGCTGGCTACGGCCACAATCCTCCCTCGTGCGCAGGGTCCGAAGTGGACGTGGTGCGGTGTGGTCCGCGGCGTTTCCGCGCACCCTTGCGAACCAGCGAAACACAGCCGGAAGGGTTTCGCGCCGAAATGCACACCAAAGAGTGATCATCGGCCGGAATCTGTTTTATTTTTCCCAAGCCTTTCGATGTCCCGACTGCGAGTCGTATCGATATCGGCGCGCACCGGCCTGGGCAGCGGCTTGCTCCGGCATTGACCGCCGAGAAAGGTAGGAGTAACGAAGATGGAGACGCATACCTGGCGTCGGACCGGACTGCTGGTCGTCGCGACCGCGGCCACGGTCCTCGCCGGCGCCGCACCAGCGGCCGCGGAACCGGGCGACGCCTCGGCATACGGCGCGCGGGTCAACGTGACGCTGGTCGGCGCGGACGCGGTGAACATCGGCCCGTTCGCCGAGGTCAGCACCGCGGGCCAGTACGGGACCTTCACCAACACCTTCGCCGGGGTGAACGCCCCGGGCATCCTGAGCACGGGCGTCATCGAAACCGAGGCGACCTTCGACGAGAACACCGGAGCGGTCAGCTCGCGGGCGACCACCGCCGGTGTGGACCTGCCGGTGCTGAGCGCCTTGCCGTTCGTCGACCCGGCCGGAGCCGAAGCGATCACCGCCGAGTGCATGGCGACCGAGGAGGGCGCCTCCGGCAGCAGCCTGCTGGCCGGGTTGAACCTCGGCGGGCTGGCGGATGTCGCGGCCGAGCCCGCGGCGAACACGGTGGTCGAGATCCGGGTGCCGTTGCTGAACACCCTGGTCGGCCGGATCACGCTGAACGAGCAGATCCAGAACGACGACGGCAGTCTGACCGTGAACGCCTTCCATCTGGAGTTGCTCGCCGATCCGCTGGGCACCGGTGACCTGGTGATCTCCTCCGCGACCTGTGGCCCGGCCGGACTGCCGATCCCGCTGGCCTCCGGTGCGGGGTTGTGGATCGGGCTCGGCCTGCTCGGCGCCGCGGCCATCCCGGTGACCATCCACTTCGTCCGCAAACGCGGTACCGGAAACGCGGATGTGCCGGCCTGACGGGTAGGTGGTAGGTCATGTACAAACCGCCGGGAGCAGGTGTCGGCACGGCGGGTGGCAGCGTCGGGACGCTGGCCACCACCGGTGCCGACCTCGGCTGGTGGCTGGCGGTGGGTATCACGCTGATCGCGCTGGGCGTGATCGCGATGGTCGCCGTGCACCAGCGGAACCGGAAGCTGCATCGGGAGGTGTCGTGAGCTAGACCGGGCGGGTCGCCGTGGTGGCGGGTGGATACCTGCCACCACGGCGGCCTGCTCAGACCGACACGGTGCCGACCGGTAGTGCCGGCTGCGCCGAGAAGTCCAGTTCGGACGGTGTGATGTCCGCGGCGAGCAGGTGCGCGCCGAGTGCGGCGATCATGGCACCGTTGTCGGTGCACAGTCGTGGCCGCGGGACGCGAAGCTCGATCCCGGCTTCGGTGCAGCGCTCTGTCGCCAAGGCTGCCAGCCGGGAGTTCGCGGCGACCCCGCCGGAGACCACCAGCGTGCCGATGCCCGAATCCCGTGCCGCGCGAACGGCCTTGGCGGTGAGCACATCCGCGACGGCCTCCTGGAACGAGGCGGCCACGTCTTCCACCGGGATGGTCTCCCCACGTCGTTGCGCCGTCTCGACCCAGCGCGCGACGGCTGTCTTGAGCCCGGAGAAGGAGAAGTCGAACGGCGCGTCCCTGGGTCCGGTCATCCCGCGCGGGAAGGCGATCGCCTCGGGATCGCCGTTGCGGGCGGCTTTGTCGATCGGCGGCCCGCCGGGGTAGGGCAGTTCGAGTACCCGCGCCACCTTGTCGTAGGCCTCACCGGCGGCGTCGTCTACTGTGGATCCTATTTCGGTTATGGTGTCCGCGATCCGGTCCACCCGCAACAGCTGGGTGTGCCCGCCGGAAACCAGCAGTGCCAGACAGGGTGAAGGAAGCGGCCCGTGTTGCAAGGTGTCCACCGCGATATGGCCGGCGAGATGGTTGACCCCGTACAAGGGGACGTCCAGCGCTACGGCGTAGGCCTTGGCCGCGGCCACCCCGACCAGCAGCGCACCGGCGAGGCCTGGCCCCGCGGTGACCGCGATGGCGTCCACATCGGACAGATTGAGTTCCGCCGTTTCGAAGGCCCGGTTCAGGGTCGGGGTCATCGCCTCGAGGTGCGCCCTGCTGGCCACCTCCGGGACCACGCCGCCGAACCGGGCGTGCTGCTCGACGCTGGAAGCCACCTCGTCGGCGAGCAGCTCGACCGAACCATCCTCGTGCAGCCGGACCAGCCCGACGCCGGTCTCGTCACAGGAGCTCTCGATTCCCAGAATGAGCCGTGGCATCAGCCCGTCGCCTCCTCGGAGCCGTCTCGCGCGGGTCGAGCCATCGTGTAGGCGTCGGCCCCCGAGGGCTGGTAGTAACGCCTGCGCATCCCGATCCGGCTGAAGCCGTGCCGCTCGTACAGCGAGATCGCGGCGGCGTTGTCGGTGCGCACTTCGAGGAACACCGGGGCGCGTAGTTCGTCGGCCTTGGCCAGTAGTGCGCGCAGGAGTGCGGTTCCGACACCCTGGTGCTGGAAGGCGGGGTCCACGCCGATTGTGTTCACATTGGACTCCCATTCGCCGGGTCTGCCTGCGACGGCGAGGCCGGCGTAGCCCGCCACTTCACCCTCGGGGGTGATGGCGACGAGATAGTGGCCACCTGCGTCGAGCTCCGAGCGGAAGGCACGCGCACTCCACGGGCTGTCGTCGGCGAAGAGAACGTGCTCGATCTCGACGCACCGGCGAATATGCTTGCTGCGCAACGGTTCCAACTTCACGGCGTGCTCACCCGCTTCCGCGCTCCCGGTTCGGCGGCGTCCGGCCTGCGCAGGTACAACGGGGTCAGCGGGGCGGGCGGCGCGCTCGTCAGCAGTTCCTCTCGGGTGGCCGTGACCAGGCCGCGCGGGCTCGGCTGCGCGGGCGGCAGGATCTGGACCGCGCCGGGTTCGGCCGCGTCGGCGTAGAGCTGGGCGCCGTGCCCCGCGGCCGATCGGATCGGCGAGGCCATCTCGGCGGGCCGCTGCACCCGCGGCCCTTCGGTGCGGCGACCCGTTTCGTCGTAGCCGGCCCAGTACACCTCGCGCCTGCGTGCGTCGGTCACGACGAGGAACGCTCCCGTGGTCGTGACCTCGGCGGCGATGGCATCCAGCGTGCACACCGGGTATGCCGGGATGCCGAGACCGTGCGCGAGCGCGGCGGCCGTGGCCAGGCCCGCGCGGAGGCCGGTGTACGGCCCCGGGCCGTTGCCGCAGACCACCGCGTCGAGCTCGGGCAACCGGATACCGGCCTGCCCTGCCGCCTGCAGCACCTGCGGGGTGAGCAGTTCGCCGTGCGCGCGCGGGTTCAACGTCACCCGCTCGCCGAGCACGGTGAGTCGCGTGCGTTCCAGCTCGACGACGCCGGCGGTGATGGCCGGGGTCGCCGTGTCGATGGCGAGTACGAGCACCCTCCGAGCGTACGACCGCCCCGTGAACGGCAGACACGCAACCTGCCCGGAGTGCGTTTAGCACGCAAACCGCACCACCCGGGGTGCGTTTAGCGGGCAAACCGCACTCGGAGGCGGGCAAGGGTGCTCGAGTTGTTGGCGGGGTAGGTCCGGCCGGCCTGGACACGACGAATACGATGAAGTGATTTTGGTCACTTTTTCCAGGAAGGTGCCGGTAACGGAGAGTAAGAGGTCTTAACGGCGCGAGTCGGTTTGTCGCGCCGGTCCAGAGGCAGGTTCACGGAGGTCCGGCGGCAGGCGGTCGTACCACGTGCCGTGGGGCTCCAGCCACAGCAGCCGGGCGTCGTCCTCCCGGCGCTCGAGCCGCACGACCAGGTGGTCCTCGGACAGCCGCTCGGCCACACCCTCGCCCCACTCGGCCACCACGGCCGCGCCTTCCAGGTCGGTGTCCAGGTCGAGGTCGTCAAGCTGGGCGAGATCGCCACCCAGCCGGTAAGCATCCACGTGCAGTAGCGCGACCCCGGAGGACCCGGCTGGGTGCGTCCTCGCGAGCACGAACGTAGGCGAGCTCACCCGCCCGGACACCCCGAGCCCTTCGGCGATTCCCCTGGTCAAGGTGGTCTTCCCGGCACCGAGCGGCCCAGCCAGCAGCACCAGGTCGCCTGGCCGCAGCCAACCACCAAGCCGCCGCCCGAAGTCCATGGTGTCCTCGGGAGTGGCGAGTTCGATGCTCACCGGCGCCACCACCGAAACCGGCGCCTGGGAGCGGAACCATCCACCTTGGCCGAGCGCTGCAGCAGGTCGATGAGGTGGCTGTTCACCAGTTCCGGCTGCTCCAGCTGCACCATATGCCCCGCACCGCGCACCCGAACCAACTCGGCGTCCGGCAACTCGGCCGCCATCCGTTCGGCGTGCGAAAAGGGGGTGAGCCGGTCGTCGTCCGCCCCGATCACCAGCACATGTGTCTCCTTCAGCCCGGCCAGCGCGGCATACCGATTATGGCTTCCCAGCGTGTCCACGAAGTTCACCAGCCCTCGTACCGGGGTCACAGCGAGCATCTCCAGCATGAAGTCCACCAGCCGCGGGCTCACGTCGCGCCCACCGAACGCGAGCCGCCGAATCGCCTGCCGGGTGAGCTGGCCACCGGCGGCGCGGACGAACTCGACCAATCCCGGCTGCCAGCCGGCCAGCTCGCCAACGCCCTTGGTGAGCGGGTTGTACTTGGACAGCAGCGGCCGGGGCAGCCCCTTCGCGCCCACCTCGCCGGCCGCGGTCGCGATCAGCGCGACCCCGCTCACCCGCTCGGCGAACAGTTCCGGCGCCTTCTCGGCTAGCTCCATGATCACCATACCACCCATTGAATGTCCAATAAGGACAATAGGGCCGCTCGGAATGAGCGCGCGCACCACCGCGTCCAGATCATTCGCCAGCTGTTCAATCGTGCTGGTTTCCTGAGCCGCCGGTCCGGATTGTCCGTGCCCGCGATGGTCGTAGTACACCTGCCGGACAGCGGGCAGCCGCAAAGTCGCCAGGTCCCGACGCTGGAAGTGCCAACTGCGCCGGGAAAGCGCGAATCCGTGCACACCGAGCACGGTCAGCACGGGCTCCTCGCCATCCGGCGGATCGATTTCCTCCACGGACAACGGTGTGCCGTCGTCCGCCGCAACCGTCGAGGCACGGTCCGGTTCCAGTTTGCCGAGCGGCTCGGTCATGAACGGATCCCTGCTCCTGCGCGTGGTGACCGTCAACGCCGCAGCCACGGCGCCGGTGACCACCGCACCGACTCCGCCCACGACGCCAAGGATCCGGCGTGACGGTGTCACCGGGCCACCTCGCCGAGGTAAGTGCGCACCACCCGCGGACGGTACATCCCGGTGACGATCTCGTAGTCGATCGTGCCTATGGTGTCCGCCCATTCGCGCGCGGTCGGTTCGCCCTGCGTTCCCGTGCCGAAAAGCACCACCTCGGCGCCGAGCTGCGGCTCGTGGTCACCACAGTCGACCACGATCTGGTCCATGCATACCCTGCCGACCATCGGGCGACGTTGGCCGTCCAACCATACGCTCATCCGGTTGGAAAGGGTGCGCGGAACGCCGTCTGCGTACCCTGCGGGCACGAGCGCCAGCGTCGTGGCCCGCGACGCCGTCCAGGTATGTCCATAAGAGACCGATTCGCCAGCCTCGATCCGCTTCACGAGCACCACAGTGGACCGGAACGTCATAGCGGGCCGCAGATCTTCCTGCTGGGGAACGGGATTGAGGCCGTAGACGGCGATCCCGGGACGGACGAGGTCGAAATGGAGATCGGGCCGGGTCAGCGTGGCCGCCGAGTTCGCTAGGTGTCGCAGAGGATTCAACCCGAGGTCCCTGGCGATCGCGTAACCCGCATGGAAGCGACCAGCCTGCGCGTCGATCGAGGGGTGACCCGGTTCGTCGGCACAGGCGAGATGCGACCAGATCGCAGCCACGTCCAGATACGGATCCGCGGCCGCGGCCTTGACCAGCGCAGGCCATTCGGATGGGTGACATCCGTTGCGGGCCAGACCGGTGTCAAGTTTCAGATGCACCCGCGCGGGGCGGCCCACCCGGCTTGCCGCGGTCGCCACCCGGCCGAGCTCAGGTAGCGAACTGACTGAAATGTCCACCCCTTGCTCGATTCCCGGCGCGAAGTCGACATCGGGGGTGTCCAGCCAGCTCAGCATCGGCGCGGTAATCCCGGCGGCACGCAGATCCAGCGCCTCCGCCAGGGAACAGGTACCCAGCCAGGTCGCACCGCCGTCCAGGGCGGCCCGCGCGGCCGGTACCGCGCCGTGCCCGTAGCCGTCCGCCTTCACCACCGCCATGGTGGCCGCGCCGGAATCGGCCGCCCGGCCGGCGAGCAGCGCGACATTGTGCCGGATCGCCCGCAGGTCGATCACGGCCTCGGCGCGGCGCGGCTGGTCAGGACTCATAGCAGCGCGATTTTCCCACAATGCTCCGGCACGCCGTCAGCACGGCCGGTTGTGGTGGAGGGCACTCGGGTCAGTCGCCGTGCGCTACCTCGCGCGCTTCCGCATGCTGAGCCCGGATATGTTCGCCGATGGTCACGCCGTGCGCACCGGGATCGTCCAAACGCAACGCGCTGTTGCCCTGCCACCGCGGTGGATCCGCCGAACCGGCCAGCGCCCACGCGGCCTGCCGCGCGGCCCCGATGGCCACGTGCTCGGCGGGTTCGGGCACCGATACCGGAACGCCGAAAATGATGGGGGCCGCGGCACGCACGGCGCTGGACTGGGCGGCGCCACCGGTGAGCAGCACCTGGCGCACGTCGATTCCGTGCGCCCGGACCGCGTCGAGCCCGGCGGCGAGGCCGCACAGCATCCCTTCCACAGCCGCCCGGGCCAGGTTCTCCGGCGTCATGTTCGTGCGCCGCAGCCCGAAGAGCGAACCGCTCGCGTCCGGGAGGTTCGGGGTGCGCTCACCGTCCAGGTAGGGCAGCAGGGTCAGCCCCTCGGCGCCGGGCTGCGAGGCAAGCGCGAGCCGATCGAGTTCCGCGAGGTCCACACCGAGCATGGCCGCGGTCGCGGTGAGCACCCGTGCGGCGTTGAGCGTGCAGGCCAGCGGCAGGAACCGGCCGGTCGCATCGGCGAACCCGGCCACCGTGCCGGTCGGATCGGCGACCGGCGACTCGCTGACGCCGAAAACGGTGCCGCTGGTCCCCAGCGACACCACCGCGTCGCCCGCACCGGCCTCGAGTGCCAGCGCGGCGGCCATGTTGTCCCCGGTACCTGCCGAGATCAACCTGCCATCGCTGGTGTACCCGGCGGGTTCGGCCGGTCCGAGCACCCTCGGCAGTTCCGGAACGCGACCACCGAACGCATGTGCGACCAGATCCTGCCGGTACTCGCGTTTAGCGGGCGAAAAGTAGCCGGTGCCGGACGCGTCGCCACGGTCGGTCACTGGTTCGGCACTCTTTGTCCCTTGAAGTCGCCAGGTCAGCCAGTCATGCGGCAGCAGTACCCGTGCGACCCGATCGGCCGACCGCGGTTCGTGCTCGGCCAGCCAGCGAAGCTTGCTGACGGTGAAACTGGCCACCGGAACGAGGCCGACGGCCTCGGCCCACACCTCCGGGCCACCGAGTTCGGTAACCAGGTCGGCGGCGGCCTGCCCGGAACGGTTGTCGTTCCACAGCAGCGCAGGCCGGACGACCTCACCGCTGTCGTCCACAGTGACCATGCCGTGCTGCTGCCCCGCCACGCCGATGGCGCGCACGTCGTCGAGCAGACCGTCGGTGGCCGAGGTGAGCGCATCCCACCACACGGCGGGGTCGACCTCGGTCGTGTCCGGGTGCTCGGCCCGCCCGGTGCGCAGGATCGCCCCGGTGCGCGCATCGCACACCACCACCTTCGTGGACTGGGTGGACGAGTCGACCCCGGCGACCAGGGTCGGTGACTGAGCCGTCATGGCCGCTGCTCCTTCATCTTCGGGACCTGGACGCGCCGCACCGCGGCACCGCATGCGTGCATCGCCGTTATCTCCTCGTCCTGGGTGTCACCGTCGGTGATGACCAGGTCGTATCCGCCCACGTCTCCGTAGGCATAGGTGGCGGTCCTGCCGAACTTCGAGTGGTCGACCAGCAGGACGTTCCGGTTGGCCGCGCGCAGGGCGGCCGTCTTCAGTTCGGCGAACTCGCGTACGGGGTGGTACAGCCGTCCCCCGGCCACCGCGGTCGCGGATACGAACCCCACATCGGCCCGCGTGCGGCCGAGCGCCGCCACCGTGTCCGGACCGGCACACGAGTCGAACTCGGTGTACCGGCCGCCGAGCAGCACGACCTCCGCTCCGGCCGCGCCCCCGACCAGCCTGGCGACCTCGATGGAGTTGGTGATCACGACCAGGCTTTCCAGCGCGGTGAGCCTGCGGGCAAGAGGGAAGAGCGTGGTCGAGTCGTCCAGGAACACCGTCTGCCCGGCGGCCACCTCCTCGTCCGCCGCCCGGCACAGCGCCTCCTTGTGTTCGGTATGCAGCCCTTCCCGGAAGCGTTTGGCGGTCTCCATGGTGAGTGCGGGGAAGGCCGCGACCTTGCCCCGGAGCTTGCGCAGGAGCCGCCGCTGCGCGAGGTCGTCCAGGTCGCGGTGCATAGTCATCAGGCTGACCCCGAACCGTTCGGTGAGGTCGTCGATGCGCATCTCGCCGCACTCGATCACCGTGCGCAGTACATCCTGCCGCCGTCGCTCGACCACGGCGTCGGAGGACCGGGCCTTAGGCATCAGGGCGCACCACGGCCTTGATCACCGAACCGTCCCGGTTACCGATAGTGAGTGCCTGTTCGACCTCGGCCAGACCGAAACGGTGCGTCACCAGGCGGTCGAGGTCGACGTCGCCGCCGGAAGCCAGCGCGATCGCCGCCGGCCAGGTGTTGGCGTAACGGAAGGTGCCGGTGACCTCGATTTCGTATCCCTGGATGTGCCCCAATGGCAGGGCGAGCTCGTCGCCACCCATGCCGACCAGCACGACCCGGCCGGCCCTGGCGATCCGGCGTACCGCCTCGGATGTGGCCGCCGGTACGCCTGAACACTCCAGTAGGACGTCCGGCTCGTACCCGGAGTCGGCAAGACTGGACACGGACACGTCAATCGTGCCGGTCGCGCCGAGTTCGGCGGCGACCCGCAGGCGCCGGGGGTTGACGTCCGTCACCACGACCTCGGTCGCACCGAACGTCCTGGCTACCTGCACGGCTACCAGGCCGATCGGGCCGGCGCCCGTGATCAACACTCGGGATCCCGGCTGCACCCTGGCCTTTCGGCAGGCCCACACCCCGACCGAAAGCGGCTCGAGCAACCCGGCGGCCTCGTCGCTCAACTGGTCTGGGATGGCGTGCGCGAACTCGACTGGCAGGGTGACGTACTCGCAGAAGGCCCCGTCGACCGGCGGAGTACCGAAGAACCGCATGTCCGGGCACAGGTTGTAGCGACCGAGCCGGCACTGGAGGCAGTGGGCACAGGGCACACCCGGTTCGAGTGCGACCCGCTGCCCGAGGTCGTGCCCGGTGGCACCTGGTCCGCGTGCCACCACCACGCCACTCGGCTCGTGACCGAGCACCAAGGGCTGACGCACGACGAAGTCCCCGATCCGCCCGTGTTCGTAGTAGTGCACATCGGAGCCGCAGGTGCCCACGGCGAGGACCTGGACCAGCACCTCGCCCTGGCCTGGTTCGGGAACCTGCCGCTCCTGCAACGCCACGTCGTGGACCCCGCGGAGCACGGCGGCGCGCATGGTGTCGGGAACCTCACCCATTGCCGCATTCTTACCAGAACACTGCCCGCCTGTTAACACATAAACCGATAACTCTTGCCACCCGCTGGCCAGCCGGAGTGCGTTTAGCAGGCGAACCGCACTCCGACGGCGGTACGCGGGTGCGTTTAGCGGGCAAACCGCACCGCGTGGGCAAGGGGAGGCCGGGAGTACGTTTCGCGGGCTAACCGCGGCCAGGCGGAGCCAGTGCACGCACCTGGCGGAGTGCGTCGGGGATGGCCGCCAGCACGCCGGAGGCCGATGCCGGGACGCCCCGCGCGGCCAGCAGGCCCGCTAGCGAGTGCACGTAGGTGGCCATACCCGCGGCCAGCCACGCTTCGATCCCCGCCGCCAGCAGGGCGCCCACCAATCCGGAAAGCACATCGCCCGACCCGGCCGTGGCCAGCCAGGAGCCACGCGGAACATTCACCAGCACCCGCCCATCGGGAGCAGCCACGATCGTGCAGTGGCCCTTGAGCAGCAACACCGCTTTGAAGCGGGCCGCCGCTTCCCTCGCGGCCGCCACCCGATCCGCGCCAGGCCTGGCGCCGGTCAACCGTTCGAACTCGCCCGCATGTGGGGTAAGGACCAGCGGAGTGTCGGGATCACGGGCATCGAGAACCGCCGGTGTCCTGGCGATGATGGTGATCGCGTCGGCATCCGCGCACACCGGCACGCCCTGGTCCAGAGCGTGTTCCAGCACCTCGCGACCTTCCCTGCCGGTGCCGATTCCGGGGCCGACCGCCCAGGACTGCGCCCGACCGGCATCGGTGATCGACCCGGTCGCGACCGTCTCCGGCCAGTGGGCACGCACCGCATCGGCCGCGGGCCCGGCGTAACGCACCATGCCGGCGGTGGCACGCACGGCCGAGCCGGTCGCCAGTACCGCCGCGCCGGGATAGGTCGCCGACCCCGCAGCGATGCCCGCGACCCCCTGGCTGTACTTGTCGTCCTCAGGCCCCGGCAACGGCCAGTTGGCCGCCAGGTCCACGGTGTCCAGCCGGAACAGATCGGGGTTCGCGAGCTCACCGTCGAGGCCGATGTCGACGAGTTCGACCGAGCCGCAGTGGCTGGGGTTCAGCGCGTGCACCGGCTTAAGCGCCCCGAAAGTGACAGTGCACGCTGCGCGCACGGCTGGACCCGCGACCTCGCCGGTGTCGGGATCGACGCCGCTCGGCAGATCCACCGCGAGCACCGGGGCGCTGACCTGCTCAAGCAGTTCGGCCGCTTGCGGGCGCAACGGTCCGCTGGCGGAAATTCCCACGATGCCATCGATCACGAGATCGGCGCGAGTGAGCCATCGTGGACCGTCCTCGACCGGCACCGCGCGGCCACCAGCCCTGCGTAACGCGGCCAGTCCCTGCGGATGCGCACGGTCCGGTTTCAAGAGTACGGCCGTCACGCCGACGCCGCGGCGACGGAGAAACGCACCAGCCCACAAGGCATCGCCACCGTTGTTGCCCGCACCGACCAACAAGGCCACCCGGCTACCGGCGACCCTGCCCGCGTGTTCGCTGAGCATGCCGACCGCCCGGACGCTCACCCCGAACGCGGCGCGGCGCATCAGCGCACCCTCGGGTGTGACAGCGAGCAGCCGCTCCTCGGCCGCGCGAACTCGATCCGTGGTCCAGATGCCCTGCACGCGGCTCCTCCGGCTCTACCTCATTCGACCGTCACGGACTTCGCCAGGTTACGTGGCTTATCCACGTCGTACCCGCGACTGCGCGCGATCTCGGCCGCGAGTACCTGCAGCGGAACCGTGGACACCAGCGGCTGCAACAGGGTCGGGACCGCCGGTGTCTCCACGAGCTCGTCGGCAAACGGTCGCACGGTCTCGTCGCCCTCCTCGGCGATCACGATCGTGCGCGCGCCGCGGGCCTGGATCTCGCTGATGTTGGACACGAGTTTGGCGTGCAGTACTGCGCGTCCCTTGGGGGACGGCATCACCACAACGACTGGGAGCTGGTCCTCGATCAACGCGATCGGACCGTGCTTCAACTCGCCTGCCGCGAAGCCCTCGGCGTGCATGTAGGCGAGTTCCTTCAGCTTGAGCGCGCCTTCCAGGGCGACGGGGTATCCGACGTGCCTGCCGAGGAACAGCACGGCCTTGGAATCGGAGATCCGCTGCCCAAGTGAGCGGACCTGGTCCACAGTGGCCAGCACCTTCTGCACGGCGGTCGGCATGGCCTCGAGCTCGGCGAACTCTCTGGCGACCTCATCCGGGTACTTCGTACCGCGGGCCTGCGCAAGCGCCAGCCCCACCAGGTAGTTGGCGGCGATCTGCGCGAGGAACGCCTTCGTCGAAGCCACCCCGATCTCGGGACCGGCGTGGGTATAGAGCACGGCGTCGGACTCGCGGGGGATCTGCGCGCCGTTGGTATTGCAGACGGCGAGCACCCGGGCTTTCTGCTCCCGCGCGTGCCGCACCGCTTCCAGGGTGTCGGCCGTCTCGCCGGACTGGGAGACCGCGACCACCAGGGTGTCCCGGTCGAGAACCGGGTCGCGGTAACGAAACTCGCTGGCCAGCTCGACCTCGACCGGCAGCCTGGTCCAGTGCTCGATGGCGTACTTCGCCACCAGCCCGGAGTGGTAGGCCGAGCCGCAGGCGACGACGAAGACCTTGTCGACGTCACGCAGGTCCTGGTCGGAAAGGCGCTGCTCGTCGAGGGTGACGCGGCCGCCGTCGAAATGACCGCGCAGCGTGTTGGCCAACGCGTCGGGCTGTTCCTCGATCTCCTTGAGCATGAAATAGTCGTGGCCACCTTTTTCCGCGGCCGAGAGATCCCAGTCGACGGTGAACGGCTTGCCCTGCGCGGGCTCACCGTCGAAATCGATGACCTCGTAACCCGCACGGGTGATCACGACCAGCTGGTCCTGTCCCAGCTCGACCGCTTCCCGGGTGTGCTCGATGAACGCGGCGACGTCGGAGGCGACGAAGGTCTCGCCCGTGCCCACGCCGACCACCAGCGGTGACGACCGCCGGGCCGCGACGATCAGGTCCGGCTGCTCGGCGTGCGTCACGACCAGCGTGAACGCGCCCTCCAGGCGGCGGCACACCGAACGCACGCTCGCAGGCAGATCACCCGCGGTGGGCCCGGCAGCGTAGGCGTAGGCGATCAGGTGCGCGGCGGTCTCGGTGTCGGTGTCGCTGTTCAACTCGACGCCCGCCTGCTCCAGCTCTGCACGCAGCGTCGCGAAATTCTCGATGATGCCGTTGTGCACGACGGCGACCTGCTCAGCGGCATCGCGGTGCGGGTGCGAGTTGCGGTCGACCGGCGGACCGTGGGTGGCCCATCGGGTGTGCCCCATGCCCGCGGTGCCGGTGAAACCGCTCCGGCCGAGGGAGTCGAGTTGGGTCTCGAGGTTCGCCAGGCGACCAGCCTTGCGCTCGACGGTCAGGGAGCCGGCGCCATCGAGCACGGCCACGCCGGCTGAGTCGTAGCCGCGGTACTCCATGCGTCGCAGCCCGCCGAGTATCACGTCCAGCGCCTGCCGGTGGCCGACGTATCCCACGATTCCGCACACGGCCGTCAGCCTAACGACGCCAGCGGTAGCCCCTGTGCCGGGCACGCCCACGCGACAGTTCGCCCGCTAAACGCAGCGCGCAGGGCCACGGCGGGTGCGGTTTGCCCGCTAAACGCACTCCCCGGGTGGCCTGCTGGCTACGGTTTGCCCGCTAAACGCGCCGGGCGGGCCGGGGGTGGCGGTGGGCAGTAAGGTCACGCGCATGGCCAGCAAGCCCAAGCGGATCCTCGAGGAGCTGTCCCACCCAGGGCCGCACGACGTGCTACGCGGCGACCTTGCGCTGGTCGGGCTCCCCGGGGTGGTGTACACGCCACGCGCCGGCCTGAACCTGCCCGGCATCGCGTTCGGTCACGGTTGGCTGCAGCCGCCGGGTCTCTACCGCGGGCTGCTCCGCCACCTGGCGAGCTGGGGGGTGGTCGCCGCCGCCCCCGCCACCGAACGCGGTCCCCTGCCCTCGCACCGGCAACTCGCCGCGGATCTGCGCACCACCCTCGAAGTGACCACCGGGGTCCGGCTCGGACCGTCCGGCATCAGCGTCGACCCCCGGCGGCTCGGCCTGGCCGGGCATTCCGTCGGCGGCGGGGCCGCGGTACTCGCCGCGGCGACCGAGGGCGCACCGCAAGTCAAGGCCGTGGCCACCTTCGCAGCGGCGCAGACGATCCCGTCCGCAACCGGGGCGGCCCGCCGCATCGAAGCGCCCGGCCTGCACCTCGCCGCGGCGGAGGACCTGGTCGCCCCGGCCGCGGGCAACGCGGAAGCGATCACCAAAGCCTGGCGCGGGCCGGCGCAGCTGCGGACGCTGCCGAAGTCCTCCCACCTCGCCCTCGCCGAGGGCGCACACTGGAGCAGGCTGTTCCTGCACGGTAAACCGCACCGGCCCACCCAGCGGCTGGTCCGGGCCCTGTTCACCGCGTTCTTCCTGACCCACCTCACCAGCACGGACGACTACCGGCCGCTGCTGGAAGCAGACCTGAAGCAGGCCCCGATCACGCTGGACAGCGAGCAGGAGGAGCAGGCTGGCACCAAGCTCACCGCCGGTGCCTGAGCGCCCTCACTTCATCCACTGGTTGTTGGAGAAGTCCTCGTCGTCGAAGTCGTCCTGGTCGCGGGCGTGCCGGCCGGGCCTGCGAGCGGGCTGAGGTGCCTCCGGTGCGGCCGGAGCGGGCGGCGGCGCAGGCTCCGCCGGTGGCTTCGGTTCCTGCCACATGCCGGCGGGCGCGGCGGCCGGAGCCTCGAATCGGGCGTAGCCATCCGCGGCGGGCTCCTCGGGCTCTTCCTCCGGACCGAAACCCATCACGTGGTTCCTGTCGGCCAGCGTCTTCTCGGTCGCCCAGCCGCCCGCCTCCTCCTTGCGCTTGCCGAGCTCCCGCCGGTGCTCGACGTATCGCTCGGCCGCCTGCACCTGCTTGGTCATGTACTCGTGCGACCGGGCCTTGATCTCCTCGCCCTGCCGCTCCCGCAGCGCGCTGCGGTCGGCCTGCTCCCGAACAAGCTCACCCAGCGCGGCCCGCATCCGCTCAACTCGTCCTGCGCCGTCCATCGGCCCTCCTCACGCCCGCGCTTCGCGGGTCACCGGTCGAACCGGATCGAACGGTCGCCGTCCTCGTCCAGCGACCCACTGATCCGGCCACCCCCACCGCTCGTCTCGAAGATGCCACCGTCGATGCGGTACTGGTTCCCACCGCGCTCCTGGTCGCCGCCCTGACCGCCGGCGCCGCCCATACCGCCACCCATCATGCCCATGCCGGCGCCGCCCATGGCACTGGACTGCCCGCTCGAGGCGGCGGCCGGCGACTCGCCGAGACCGCCCGGCGCGGACCCGAGCCCGGCACCCGCCCCCGCGGGCTGCGCGGACGCGCCGCTCTGTGCGCCAGCATTCATCGCGGACGACTCGTCCAGGCCACCACCCAGTGCCGAGACCCCGCCACCGCCGGACACGGCCCCGGCGGCCACACCACCGCCGACGGCCTGCGGCTCGGTCCCCGCGGCGTCGCCGGTGCTGGGCTCGCCACCGGCGGGAACCCCGGCCGAGCCACCGGATCCACCGGAGGCCCCGGCCAGGTCCGCGTCGACATTCGCCTCGGCCGGACCAGCGGCGACCGGGGTGCCGCCACCCATGCTCGCGCCGTCCCCGCCGGGCACGCCCGTGCCCTCGCCACCCGGCGGCGGGCCGTCCGTCCTGGCCCGGATGTCCTCACCACGCAACGGCTCGGGGCCGCCCCTGATCTCGTCGGGCTTGAGCTCCCCGTCCGGCCCGGGCTCCTCGGACTCCTCGCCCAGCGTGTACACCGTCGGCTCGCCGGAGCCGTCATCGATCGTGATCATGGTCGGCCCGTCGGGCCCTTCCGGCTGCTCCGCGGTGATCTTGAGGTTGCCGTCCTCGATGTGGATCTTGCCGTCCGGGCCCGGCCGGTAGACCTGCTCGCCGCCGGTCCCGTCACCGGTGCCACTGCCCTCCGGACCGAACTCCCCGGGTTCGGCGCCGGCACCGGGCTCACCCTCGGGGCCGGTGCCGAAGTCGAGCTTGTACTCCTTGGGCGTACCGGAGCCGTCGTCCACCGAGATACCCATCCGACCCTTGTCGTCGGGCTCCTCCATGGAGATCTTGTGGTCGCCCTGCTCCACGGTGACGTTGTCCTGGTCGTCCCCGGCGTCCTTGATCGCCTCCCCGGTCTCCGGGTCGATCGGGTACGGCTTGCCGGTCTCCGGATCGACCTCCAGCGGTTTACCGGTGACCGGGTTGGTGCCCGGGTCGGTCTGCCCGGTCTCCGGCGGCTCGCTGACCGAAGGCGTGGTGCCGCCACCACCGCCGGCGCCGATCCCGCCGCCCGGGCCACCGCCACCACCAATGCCACCGCCACCACCGCCGTTGCCGCCGCCCCCGCTGTCGCCAGGACCGGGACCCGGCGGTGGCGGCTGGAACGGCTGCTGTTCCCCCATGCCCTGGAACTCGTTCTCGATATCGCTCATGACGCCATCGAGCTGGTCGTAGGCGTTGTTCACCAGCTCCTTGGTGTCATCGCAGATCGTCTCGAAACCCTTGTACAGCCGATCCCACATGTCCGGGTTGAACTGGTTCTGGATCCACTGCTTGGCGAGCTTCTTGCCCTCCTCGATGATCTCGTCGTCATCGCAGCAGCCGTCGTCGTTCAGCTTCTCGGTCATGTTGGTGCCGAAGTTGACGTCCATCCAGCCCGCGACGTCGGCCATCTCCTCCTTGCCGGCCGCCTCGCCGTTGGCCAGCTTGATGACCTTCTCGGCCATCGGCCGGTCCGCCCGGCCGACCAGCGTGGTGTCGAGCTGCATGACCGAGTCGGCCTTGCCCTTGCACAGCCGGTACACCGCCTCGGCGGCGACCTTGGTCGCCTCCTCGGCGTCGGTCAGGTAGGTGCTGAGCTGCTTGGCCTTCGGGTCGATCTTCTCGGTGTAGTGGTCGTAGGCGGCATTGGCCGCGTCCCCCGACCAGTTCTGGAACAGCGTGTTCAACTGGGCCGCGGTGTCCTGCATGGTCGTGTCGACCGTCGCTGCCCCCTTGCCGAACCGCTCCGCATCGGCCATGAACTCGGCGAAACTGATCCCGCGCTGTTCGTCGAACCGCTTCTGGATGTCGCTGCCGAAATCCAGCGGCCGGGTGCGGCCGACGCAGTCACCGGGCAGCATCCCCAGCAGCGGACCGAAGTTGCGGAACACCCGCAGCGCGGGCTCAGCCGCGTCGAACAGCTCGTCGGAGGTCTCGGTGCCGCCTCCACTGGGCGTCGGTGGCTGCGCCCGCTCCAGGTCGGCCTTGCCGTCATCGACGAGTTTGCCCTGCTCGCGCTCGTTGTAGCTGGCCTGATCGGCCTCCTGCTTGGCGTCGTTGTAGACCTCGTCGACGTCGTTGCGCGCGAGCATCGGGTAGGCACCGAACGCGTCGTAGTACCTGCCCACCTCCTCCGGCGCGTCCCCGGCCTCCTCGGTGAGCATCCACGAGGACAGCAGCGCCTGCTTGGCCTCGGGCGAGACACCGGGGTCGTCGCAGATGGCCTTGACTTCCTCCCAGGTCTTGGCCATTACTGCCTCCCGGCCTGGCTGATCTCGTCGCGCCGCTGCTCGTCACCGGCGGTGTAGGCCTGGCCCGCGCCGCTGATCTGGCTCGCGAAGCCGGTGAGCGTGGTGCCGAGGCCCTTCACCGCGGCATCCAGCGTCTGTACCCCTTTGGTGTAAGGCTGGGCATGCTCCCCGTGTACCTGCCCGAAGCCTTCCGCGCTCACCTTCGTCTGCCCCAGTTCCTTGTTGTCCTCGGACAGGTCCTCGGCCAGCTCAGTGATCTTCGTGGACGCCGCCTCCATCGCATCGGCGTCGCTCTTGTAACCCTTCCCCGGTCCGGCCACCGTGGACCCTCCTCCTGATCGAGGTCGTCTTGCTCGTACCTGGACCTACGACGCGGGCGAACGCTGTTCGGTGCCGTCGCGTTTGCTCACAGAATGTACCTTGATCAGCCGCTTTCCGAGGTGGGTTTGCCTCGAAGGGCCTCCGCGAGCACCTCGGCGACGCCGGTGAGGTCCTGCATCCGCTCGCGTTCCTCGAGATCGATCCGGACCTCGTAGTGGATCTCCAGGGTGGCCAGCAGCTGCACCCGTTTCTTGGAGTCGATTCCCACGTCGGTGAGCGGGGTGGTGGCGTCCAGCAGGTCGGGATCGATCAGGAAGGAGTCGCACACGAGCCGCTTGAGCTCGGTCAGGTGCGGCCCGCCACCGGCCGCCTCGTCCGTTGCCATCCGGCCATTATCGCGCCGGCCAGAAACGCGCCCGCGCCGCCGCCCTGGCCACCTTGCCGCTGGAGGTACGGGGCACCTCACCCGGCGCTACCAGCAGGAACTCCCGCAGGACGATGTCGTGCTGCTCGGTCACCGCGCGCCGTACCGAGCGCCCGATCCGGTCCGGGTCGAGCGCGACCTCGCCGGTGTCGCGGTCGTACTCGGCGACCACCATCACGCCCTCGCCCGCTTCGTCGGTGATCCCGAACGCGGCCACCCGGTCGCGGCGGATCGCCGGGTCGGCGCCGGCCACCGTGCCCTCGATGTCCTGCGGGTAGTGGTTGCTGCCGTCCACGATGATCAGGTCCTTGCGCCTGCCGGTGACGTACAGCTGGCCGTCGTACACGAGACCGAGGTCACCGGTGCGCAGCCAGCCGTGGTCGGGCAGGCCGGCCGGGGCATCGGCGATTCGGGCCCGGAAGGTCTCCGCGCTGCGTTCCGGTTGCCGCCAGTAGCCGCTGGCGAGGTGGGGGCCGTGTACCCAGATCTCGCCGACCGTTCCGTCCGGTTCGAGCCGGTGGTTCTCCGGGTGCACGATGCGGACCAGCTGCCCGACCGGCCGCCCCACCGAGACCAGCTCGCCGGCCTGTCCGGTACTCACCGCGGGCAGCGCCTGCCCGTCGGCCAGCCGCGCCCGGTCGAAGGCCGTGACCGTGGGCCCTTCCGGTCCCGCGCTGGAGACGTAGACCGTGGCCTCGGCCAGCCCGTAGGACGGCCGGTGCGCCTCGGGGCGGAACCCGTACGGCCGGTACGCCTCGGCGAACGCGGCGATCGTCGCGGGCCGGATCGGTTCGCTGCCGTTCAGGGCCACCCGTACCCCGGAGAGGTCGAGGCCGGTTCGGGCGGCCTCCGGCACGGTGTCCACCGCGTAGTCGAACGCGAAGTTGGGCGCGGCGGTGAACACCTCGGGATACTCCGACAGCAGCTCCAGCCACCGGCGCGGGGCGCGCACGAAATCCAGGGGTTCCATGAACACCGACCGCGCCCCGGTGTACAGCGGCAGGCACAGCAGCTGGATCAGCCCCATGTCGTGGGAGAACGGGATCCAGCCCACGCAGGTGGTGGCCGGGCCTGCCTGGTAGGCGGTGGCGACCTGGTCCACGCTGGCGAGCAGCGCACCGTGGCTGATCACGGCCGCGGCGGGTTCCCTGGTTGAGCCCGAGGTGTACTGCAGGTAGGCAGGGCTTGCCGGGTCGAGGCGGACGGCCGGGGCCACTTCGCCGGTGGCTGTGGCGGCGTCGACGGGAAGGATGCACGCGGGTGCGGGCACCGGTTGCGCCTCGGCGAACTCGCGCAGCCTCGGCAGGTCGGCCTCGGTGGTCAGCCACACCGCCGGTGTGCAGTCACGCAGGGCGGCGACCAGCCGCGTGCGCTGCGCCTGCGACTGCGGCGCGGTCAGCGGCACCGCCACCAGCCCGGCGTGCAACGCGGCGAGGAAACCGATGACATAGCCGAGGTCCTGCCTGGCGAGCACGGCGACCCGGTCCCCTGGGCCGGTCATCGGGCGTAGCCGCGCGGACAATGCCCCGACCCTGCTCGCCAGCTCGGACCAGCGCAGGGTGTGCGCCGTCCGGTCCCGATCGACAAAGGTGAAAGCCGGTTGCGCCGAGTCGCCCCGCGCCAGCAGGTGACCGGTCAACGACCGCCACCGGGCCGATACCTGCTCCATCGAGGTCCTCAGTCAGTGCTCCAGCGGCTCGCGGACCGGGCGTCCGTGGCCGGGTTCTCGCCACCGTCCAGCGTGCCGCTGATGCGGTTGCCGTCGGCACCGACCTCGAACAGATCGCCCTCGGCCCGGCCGGTATCCCGGGTGCGTTCTGGCTCGCCTATCCCGGCACCGATCCCGCCGCCGACCGGGCCCGCCTCCGCGGCGGGCATGCCGCCGGGTGCCGTGCCGAGGCCGGCGCCGCCGGGCTGCTGGCCCTGGCGTGGTGGAGCGATACCGGCTTCCACGCCGTCACCGGAGAATGCCGAATCGTCAGCTGCCGCCGGTGCCTCGCCGGTGGGCAGCCCGGCGGCGATCGCGCCCATGCCGGTGACCGCCTGTGGCGTGGTGGTCTGCTGCCCGGAGTCCGCCTCCAGGGTGTAGGTGGTGGGTTCGCCGGTGCCGTCGTCCACCGTCACGGTGGTGGCGTCCGCCTGCCCGTCCGGGTGTTCCACGGTGAGGGTCAGTGGCCCGTCCGTGATCGTGATCCGCCCGTCCGGCCCGGCCGGGTGTACCGGCTCGGGGTCCGCCGCGTCCGTCTCTTCCGGCACCGTTTCTTCCGGCACCGGCTGTTCCTGGACTGCGAGCCGCTGGGGCGGGGCGGCCTCGGGCGGCCCCGGCGGCGGCTGGTCGGCGGCCGCGGCGGGGCCGGTGCGGTCCTCGCCGAAGTCGAGTGCGTACTCTTTCGGCCGACCAGAGCCGTCGTCAATGGTCAGCCGCAGGGTGCCTTCGGCCCCCGGAGCGGTCAGCGTGATCTCGCGCTCGCCGTGCCTGATCGTGACGGTGGCCGGCTGGTCCGGAGCGCGCGGCTCGGCCTGGTCCACGTCCGGTCCGTCCGGCACGGGCTCGGGTCGGGGCCGTTCCGGTTCCGGTACCGGGCCTGGTTCGGCGCGATGCGCACCGGGCGCGGGACCGGCAGGGGATGGTGTGCCCGAGCCGGTGCCGCCGGGTGGGGGCTGCACGGTGGGGGCGTGGTCTGCCGCGCCTTCGGCGCCAAGCCGGAGCGAGCCGAAGGGATCGGTCGGAACGTTCAGCACGTCCGCGAACGCGCGCAGCCCTTCCTGCGCGGCGCGGTACGCGGCCTCGATCGCGCCGCGGTACTGGCCCATCGCGTTCGCGTAGCCCTGGGCGAACGCGTCCATCTCGCGGCAGAACATGTCGGCCCATTTGGAGTCGTAGCCGGTGTCCAGGTCGACCAGCCCCGGGGTGCCGCGCAGATCCCGCGGGGCGATCGGCCCGGTGCCTACCCCTTGGTTGTCCGCCACCCTCGATGAGCCGACACCGTGCCTGCCCCAGTTCATCGCGTCGGTGAGCCGGTCGATGAACATGTTCTGCCCGGGGCAGTCGTCCGGGTCGTGCCGGGAGAGGAACTCTTTCGCGCTGCCACCCTCGGGCACCTTGGCCAGGTCCACCAGGGGTGGCCGGATGGTGGACCACAGACGCCGCAGCGCCTCGCCGAGGCCGGTGACGTAGCCCGCGTACTCCTCGAGCGCACGGTCGAACTGGTCCAGTTTCTCCCTGGCGACCTCGGCCGCCGTACCGCTCCATGCGGCACCGAGTGCCTGCTTGACCTGCGCGTCCACCCGTTTCGCCGCCTCGGCGGCGGCGCCGAGATTGCCGGCCCTGCCGCCCGCGCCCCAAAGGTGACCGAAGCCGAAACCCCGCAGCTGCCGCAGCAGGTTCCGCTCCTGGTCGCCCTCGCCGTACGGCAGCTGGATCGCGTTCCAGTCCTGACCCCGGCACGGATGCCCGGCCCAGCGCCGATACAGCTCGCCGAGCGGCCCGGTCATCGCGTTCCGGAAACCGGCGAGCTGGTCGATCATCGCGTCCGAGGTGTCCGCGAGGTGCACATCGGACGGTGGCTCGAGCGGCTCGATGATCGCGTCTCCGACGCGGTCTTCCGCGGCCGTCATACGCCATCCTCTGTGGACTTGATCGTCCACGCGCTTTCGAGGTCGCGTTCCTCGGTCATGGTCGCGGACTTGTTCAGCCGGGTGGCGAAGTCGTTCAGGAACTCGGCGGCCCTGCCGACCGACTCGGCGAGCTCCAGTGCCCTCGCCGGATACGCCGCGGCGGCCTCGGACAGGGCACGGATATTGCCGAAGTGCTGTGTACCGAGTTCGGACCGCTCCGCGTAGCCCCGCATCTCGGTCAGTGAGGTCGCCATCGAGGAGACGTCTTTCGCGACCTGTTTCACCTGGTCCGGCTCGATGCGCATGTCGCCGGCCATGATTGCCTCCCTCCGCGGCGCTCAGCCCTGCTCGTCGCTGGTCCAGTCGGTACCGGAGAAGTCGTCCTCCTCCCACGCGCCGGGCCGCGGCGGTGGAGGCGCCGGAACGGCCGAGGTGACCGGTGTGGGCCGTGCGGCCGGTGGTCCCTGTGCGGCGACCGGGTCCTCCTCGAAACCGAAGGACTCATCCTCCTCGACGGGGCCGGCACGCCGCTTGGCCCAGGCGTTCCCCGGCTCGGCTCTGGCCTGCGGTGCCACGGTCTCTCGCGCCGCGACGGCGGCGAGGGTCTGTTCGTCCTTCGCCTTGTTCTCCTCGGCCAGCGTGCGCAGCTGGGTCTGCCGCGCCTCATCGTCGGCGAGCATGCGTTCCCGGTCGGCGTGGTACTGCGCGCGCACCTCGTCCAGGCGCGCGAACGCCCGCTGAAACTGGGAACTCACCCCGCTGCCGTCCACCACGTCACTCTCGCTCGGCTACCCATCCGTCGCACCCGCATCCGGAATGTACCGGCCGCCCAGCCCCGCCGCAGGCATTCCACCCACCCCGCGGCCCCGGAGACAGCGTTTAGCCCGCTAAACGCACCCTGCGGGCTACGTTTAGCGGGCTAAACGCACTCAGGAGGCGGCCGAGACCACTCCGGCGAGACGGTCGGCAGCGGCCTGGGCAGTCTGCTCGGCGGGTGCCTCCACCATGACCCGCACCAGCTGCTCAGTGCCTGACGGGCGCAGCAACACCCGCCCTTCCTCTCCGAGCTCGGAAGTCACGGCGTCGACGGCCTCGCGCACCGACTGCGATGCCGCCACCGCCGCCTTGTCCGCGACACGGACGTTGACCAGCACCTGCGGCAACCGGCGCATCACGCCGGCGAGCTCCGCGAGCGGCTTTCCGGTGGCGGCCATCCGGCCCATCAGCCGCAACGCGGTAAGCAGGCCATCGCCCGTGGTGGCGTGACCAGGCAGCACCACATGCCCGGACTGCTCGCCACCGAGCGAGTAGCCGCCGGCCCGCAGCTCCGCGAGCACGTATCGGTCACCGACAGCCGTGGTGCGCAGGTTCACCCCGTGCTCACGCATGGCGAGGTGCAGCCCGAGATTGCTCATCACCGTGGTGACCAGAGTGTCGCCAGCCAACTCGCCCGCTTCGGCCATGGCGATGGCGAGCACCGCCATGATCTGGTCGCCATCCACCAGCTTGCCGTCCGCGTCGACGGCCAAGCAGCGGTCGGCATCGCCGTCATGCGCGATGCCCACGTCGGCGCGGTGCTCGAGCACCGCCGCACAGAGTGCCTCCGGATGGGTGGAACCGCACCGGTCGTTGATGTTCACCCCGTCAGGCTCCGCGTACACCGCGATCACCTCGGCACCCGCTCGCCGATAGACCTCGGGGGCTGCGGTGGCAGCCGCCCCGTTGGCGCAGTCCACCACGATGCGCAACCCGTCCAGCGGCTGCGGGCTCGCGGTGCGCAGGTGGTCGAGGTAGTAGTCGAGGGCTTCCGGGGCGTGGGAGACGCGGCCGATCTCGGCACCAGTGGGCCGTGTAGCGACGTCACCGAGCGCGGCCTCGATCTCGTCCTCGATCCCGTCCGGCAACTTGTGCCCGCCCGAACCGAACAGCTTGATGCCGTTATCCGGCATTGGGTTGTGCGATGCGGAGATCATCACACCTAGATCGGCCTCTAGGGCGCCGACCAGGTGAGCCACTGCTGGTGTCGGCATCACTCCGAGTAGCCGCACATCGGCCCCGGCCGAAGCCAAACCCGCAGCCACGGCGGCTTCCAACATTTCACCACTGGCCCGCGGGTCCCGGCCGACGACCGCAACCGGGCGGTGTGACCGGTCGTGAGCCGCAAGCACCTGGGCGGCACTGGCGGCCACGGACATCGCAAGTTCCGGCGTGAGCTCGGCGTTGGCGAGACCCCGTACCCCATCGGTACCGAAAAGGCGAGCCATCTTTCGTCAGCCTCCTAGTCCGAACAACCCCGATAACCTAGCGGCCCCGGGAACCAGCCACGACACACCCCTCGAATCCACCCCAACACGGTGCGTTTAGCGGGCTAACTGCACCCCGCGGGGTGCAGTTAGCCCGCTAAACGCACTTCTCGGCAGGGTGGGGGTGGGCACACAGCACGGAAGCGCCCATCCGAAGGACGGACGGGCGCTTCCGGTGGTTGCTTCGGCGCGATCAGCGCTTGCTGTACTGCGGCGCCTTGCGGGCCTTCTTGAGGCCGTACTTCTTCCGCTCGGTGGACCGGGCGTCCCGGGTGAGGAAGCCAGCCTTCTTCAGCACCGCGCGGTCGTCCCCGTCGACCTCGACCAGGGCCCTGGCGATCGCCAGGCGCAGCGCGCCCGCCTGACCGGAGGGACCTCCGCCACGCAGGGTGCCCAGGATGTCGAAGGACTCGGGCTTCTCGACAGCCACCAGCGGCTCCTTGATCAGCTGCTGGTGCACCTTGTTCGGGAAGTACTGCTCGAGGCTCTTGCCATTCAGCTTGAACTCGCCCGTACCCGGGACGAGCCGCACCCTGGCCACCGCCTCCTTACGCCGTCCGACGGTCTGCGCTGCGCCACCGGCAGCGCGCGACGGCTTGGGGGCTGCCGGCGTCTCGCTGGTCACGACCGCCTCGACGGCCTCGGTCTCGGTGCTGGTCACAGACTGTTCCTCACTCACTTGGTCACCTGGGCAACCTTGGCGATCTCGTGCTGCTTCGGCTGCTGCGCCGCGTGCGGGTGCTCGGGGCCCGCGTACACCTTGAGCTTCTTCGCCTGGGCGCGGCCGAGCTTGTTCTTCGGCAGCATGCCCTTGACGACCTTCTCGAGCAGCCGCTCCGGGCGGGTGTCGAGCAGCTCACCGAAGGACCGCTTACGCAGCCCACCGGGGTAGCCGCTGTGCCGGTAGGCGAACTTCTCATCACGCTTGTGACCGGTGAGCGCCACCTTCTCGGCGTTGACGATGATGACGAAATCACCAGTGTCCACGTGCGGAGCGTAGGTCGGCTTGTGCTTGCCGCGCAGCAGCGTGGCGACCTCGGTCGCGAGCCGGCCGAGCACGACATCCTCGGCGTCGATCACGTGCCAGGCACGGGTGATGTCGCCGGGCTTAGGACTGTACGTGGGCAAGGGTCTACCTCGTCGTCAACATTGCTTGTGGGTTCCGTGCGGGCCTGGCGCATACGGCTGGTGCGCGCACAACAGCTTACGAAGATACCCGCTCGGCCCGGAGAGGGTGAAAGCGGGGTCCGGGAGCGCACAACCATACTAGTGTCCCGACCGGATTGACCGCATTTCGAACCCTGGGGCCTCGATGACCGTCCGAACGATGCCACGCAGGCGCCGCCACCGGCTGGCCGGTGCCGCTGCCTGCCTCGTGCTCACCGGTAGCGCGGCCACCGGCTGCGGCAGCGAACTGGCGGTCACCGCGGTCGCCGACGGTGACGACGCGGCGACCTACGTCAACGCCAAGTTCGCCGACACCCTGAAGACACTCAGCGAGGACTTCCAGGGGACCGAGGACCGGGCCAGCACGACCGACAAGTACGCCAGAGTCGACGACCAGTGGATGGACTCCACCATCACCGCTGTGCAGGTCGGCAGGCCGCCGGCCCGGCTGTCCAAGAACCACTCGAACAAGGATTCGACGGAGTACCTCGACGTCTTCCACCCCGCGGGCAGTCCGGTGGAGTATCTCCTGCTGGGTCCGGCCTACGAGAGCCTGGCGCCCACCCCATGGGTGTCCACCCCACATACGGGCGGCCAGTACGGTCCGTGCGCGTGGGAGGGCTACCGGGACGTCTGTGCGATGCTGAACGCGGTCGGCCAGGCGGTGGAGCAGGGCGGCGCGACGAAGCAGGCGAAGAGCCTCCCCGGCGGCGCCACCGAGCTGATCGCCGAGATTCCGCTACGGATCTTCCTGGAGAACCGGGTGATCATCTTCCCGGACCGGCTGCTGAAGAAGGTCACCGAGGAGATGAAGTCCGAGACGATCGATACCCGGATCGAGCTGGACGGCGCGGGCAAACTCAGGACGATCGAGATGAACGGCACCATCACCGGCGAGTCCCGGTTCGAGGTACGGATGAAGTACCAGGTCCAGCAGGAGCAGCCGACCGAGACCGATCTGCCGAAGGTGCCGGCGAGGGACGAGGTCACGGCGCTGTCGGACCGGGCCGCGGTGCGGGACTTCTACGACCGCATGGGCGAGTTGCAGGAGGGCGGTTGACCGGGCATCCAGAGCCCGCGACACCGGACCGCGACGACAAAGGTGAGCCTCGATGACCCAACCGCCCAACCAGCAACCCGGCTGGTGGCAGCCGCCGAATCCACCGCCACCGGGACCGCCCGCGCACCCCGGCCAGTCCGGTCAGTACGGCGCGGGGTTCGCGGCACAGTACGGCGGCTTCGGCGCGTTCGGTGAACAGGCCTCGGTACCACCGGGCGGGAAGGGCCGGCGATCGAAACGGCCGCTGCTGATCACCGCAGTCACGGTGGTCGTCCTCGCCGCGGGGGTGGTCACCGCGTGGTTGCTCGGCGCGTTCCGTGGCATGGTCACCGACGTCCTCGAACAGGACTCCTTGCAGGACGGCGTGCTGGCCGTACTGCGGGACAGCTACGGCGAGCAGGACGTGCAGAACGCGCGGTGCCCCGCGGACCAGCCTGCGACCAACGGGACGACCTTCGAATGCACTGTGGACGTCGCGGGCCAGCAGAAGACCGTCTCCGTTCGCGTGCTGAACGACCAGCCGGAGGTCGAGGTCGGCATGCCGCGCTGAATGCGCGACATCGACACTGTCCACAAAGCTGTGCCCCGGCGCCACGATGGCGCCGGGGCACAGTACTGACGGCAGTGCCGGAGTGGCTCAGAACATCTTCGTGACGCCGGACTCCGTGCCCTGGTAGCCGTCGGCGATCTGGGGCAGCACGGCCGCGATCTGCGCCAGCAGCTGCTTCATGTCCTCGAAGGACTGGTCCCAGTTCTTCTGCAGCTCGAGGTAGGCGACCTGGGCGTCACCTTCCCAGGTGTTGACCAGCGGGTTCAGCTTCGACTTGAGGTCCTCGAACAGCGAACCCAGCTCGCCGCCGGTCTTGTTGCAGTCCTCGGCCGCGGTGTTGATGGTGTTGTAATCAACAAGAATCTCGGACATGTCACCCTCCGTTTAGCGAGTAAAAGTGCGTGTGTGTTTCCGGAAAGAACAGAGTCAGGCTCACAGGCCTTCGAGGCCGCGGGACGCGCTCTGCACGGCGTCCAGCTGGGCCTGCTCCGCGGCCTCGTACTGGCTACCGGCCTGCTGGAGCAGCTCACCGATGCCCTGCAGCGACTCGTACATCTTCCGGGAGTTCTCGTCGAAGCGCATCATCACGTTGTTGAAGGCCTCGGCCGCCTTGCCGGACCAGCCGGCACGGGTCGCCTCGATGTTGTCCCGCAGGGTGTTCAGGTTCTGCACCATCGCGTTCTTGACGTCGGTGACGTCCTTCTCCGCCTGGGTGAACTGCGTGACATCGCCCTTAAAACCGCCTGCCATTGGGAGTGACCCCCTTCATTGGTGGTTGCCATGGTTCGTTTGTTCGTGCCTACGACGGAGACCCTGCCATGGTTGGTTCCGCGCTGTCGCCGTTTCCCCGCAAGTAGTTGCTAGCGTGAACGCGACCCGATGGAACCGCGCAGCACCAGCCGTCCCAGCAGTCACACCGGGACCCGTCCCGGCGCATCGAATGCCTTTGCACGGCAACAGGTCCACGACTCTTCGGCCCGTCATCGCGGGACGTTCGCGGGTGCGAAGGCTTCACTTAACATCACTCGATGGAGTGGACTCGGTACTATTCGACGATCTCCAGAGTGCGCACGATCTGTTCGCAGGCGGGCGCGACTCGCTCTGGAACGCGAGCCCGCTGGCAACCCACGCTGATCTGCGTCGTGCCCTGCACCAGCACGTACCAGTCCACCGTGGCCGCCGGTTTGACCTGCTGGTAATAGACGAGGTCCCGGCCGGCGTATTGATGGTCAGGGTCGAACGTCGGGTAGTCGAACCGGGTCTCGGCCTCGATCTGCTCCCGCAACTCGCGAACCAGGCGGTCGTGCTCGGCGACGCCGTCATAGGAGAGTACGAACTCCTGGACCGACACGAGGTCGTCGCCCTCTTCCGCGTCGGAGGGCTTGACCACCACCTGCCGCCTGGCCACGTCGTCCTCGGTCTGGGTCCATGCGGACGGAGCCGTGAACCGGTAGTTGTACTGCGCGAAGGTGCGGCCCTGCGGTTCCCGCTCACCCTGGTCGAGCAGGAACAACAGCCCGGCCAGCACGACCGCCGCCAGCGCGATCGCGCCGCCCACCAGCCAGAACATGCGGCGTCGCCGGGGTGCTTGCGCTCGCTGGCCCTGGGCGGGCTGGGGCACGGCCGGCTGTCCCCGTGCCGGCGACTGCGGGGGCGCCACCCCCTGCCGAGGCGGCGCCGGTCTGCCCTGGCGTGGCGGTGGTGGCGGCGGGCGGTGCGGGAGATCCCGTGGCCCGACGACATCGGTCCGCTGGTCGGCGGGCGGCCGGGGGGTTCCGGGCCGGACGCCGGCAGCCCCAGCCAGCGCGCCGGTGCGGTCCGGATCGACCTGCACCGCCCGTAACGCACCGCGGGCGACGACGGTCTCCGGCTGGTCCAGTGTGGTCGGCACCACCCCGGTCCGCTCGTGGACCAGCCGGGACACCATCGGGATCCGGCTCGAACCGCCGACCAGGAAGATGGCCGTAAGCTGGCGTGGCCGCAGCCCCGCTGCCTCGATTGTGGCGGAGGTGAGCTCGACCGCGGCGCCCAGCGGGGTCGCGACGAGACGCTCAAGATCTTCCCTGGTCACATGCGCGTCCGCGAACGGCGGTGGCATCGGCACATCGGTGTAGGCATGCCGGGAGAGAGTCTCCTTGGCGCCCCGCACGTCCTGGCGCAGCACCCGCCTGCGTCGGCGGTCGGTGAGCTCGCGCCCCTCGACCAGCTGCCGCCATGCCTTGGGGTCGGCAGCCGAGACAAGGGAACCCACGTGCTCGAGCAAGGCCTGGTCGATGTCGGCACCGCCGAAGCTGGGGTCACCCCGGGTGGCGAGCACCCGGAACCCGCCCCGCCGGGTTCCGGGCCCGGTGTCCGGCAGCCTGCGCACGACGCTGGCGTCGACGGTGCCGCCCCCGAGGTCGAGCACGGCGATGGTGTCTCCGACCTGGCCGCTGAACTCGACGGTGCGGTCCTGGTTGACCTCGGTGGAGGCGTAGGTCGCGGCGTGGAACACGGCGGCGGCCACCGGCTCCGGCACCAGCGCGACCTCGTGCGCCAACCGCCCCGCGGCCTGCCGTAGCAACCGGGTGCGCACGGCGCCCCAGTCCGCCGGGTGGGTGAGCACCAGCAAATCGACCTCGGCCCCGCCGGCCAGCCTGCGCGCCTCCCCGACGGCGCGAGCCAGTACCGCGCGCACGACGTCCAGCACCCGCAACACCGTGTCGCCGAGCAGCAACTCGCCCTCGTCGATCCGGCGCTTGGGGTTCGGCTCGAACCTGGAGGGGTCGACCGCGGCCTGCCGCTCGGCTTCCTGCCCGACGAACAGCGTGCCGTCCTGGGCGGCGTACACCGCCGAGGAGAGCAGCGGCTGCCCGTCGACCACCACCACCTGTGGCTCCCGGCCGTTCACCGAGGCGACCACGCAGGTGCTCGAGGTTCCGAAGTCCACCGCCACCCGCAAGGTCACCCGTCGCTCCTGCTCGCCATGCCGTCGTGCGCCACCGTGCCCGCTCCTGCCGGGCGCTACGGTTAGCCCGCTAAACGTAGCGCCCGGGGGTTACTCGGGGTCGATCCAGGAGACCTGCATCAGCTGCTTGCCGACCTTCCGGCTGATGAACGTCCCTCGGCCGGGTGGCATCGGCGACGGCTTGATGTTGCCGAGCAGCTGCCCTTCGTCCTTCGAGCCGTTCATGATGATGCCGGGTGCCGCGATCTCCTTGAGCTTGCCGATAATCGGGTCGAAGGTCGCCCTGGACGCGCCACCGGTCCGCCTGGCCACCACCATGTGCAGGCCGACGTCCTTGGCCTGCGGCAGGAACTCGGCCAGCGGCTTGAGCGGGTTGTTGGTCTGGGTGACCACCAGGTCGTAGTCGTCGACCAGCAGGAACAGCTCCGGGCCCGTCCACCAGGACCGGGTCTTGAGCTGTTCCTGGGTGACGTCCGGTCCGGGCAGCCGCTTCGTCATCGACCCGGCGGCGTCCTTCATCATCTCGGTGAGCTGATTGGCCGACACCGCGTAGCCGAGCAGCTGGTCGTTGTCCACGAAACCGAGCATCGTGCGCCGGTAGTCGACCAGGATGATGACCGCTTCCTTCTTGGTGTAGCGGTCCATGATCCCGCGGGCGATCTGCCGGAGCAGGTTGGTCTTGCCGGACTCCCCGTCGGCGAAGGCGATGAAGTGCGGCTCGGCCTCGAAGTCCAGGTACACCGGGGCCAGCTCGTCCTCGTTGACGCCGATCGGGATGAGCTTGCTGTTGCGGTAGTGGTCCTGGGCCAGCAGCTCGCCGTAGGGCATCTGCTCGGGCAGCAGCCGCACCTGCGGCGCGTGCCGCCCCTTCCAGGCGGCCTTGATCTTGGCCACCGCATCGGCGACGCCGTTACCCACGGTCTCGCCGTCGCTGGACCCGTCGATCCGCGGCAGCCCGGCGAGCATGTGCAGTTTGTCCCTGGTCAGACCGCGGCCGGGACGTCCGGCCGGGATGTTCACCGCGACCCTGCGGTCGATGTCGGACTCGCTGGGATCACCGAGTCGCAGCTCGAAACGGGTGCCGATCATGTCCTTGATCGCCGGCCGGATGTCGGCCCAGCGGTTGGCGGCCACGATGACGTGTACCCCGTAGGAGAGGCCCTGCGTGGCCAGCTTGGTGATCTGTGGCTCGAGCTCCTCGAAGTCGTCCCGCAGCGCCCGCCAGCCGTCCACGATGAGGAAGGCGTCGCCGAAAGAGTCCTGTTCGGGCGAAATCTCACCGCGGCGCTTGCGATTGCGGAACTCGCCCATCGAGTCGATGCCCATCGCCCCGAACCGGGCTTCCCGTTCGTTGGCGAGGGTGACCAGTTCCGCCACGATCCGGCGAGCCTTGTCCGGTTCCCTTCGCGCGACCGCGACCCCGCCGACGTGCGGAAGGTCGTTCAACCCGGCCAGCGTCCCGCCACCGAGGTCGACGCAGTAGAACTGCGCCTCCTCCGGGGTATGCGTCAGTGCCATGGACATCACCAGGGTGCGCAGCAGGGTCGACTTGCCGGACTGCGGTCCACCGACGACCACGCCGTGCCCCGAAGCGCCCGAGAAGTCCGCCCACAGCGGGTCCCGGCGCTGCTCGTACGGCCGGTCGACGATACCGATCGGCACCTGCAACCTGCCGTTGCCGAAGAAGCCGACCGGGGAGAGCCCGCGGTCCTCGGTCGGGTTCAGGTTGGGCAGCAGGGTGTCCAGCGAGTTCGGTTCCTTCAGCGGCGGCAGCCACACCTCATGCGCCGGCGGCCCCTGGCCGATCAGCCTGGACACGATGACGTCCAGCTCGCTCGGCTCGACGGCCTCCTCCGACTGGGACTGCTGAGGCTGCTGGGGTTCGGCGGGCTGTGGTTCCGGTTCGGGCTCGGCCGGCAGATCCACGTAGTCCGGTACGAACAGCTGCGGTCGCTTGTCGGCCCGTACCACGGTGGCGCCGGTCGCGGCCTGCTTGATCCCGGCGGGCCGGTACGGTCCGGACACGTACGAGGCCTTGAACCGCACCAGGGTGGAGGTGTCGTATTTCAGGTAGCCACCACCGGGGACGGAAGGCAGCTCGAACGCGTCCGGAACGCCGATCGCCGCCCTGGACTCGGCGGCCGAGAAGGTCTTCAGACCGATCCGGTAGGAGAGGTGCGAGTCCAGCCCGCGCAGCTTGCCCTCCTCCAGGCGCTGCGAGGCGAGCAGCATGTGCATCTGCAGCGAGCGGCCGAGCCGGCCGATCGCGACGAACAGCTCGATGAAGTCGGGTTTGGCCGACAGCAGCTCGGAGAACTCGTCGACCACGATGAACAGCGCGGGCAGCGGGTCGAGGTCGGCCCCGTTCTCCCTGGCCTTCTCGTACTCCCAGACGTTCTTGAAGTTGCCGCCGCTCTTCAGCGCTTCCTGGCGCCGGTTCATCTCTCCGGCCAGGGCGTCCTTCATCCGGTCGACCAGGGTGACCTCGTCCGCGAGGTTGGTGATCACCGCGGACACATGGGGAGACTCGTCCAGCCCGAGGAAGGTCGCACCACCCTTGAAGTCGACCAGTACGAAGTTGAGCGCGGTCGAGGAATGCGTGGCGAGCATGCCCAGCACCAGGGTGCGCAGGAACTCGGACTTACCGGAACCGGTGGCGCCAATGCACAGGCCGTGCGGGCCCATGCCCTCCATCGCGGCTTCCTTGATGTCCAGCTCCACTGGCTGGCCATACTCGCCGACTCCGAACGGCACCCGGTACCGGTCCCGGATCGGGCGGGGACGCCAGGCCTGCTGAACATCGAAAGTCATCGGATCGCCGGGGATGCCGAGCAGTTCCAGCAGCGAGGGATTGGACAGCAGCGGCTCCTCCTCGCCCGAGTCGGCCGCCGCCGAACCGATCCGGTACGGGGAGATCTTGCGGGCCAGCGCCTCGGCTTCCACCACGCTCAGCGTGTCCGGCTTGCCGAACCACTCGACCCCGCCCGCGCTGCGCGCGCCGAGCCGCTCCTGCTCGACCACCAGCCGCAGGCCACGGCGGGCGGCGAGGTTACCGATCGACTCGGAAAGGTCGATCAGGGTGACCCCGACCAGCCCTTCCTCGAGGATGATCTGCTCTTCCTTGGTGATATCGGCGTCGTCGATCACGATGACGATATGCGGCTGGTCGGCGGGGGGTGTGGCGTTGCGGGAGAAGCGCTGCCGATCGCGCAGTTCCTCGTCCAGCCATTGCTCGATCTGGGCCAGCGAACCCGCCATCATCCGCAGCTGTCCGATGCCATCGGACAGGGTGGGGTGCTGCGCATGCGGCAGCCACTTGATCCACTCCCACTCCTGCTTGGCCCGGCCCGCGCTGGCCACGGCGACCAGCACGTCGTCCGGGCTGTGGAAAGTGACCGTCTGCGCGAGCATCGCCCTGGTCAGGCCGCGGGTGAGCTCGCGATCACCCTGCATGCTGACCGCGGCGAACCCGCGCAGGGTGATCTGGGTCGGCAGGTCGGGCACGATCGAGTGCGCCCGCACGAAGCGGCGCAACGCGAGGGTGGCGATCGGTTCCAGCTCGTCGACCGGCCCGGTCTGTGGTGGTACCAGCCTGGTGGCGAGCCGGTGCGAGCTGCGGCCGACTCGGAGGTGCAGGAAGTCCTGGTCACTCTGCCTGCGTTCCCACATCCGCCTGCTGGTGGCCAGCGGCCACAGGGCCTGGGGGTCCGGGTGCACCCACTCCAGCGCCGCCCGCTGGTCGCTCATCGCCTCCCGGGCCCGGTCCCGCATCTGACCGAGGTAGCGCAGGTAGTCCTTGCGGTCCTCGTTCATCTCGGCCTTCTTCGGGCCGCCGCCCTTGCCGCCCCCGGCGAACATGCCGACCATCGACATGATCATCATCATCGGGAACATCAGGAACATGGGGCTGCGCGACATCGCACCGCCGCTGGTGAACATGAAGACGACCATGCCCAGCATGGCGACCACCATGACCACGGGCATCAGCTTCATCAGGATGTTGCCCGGGATCTGCCTCGGCACCTCGGGTGGCGGCTCGAGGTGCACCTCACCGCCCGGCGGGCGCGGCGCGGCAAGGCGTGGCGACCGCTTGAACTGCAGCGTGCTCACCGAAGGACCCCTCTTCAACTCGGCGATGTCGGCCAGCCCTGGGCACGGCCGACCCACACGGTAGCGAACGCGGGTTGGGTGAAGTTGACCCCACGATTGCTCCCGGTGCGCTAATACTAGGGCCGGTCACCGACAGCGTGGGTCCATTTGGCCCAGGTTGCCGGACCGCCGCGGTGGTTAGGTATAAGTACCCCGGGTGCAATACAGCATTCTCTCCAGGTAGGGGGCAAGCAGGTGGCAACGGGCACGACGGTATTCAGCAGGGTCACGGTGGTGGCCCCGCGGACCAGGATCGACGTGGCGTTGCCTGCCGACGTCGCGGTGGCCGACCTGCTACCGATGCTCCTGGAGATGGCGCGGGAGGCGACACCGGACGGCGGCGCGCGACACGGTGGCTGGGCGCTGGCCAAGCTCGGGGACGCCCCGTTGGATCCCAGCCGGACCCTCGCGTCGCTCGGCGTGGTCGACGGGGAGCTGCTCCAGCTGCGCAGGCGCAACGAGAATCCGCCACCCCCGCTGTATGACGACGTGGTCGACGCGATCGCCGAGTCCGATCCGGGCAGCTTCCGGCCGTGGACCAAGGAGACGGCCCAGCGCATCGGGCACATCGCGGGCGGGCTCGCGCTGTTCGTCGCCGCCTTCGCCCTGTTCATGGGCGGCTCGTTGTTCGGCGGCAGCGGGCTCGCCGCCGCGATCGCAGGCGGGGTGGGCGCGGTCGCCTGCGTGGCCCTGGGGGCGGTACTGACCAAGGCCTACAGCGCCGAGGCCACAGGGGTACTGATCGCCGCCGCCGGTGGCCTGCCGATGGCCTTCGTAAGCGGCTTCTACATCGTGCCGGACGGGTCGCTGCGGGCGAAGCTGCTGCTGGCCTCGGCTCTGGTCGTGGTGATCGCCGCGGTCGCCATTGTCGTCATCGGCGCCGGTATCACCACGTTCATCGCGGCCGCCACGGCGGGCACGCTCGGGTTGATCGCCTTCGCGGTCGCCACCCTGGTCGCGCACCCGGCTCCGGGTATCGCCGCGGGCGCCGCCGCGGTCTCGCTCGGCTGCATCTCGATCTTGCCGCGGGCCACCATCTGGCTGGCCAAGCTACCGCTGCCGCACGTTCCCGGTACCGCCGAGGAGCTCAAGGAGGACTCCGGCTTCCCGGACTACACGGCTATCGAGCGGCGCACCACGGTGGCACACAACTACATGACCGGCCTGCTGATCGGCTGCGGCGCGGCGACGGCCATCGCGGCGATCATCACGGCGAGCTCGTCGAGCATCTTCGGCATCATCACCGGCGTCGTGGCCACGCTGGCGCTGCTGCTACGGGCCCGTACCTACGCCAACGGCAGCCAGGCGGTCGCACTGCTGACGACCGGCATGGTGTCGGCCGGGGGTATCCTGCTCGGCTGGCTGTGGACGGAGGACACCTTCGGCAGGCTGCTGTGGGTGTTCGGCTCACTGATCCTGCTGGCCGCGGCGGCACTGGTCCTCGGAGTGATCTTCCCGAACCAGCGGTTCTCCCCGCCGATGCGGCGGACAGTGGAGATCATCGAGGCGATCTGCGTCGCGACGGTGCTGCCGCTCGCGCTCGCGGTGATGGATCTGTACTCCGCAATGCGGGGCATCGAGCTCGGCGGATAGGGCTGGCAGGCATGGGATCCAGCAGAGCACGCGGGCGGCTGACCGGACCCGTGCGGCGGGCCGGCGCCGTGCTGCTGGCGGCGACCATCGGTGTCCTCGCCCCGGGCGTGACCCCGATACCTGCGGTGGCGCAGGACGATGCCGCGGACGATGGCGGGTTCTACGCCGAGCCACCACCGCTGCCGCCGGGCACGCCGCCCCCTCCGGATGGTGGCGGTGTGCCGGAGGAGACGTTCGCACTGGACACCCAGTGCGTCACCCGGGATCTGGAAGACGACATCGAGCTGCCGAACAAGCCGTGGGGGCAGCAGTACCTGCGGGTCGAGCAGGCGCAGACCTTGGCCCGCTCGTCGACCGGCTCGGCGGGCAGGTATCGCGACGGAAGGCCGGTCAAGGTCGCGGTGATCGACACCGGGGTCACCCCGCATCCCTTCTTCCAGGACCGGCTCAAGGGGGTCGGTGACTACGTCAAGGAGGTCCCGCCCGGCCCCGGCCTGGAGGACTGCGACGGGCACGGAACCGAGGTGGCCGGGATCATCGCGGCGAACCCGACCGACCCGGATATCGGCTTCACCGGGGTGGCGCCGGATGCGGAGATCCTGTCGATCCGGCAGTCCAGCCAGAACTACAAGAAGGACACGCAACAGCAGTCTCAGCCGCCGGCCGGTGATGAGGGCGGCGGTGAGGAGGGCCAGCCCGGCGACGGTGGGGAATCGAGCGAGCTGCCTGCCGATGAGCAGACGAACGGGCTGCGCGGGTCCACCGATCCGGCCCAGGAGGGCCCGACGCGGCAGCTCAATGATGGCGAGACCGCGGGCAACGTGGACACCCTGGCGCAGGCCATCGTGCTGGCCGCGAACAACGACGTCGACGTGATGAACGTGTCCATCAACAACTGCCGGGAGGCTAACGGGCAGATCAGCGAGCCCGAGCGCAACCTGCAGGCCGCTGTGCGCTACGCGGTCGAGGTCAAGGACGTGGTGGTGGTCTCCGCTGCCGGCAACACCGGCGAGAAGTGCCAGCAGAACAATCAGCTCGCCCCGAACAAGCCGCGCTCGGTTGTCACCCCGCCGTGGTTCGCCGAGGATGTGCTGTCGGTGGCGGCGGTCGACGAGAACGGCAACGTGGCGCCGTTCAGCGTGCATGGCCCGTGGGTGAGTGTCGCGGCACCGGGTACCGAGATCATCTCACTGGACCCCGCGAAGAACTCGTCGAAGCTCGCGAACCGGATGGTTGAGGGCAGCGGCGATCCGATGCCGATCCAGGGCACCAGCTTCGCCGCCCCGTACGTGGCCGGATTGGCCGCGCTGGTGCGGACCGTGCACCCGGACCTCGACGCCCGTCAGGTGATGCGGCGAATCGTCAGCACCGCCCAGCACCCTGCGGCTCCCGACGGCCGGGACAACTTCATCGGTTACGGGATCATTGACCCGATGGCGGCGCTGACCTCGATGGTGCCGGAGGAGGAGGGCGTGCCGCCCGCCCAGCCGAAACAGCTGCCCTCAGACATGCCTCCACCGAACGTACGTGACCCGCTGCCGGTGATCGTGGCTTTCGCCGGCGCGGGTGGGGCCGTGGTCGCCTTGCTGATCGCACTGTTCGTGGTGCACACCGTCCGTCGCAACCGCCGCACCCCCTAGCTAGCCCCTTTACACAACCTTCCCCGCCCGCTCCCACGCTGCCAACTGCGCGTTTAGCGGGCTAAACGTTCCCGCTGGCACCCGGCATGCTGCATTCAGCGGGCAAACCGCACCACCGCCGAGTACGTTTCGCGGGCAAACTGCGCGGCTCGGCGGGTGTGGAAGCGGGCACGGCAGCGGGACAACGGGCATGCTCACCGGGCATGACGGCTTGCCCGGTGAGCATGGTCTGCGGGTTTCACCTGCCACGCTCAGCCGGGTGACGCCTGGGGCTTCCGTCGACGCGCTCAGCTGCCGCCCGGCGCGCCTGCGGCTTCCGGTGACTGCACCTCGAAGTCGCCAGGCTCTGCCGGCTCGACCGGAACGCGGTCGAAGGTGCGCAGCACATCCTGCGTGTTCAGAGATGGCCCGGTCGGCAACAGCCGGAGAATCGACTCGGGAGCCGGCCGCGGGTCGTTGAGGCCCAGGCCGGCCGCTGTCCGCTCACTCGGAACCCCGTAGCGCATGCCCCGGTCCGAGACGAGCTGGATCGGTCCACGGCCGAAGCTGTCCTTCCCCGTAGCCGAACGCACCACCGCCGCGTAACCAGGTTGCATGTAGAAGCTGTCCAGAGGCAGGCCGTTGGGGCCGGGCTGACCGACCTCGACCGCCTCAGAGTCACCCTGCGCATTGGCCGGCACCGGTGATTCCGCACCGACGAACACCTTGGTGTGGCCGTCCCGGTTCTGCCCTTCGCCCTCGATCGTCCAGCCGAGGCAGCTGGAGGGGTACCGCACCGGATCCAGCACCGTCGGGACCACCTTGGGGTAGTCGTCCACGTCCAGATACGAGTCCATGCCGGGACCCACCTCAGGCAGTTCCTGCAGTTTGTCGACGCTGACCTCGGGCGGCGGGCCGCTGTTCGGCGAGCGCTCGAAGCGGACCATGTCGGCCACGGCCTTGGACACCTGCTGGACGCCCTCCTGGGTGACCACGAAGTACAACGTGCTGTCCACACGAGAGGACGAGAACACCTGACCGACCTCGATGCCTTCCAGACCGAAGGTGTTCGGCGACCCCGCGCCGGGCACGGTGGGAGCCTTGATCTCGCCGACCGGCGGGATGGCGTTCAGCAGACTCATCGAGATGTAGCGGGGCTTGTCGCTCAGGTTGAGCGCCCGACGAACGGACCGCTGGTTCTCCATGTCGATCTCGGCGCGAACGGTGTCGGCATGCGGCCGGTTGGCGTCGCCACTCAGGCGGTAGATCAGGTACGTCTTGCCGTTCTCCGCGGTGGCCAGCAGCGCCTCGTTCTGGGTCAGCTCCTTGCCGAGCTTATCGACACCCGCGACCACCGTGGTCGTGTTCTCGTTCGCGCTGGTGGGATCTGGCAGGCTCATGTTGAGACCGATCAGGTCGCAGACCGCCCAGTTGTCCGAAATCCGCTGCTCAGCGGTGGGCAACAGCGGCGGACCGTCCGGGATGCCCTGCTGCCGAGCCCGCGGAATGTCCTTGAGCTGCTCGTCCGAGACGAAATTCGGCTCCTTCACCTCGACATTACCGCCACCTGCCGCTGCACCCTCGCCGCCTTCCTGCGCACGTTCCTGCTGCGCCATGAGGAGGAGGCGCGCGGAAGCCAGGTTGAACGTCGGGACGAGGGTCTTCGGGTTGCCGGTCACGACGTAGATCGAGCCCGATTCTTTCCCGATCACGATGTTGCCCGAGTTCGGGACGGTCGGCTTGGGCTTGAACAAGCCGAAGATCATGAAGCCGAGCAGGCCGAGAACGCTGATCACGACGCCGACTACGGTCGCGCGGGAATGCGTCCGCATCGGGTCGTGCAGCATCACGGCGTCCCTGCGCACCAGCGCCGACTGCATCCGCCGCAGTACGAACTGGTACGCCTGGACCTGAGACTTGGTTGTCGGTGTTGACGGCATTCTCGACCTACAGCTCTCCCAGTCGCGGTACGGTTCCGCAGGATAGTCGTACGGGGACCGTCTGGTGTGGGCTTTCTACCAACTCCGGTTAGTGTTTGACTCCTCGGGACCGGCTTTCCAGCTCAGCAGCACCAACGAGGGAAGAGAACGCGCGGATGTCCGTCACCACTCCTCCACGTCCGGGAGGCCCTCCGCCGGGGCCCCGCCCACCAGGTCGGCCGCCCGGTCCGCCTCCGCGCCCGGGAGGGCGTGGCGAAGGCCCTGCAGGGCCCGGAGGACCAGGTGGACCGAGGGGCCCAGGAGGTCCGGGCGGGCCCGGCGGCCCGGGCGGACCAGGCGGGCCGCCGCCCGGTCAGCAGCCGCCTCAGCAGCCGGGGGGACCTGGCTCGGCTGGCGGCGCGCCGAGGGTTGCGCCGCCGGCGCGGCGCCGGGCGGTTGGGGTAAATCTCGGTCCGTTGCCCGTGGCAAACCTCATACTGCTGGAAGTGGGATTCGCAGCCGGCCTGGTCCTGATCGCAATCAATTCGGACCTGGTCTACGTAGCGATCGGCGTACTCGCTGTGTTGCTGGTGTGCGCCTTCCTGCGATGGAACGGCAAGTGGTTCACTCAATGGGTCGGTCTTACCACGCGATACATGCTGCGGTCACACGATCGGGTGGCGCAACCAGTCGCTCCGACCAGCCTGGAATCCATCGCTGCCGACGAGGAAAAGGTCACGGGACCGGACGACCCGCGAGTCAACCTGCTCCGGCTGGCGGTGCCGGACCTCGTGGTGGCACACGGAGTCGACCATGAGCGTCAACAGGTCGGGCTTGCCTGGAACGACGGCACCTGGACCGCTGTGTTGTTGGTCGAACCGGCCCCAGCGTTGATCACCCAGGCGGGTGGTGCGCCGAGCCTGCCACTGTCGGCGTTGGCACCCTGCCTGGAGGACCGCGGGGTGGTCCTCGACTCGATCCAGATGATCTGGCACTGCTACCCGGGCAGCGCGGCGCTGCCGTCGGACTCCCCCGCGCTCAGTTCGTACATGGAGGTACTGGGTCCCCTTCCCGCAGCGGCACGGCGGACGACCTGGGTGGCGATCCGCCTGGATCCGCGGCGCTGCCCCGCCGCCGTGCGCGAGCGTGGCGGCGGCGTGGTCGGGGCGCATCGCGCCCTGATCGGCGCGCTATCGCGCGTGCGCAACGCCCTGGAGTCACGGGGCGTCCCCACCCGGCCGCTCGATCCGGACGAGTTGCTGCGAGCGGGCATCTCGGCCTCGGAGCTGACCGGTGTGGCAGGCTCAGGCAACCGGGTCGGGCTAAAAGAGCGGTGGACTGGTGTCACGGCCGCTGGCATCGGCCACGCCAGCTACGCGATCACGGGGTGGCCCAAGGGCAAGATCAGCAACAGCCTCAATGTGTTGACTAGTGTCCGAGCACTGTCGGCCACGGTAGCGATATCGATCTCCCCCGCCGCGGACGAAGGCAACGTGGGGTTGCGTGGCATCGTCCGAGTGAGCGCACGCAACCCGCGCGAACTCGAAGCAGCCGACTCCCGGCTGAGCACCATCTCCGATCGGCTCGGGGTGACCTTGACTCCCCTGCGGGGCAGGCAGGTTGACGGATTCGCCGCCACCCTTCCGATGGGAGGCACAGCATGACATCCCGCGTTCGCGATGCGAACCGGAATACCGGTGTCGCCCCGGAGTTCACCGTGGACCCCGCACTGCTGGACGCGATCAGCCCGTCCGGCGATCGTGGCGGTATCGTCCTGGGCTCCGGATTGCAGGGTGAGCCGCTGACGATCTCGGCCCTGCGATCCACTCCGACCCGGATCGTGCTGGTCGGCGGCCTGTATCTGGCCCGCCAGGTGGCACTGCGGGCGATGGCGGTGGGTGCCTGGGTCGTGATCGCCACCGGTAGGCCCGCCGCCTGGCAGGTGCTGTCGAAGGCTGCCGGTACCCAGCCGAACGGACGGCCGTCACCGCTGGTACAGATTCGACGGTTGTCACCGGTAGAGCTGCCGAGGCCGTCCGAAGACGCGCCCCTGCTGGTGGTGAACGACGGTGGACCCACGCCACCGGACCTGTTCCCGCCCCGTTCGCCGTGGCAGACGACGGTGTATGTGCTGCCGTACCTGCACCCGCAGGCCGGCGCGATCGCCAACGCTGCCGATCTGGTGTTGATGCAACGCTTGCCGGCGGGGCAGGCCGAACTAGCCGGACGGCTCTGGCGGCTGCCCCCGCAGATGATGCATCAGCTCACCACGCTGAAGGACGACCAAGTGGTTGCCCTTGGCCGCAACCTGTGGCGTCCGCTTCGGCTGGTCACCACCAGTAAGGAACAGCAACTCCTCGGCCCCGTCCGCCGCGGCGACTGACCCCGGCCCCACGCTGCGTTTTGCCCGCTAAACGCGCCCCTCGGAGCGTGGTTAGCGGGCAAAACGTACCGCACTGGGGAGGCAGGTGGTGTCAAGTCCGCTCGGGGTGAACCTGTGGATAACCCATCAAGCTGAGCAACATTTCCACAAAACAAATTTGACAATTCCATGTCGCGGGTTTCTGCGGCACGCTGTAGTTGTGCAGACCAGACCTCATGAACTCACCGACGTCTTTCGCGGCTCAGAAGCGCGCCGGGAAGGCCTTGTCACCGCCGGGCAGCTACGCGGACCGGCGTTTCGTCGCTTATTCCAGGACGTGTACGTCCCTTCGGGCATCCCGGTGACCCACGAGTTGCGCTGTCGCGGCGCGGCACTGATCGTGCCGGAGGAAGCGGTACTGACCGGGCGATCCGCGGCAACCGTGCTCGGCGTACCACTGGCCAAGACCCACGACCCGGTCGAGTTCGTGGTTCCGGAGAAATTTCGGTTCGGGCCAATCAAGGGCGTACACGTCCGCCGAACCGAGATCACCAGGAAAGAATCTCGCCCCTGGAAAAGGGTACGAATCGCGAGACCAGCTCGGGTAGTTCTAGATCTTGTGCTGAGGCTGTCACCGCGCACGCACAACTGGATACGACGGCTCCGCATCGCCGTCCCCGATGTCGATGCGTTCCTGCGAACCGGTCTCGTCAAGCGACGCAAACTGGCCTACGCCCTGCTCCGGCGGCGTAATCGTGGGATTCGTCTCGCCCGGAGTGCGTTGGCATTGGCCGACCCGCGGGCCGAGTCGCTCCCAGAGTCCGAACTACGTGTCGTTCTGAGTACAGGCGGCCTCGCGCCGACACCGCAGTACAAGATCCGCAGGAAACGCAAGGTAGTCGCGCGGCTCGACCTGGCACTGCCCGAGCACCAGGTAGCCATCGAGTACGACGGACGCTGGCATCTGAAAGCCGAGCAGATCAAACATGATCATGCGCGTCGAAAACGGCTCAAGGCCGAAGGATGGCGTTTCGTCATCGTCGACGCCGAGCTACTTGCCGGCCCCTACCAAAAACTCCTCGACCTGGTCCGTAGCGTAATGAACTACTCCTGACGAATGCCTCCGGGAACCCGGAGCTTGCGAGTCTGCTCAGCACGAGCAGCCAGCTCGCCATCTGACGGATAGTCAACGCCCTCGAGCGTGAGACCATGTGCAGGGGCTACGGTGCTGCCCCGAACACCGCTTTCGAGTTGGTTAGCCGGTTCGTCCATCGACCGGCGACCATCACCGACCATCAACAAGGCACCGACCAGACTGCGCACCATGGAATGGCAAAAGGCATCCGCCGCAACGGAGGCCTCCACCAGGTGCTCATCCACCCGTCGCCAACTCAGCTCCTGCAACTCCCTGACCGTAGTAGCGCCGTCACGCTGCTTGCAGAACGCTGCGAAGTCGTGCAGACCGAGCAACTCTACCGACGCTGCATTCATCGCATCCACATCGAGCGGTCGTCCCCAGGCAAGGGTGTCACGACGCCGTAACGGATCGACGCCCCAAGGAGCATCCGAAACCCGGTAACGATAGTGCCTGCGCACGGCGGAAAATCGCGCGTCGAACTCGCTGGGGGCTACCCGGGCGACGAGAACACGCAGGTCAGCGGGCAGATATCGATTCCAACGATAGCGCATCCGGTCGAGGTCAGGGATGCCACGAGAATCAACCGAAAGCCGCCCGGAGCGCGTTTCGCCCGCTAACGGCACCACGTCGGCGTGGACCACCTGGCGGGTGGCGTGTACACCGGCGTCGGTTCGGCCAGCGACAACAACGGAGCGCGGGACCCCGGCTCCCGGAGGCTGCCTTGCCAGCGCGTCCTCGAGCACCCCCTGCACCGTCCGCCGATCTGGTTGCCGTGCCCAGCCGGAGAAATCAGTGCCGTCATAGCTGACATCGAGGCGCAGACGAACGAGCCCGCCCTCCCCAGTAGCGGGAGCGACGGGCTCGTTCGGTGTATCTGCTGCCGTCAGGAGTCATCCTCCGACGACGTGGCCTGGGAGGCCTCGAAACCGGCCGCCTCCGCTGCCTCTGCGCTGGCGAACCACACATCGGCGGTGGCCTGCTCATAATCGGCGCTGTCCGGAGCGTGGTACACCTTGGTGTCCTCACTACCCTTGACTGGGAAACCGTCCGGCTGCGAACCGTCGTCGAGTGGCGCACGGCTGTCTTCGCCGTACGGCGCCTCCTCGGTCGAAGCGCTCTCTTCGACCTCGGTGGCCGCGGTGGTCGCAGCCTCAATGGCCTCCGCGGGGACCTCGACCGCGGTCGTACCGGAAGCCTCAGACGCCGTATCGGCGGACTCCTGCTTCGGGGCGTCCTTGGCGAACTTGGTCTTCCGGGCAGCCTCGGCCTCCGCGGTCGCGGTCTTCTCCGACACCAGCTCGATCACAGCCATCGGGGCGTTGTCACCCTTGCGCGGCAGCGTCTTGGTGATGCGGGTGTAACCACCGTTGCGGTCCTCGAAGAACGGACCGATCTCGGCCATCAGCTTGTGCACGACATCCTTGTTCCGGATGACCCGCTGGATCTGCCGCCGGTTGTGCAGGTCGCCACGCTTGGCCTTGGTGATCAGCTTCTCGGCGAGCGGCCGCACGCGGCGCGCCTTCGTCTCGGTTGTAGTGATCCGGCCGTGCTCGAACAGCGACGTGGCAAGGTTCGCCAGCATCAACCGCTCGTGGGCCGGCGACCCGCCGAGACGGGCTCCCTTGGTGGGGGTGGGCATCGGTTCTCCTCGTTCAGCTGGTCAGCCGAAGACCGGCTCGTCCGCCACAGGCTGTCCGTGGCGGACGAGCCAGAGCCTTACAGCTGCTCCGTCTCTGCGTAGTCCTGGCCATCGTCGTGGCCGTTGTCCGAAATGCTGCTCGTGATGCCGTCGACACCGTCCGACCAGCCTTCACCGTCGTAGCTGGCGGCGGCCGCCGTCGGGTCGAATCCGGGCGGGCTGTCCTTCAGCGCGAGGCCCAGGCCGACCAGCTTGAGCTTCACCTCGTCGATCGACTTCGCGCCGAAGTTCCGGATGTCGAGCAGGTCGGCTTCGCTGCGCGAGACCAGCTCGCCGACCGTGTGAATCCCCTCACGCTTGAGGCAGTTGTAGGACCGTACCGTCAGGTCCAGGTCCTCGATCGGCATCGCGTAGGCGGCGATGGTGTCCGCTTCCTGCGGCGACGGTCCGATCTCGATACCCTCGGCGTCCACGTTCAGCTCGCGAGCCAGGCCGAACAGCTCGACCAGGGTCTTACCGGCGGAGGCGACGGCGTCCCGCGGAGTGATCGACGGCTTGGTCTCGACGTCCAGGATCAGTTTGTCGAAGTCGGTGCGCTGCTCGACACGGGTCGCCTCGACCTTGTAGGTCACCTTCATAACCGGCGAGTAGATCGAGTCGACCGGGATCCGACCGATTTCCGCGCCGGCCTGCTTGTTCTGCAGCGCCGGCACGTAGCCGCGACCACGCTCGACGACCAGCTCGATCTCAAGCTTGCCCTTGCCGTTGAGTGAGGCAATGTGCAGATCGGGGTTGTGCACGGTCACACCGGCCGGCGGCACGATATCCGCGGCGGTCACCTCACCAGGACCCTGCTTGCGCAGATACATCGTGACCGGCTCGTCCTCCTCGGAGCTCACGACCAGCTCCTTGAGGTTCAGAATGATGTCGGTGACATCCTCCTTCACCCCGGGCACAGTGGTGAACTCGTGCAACACACCGTCGATGCGGATGCTCGTCACGGCCGCGCCCGGAATGGACGACAGCAGCGTACGCCGCAGCGAGTTGCCGAGGGTGTAACCGAAACCGGGCTCGAGCGGTTCGATGGTGAACCGGGAGCGAGTCTCGTTGACCGTCTCTTCGCCGAGAGTCGGCCGCTGGGAAATCAGCACTTTCCTTCTTCCTTTCCTGCCGGCGCCCGCCATATGACGCCGAAAGGTGTGGCGTAGCGGCGGCGCGCTCGGGGCGCCGCCGCTCGATCCCGCCGAGCCGGGTAGGCCCGGCTTCGGATCACTTCGAGTAGAACTCGACGATCAGCTGTTCCTGCACCGGGACGTCGATCTGCGCACGCTCGGGCAGCTGGTGCACCAGCACGCGAAGGTTGGACGGAATGACCTGCAGCCATCCCGGAACCGGACGATCCCCGAAGGACTCTTTGGCGACCACGAACGGCAGCATCTGCAGCGACTTGGGCCGCACGTCGATGATGTCGAACTTCGTCACCTGGTAGCTCGGGACATTCACGTTCTTCCCGTTCACGAGGAAGTGACCGTGGCTGACGAGCTGCCGAGCCTGCCGCCGGGTCCGGGCGATCCCTGCTCGGTAGACCACATTGTCCAGCCGGGACTCGAGGATCTGCAGCAGGTTCTCACCGGTCTTGCCGGTGCGGCGCACGGCTTCCTTGTAGTAGCGGCTGAACTGCCGCTCCAGGACACCGTAGGTGTGCCGGGCCTTCTGCTTCTCCTGCAGCTGCAGGAGGTACTCGCTCTCCTTCACCCGGCCGCGGCCGTGCTGGCCGGGCGGGTAGGGGCGACGCTCGAAGGCCTGGTCGCCGCCGATGAGGTCAACCTTGAGACGACGCGAGATACGGGTCGCGGGGCCGGTGTAACGAGCCATTTCTTCTTACTCCTCCCCGTAGTTCAGACCCGACGCCGCTTCGGCGGCCGGCAGCCGTTGTGCGGCTGCGGGGTCACGTCCTGAATCGTGCCGACCTCGAGACCAGCGGCCTGCAGCGAGCGGATCGCGGTCTCCCGACCGGAGCCCGGTCCCTTGACGAACACGTCGACCTTCTTCATACCGTGCTCGGCCGCCTTTCGGGCGGCGTTCTCGGCTGCCATCTGGGCGGCGAACGGCGTGGACTTCCGGGAACCCTTGAAGCCGACATGGCCGGACGAGGCCCAGGAAATCACCGCACCGGTCGGGTCAGTGATGGAGACGATGGTGTTGTTGAAGGTGCTCTTGATGTGCGCGTGGCCATGCGCGACATTCTTCTTTTCCTTGCGCCGGACCTTCTTGGTCCCCGCAGCGCGAGACTTCGGTGGCATCTGTGGGTGTTTCTCCTCGTTAGCGCGAGTTCTCGGAGTGGGCTGCCGCGGCTTCCCGCTGCCCGCGCCGGATCACGGAACCGGCGTCGGTGTACAGCTGGCGCAGCGCCATCGGGCGGGCATAGAGCGCCTTCGGCGAGACACAGGACGTGGCGGCGTGCCGTTGACCACGGGCAACGCGCACCACCCTCTTGCTGCGGACGCTCATTTCTTGCCAGCCTTCTTCTTGCCGGCGACCGTCTTCTTCGGGCCCTTGCGGGTCCGGGCGTTGGTCTTGGTGCGCTGCCCGCGGACGGGGAGGCCGCGGCGCCACCGCAGGCCCTCGTAGCACCCGATCTCGATCTTCCGGCGAATGTCGGCGTTCACCTCGCGACGAAGGTCACCCTCGACCTTGAAGTTCTCCTCGAGATAGTCCCGCAGCCTGGTGAGGTCGTCGTCACTGAGATCCTTCACCCGGGTGTCCGGGTTCATCTCCGTAGCGGCGATCATCTCCTTGGAGCGGGTCCGGCCAATGCCGAAAATGTAAGTCAGCGCGATCTCCAGCCGCTTCTCGCGGGGGAGGTCGACGCCAGCGAGTCGTGCCATGGGCGCGTGTGCTCCTATCTAGTTCTTTGCCTTCAGGTCTGCTCCCCGCCCATTCCGGGACCGACTCGCTGTCATGCCACCTGCTTGCGCGGGTGGTGTCCCGGCCCCGGCCTGAAGTCCGGGGGTGAACCGGGCCGCTGGGCGGCCGGCAGGTTCGGGGAGTTCTATTCTGCTGTCAATCCACTCGTCAACGAGTGCGTGATCAGCCCTGCCGCTGCTTGTGCCGCAGGTTGTCGCAGATCACCATGATCCGGCCATGCCGCCGGACGATCTGGCACTTGTCGCAGATCCTCTTGACGCTCGGTTGAACCTTCACGTCTCCTGCTCTCCTGCTTGTGCTGGGTGGTTACCGGTCCCCTGGAGGGAACCTGTACTCGCCACGCCCACCACGATCACTTGTAGCGGTAGACGATGCGACCGCGGGACAGGTCGTAGGGGGACAACTCCACGACGACCCTGTCCTCCGGCAGGATGCGGATGTAGTGCTGCCGCATCTTGCCACTGATGTGTGCAAGGACCTTGTGGCCGTTCTCCAACTCGACGCGAAACATCGCGTTGGGAAGCGGCTCGATTACGCGGCCCTCGACCTCGATGGCCCCGTCCTTCTTGCCCATATCCTCCGCGTTTCGTGATGGGTTGAGTGGTGAGTGCTTGCCTCGGTGGTGCTGGCACGCACGTCACCCCGACTCCAATGCCGCCAGATTTCACGAGCGCGATGGAATCGGCGTGATGAGCACGCCGACTTGACAGTGTACGCAACCCGTGTCGTACCCCCCAAACGGGGGCCACTCATGTTACCTCACGGTATACCCACCCTCGGGCCCTCGCTGCGTTTCGCGGGCTAACCGTACCCGGCGGGATCCCGGCACAGTGCGGTTTGCCTGCTAAACGTACCGCCGACCAGGCATGGTAGCTGCGGAGAGTTGAGGCTTGATTACTTTTGGTAGTTCCCCGTGGCTACTCGGCGGCGGTCAGGACCCACGGTCCGTCAGCGGTGACGGCCACGGTGTGCTCCCAGTGCGCGGACCGGGACCCGTCTGCCGTGACAACGGTCCAACCGTCGTCCAGCTCTCGCGTCTCGCCGCTACCGCCGGTCAGCATGGGCTCGATCGCCAGCGCCATCCCGACCTTGAGGCGTGGCCCACGTCCCGGCTTACCGACGTTCGGCAGGAACGGCTCCATATGCATCGATGTGCCGATACCGTGACCGCCGTACTCGACGATCATGCCGTATTCGACACCATCGGCCAGGCTGGCCTGCTCGGCCGCGGTCTGTACGGCATGGGAGATGTCGGTCAACCGACCCCCCGGTAGGACAGCCTCGACACCCGCCCACATCGCTGACCTGGTGGCGACGGACAACGCCCTGTCGGCGTCGGAAACCACGCCGACCTCGATGGTGACCGCCGAGTCACCGTGCCAGCCGTCCAGGATCGCGCCGCAATCGACCGACAGAAGGTCGCCCGCGGCCAGGACCTGCGAGCTGGACGGGATGCCGTGCACGATCTGCTCGTTCACCGACGCACAGATCGAAGCGGGAAACCCGTGATACCCCTTGAATGAAGGCACCGCACCAGCGTCCCGGATGGTCTGCTCGGCGAGCTCGTCCAAGTCCGCCGTACTGACTCCCGCACGGGCGGCCTCGGTCAGCAAGCTCAACGTTCGAGCCACGACCAAGCCAGCCGCGCGCATGGCTTCCAGCTCACCTGGCGTCTTGACTTCGATCATGCGTCCACGGCGGAACAGTCGCGGCACATGAAGTCCTCCGCGGTTCACCTGCGATCGCGCAGCGCTTCCACGACCCGCGTCGAGACCTCACCGACGTCACCCACACCGTCAACCTTGATCAGGATATCGGCGTAGTACTCGAGCAACGGCGCCGTCTCCGACTGATACACCTGCTGGCGCCTCCGGATGACGTCCTCGGTGTCATCCGACCGGCCACGACCGAGCAACCGCTGCACGAGCACGTCCTCGGGAACCTCAAGCTGGATGACCGCGTCGAGAGCGGTATCCGCCTCGGCCAGTATCTGGCCGAGGACCTCGGCCTGCTTGGTGTTACGGGGGAAACCGTCGAGCAGGAACCCGGCCTTTGCATCGGGGTCGGTGAGCCGCTCCCGGACCATCTCGTTGGTCACCGAGTCCGGCACCAGCTCTCCGGAGTCGAGGTAGCGCTTCGCCTCCTTGCCCAGTGGGGTCTGTTCGCCCACATGGGCACGGAACAGGTCACCGGTGGAGATGTGTGGCACGCCCAGCCGTTCCGACAACGCCACGGCTTGGGTGCCCTTGCCCGCGCCTGGCGGGCCGACGAGAACCAGACGCGTCATCGGAGGAACCCTTCGTAGTTGCGCTGCATCAGCTGGCTTTCAATCTGCTTCATGGTGTCGAGACCGACACCGACCATGATCAGCACAGCTGTGCCGCCGAACGGGAAGTTCTGGTTCTGCCCCGGGTCGGTAACCGACAGGAAGAAGTTGGGCAGGATCGCCACCAGACCGAGGTAAATCGACCCTGGAAGGGTGATGCGGTTCAGCACGAAGTGCAAGTATTCCGCCGTCGGGCGCCCTGGCCTGATGCCTGGGATGAAGCCACCGAACTTCTTCATCTCTTCGGCACGCTCATCCACGTTGAACGTGATCGTGATGTAGAAGTACGTGAAGAACATGATCAGGCCGAAGTACAGCAGGATGTGCAACCAGCTGGACTGGTCGACGATGTAGCGCTGCATGAACGCCTGCCAGCCGGACGCGTCGGTCGGATCGCCGATGAGCCGGCTGATCAGGTCCGGCAGGTACAGCAGCGAGGAACCGAAGATGACCGGGATGACACCGGCCTGGTTGACCTTGATCGGCAGGTAGGTCGAGGTCCCGCCGTACATCCGGCGCCCGATCATGCGCTTGGCGTACTGCACCGGGATGCGGCGCTGCCCCTGCTCGACGAAGACCACGCTGGCAATGATCGCCAGGGCAAGCACACAGACGAACGCGAACACCGTTCCGCCCTGGCTGCTGAGGATGTTCGCGCCTTCGGCCGGAATCCGGGCGGCGATGTTCAGGAAGATCAGCACGGACATGCCGTTGCCGACACCGCGCTCAGTGATCAGCTCGCCGAGCCACATCATCACGGCGGTCCCGGCCGTCATGGTGATCACGATGATCGCCAGCGAGTAGACGCTGTTGTCCGGGATGACCGACTCGGGGCAGCCCTGGAACATCGCGCCGCGGTCGGCGAGCGCCACCACACCGGTCGCCTGGAGGATTGCCAGGCCGATCGTGAGATACCTGGTGTATTGGGTCAGCTTGCCCTGACCGGCTTGCCCCTCCTTCTTCAGCTCCTCGAAGCGAGGAATCACCACGGTGAGCAGCTGCACGATGATGCTCGCGGTGATGTACGGCATGATGCCGGTCGAGAAAATCGACAGCTGTAGGAGAGCCCCGCCACTGAACAGGTTCAGCAGCGAGTAGATGCCCTGGTCTTCGACCTGCGCTTGACATGCCTGCACGTTGGGATAGGAGACCCCGGGCGCCGGCGTGACGGCACCCACACGGTAGACCGCCACGATCATCAGCGTGAACAGGATCTTCTTGCGCAGGTCCGGCGTCGCGAGAGCCGAGCGGAAGGCGCTGAGCACGCGGGGGACCTCCTCGGCGTCGTCGGGGGTCGACCGACGATCGGCTTGGCCGGTGCTGCGACCGGCGGGAACACAGCATTACCCGACTCACCCATGGGCGGGCAAGCCAGGAACGCTTCGGGGCACATCAGTCCCGAAGCGTGCCGCCGACTCTAACAGCCTCGCGCAGAGTAGCTGCACCGTGTGCGGCAAAAACCGACGGAGGTCGGTAGGACAGCGGCGCCCATTCCGCCGAGTGGCCGTACGGGGACGCTCGAGGAGACGCGTCCACCGTGCTGCCAGCGGCGTGCTGCCCCGCTCCAAAGCGCCGATAGGCCACCCGGTAGGCCAGCGGTTTGCCCGCTAAACGTACGGCACGGGGGCCGGCGGGGTGCGTTTAGCGGGCAAACCGTAGTCGGTCAGCAGTGGGGGTCGGTTTCCTGGACGTAGATGTCCCAGGCGGGCTGGGCGGCCGGGCCGTCGACGGCCACGTTGTGCACGTACCAGTAGTAATGCCCGTAATACCGGTCCTCGAAGTGCATCTCGTAGGTACCGACGATGCGCTGGCGCATGGGCGCGGCGAAGATGTCCACCGCCTGGTAAGGCCCGAGCTCATGCCGGACCTCGTCGGCCCGGGTTGAGCTCCAGCTCCACTCCTGGGTGAAGCTGGTCTCGAAACCGGCCTCGAATATCTCCCCGAGTCGCACGCTGGCGCTGATCGTGACGCCGACGCTGTTGGTGGTCGTGGCCGACGACTCCCAGCGGATCACCCTGGTGGTGTTGCCGGCGGAGCAGTTCCGTGCCCCACCCGCCAGTTGGTACTCACCCCGATACACCTGAGGTGAGCTGGTCGGATGGAAGACGCACACATTGGGCACGCCCCGTTCGCACTGGTCGAGCAACTGCCGGATCGTGGGTTCGTCCTGCGCGGAGGCGGCCGCCGGCGTCTGCATGCCGAGTACGGTCATCGTGGCAGCGGCCAGTACGGCGAAGACTCGTTTGCCAATCCTCATCTCGACTCCTCAGCTCAGCCCGACAACCCAGGTCTGGTCATTGATGTGGCTACCGACGTCGGCATGGTCACCGCGGTACGGCCCTTCCCTGCTGCCGTCCTCCCGGTACAGCCACACCCAGCAGGTCGACCAACCCTGGACCGAGGAAATCTCGTTACGAAGGACGTGGTTCTCGAGTGGGAACCAGTAGTCGACGCGGTCGTTCTTCGGGCATGGCTCCGGAACAAGGAGTGTTAGCGAGCGACCGCCGTAGTTGATGTGTTCGAACACCATCCCGCCGATGATCTCGGCACTTGTGTTCGCCAGCCGCTCGCCGTGGGCACGAGCACGGTCGCGCGTGTCATAACAGTCATAGGTCTGCGCGGTCACCGAGTAGACGCAGTGCTCGTCGGGGGTGGCCGCGGCAGCGGACGGCGCCACGGCGAACGAAAGGCCCACGGCGAGACCCAGCGCCGTGAACACCCTCCCACCTCTGGCGTGCCTTCCTGGCCTTATGTCGCTCACGCCTGCCTCCTTCCGGGTTGACTCGATTACGGAATCGGTTCAGGTATCACCGGAAAGGTTCCGTCTGCGCTCGGTCGGGTCCATAACGACCGGCCGGTAACCGACGAAAGTCGTCGAAGAAGGGCCGACCGGCCGGAGCCATTGGGGTGAACGCGGAGTGCTCGCCTCACTACTCACCCGCTACCCGCGGCACGCACCGAGAGCCACCCGGAGCGCGTTTAGCGGGCGAACCGCACCCCCGGGGGTGCGGTTCGCCCGCTAAACGCGGTTGGTGGGGTGGGGTGGACATGCGAACGGCCCGCCTGGTGGACCAGGCGGGCCGTTCGCGGGAGAGTTGTTCAGTTGCTGGTGGTGGCGGAGCCACCGGCGGCTTCGAGCTTCTCCCGTGCGCTCTTGGAGAAGGCGTCGGCGGTGATGTCCAGCTTGACGTCGCCGACCTCCCCGTTGCCGAGCACCTTCACCAGCTTGCCCTTGCGGACCAGGCCGCGGGCGGCCAGGTCCGCGGCGGTGATCGTGCCGCCGTCGGTGAACACCCTGGCGATGTCGCCCACGTTCACCGGCTGGTACTCGGTGCGGAACCGGTTGTTGAAGCCACGCAGCTTCGGCAGCCGCATGTGGATGGGCATCTGCCCACCCTCGAACCGGGCCGGTACGTTCTTCCGTGCCTTGGTGCCCTTGGTACCGCGACCCGCGGTCTTGCCCTTCGAGCTCTCACCGCGGCCGACCCGGATCTTGCCCTTGTTCGAGCCCTCGGCTGGCCGGAGGTGGTGGATCTTGATGGCCATTACTTGACCTCCTCCACGGTCACCAGGTGCCGCACCGTGTGGATCAGGCCGCGGACCTGGGGGGTGTCCTCACGCACCACGGACTGCCGGATCTTGCGCAACCCGAGGGTGCGCAGGGTGTCCCGGTGGTTCTGCTTGGTGCCGATCCTGCTCTTGATCTGGGTGACCTTGAGCTGTGCCATCTCAGACCCCCTGCCCCGCGCGCTGGCGCAGCATCCGGGCCGGCGCGACATCCTCGAGCGGCAGGCCGCGGCGGGCCGCGACCTCCTCCGGACGCTGCAGACCGCGCAGGGCGGCGACCGTGGCACGCACGATGTTGATCGCGTTGTCGCTGCCGAGCGACTTGGACAGCACGTCGTGCACGCCGGCGCACTCCAGCACCGCACGCACCGGGCCACCCGCGATCACACCGGTACCGGGGCTGGCCGGGCGCAGCAGCACGACGCCCGCGGCCTCCTCACCCTGGATCGGGTGCGGAATGGTGCCGGCGATCCGGGGAACGCGGAAGAAGTTCTTCTTCGCCTCCTCGACGCCCTTGGCGATCGCCGAGGGCACCTCCTTGGCCTTGCCGTAGCCGACGCCGACCTGGCCGTCGCCGTCGCCGACGACCACCAGGGCGGTGAAGCTGAACCGACGGCCACCCTGGACCACCTTGGCAACGCGGTTGATCGCTACCACGCGCTCGAGGTGCGGGGTCTTCTCCTGGGCCGCCCCGCCACGGCCACCATCACGACGGTCCCTGCGCTCGCGGCGGTCGCCGCGCTCGCCACCGGCGGCACCCTGGCCGCCCTGGCCGCCGCCTTGCCGTGCACGTCCCGGCATCAGGCTTTCCTTCCATTCACATTCGTGGCCATCACTGTCAGAACTCCAGGCCCGCCTCGCGGGCGGCGTCGGCCAGTGCGGCGATGCGGCCGTGGTAGGCGTTGCCACCCCGGTCGAACACCGCCGCGGAGACGCCCGCGTTCTTCGCGCGAGCCGCCACCAGTTCGCCCACCTTGGCGGCCTTGGCCTTCTTGTCGCCATCCATCGCCCGGACGTCCGCCTCCAGGGTGGACGCCGACGCGATGGTGTGCCCGGCGAGGTCGTCGATGAGCTGCACCGCCATGTGCCGCGAGGACCGCTTGACGGCCAGCCTCGGCCGATCCGGCGTGCCGCTGATCTTCTTGCGGAGCCGGAAATGGCGCTTGGCCTTGGCGGCGCGACGGCGGGTCGAGATGTCCTTGCCGATCGGCTTGCGCTTGATAGCCGTTTCGCTCATGATCACTTACCCGTCTTCCCGACCTTGCGGCGGATGCGCTCGCCCTCGTAGCGCAGGCCCTTGCCCTTGTACGGGTCCGGGCGCCGCAGCTTGCGAATGACCGCAGCCGTCTGGCCGACCTTCTGCTTGTCGATGCCGGACACCGAGAACTTGGTGGGGCTTTCCACGCTGAACGTGATGCCCTCCGGCGCCTGGATCGTCACCGGGTGGCTGAAGCCGAGCGCGAACTCGAGGTCCGTGCCCTTGGCCTGCACGCGGTAACCGACCCCGTGGATCTCCAGCTTCTTCTCGAATCCCTGAGTGACCCCGACGACGAGGTTGTTCACCAGGGTGCGGCTCAGCCCGTGCAGCGAACGGTTCTCCCGCTCGTCATCCGGCCTGGTCACCTCGAGCGAGCCGTCCTCGGCGCGCGTGACGCTGATCGGCTCGGCAACCGTGTGCTCCAGGGTGCCCTTGGGCCCCTTCACCGTGACGTGCTGGCCGTCGATCGTCACCTCGACCCCGGAGGGGACGGCGATCGGCAGCTTTCCGATGCGTGACATGCCTGGTCCCCCTTCCTCACCAGACGTAGGCGAGGACTTCCCCGCCCACGCCGTTGCGCTTGGCCTGCCGGTCGGTCTGCAGCCCGGAGGACGTCGAGATGATCGCGACGCCGAGGCCACCGAGGACGTTGGGCAGGTTGGTCGATTTCGCGTACACCCGCAGCCCCGGCTTGGAAACCCGCCGCAGCCCCGCGATGCTGCGCTCGCGGTTGGGGCCGTACTTCATCTCAACGACGAGGTTCTTGTGCTTCTCGCCCGGCTCGTCGCGGTAGCTCGCGATGTAGCCCTCCCGCTTGAGGATCTCGGCGATGCTCGCCTTGAGCTTCGAGTGCGGGAGCACGACCTCGTCGTGATACGCCGAGTTCGCGTTACGCAGACGCGTCAAGAAGTCTGCGATCGGGTCGGTCATCGTCATGGTGACCTGTCAACCTTTCTCGCCCTGGTTCCCTTCCCTGATGGTCAGGGCCTGTGGCGAAGTGTGGAGTCGGTGGAACCGTTACCAGCTGGACTTGCTGACGCCGGGCAGCTCGCCCGCGTGCGCCATATCGCGCAGGCACACTCGGCAGAGCCCGAACTTGCGGAACACCGAGCGCGGCCTGCCGCACTTCTGGCAGCGGGTGTAGGCGCGCACCTTGAACTTCGGCTTCTTCGAGGCCTTGTGGATCAGCGCTTTCTTGGCCATCTCAGTTCTCCTTGAACGGGAAGCCGAGCTTGCGAAGCAGCATGCGGCCCTCGTCGTCGGTCGTGGCGGTGGTGACGACCGTGATGTCCATGCCCCGCGCACGGTCGATGGAGTCCGGGTTGATCTCGTGGAACATCGACTGCTCGGTGAGGCCGAACGTGTAGTTGCCCCGACCGTCGAACTGCTTGGCCGACAGGCCACGGAAGTCACGGATCCGGGGCAGCGCGATGGTCAGCAGCCGGTCCAGGAACTCCCACATCCGGTCGCCACGCAGGGTGGCCCGCGCGCCGATCGGCATGCCCTCACGCAGCTTGAACTGCGCGATGGACTTGCGGGCCCTGCGCACCTCGGGCTTCTGCCCGGTGATGGTGGCCAGGTCCCGCACGGCGCCCTCGATCAGCTTGCTGTCCCTTGCCGCGTCGCCGATGCCCATGTTCACCACGACCTTGACCAGACCGGGGATCTGGTGCACGTTCGCGTAGTTGAACTCGTTGTTGAGGTCGGCCTTGATCTCGTCGCGGTACCGGGTCTTCAACCGCGGCACCGGGTAGGCCTCTTGTGCGGTCGTCATCAAATGTCCTTACCGGTCCTGCGCGAGATCCGGACCTTCTTGCCGTCCTCGCCGATGCGATAGCCCACCCTGGCCGGCTTGCCGTCGGAGTCGACGACCTGCACGTTCGACACGTGGATGGGCGCTTCCTGCGTGATGATCCCGCCGGACTGCGCGCCGCGCTGGGTCTGGGTGATCCGGGTGTGCTTCTTGATCCGGTTCACGCCCTCGACCAGCACTCGCTGGCGGTCCGGGTAGGCCTGGATGACCTTGCCCTTCGCACCCTTGTCCTTGCCGGCGATGACGAGGACCGTGTCGCCCTTCTTCACCTTCATCACAACACCTCCGGCGCGAGCGAGATGATCTTCATGAACTTCCGATCGCGCAGCTCGCGGCCGACCGGCCCGAAGATACGGGTGCCCCGGGGGTCGTTGTCGTTCTTGATGAGCACCGCGGCGTTCTCGTCGAACCTGATGTAGGAGCCGTCAGGGCGACGCTTCTCCTTCACCGTGCGGACGATGACGGCTTTGACCACATCACCGCGCTTGACGTTGGCGCCCGGGATGGCGTCCTTGACGGTGGCGACGATGATGTCACCGATGCCCGCGTAGCGCCGCCCCGAGCCACCGAGCACGCGGATGGTCAGGATCTCCTTGGCACCCGTGTTATCGGCGACTCGTAGTCGCGACTCCTGCTGGATCACGTCAACTCCTGTATGTCTCGCCGGTTCTGGATTCCCCAGCCTGGCGGAACGGAAGGGGTGTCCCCCTGCTTACTTGGCCTTCTCCACGATCCGCACCAGCCGCCAGCGCTTGGTCGCCGAGAGCGGGCGGGTCTCCATCAGGACCACGCGGTCGCCGATGCCGGCCATGTTCTCCTCGTCGTGCGCCTTGACCTTGGTGGTGGAGCGCATGACCTTCGCGTACCGCGCGTGCTTCTTGCGGTCCTCGAGCTGGACCACGATCGTCTTGTTCATCTTGTCCGAGACGACGTAGCCCTCGCGGACCTTCCGGTAGTTCCGGCCGGAATCGGCCTTCTGTACCGGCTGCTTCGCGATCTCTTCGATCTGCTCGCTCATGCGGCACCTTCACTTTCGGCTTCAGCATCGTCGGGGGAGACCGACAGGCCGAGCTCGCGCTCGCGCATCACCGTGTAGATACGCGCGATGTCGGTGCGAACCGTGCGCAGCCGGCGGTTGTTGTCCAACTGGCCCGTCGCCATCTGGAAACGGAGGTTGAACAGTTCTTCCTTCGATTCCTTCAGCCGCAGCACGAGCTCCTCCGCGGTGAGCTCGCGAAGTTCTGACGCCGCAACGCCTCCTGCTTTCGCCATCAGAACTCACCACCTTCACGGGTCACGATTCGGCACTTCATCGGCAGCTTGTGGATCGCGCGGCGCAGCGCCTCACGAGCCATGGCCTCGTTCGGGAAGCTCATCTCGAACATCACCCGGCCCGGCTTGACGTTGGCGACCCACCACTCAGGGGAGCCCTTACCGGAACCCATCCGGGTCTCCGCGGGCTTCTTGGTCAGCGGGCGGTCCGGGAAGATGTTGATCCAGATCTTCCCGCCACGCTTGATGTGCCGGGTCATGGCGATACGAGCGGACTCGATCTGCCGGTTGGTCACGTAGCTCTGCTCAAGCGCCTGGATGCCGTACTCGCCGAAGTGGACCTTCGTGCCGCCCTTGGCGGCGCCGGAGCGCTTCGGGGAGTGCTGCTTGCGGTGCTTGACCTTGCGCGGGATGAGCACTTCTCAGCCCTCCGTCTTCTCTGCCGCGTCCGGCGAGGCCACCTGCGGTGCCTGGCTGGTCGCGACGTCCGTGTCCGACTGCGCGCCGCCCTGCGCGGACGAGGACTTGTTGCCACCGGAGTCCTGCGCGGCCCGCCCGGCCTCGGTCGACGTGGCCGTGGTGCCCGAGGAACCGGAGCGGCGCGGGCGGGAGGGACGCTCCCGGCGCGGCGGGCGCTCCGCGGCCGCGGCGGCGTCCCGCGCCTCCTTGGCCTTGAGGCCACCCACCAGGTCGCCCTTGTAGATCCACACCTTCACGCCGATCCGGCCGAAGGTGGTGCGGGCCTCGAAGAAGCCGTAGTCGATGTCGGCACGCAGCGTGTGCAGCGGCACCCGGCCGTCGCGGTAGTGCTCCGAGCGGGACATCTCGGCACCGCCGAGCCTGCCACCGCACTGCACCCGGATGCCCTTGACCTGCGGCGAACGCATGGAGGTCTGGATCGCCTTGCGCATGGCGCGACGGAAAGCCACCCGGTTGGACAGCTGCTCGGCGACACCCTGCGCGACCAGCTGGGCATCGGACTCGGGGCTCTTCACCTCGAGGATGTTCAGCTGGACCTGCTTGCCGGTCAGCTTCTCCAGTGCGCCACGGATCCGGTCGGCCTCCGCGCCGCGGCGACCGATCACGATGCCGGGACGCGCGGTGTGGATGTCCACCCGCACCCGGTCCCGGGTGCGCTCGATCTCCACCTTGGAGATGCCGGCCCGCTCCATGCCGGTCGACAGCAGCTTGCGGATCTTGACGTCCTCGGCGACGTACTCCGAGTACTGCTTGTCGGCGTACCAGCGGGACTTCCAGTCCGTGGTGATCCCGAGCCGGAAGCCGTGCGGGTTGATCTTCTGGCCCACTACCGGCCACCTGCCTTCTTCTTGCCGCTCTTCTTCACGTCTGCCTTCGGCCGGGACTCGACCTCGACCGTGATGTGACTGGTCCGCTTCCGGATCCGGTACGCACGGCCCTGGGCACGCGGGCGGATCCGCTTGAGCGTCGGCCCTTCGTCCGCGTAGGCGTTCTTCACCCAGAGCGTGTCCGGGTCCAGGTCGAGGTTGTTCTCGGCATTGGCCATAGCGCTGGAGAGCACCTTGGCCAACTGGCCACTGGCCGCCTGCGGAGCGAACCGGAGCACGGCAAGGGCCTCGTTGGCGCTACGACCCTTGATCAGCTCGATCACCCGGCGCACCTTGGTCGGCGAGTCCCGGACGAAGCGAGCCCGCGCCACGGCGACCGGCAGTTCCTCTGCCGTCGCGGCGTCGTTCTGGGCGTTCATCGCTTGCTTCCTTCTCGTGTTCGGCGCTCAGCGGCGGCGCGACTTGCGGTCATCCTTGACGTGGCCCTTGAAGGTCCGCGTCGGGGCGAATTCGCCCAGCTTGTGCCCCACCATCGCCTCGGTGACGAACACCGGCACGTGCTTACGGCCGTCGTGCACCGCGATCGTGTGCCCCAGGAAGTCCGGGATGATCGTGGAGCGGCGGGACCAGGTCTTGATCACCGTCTTCTTGCCCGACTCGTTCAGCGCGTCCACCTTCTTGAGCAGGTGGTCGTCCACGAACGGGCCCTTTTTCAGGCTGCGCGGCATGTTCTCTTACCTCCCTGCTCAGCGCTTCTTGCCGGTACGCCGGCGGCGGACGATCAACTTGTCGCTCGGCTTGCGACGACGGGTGCGGCCTTCCGGCTTCCCGTTCGGGTTCACCGGGTGACGGCCACCGGAGGTCTTGCCCTCACCGCCACCGTGCGGGTGGTCCACCGGGTTCATCACCACACCGCGGACGGTCGGGCGCTTGCCCTTCCAGCGGCTGCGGCCCGCCTTGCCCCAGCTGATGTTCGAGTGCTCGGAGTTACCGACCTCACCCACGGTGGCGCGGTTGCGCACGTCCACGTTGCGGATCTCGCCCGAGGGCATCCGCAGCTGGGCGTACGGGCCGTCCTTGGCGACGAGCTGCACCCGCGCACCGGCGGAGCGGGCGATCTTCGCGCCGCCGCCGGGACGGAGCTCGATCGCGTGCACCACGGTGCCGACCGGGATGTTGCGCAGCGGCAGGTTGTTGCCCGGCTTGATGTCGGCACGCGGGCCGCTCTCAATCGGGTCGCCCTGCTTCAGCTTGTCCGGCGCGATGATGTAGCGCTTCTCGCCGTCGGCGTAGTGCAGCAGCGCGATCCGTGCGGTGCGGTTCGGGTCGTACTCGATGTGCGCGACCTTGGCCGGCACGCCGTCCTTGTCGTTGCGCCGGAAGTCGATCAGCCGGTACGCCCGCTTGTGCCCACCGCCCTTGTGCCGGGTGGTGATCTTGCCGGATGAGTTCCGGCCGCCGCTGCTGTGCAACGGACGCAGCAGCGACTTCTCCGGCTCCGTCCTGGTGATCTCGGCGAAGTCGGCAACCGAGGAGCCCCGGCGCCCCGGGGTTGTCGGCTTGTACTTGCGAATGCCCATGTCTGCTCAGTCCCTTACGCGGCGGGGCCGCCGAAGATCTCGATCGGCTTGCTCTCGGCCGAGAGCGTCACGACGGCACGCTTGGTGTCCTTGCGCTTGCCGAAGCCGTACCGGGTGCGCTTGCGCTTGCCCAGGCGGTTCAGCGTGTTCACGCTGACCACCTTGACCCCGAACACCTGCTCGACCGCGATCTTGATCTGGGTCTTGTTGGCGTCCGGGCGGACCAGGAAGGTGTACTTGTGGTCCTCGAGCAGCCCGTAGGACTTCTCGGAGATCACCGGCGCGATCAGGATGTCGCGCGGGTCGGGGATCGCCACCGAGCTCACTGCTGCTCACTCCCTTCAGCGGCGTTGCCCTTGGCGCCCTTGGCGACGAACGCATCGAACGCGGCCTTTGTGAAGACCACGTCGTCGTTGACCAGGACGTCGTAGGTGTTCAGCTGGTCCGGCGTGATCAGGTGCACGTAGGACAGGTTGCGTGCGGAGCGCCAGCCGAGCTCGTCGTCCCGGTGCAGCACCACGAGCACGCGCTTGGCCTGCGTCACCGCGGCCAGCGCCTGCTTGGCGTCCTTTGTGGAAGGCTTCTCGCCACTGACCAGTTCGGTGACCACGTGCAGCTGGCCGCAACGGGCCCGGTCGGAGAGGGCACCCCGCAGCGCGGCGGCCTTCATCTTCTTCGGGGTGCGCTGGTCGTAGCTGCGCGGCTTGGGGCCGTGCACCGTGCCACCGCCGGTGAACTGCGGGGCGCGGATCGAGCCCTGGCGGGCGCGGCCGGTGCCCTTCTGGCGGTACGGCTTCTTGCCACCACCGGAGACCTCGCCGCGGGTCTTCGTCGAGTGGGTGCCCTGGCGCGCGGCGGCCAGCTGGGCCACCACCACCTGGTGCATCAACGGCACGTTGGCCTGCACATCGAAGATCTCCCCGGGCAGCTCGACGGTGCCTTCGGCCGCACCGGCCGGCGTCTTCAGCTCGAGGCTGCTCACTTCGCACCACCCTTCTGCGGCGCCTTCGCGGCATCGCGGACGAACACCACGCCGCCCTTCGGGCCCGGTACCGCACCCTTGATCAGCAGCAGGCCGTCCTCGGCGCGCACGGCGTGCACGGTCAGGCCCTGCGTGGTGACCCGGTCGCCGCCCATCCGGCCGGCCATCCGCATGCCCTTGAACACGCGGCCGGGGCTGGCGCAGCCACCGATCGAGCCCGGCTTGCGGTGCACGGCCTGCGCACCGTGGCTGGCGCCCTGGCCGCTGAAGCCGTGCCGCTTCATCACACCCGCGAAGCCCTTGCCCTTGCTGGTGCCGGTGACGTCGACCAGAGCGCCGGTGTCGAACACCTCGACGGTGATCTCCTGGCCGACCTCGTAGGTCTCGGCGTCGTGCGTCCGCAGCTCGACGAGGTGCCGCCGGGGGGTGACACCCGCCTTGCTGAAGTGCCCGGACTCCGGCTTGTTGACCTTGCGCGGGTCGATCGCGCCGAAGGCCAACTGGACGGCCGTGTAGCCGTCGGTCTCCTGGTTGCGCACCTGGGTAACCACGTTCGGCCCGGCCTTCACGACGGTCACCGGAACAACCCGGTTGTTCTCGTCGAAGACCTGGGTCATGCCGAGCTTGGTACCCAGGATGCCCTTCACTTGCCTGTCAGACATGAGTCTCTTATCTCCGCCGCTGCGCGTGCCCTTACTGGATGTTGACGTCGACACTCGCTGGGAGGTCGATCCTCATGAGTGCGTCCACCGTCTTCGGCGTCGGGTCGAGAATGTCGATCAGACGCTTGTGCGTGCGCATTTCGAAGTGCTCGCGCGAGTCCTTGTACTTGTGCGGCGAGCGGATGACGCAGTAGACGTTCTTTTCGGTGGGCAGCGGCACCGGCCCCACCACGGAGGCGCCGGTGCGCGTGACCGTCTCGACGATCTTGCGCGCGCTAGCATCGATCGCCTCGTGGTCATAGGCCTTGAGCCGGATGCGGATCTTCTGTCCCGCCATGGTGGCAGCTCGTTCCTTCTCGTCTCTTCCGTGGCCAGTCCGAAAGGTCGGTGGTTGGCCCTGGAGTCTCGTGCCGCTTCTCACACCGGCGCGGCGTGCATTTCCTGCTCGCCTCGCGCCAGTTTCCGCACGTCAACACCCTGACCTCCGGTCCACGCGGTCGGGCGTGTCGCGCCCGGCGCACAGACCGATCCCCAGGGAAATCGCCGTGCCGTAGGTCTCTTCCGGAAGGAGCCGCCGGTGGTTTCCGAGGCCCCCGACTCGTAATCCGAGTCCTGGGCACTCGCACCAAGGTGGCCGTTTTGTCGAATCGCTCCGACGAACGGCCACCCAGTGACGAGCAACCCTAATAGTGTCGCACACCCGGATTCGCAAGCCGGACCCGGGGCTGAAGTCCCCGGGTCCGGCTCGGAATCACTTGATGATCTTGGTGACCTGTCCTGCACCGACGGTCCGGCCACCCTCACGGATGGCGAAACGCAGACCCTCGTCCATGGCGACCGGCTGGATCAGCTGGACGCTGATGTCGGTGTTGTCGCCCGGCATGACCATCTCGGTGCCCTCGGGGAGGGTCACCACGCCGGTCACGTCGGTGGTCCGGAAGTAGAACTGCGGGCGGTAGTTGTTGAAGAACGGCGTGTGCCGCCCACCCTCGTCCTTGGCCAGGATGTACACCGAGCCCTCGAACTCGGTGTGCGGGGTGGTGGTGCCGGGCTTCACGACGACCTGGCCGCGCTCGACGTCCTCCCGCTTGATGCCACGCAGCAGCAGGCCGACGTTGTCACCGGCCTGGCCGGAGTCGAGCAGCTTGCGGAACATCTCGACACCGGTGACGGTGGTCTTGGTCGACTTCTCGCGGATGCCGACGATCTCGACCTCTTCGTTGACGTTGATCTGGCCACGCTCGACGCGGCCGGTCACCACGGTGCCGCGACCGGTGATGGTGAACACGTCCTCGATCGGCATCAGGAACGGCTTGTCCAGGCTGCGCACCGGGTCCGGGACGTTCTCGTCCACGGCGTCCATCAGCTCGAGCACGGTCTGCGACCACTGCTCGTCGCCCTCGAGCGCCTTCAGGCCGGAGACCTTGATCACCGGGGCGTCGTCGCCGGGGAAGTCCTGGGAGTTCAGCAGCTCGCGAACCTCCAGCTCGACCAGCTCGATGATCTCCTCGTCGTCCACCATGTCGGCCTTGTTCAGCGCCACCACGATGTAGGGCACACCGACCTGCTTGGCCAGCAGCACGTGCTCACGGGTCTGCGGCATCGGGCCGTCGGTCGCCGCGACCACCAGGATCGCACCGTCCATCTGGGCGGCACCGGTGATCATGTTCTTGATGTAGTCCGCGTGACCGGGGGCGTCGACGTGCGCGTAGTGGCGCTTCTCGGTCTGGTACTCGACGTGCGAGATGTTGATCGTAATGCCGCGCTGCTTCTCCTCCGGGGCATTGTCGATCATGTCGAACGCCGACGCGGTGTTCAGGTCCGGGTACTTCTCGTGCAGCACCTTGGTGATCGCCGCGGTGAGCGTGGTCTTGCCGTGGTCGACGTGACCGATGGTGCCGATGTTCACGTGCGGCTTGTCCCGCTCGAACTTCGCCTTCGCCACTGGAATGTCCTCCTGGACTTTTGCTTTCCTGCCGCCGCTCGACGTGGCTGCCTTTGCGGCGGGTCATCTGGTCAGTTGTGCGGACCTGGGCGACCCGCTTTGGGTGCTACCGGAGTTTATTCCCCGGTAGCTTTCGCGATGATCTCCTTGGCGACGTTCGAAGGAACCTCACCGTAGGAGTCGAACTGCATGGAGTAGTTCGCACGACCCTGGGTCTTGGACCGCAGGTCGCCCACGTAACCGAACATCTCCGACAGCGGAACCAGAGCCTTCACGACGCGGGTGCCCGCGCGCTCGTCCATGGCCTGAACCTGGCCACGACGCGAATTCAGGTCGCCGATGACATCGCCCATGTAATCCTCGGGCGTGGTCACCTCGACGGCCATCATCGGCTCCAGCAGTACCGGGCCCGCCTTCTTCGCGGCTTCCTTCATCGCCATCGAACCGGCGACCTTGAACGCCATCTCCGAAGAGTCGACCTCGTGGTACGCACCATCCAACAAGGTGAGCTTCAACCCGACCAGCGGGTAGCCGGCCAGCACGCCGTACTGCATGGCGTCCTGGGCGCCCGCGTCGACCGACGGGATGTACTCCCGCGGCACGCGGCCACCGGTGACCTCGTTGGCGAACTCGTAGAGTGCACCGTCCGTCGTCTCCAGCGGCTCCAGCTTGATGATCACCCTGGCGAACTGACCGGAGCCACCGGTCTGCTTCTTGTGCGTGTACTCGTGCTTGTCGACCGTCTTGCGGATGGTCTCCCGGTAGGCGACCTGCGGCTTACCGATGTTCGCCTCGACCTTGAAGTCGGACTTCATCCGGTTCACCAGCACCTCGAGGTGGAGCTCACCCATCCCCTTGATGATGGTCTGGCCGGTCTCCTCGTCCTGGTTGACCTGGAAGGTCGGGTCTTCCTCGGCCAGCTTCTGGATCGCCGTCGAGAGCTTCTCCTGGTCGGCCTTCGTCTTCGGCTCGATGGCCACCTCGATGACCGGCGCGGGGAAGGTCATCGACTCAAGCACGATCGGGTTCTGCGGGTCGGCGAGGGTGTCACCGGTGGTGGTGTCCTTCAGGCCCTGCACCGCGTAGATGTGCCCGGCCTGTGCCTCGTCGACAGGGTTCTCCTTGTTGGAGTGCATCTGGAAGAGCTTCCCGACGCGCTCCTTGCGCTCCTTGGTCGCGTTCATCACCTGCGTGCCCGAGGCGACCTTGCCGGAGTAGACCCGGATGTAGGTCAGCTTGCCGTAGAACGGGTGCACCGCGACCTTGGAAACCAGCGCGGAGAACGGCTCCTGCGTGGAGGGCTTGCGGCTGGCCGGGGTCTCGCCGTCCCGCAGCAGGCCCTCGACCGGCGGCACGTCCAGCGGCGACGGCAGGTAGTCGATCACCGCGTCCAGCATGGGCTGCACGCCCTTGTTCTTGAACGCGGAGCCCGCCAGCACCGGGAAGGCGGCCCGGTCGATGGTCAGCTTGCGGATGCCGGCCTTGATCTCGTCCTGGGTCAGCTCCTCGCCACCGAAGTACTTCTCCATCAGCTCGTCGTCGGTCTCGGCGACGGCCTCGATGAGCTTGTCGCGGTACTCCGCGGCGCGGTCGGCGAGGTCGGCCGGAATGTCCTCGACCTCGTAGTCCTCGCCCTTCTTGACATCCCCGCGCCAGGTCAGCGCCTTCATCCGCACCAGGTCGACGACGCCCTCGAAGCCGCTCTCCGCGCCGATCGGCAGCTGGATGACCAGCGGGCGGGCACCGAGACGCTCCTCGATGGTCTTCACCGTGAAGTAGAAGTCCGCGCCCAGCTTGTCCATCTTGTTGACGAAGCAGATCCGGGGGACCTCGTACTTGTCGGCCTGCCGCCAGACCTGCTCGGACTGGGGCTCGACGCCCTCCTTGCCGTCGAAGACGGCGACCGCACCGTCGAGCACCCGCAGCGACCGCTCCACCTCGACGGTGAAGTCGACGTGGCCCGGGGTGTCGATGATGTTGATCTGGTAGTCGGTCCAGAAGGTGGTGGTGGCAGCCGAGGTAATGGTGATACCCCGCTTCTGCTCCTCCTCCATCCAGTCCATCGTCGCGGCGCCGTCGTGCACCTCGCCGATCTTGTAGTTGATCCCGGTGTAGTACAGGATCCGCTCGGTCGTGGTGGTCTTACCGGCGTCGATGTGGGCCATGATGCCGATGTTGCGGACCTTGTTCAGGTCGGTCAGCACGTCACGTGCCACTTCAATGTCCCCTGTCTCAAGCGTGGGGCCCTGGCTGGCTTCTGGCGCAGCCGGGCGGTGTTACCACCGGTAGTGGGCGAAGGCCTTGTTCGACTCGGCCATCTTGTGCGTGTCCTCGCGGCGCTTCACGCTGGCCCCGAGGCCGTTGCTCGCGTCGAGCAGCTCGTTCTGCAGGCGCTCGATCATGGTCTTCTCGCGGCGCTGCTGCGAGAACTTCACGATCCAGCGCAGGGCAAGGGTCGTCGAGCGACCGGGCTTGACCTCGATCGGCACCTGGTAGGTGGCGCCACCGACGCGGCGGCTCTTCACCTCGAGGGTGGGCTTCACGTTGTCGAGCGCGCGCTTCAGCGTGACAACCGGGTCGGTGCCGGTCTTCTCGCGAGCGCCTTCCAGTGCGCCGTACACGATCCGTTCGGCAAGCGAGCGCTTGCCGTCCTTCAGCACCTTGTTCACCAGCTGGGTGACCAGCGGGGAGCTGTAGACCGGATCGGAGATCAGCGGCCGCTTCGGGGCCGGACCCTTGCGGGGCATATCAGCTCTTCTCCTTCTTCGCGCCGTACCGACTGCGCGCCTGCTTGCGGTTCTTCACGCCCTGCGTGTCCAGCGAACCGCGGATGATCTTGTAACGGACGCCCGGCAGGTCCTTCACACGACCACCACGGACCAGCACCATCGAGTGCTCCTGGAGGTTGTGCCCCTCGCCGGGAATGTAGGCGGTGACCTCGATGCCACTGGTCAGCTTCACACGCGCGACCTTGCGCAGCGCCGAGTTCGGCTTCTTCGGCGTGGTCGTGTACACGCGGGTGCACACGCCGCGCCGCTGCGGGCTCCCCTTGAGCGCCGCAGTCTTCTGCTTGACAGCCTTGTCCTGGCGGCCCTTACGGACCAGCTGCTGGATCGTGGGCAATGGACCAGCTTTCTGTCGCGTCCTGCTTGTGTCTCTATCTGTCGAGCCGTCAGCGTCCCGATAGCTCTCGTTGGTGGCCTCCCCGGCCCCCGCGGTCGGGCGTGTCGGCCCGCGTCAGGATCGTGCGATCCGGTAACTTCCCGTCAGGATTTCCGAGGGACCCCGCCTGACCCCGGCCGGCAAGCCGGACACCGAGGGCATCCGACCGTGGCCGAATGGCACGCGGAGCGGCCCGACGTCTGCCGGGCACGGTCGTCAAAGATACCCGCCCGTGTTCACGGCGACCAAATCGGGGGTGGTTAATGCCGGGGCGGCCCGGCATCCAGGCGACTCCTCGTCCTCAGTCTACCGGATCGGAGCCCGCCGAGGGGGTCGATGCGTCATTCTGAGGATCAAGCGGGAAGATCGGCGCCTGATCACCAGGGCACGGCCAAGGAGGCGACCTTGTCAGCGGAGTTCGAGCAGCTCGTCGCGCAGTTCGAGCAGTTCCAGTCGAAGATGAAACGGGTCGATGACCGGTTCGCGAACATCGCGGACATGCAGGGCGAGCTGAGCCAGCTGGAGGCCGCGGCCAGCTCCCCAGACCGCTCGGTGACGGTGGTCGCCGGGCCGGGCGGTTCGGTGAAGGACATCCGGCTCACCGAGGCCGCGCTCAGGCAGCGTCCGGAGGCACTCGCCCAGACGTTGATGTCCACTCTGCAGGAAGCGGTCGCCGAGTCGGCCAGGAAGCAGGCCGGGATCGTCGACGCCCATATGGGTGACGACCTGCAGCTGACCGAGCAGGTCCTGGAGACCCAGGCCGAGGTGCTGGGCACCAGCGTGGAGGAGCTGCGGTCCAGGATGGCCGAGGCCGCTCCCACCCAGCGGGCCGCTGAGGAGGAGCGCCAGGACGACTACTCGGAACAGTCCTTCCTGCGGCCGGCCAGCCAGGGACAGGACCGCCCGGCAGCGCCGCCACCCGGCGCGGGTGGCCCGGGTGGCTCGGCCGGGGACGAGTTCCTGAAGAACCTGTTCGACGAGGACGATCGCCGCTGATCGGGATCGCTGTCGGCCATCGAACATCTACGCGGTTAATCAACCTGAGGCAACGCCGAGTGGAAGCTGGGTGAATTCCGCCAGCGGCACCGGTGCAGCGGCGGGCGGCTGTCGGGTCCCGCAGTCCTCCCCGAAGCGCCGCTCATCGCGTCCATCACCCGGCTGATCCCGGCCTGACCCCGGCGTCGGCGACCGCGGTACCCGCCAAGCACGCCGAACCGCGCCAGCCCGTGCCCACTGACTACGGTTTGCCCGCTAAACGCACTCCCAGGGGGCCGGCTGGGTACGGTTAGCCCGCGAAACGCACTCGGCGGGGTGTCGGTCGCGGATGACCGGCTGGTTGGATCATGACCCGCGCAGGCGCGCCGAACCGGATGGAACCGGGGCCTCCGCTCCCCGGTCCAAGGCACGGCCGACCGGCCAGGGCCGCGCTGGAGCGGGTGCGTACGGACGAGAGGGCAGGGCACATGAGCGGCGGATTCACGGTCAGCGAGGACGAGCTGCGCACCTACGCGCAGAAGCTCACCGGCCAGAAGGGCACCGCCGGTGAGATCGCAGGCCTCGTCGACACCGCTGACGTAGGCGACGAGTCCTGGGGCATCGTCGGGATCTTCGTCAAGGGCCAGTACACCGAGATGCTGGGCGAGCTGAAGGACCTGTTCACCGACCTGCAGAACGGGCTGCAGAACGGTGCCGACAAGTTCTCCCAGGCCGCGGACGGTTACCAGCAGCACGAAGAAGCCGTCGCCCAGCTGCTGGACGGTTTGAAGGTCCAGATCGACAACTGACCCACCGGGCAACGAAGAGGGACGAGGCAGGGACATGGCCGAGCAGGAGCACACCGCGGGCGGGGTCACCATCAAGACCGGTGAGAAGGACCTCGGCACCAAGGCGCAGGAAGCCGTGCCGCTCTACGGCAACGCGCTCAAGACGTTCGATGCCGGGTCCAAACTCACCGACGGTGCGAGTGGCTCCGAGGTCGGCGCACTGGTGGGTGAGGGCTCCGGGTTCATTCAGTCGCTGGCCGGGGCCGGGCTCGGAATCGCCACCGACCCGATCGGCTGGCTGGTCGGCCAGGGACTCAACTTCCTGATCAGCGTCGTCCAGCCGCTCGAGGACGCGATCCACTTCGTCAGCGGCGACGGCCCGGCGCTGTCCCAGGCCGCGGAGAACTTCAACGCCATCGGCCAGGGTGTCGTCGAGCTGCGGAAGACCTTCGAGGAGGAGCTGAAGAACTCGCTGCAGACCTGGGGAGGCGACGCCGCCGAGGCCGCGGGTACCAAACTGGGCGAGTTCGCCAAGGGCATTGACGGGGTAGCCGGGCAGGCCGGCGAAGTGGCCGAGTTGCTGCAGATGTCCAGCATGGTGATGACCGTCATCGAGGACTTCATCAAGGCGCTGCTCACCGAGTTCATCACCTGGTTGATCATGATCTGGATCCCGGCACTGGCCGCGGCGGTGCCGTCCTTCGGCGCGTCGACTGCCGCCGCGGGCACCGCCACCACAGCGCGGGCCGTGTCCACCGGCAGCCGGGTCACCCGGACCATCGCCAAGCTGCGCAAGCTGCTGGACGACATCATGGCCTTCCTGCGTCGCCTGAAGGCCCGGATGGGCAACGTCCGTACCGCCTTCAAGCAGGCGATGGACACCAAGCGTATGCAGCGCGGCCTCGCCGACCTCGACCTGCAGGGGGTCAGCAAGTCGCCGCTCGCGAAGCCGGTGGAGAAGCTCTACGGCTCGGACGGGATGATCGGCGGCCGGGTCAAGGACGGCTTCGGCAAGTCGATGCTCGGCCAGGTCGGTGACACCGCCGCGGCACAGGTGGGAGCAGGTACGGGCGCGAACGCCGGGGTGGACAAGGCGGCCCGTAACTACAGCAACCTGCAGAAGGGCGACGAGTACGACGACACCGGCGCCGATCAGTCCGTGGAAGAGACGCAGGGCTACCTGGACATCTGAGGCTCACGGCGGCGAACCAGCAGGATAGGGGCGGGTCATGACCGATAGTTGGCAGCTCAACCTCGGCATCCTGGTTGCCATTCTGGTGGCGATCGTGCTGCTGGTCTTCTGGCTGCGACGTCGGCTGGACAAGCGCGACCGCACCCGGCAGCTGGAGGGACTGCGCGGGCTCGCCGGTCAGGTGGGTGGTCAGGTACGCATGGGCGCTGCCGAGTCGACGCCGAGATCGTCGACCCTGCGCCCTCCGTTCGCAGGTCAGGTCGACGGCGGCTGGGTCGACGCGATGTCCACGGTGACCAAGCCCGTCTACGAGTACGCCTTGGACCTCGTACGGGGTCGTTGGCCGACGCGGGCCGCTCAGGCGCACTATCAGAAGGGGCCCGTCACCACGGCCAGCCCGGTCATCATGGGCGAGTATCGGGTCGAGATCGCGGTCTCGGACTGCCCGTCACTGAAGGTCCTGCCGGTCAACCGGGGCGAGGGCCTCGAACAGGATCTGCGGCATGGTCCTGGCCAGTGGTCGCAGGTTGCCCTGCCGCAACCGTTCTCCGGCCAGCTGCAAGCGTTCGCCAACGATCATCGATTCGCTTCAGCCACGCTGAACCAGGCCAGCCTGGACTGGCTGGCACACTACGCGGGCCAGTTCGGCACGCCACTGGCCATCGAGCAGGGCGTGCTGCACATGAGCTGGCCCGGCGAGATCGGGCCGGACAGGGTCATGCACCAGATCGACTTCCTGATCGGGTTCCTCGAGCGCACCCCGCTGCAGCCCGGGAACCCCATGGCCGCGTACGGGCCTGCCGGGAACACCTCCGGCCCGCAGGCGGCGCCGGGCGGGCAGGAATGGCGGCGGCACCTCACCCCTGCCCGTCTGTTCCAGCTGGCGGGCTTCACCGTCTTCGTCGTGCTGGTCATCGTGCTGTTCGTGACGTGACTCGGCTCGAAAGGACGATCCGGTCATGACCTTCCTTGACTATCTGCCTGGGATCATCGTCGCTGGTTACCTGGTCATGGGCATACTGCTCTGGGCAGGAGGCAAGCTCAGGGCGAAGTTGCCGGAGGAGCGGACGGATTCGTCGGCCGACGAGGACACGGCACCCGTACCGGCGACCGTCGCGTCGGGCCAGGCCGTCGGCCACTCGGGCCGCACCCGCACCTGGGCCAGGGTGTCCACCTGGGCGGGTGCCGTCGTGGGTCTGGCCACCACAGTCACCTGGCTGGTGGCCGCGCTCGACCCGAGCGACTTCGTCGCGCTCGGCGCCGTCCTGGTGGGGCTGGTCATCTTCTCGCTGATACTGGCCGCCGCGCTCGGCACGGAGTCCCGCGCCAAGAAGTTCCTCGGCACGGTGCTCACCCTGGTCCTCGCCGCCGACTTCTGGTTCGTGCTGCTCGGTCCGCTGCTCTACCTCCTCGGGTTGACCAGGGATATCAGCCTGCAGGTCACCTCAGTTTTCGAATCCAGCAGCGGGCGAACCGTCACCGACACCACGACTGTGCAGGGGACCTACACTCTGGACGGCGCGACGCATCAGGCCGATATCTGGTGGCTGGCGTGGGGCTGGCGGCCCGCCGAGGGCGAGACGATCGAGGCCGGGCTGTCTCCCGCCTGGCCGCACCAGATCTACGTAGACTCGGTCGCCGCTTGGTTCCTGGTCGCCATGGCGGTGCTGGTGCCGACGCTGCTCTGGCTCGCCTACCTCGGCACGACCCGCGGGATCAGGCGTCTTCGCCGCCCCAGCCAACCAACGGCTACCACCGGGTAGCACGCCGCCCCCTGTCCCGAAGCTCCACCCTTCGGCTACCCCCGCGCGCCTCGGCGACTACATTTCGCCCGCTAAACGCACCTCCCGGAGCCCCACCTGGCTGCGTTCTGCCCGCTAAACGCACTTCGTGGGGGCATGAAGAGAGCCCTCGGCCGCGGTGGCCGAGGGCTCTCGGTGGAGGGGTAGGGCGGGTTAGCGGAAGTCGCGGCCGAAGTCGTAGTCGTCCAGCGGCACCGCGGCACCCGTGCCGGTACCGAACACGTCCGGGGTGTAGTAGCCGTCGTCGTAGGACGGGATGGCGTACGCGGCCACCCTGGCCTCCTCGGTCGGCTGCACCTGGATGTTGCGGTACCTGTTGATCCCGGTACCGGCCGGGATCAACTTACCGATGATCACGTTCTCCTTCAGGCCGACCAGCTTGTCGCTGCGGCCGTTGATCGCCGCGTCGGTCAGGACCCGCGTGGTCTCCTGGAACGACGCAGCCGACAGCCAGGAGTCGGTGGTCAGCGAGGCCTTCGTGATGCCCATCAGCACCGGACGACCGGATGCGGGCTCGCCGCCCTCGGCCACCGCGGCCCGGTTGGTCGACTCGAACTTGGTCCGCTCGGGCAGCTCGCCGGGCAGGAAGTCGGTCGCACCGGAGTCGATGATCGTCACCCGGCGCAGCATCTGCCGGACGATGACCTCGATGTGCTTGTCGTGGATGGACACACCCTGCGCCCGGTACACCTTCTGCACCTCGTCCACCAGGTGGATCTGCGCCTCGCGCGGGCCCATCACGCGCAGCACCTCGTGCGGGTCCGGGGTGCCTTCCAGCAGCTGCTGCCCGACCGCGACGTGGTCGCCGTCCGCCAGCGGGCGCCCCTCGGGGGTGATCGCCAGCCGCTGCCGCTTGGACAGCTTGTCGAAGACGATCTCCTCGCTGCCGTCGTCCGGCACCAGCGTGATCTTCCAGTACCGCTCGCTCTCCTCGATGCGCACCCGGCCATCGACGTCGGCGATCGGCGCCTTGCCCTTCGGCACCCTGGCCTCGAACAGCTCGGTGACACGGGGCAGACCCGTGGTGATGTCGTCACCGGCGACACCACCCTGGTGGAAGGTACGCATGGTCAGCTGGGTACCGGGCTCACCGATGGACTGGGCGGCGACGATACCCACGGCCTCGCCGACGTCCACCAGCTTGCCAGTGGCCATCGACCGGCCGTAGCAGGTCGCGCACACACCCACGGCGGACTCGCAGGTCAGCACGCTGCGGACCTTGGCCTTGGCGATCCCGCTGGAGATCAGCTTCTCGATCGCGGGGTCGCCGAGATCGTCACCCGCGTTCAGCACCACATTGCCCTTGGCGTCCACCGCGTCCGCGGCGAGCGCACGGGCGTACACGCTGGTCTCCACGTGCTCGGCACTCAGCACCCTGCCGTCCGGCAGCTCGTCGGCGATCCGCATGTTGATGCCGCGGCTGGTGCCACAGTCCCGCTCCCGGACGATGACGTCCTGGGAGACGTCCACCAGGCGCCGGGTCAGGTAACCCGAGTCCGCGGTCCGCAGCGCGGTGTCCGCCAGACCCTTCCGGGCGCCGTGGGTGGCGATGAAGTACTCCGCCACGGACAGGCCCTCCCGGAAGTTGGCCTTGATCGGGCGCGGGATGTACTCACCCTTCGGGTTGGACACCAGGCCACGCATACCGGCCAGCGAGCGGACCTGGGTCATGTTGCCCGCCGCCCCGGACTTCACGATCATCGAGATCGGGTTGTCCTCGGGGAAGTGGTCCTCCATGACCTTGGCGACGTCCTCCGTCGCCTGCGCCCACACCTTGACCAGCTCGTTGTTGCGCTCGGCGTGCGAGAGCTGGCCGCGCTGGTAGCGCTTCTCCACCTGGCTGGCCTTGCCCTCGTACTCGTCCAGGATGCGCTTCTTGTCCTCGGGCACCAGCACGTCGGAGATCGCCACGGTGACACCGGACCGGGTGGCCCAGTAGAACCCGGCGTCCTTGAGCCGGTCCAGGGTCTGCGCGACCTGGGTCATCGAGTACCGCTCGGCGAGGTCGTTCACGATGGCCGCCTGCCGCTTCTTCGGCAGCGGCTCGTTCACGAACGGGTAGTCCGCAGGCAGCAGCTCGTTGAACAGCACCCGGCCGAGGGTGGTCTCGGCCAGCCACGGCTGACCGGGCTCCCAGCCCTTCTCGGCGAGCTTCGGCTCGTCGGCCTTGGCAGGCTGGCGGTCGTTGACCCGGATCTTCACCGGGGCGTGCAGGCCGATCTGGTGCATATCGAAGGCCATGATGGCCTCGGCGGGCGAGGAGAACGCCTGGCCGGCACCGGCCGCGTTCTCGTCCACCCTGGTCAGGTGGTACAGCCCGGTCACCATGTCCAGCCGCGGCATGGCCAGCGGGCGCCCAGAGGCCGGCGACAGGATGTTGTTCGCCGACAGCATCAGGATCCGCGCCTCGGCCTGCGCCTCCGCGGACAGCGGGAGGTGCACGGCCATCTGGTCACCGTCGAAGTCCGCGTTGAACGCCTCGCAGACCAGCGGGTGCAGCTGGATGGCCTTACCCTCCACCAGCTGCGGCTCGAAGGCCTGGATACCCAGCCGGTGCAGGGTCGGCGCCCGGTTCAGCATCACAGGGTGGCCGGTGATGACCTCCTCCAGCACGTCCCACACCGCGGGCCGGGCCCGCTCCACCATCCGCTTGGCGGACTTGATGTTCTGCGCGTGGTTGAGGTCCACCAGCCGCTTCATCACGAAGGGCTTGAACAGCTCCAGCGCCATGTCCTTCGGCAGCCCGCACTGGTGCAGCTTCAGCGTCGGGCCGACGATGATCACCGAACGGCCGGAGTAGTCCACGCGCTTACCGAGCAGGTTCTGCCGGAACCGGCCCTGCTTACCCTTCAGCAGGTCGGAAAGCGACTTCAGCGGCCGGTTGCCGGGGCCGGTCACCGGGCGCCCGCGGCGGCCGTTGTCGAACAGCGCGTCCACGGCCTCCTGCAGCATCCGCTTCTCGTTGTTCACGATGATCTCGGGCGCGCCGAGGTCGATCAGCCGCTTCAGCCGGTTGTTCCGGTTGATCACCCTGCGGTACAGGTCGTTCAGGTCGGAGGTGGCGAACCGGCCACCGTCCAGCTGCACCATCGGGCGCAGCTCCGGCGGGATCACCGGCACCGCGTCCAGCACCATGCCGCGCGGGTCGTTGTTGGTGGACTGGAACGCGGACACGACCTTGAGCCGCTTGAGCGCGCGGAGCTTCTTCTGCCCCTTCCCGCTGCGGATGGTCTCGCGCAGGCTCTCCGCCTCGGCGTCCACATCGAACTCGGTGGCCAGCTTCTGGATGGCCTCCGCGCCCATGCCGCCGGTGAAGTACTCGCCGTAGCGGTCCACCAGTTCGCGGTACAGCACCTCGTCCACGACCAGCTGCCGCGGCTCCAGCTTGGTGAAGGTGGACCAGACCTCCTCGAGCCGGTCCAGCTCACGCTGCGCCCGGTCGCGGATCTGGCGCATCTCGCGCTCGCCGCCCTCCTTGACCTTGCGGCGGACGTCGGACTTGGCGCCCTCGCCCTCCAGCTCGGCCAGGTCGGCCTCGAGCTTCTGCGCCCGCTCCTCGATGTCGGAGTCGCGCTTGGCCTCGATGTTCTTGCGCTCCACGCCGATCTCGTTCTCCAGCGTGGGCAGGTCGTTGTGCCGCAGCTCGGTGTTCACACTGGTGATCACGTAGGCCGCGAAGTAGATGATCTTCTCGAGGTCCTTCGGGGCCAGGTCCAGCAGGTAGCCCAGCCGCGAGGGCACGCCCTTGAAGTACCAGATGTGCGTGACCGGGGCGGCCAGCTCGATGTGGCCCATCCGCTCGCGGCGCACCTCGGCGCGGGTCACCTCGACGCCGCAGCGCTCGCAGACGATGCCCTTGAACCGGACCCGCTTGTACTTGCCGCAGTAGCACTCCCAGTCCCGGGTCGGACCGAAGATCTTCTCGCAGAAGAGCCCATCCTTCTCCGGCTTGAGGGTGCGGTAGTTGATGGTCTCCGGCTTCTTCACCTCGCCGAAGCTCCACTGGCGAATGTCGTCCGCGGTAGCGAGGCCGATCCGGAGTTCGTCGAAGAAATTGACGTCCAGCACGTCGTTGCATCCCCTTGGGGTTGAGTCGGGCTAGGGGTCGGCTACCTGAGTGGGGGCACGCGGGAGGAGTGCCCCCACTCAGGCGGCTGGGTCATTGAACGACGTCGTCCACCGAGGGCGACTCGTTGCGGGACAGGTTGATGCCGAGGTTGGCGGCGGCCCGCTCCAGGTCCTCGTCGTCCGAGCCACGCATCTCGATCGCGGCCCCGTCGCTGGAGAGCACCTCCACGTTCAGGCACAGCGACTGCAGCTCCTTGAGCAGCACCTTGAAGGACTCCGGCACGCCGGGGTCGGGCATGTTCTCGCCCTTGACGATGGCCTCGTAGACCTTCACCCGGCCGAGCTTGTCGTCCGACTTGATGGTGAGCAGCTCCTGCAGCGTGTACGCCGCGCCGTAGGCCTGCATCGCCCAGCACTCCATCTCACCGAAGCGCTGGCCACCGAACTGGGCCTTACCGCCGAGCGGCTGCTGGGTGATCATCGAGTACGGACCGGTGGACCGGGCGTGGATCTTGTCGTCCACCATGTGGTGCAGCTTCAGGATGTACATGTAGCCGACCGCCACCGGGTACGGGAACGGCTCGCCGGAGCGGCCGTCCAGCAGCGTCGCCTTGCCATCCGGCTGGACCATCCGGTCGCCGTCCCGGTTCGGCTTGGTGCAGCCGAGCAGCCCGGTGAGCTCCTCCTCCTTGGCGCCGTCGAACACCGGGGTCGCGGTGTTCGTGCCGGGTGCCACGTCGAAGAGGTCCTCGGGCAGGCTCTTCGCCCAGTCCGGGTTGCCCTCGATCTTCCAGCCCTGTGAGGCCAGCCAGCCCAGATGCAGCTCCAGGATCTGGCCGATGTTCATCCTTCGCGGCACACCGTGGGTGTTCAGCACGATGTCGACCGGGGTGCCGTCCTCCATGAACGGCATGTCCTCGACCGGCAGGATCTTGCCGATGACGCCCTTGTTGCCGTGCCTGCCTGCGAGCTTGTCGCCGTCCTGGATCTTGCTCTTCTTCGCCACGTAGACCCGGACCAGCTCGTTCACCCCAGGGGGCAGCTCGTCGTCGTCCTCGCGGGAGAACACCCGGATGCCGATGACCTTGCCGGTCTCGCCGTGCGGGACCTTCAGCGAGGTGTCCCTGACCTCGCGGGCCTTCTCGCCGAAGATCGCGCGCAGCAGCCGCTCCTCAGGGGTCAGCTCGGTCTCACCCTTCGGGGTGACCTTACCGACCAGGATGTCGCCGTCCCTGACCTCGGCGCCGATCCGGATGATGCCGCGCTCGTCCAGGTCCGCGAGGACCTCCTCGGAGACGTTCGGGATGTCCCTGGTGATCTCCTCGGCACCGAGCTTGGTGTCCCGGGCGTCGATCTCGTGCTCCTCGATGTGGATCGAGGTGAGCACGTCGTCCTGGACCAGCCGCTGCGAGATGACGATGGCGTCCTCGTAGTTGTGGCCCTCCCAGGGCATGACCGCGACCAGCAGGTTCTTGCCGAGCGCCATCTCACCCTGTTCGGTGGACGGCCCGTCCGCGATGACCTGGCCCTTCTCCACCCGGTCACCCTCGGCCACCACCGGCCGGTGGTTGTAGCAGGTGCCTGCGTTGGAGCGGCGGAACTTGTACAGCCCGTAGCTCTTGCGGCTGCCGTCGTCGTGCATCACCACGACCAGGTCGGCGGAGACCTCCTCGACCACCCCGGCCTGCTCGGCGACCAGCACGTCCCCGGCGTCCACCGCGGCGGTCAGCTCCACCCCGGTGCCCACCAGCGGGGCCTCGTTGCGCAGCAGCGGCACCGCCTGGCGCTGCATGTTCGCACCCATCAGCGCGCGGTTGGCGTCGTCGTGCTCGAGGAAGGGGATCATGGCCGTCGCCACCGACACCATCTGCCGCGGCGAGACGTCCATGTAGTCCACTTCCAGCGGGTCGATCAGCTCGACCTCGCCGCCCTTGCGGCGACCGAGGACCTTGTCCTCGACGAAGTAGCCGTCCGCGTCCACCGGCGCGTTGGCCTGCGCCTTGACGAAGCGGTCCTCCTCGTCCGCGGTCAGGTAGTCGACCTGGTCGGTGACCTGGCCCTCGACCACCTTGCGGTACGGGGTCTCGATGAACCCGAAGGGGTTGACCCGCCCGTAGGAGCACAGCGAGCCGATCAGGCCGATGTTCGGGCCTTCCGGCGTCTCGATCGGGCACATCCGGCCGTAGTGGCTAGGGTGCACGTCCCGGACGTCCATGCCGGCGCGCTCCCTGGACAGCCCGCCGGGGCCCAGCGCCGAGAGGCGGCGCTTGTGGGTGAGCCCGGACAGCGGGTTGTTCTGGTCCATGAACTGGGACAGCTGGGAGGTGCCGAAGAACTCCCGGATCGCCGCGGTGACCGGGCGGATGTTGATCAGGGTCTGCGGCGTGATCGCCTCGACGTCCTGGGTCGTCATCCGCTCCCGGACCACGCGCTCCATCCGGGAAAGACCGACCCGGATCTGGTTCTGGATCAGCTCGCCGACGGTGCGCAGCCTGCGGTTGCCGAAGTGGTCGATGTCATCGGTCTCCACCGGGACGGTGACCGCGTCCTCACCGGTGCCGGTGGTCATCTTGTCCTCGCCCGCGTGCAGCCGGACCAGGTACTCGATGGTGGTGACGATGTCCTCTTCGGTGAGCGTGCCCGTGTCGTAGGGCAGGCTCAGGCCGAGCTTCTTGTTCAGCTTGTACCGGCCGACCTTGGCCAGGTCGTAGCGCTTGTCCTTGAAGAACAGGTTCTCCAGCAGGGTCTGCGCGCTCTCCTTGGTCGGCGGCTCGCCGGGGCGCAGCTTGCGGTAGATGTCCAGCAGCGCCTCGTCGGTGCCCGCGGTGTGGTCCTTCTCCAGGGTGGCCAGCAGCGTCTCGGAGAAGGAGAACCGCTCCCGGATGGCCTCGGCGGTCCAGCCAAGCGCCTTCAGCAGCACGGTGACCGGCTGGCGGCGTTTGCGGTCGATCCGCACCCCGACGGTGTCCCGCTTGTCGACGTCGAACTCGAGCCACGCACCCCGGCTCGGGATGATCTTGACGCTGAAGACGTCCTTGTCCGTCGTCTTGTCGACGGCCTGGTCGTAGTAGACACCGGGCGAGCGCACGAGCTGCGAGACGACCACGCGCTCGGTGCCGTTGATGATGAAGGTGCCCTTGTCGGTCATCACGGGGAAGTCGCCCATGAAGACCGTCTGGCTCTTGATCTCACCGGTGTTGTTGTTGACGAACTCGGCGGTCACGAACAGCGGCGCCGCGTAGGTCATGTCCTTGTCCTTGCACTCCTCGACCGAGGCCTTCACCTCGTCGAAGCGCGGGTCGGAGAAGGAGAGGGACATGGAGCCGGAGAAATCCTCCACCGGCGAGATCTCGTTGAGAACTTCCTCGAGACCGCCGGTCGGGTTCTCCTCGCCCTCGTTGACGCGACGCTCGAACCACGCCTCGTCACCGGTGAACCATTCGAACGAACGGATCTGCACATCAAGCAGGTTGGGAGTGCTCAGCGGCTCGCGAATCTTCGCGAAGGAGACCCGGGTGGGGGCTCCGGGAATTCCCGTTGACGTGGATGCCGAGGTGGTCGCAGCAGTGGCCTGGTTCGCGGGAGAGACTGCCAAGATGCGTCCTTCCGGGGACATAGCGGTTGCGCAGCCGCGTTAGCAACTGGTAACACGAGCTGTCAAGGGTGCGGTGGTGCCGACCATCGTAACTACCGTGTCAGGGCAGCATGAAAGTGGGCAGCGCAAAGAAGCAGTCTAGCCCCGAAGACAGCATCTGTCGAGGGGGCTCGCCAGATGGCGCCCAGCCTCGATGGCTCGTCTTCCGGCTCGCCTCCCGCATGAGCGATGCCGCTGGCAGTAAGCGTGACCTCCATGCGTCCGGGAGTCAAGCGTCCACGCGCCGTACCCGCCCGGTTGGACCAGTACCGGATCGGTCAGCCTGCACCCCGGAACCGGCATCGTGCCTCGTCCAGGGCCTCATACCGGGCCCAGCGCCGCCGCTATGCGACGAACTCGAGGAAATTCCGTGCCCGGGACACGCCCCCGGAGGGCTCCTCCCCCGCGCGGACCAACCGGGGTGCCTGCCCGGTGGAGCCGGGCAGCCGTGGGCCGCACAGGTCCGCTCACTACCCCGAGCAGGGTCCAGGGACAGAGCACCGCACGGCACAGCATGGACGAAAGCTGTGACCAATCTCACTATCGAACGAGAATTGTTCGCGGACGAACAATTCTCAGGAACAGGAAGGCAGTTCCTCGTTCGGGTCGGGCTCCGGTTCCTGGGTGTAGGTGTCCAGACCGGTGATCTTCCACTGCCCGTCCCGCAGTTCGGTGGTAACCGAAAGCTGCGAGCCACCGGCCGAGCTCTTGTTCTGATCGGTCCTGGTGGAGGTCTGGTCCACGAACACCAGCACCTTCGCCCGGTCCCCGTCGAGCATGATCACAGCGGCCCTGGTGACCTTGGTGGTCACCACCATCTTCTGTTCCGGCGCGAGCCGTTTCACCTCGGCGAACTGCCGCTGGTACTGGCCGCACACCTCGTCGTTGACCAGCAGTTCCTGCGCCGCCTGCTCGGTCTTGGCGATGTCGTTGAAGTCGTAGGAGAACAGCTTCTCGACCGCCGCGCTGACCTCCTGCTCGACCTGCGCGGTACGCGCCACATCCACCAGCGCCGTGTTGTTGGTCGCGGCACTCACCTGGTTGCCCTCCATCCGGAAGTACACGGCAAGGGCTGCGAAGGCCAGCGCGGCCACCAGCAGCAGCGCAGCCAGCCGGAACAGGGAGCGGCGCGAGCGGCGCGGCTTCGCCGCGGGCTCGGCGCCGTCCGTGGAATCCGCCTCCGCCGCGCCGTCCGAGCCTTCCTGGTGGCTCTCGGTCCGCTCGGCGTGCTCCGCCTGCTGCTCGGCCTCCTCGGTGGAGGACGGTTTCGGCGCGCCCTCGTCCCTGGCCTTGCGGCGCGGGCTCGGCCGCGGCCGGTCCCTGGCGGGCTCCGGCTCCCCGGTGAGTGCGTCCACCTGCTCGACCTCGGCCTCTTCAGTGCCGGTCTCCGGCTCGGCCTCGGCCTGCGGTTCCGGTTCCGGCTCCGCGGTCGACGGCTGCTCCTCGGGCGGCTGTTCGGGGGCCTCCTGCTCGTCCTCGGCCGGACGAGGGCGGGGACGCGGGCTCGGGCCGGTGCCAGGCTTGTTCAGCCCGGCCACGCGGGGCCTGCGCGACGGCCCACTGCCCGGAGGCTTGCGACGGGAGGATGACAACACTGGCTCCGATCTGACTGTTGCTGCGCCTGCGAACGCCCGCGGTCGCCGGGTTCGTTACTGCCCCGCGCCGATCACCGGCACCTGGCTGATCCCGGAGACCTTCCACACCTGGTCGCCGCCCTCGTCGACCCTGCTCATCTCGACCTCGATCCGCATCGGCTTGACGCTGGTCTGGTCGCCCTTCGTCACCTCGACCTGGATGGCGGCGAGGAAGCGGGCCTTGCCCTCGTGGTCGTTCAGCTCGTCCACGGCGAGGTCCAGCACCGTGGTGTTGGCGACCGTCTTCGCCTCCAGCATCTGCTTCTTGTTCGACTCGCGGGCGTTGTTGATCTGTTCGGCGAGCTCGTCGGTCGAGACGGCGACCGAACGGTCGAAGAACTGGTCGGGCTTGTTGTAGTCCAGCTCGGTGAAGGCCTTGACCGCGGAGCTGCCCACCCGGATCACCTCCTCGCGGGCCTGCGCGAGGTCGATGTTGTCGTCGGCGGCCGCGCTCCACCACTGCACGCCGAACACACCCGCGGTCACCAGCGCCGCCACCGCCAGCGCCCCGGCGGCGAACACCAGGCGCTTGGGCAGCTTGTCGTCCCGCCCGGCGTCCTGCCCGGACCCGGCATCGGCGGTGTCCCCGGTGTCCTCGGTGCCCTGGGCATCCTCGGACGCCTCGGGCTCCTCGGACGCCGCGGTGTCTTCGGTTTCCGCGGTCCGTTCAGCGGCCGTGGTGGCGGACTCCGCGGCCGGGGTCTCGGCCGGGTCCTCCTCGGCCCGCTCGGGCCGCTGCTCGTCGGAACTCATGAAACTCCAGAGTAGGTAGGCGGTGTCAGATGCCTGTCAACCCGGCAACCCGAGCAGCCTGGGTAGACCCATTCGGGTGAGCGCCGGGCCGCCCGCGGGCCCGGGCACGCCGCGCAGGGAGGCGAGTTGCTCCTCCGGCCGGTTCTTGTTCGCCTCCACCTGCTCATCGCTCGGCAACTGGGGGACGCCGTGGTACGGAACGTTCTGCGACCCGCGCACACTGATCGGGCTGCCCTGCGGCTCGGCGCAGTAGGCCTCGCTGTCCGGCGGGCGGGGGGTGGTGTTCGAACCTGCCCGGTAGCCGTCCTCGCCCTCCAGCTCGGCCTGCGCCCTCGGGTAACCCTTGGTGCAGGTCGGCGGGTCGAAGAAGTTCAGCGCCAGCCCGAGATGCGCGGTCCCGTCCCCCGGCGCCACGGTCTGTGCACCCACGCTGAGCAGCGGGTAGGTCACCAGCATCTGCTCCAGTCCGTCCTGCCGGGGCTCGATCAGGTTCGAGGTGGTGAGCAGGTTCGCCAGCAGCGCGCCGAGGCCGGGCCCCGACTCGGCGATCACCTCGCTGACCTGGTTGGCCACCTGCGGGGTGATCCCGATCAGCTGCCGGATGTCGGCGTCGGAGTTCTTCAGCGTCTCGCTCAGCTTGTTCAGGTCGCTGCTGAACGACTTCATCGAGCCGGCCAGGTCGTTCTGCGTGCGCAGCACCGTCCCGCCCTGCTCGATCAGGGTGACCGTCTCCGGAAGGTACTCCTGCGCGCTGCGGGTGAACGAGCGCGCGGTGTCCATCAGGATCTGCAGGTCCTGGCCGGTGCCGGAGAAGGCATCATAGGACTCGTCGACCACGGTGCGCAGCGAGTCGGTCGGCACCGAGGCGGCCAGGCTGTCCAGGTCCTCGACGACCTCGGCGGTGCTGACCGGGGTCTTGGTCTTCTCCGCGGGGATCACCGAGCCATCCTCGAGGAACGGCCCGCCGGGTGAGGCCGGCTGCAGGTCGACGTACTGCTCCCCGACCGCCGACCGGTTGGCGACCACGGCCCGCAGGTCGGTCGGCACCGGCGGGGTGTCCGGTTCGATGTCCAGGGCGGCTTCCAGGCCGGTTCTGGTCAGCCGGAGCTCGCCGACCCGGCCGATGTTGTACCCGCGGTAGGTGACCTCGGCGTTGGAGAAGATGCCACCGGAGGAGTCCAGCTGCAGCCGCACGGTGTACCCGCCCGCGCCGAACGCTCGCTCTACATCGGTGAACCGGATCAGCGCGTACACCACGGCCACTACCGAGATGATCGCGAAGGCGACGAGCTGGAGCCTCGTCCTGCGTACCAACATCAGCCGACACCCCCTGCGCCACCGGAAAGGACGTCGAAGATCCCGGCGACCCCGGTCTGCTGCTGTTGCTGTTGTTGCTGCTGCGGCTGGCCGCCCTGGCCCTGCTGCTGCCGGGCCTGGGTGCCCGCGGCCTCGTCACCGGGCAGCGGCAACGGTGGCGGGGCGCCGGGCTGCTCACCCTCCTGGCTGGGCACCAGGTCGCCGACGATCGGCAGCTTGTTGCGGCTGCGGCCCAGGTTGGCCATGACCTCGGCGAGATTCAGGTCGATCTTGGCGTACAGGTTGAAGTAGTCACCCTTCACGCCGTCCACCGCCGCGTCGTTGAACGGGAAGGTGAACAGCACCTCCAGTGCCTTCGGCAGGTCCGAACCGGCCTCGCCCAGCTTGCGCAGGGTGGGCAGCAGCGCCCGCAGGTTCGCCACCAGGTCCTCCTGGCTGCGGTTGACCGTGTCCACCGCGACCGCCGACAGGTCCTCCAACGCCTGCAACATGGTGACCAGCTGGCCGCGTTGCTGCTCGAGCACCTGCAACCCGGGGGCGAGGTTGTCGATCGCGTGCGCGATCGTGTCCCGCTGCCGGTTCAGCGTGCTGGCCAGCCGGTTCAGCCCGTCCAGCGCGCGGGTGATCGAGTCCGACTGCTCGTCCAGGCTGCTGACCAGCTCCTCCGCGTGGTCCAGCAGCGCCTTGATGCTCTGCTCGTTGCCCTCGGTGACGTTGTTCAGTTCCTTGGTGATGGTGTTCAGCTGCTCCACGCCGCCGCCGTTGAGCAGCATGGACAGCGCGCCGAGCACCTCCTCCACCTCGACGTTGCGGTTGGTCCGCTCGATCGGGATCCGGGCCCCGTCCTCGAGCTTGCCCACCGCCTCCTGCTGCGGCGGCGGGGTGAGCTCGACGTACTTCTCGCCGAGCAGGCTGGACTGGCGCAGGTTCGCCAGCGCGTTGGCCGGTAGGTCGACCTTCCCGTTCACCAGCAGGGTGACCTCGGCGGTCCAGCCACCGTCGGTCAGCCCGATGCGCTCCACCCTGCCGACCGCCACCTCGTTCACCTTGACCCCGGCCTGGGGCACCAGGTCCAGCACGTTCCGGAACTCGACCTCGACCCGGTAGGGGTCCTCGCCGAGGTCGGCACCGCCGGGTAGCGGGACGTCGTAGATACCGGTGAAGTCGCTGCAACCGCTCACGGTCAACAGTCCGCCCGCACACAGCAGGGCGGCCACCTTGCGCCGCAGGGCCATCACTGACCACCTCCCTGTGGCGTGCCGTAGAGCGCGCCTGCGATCGGCAACGGCAGCGGGGGCAGCTGGCGGTGCTCCAGCGCGTAGATGGTCTGCGCCACCGAGGGCAGCGGGACAAGGCCGTCCAGCACCGGCGCCAGGGTGCCGCAGGTGTCGCCGAGGAAGTCCAGCGCCTCCGGGGTCTGCTTGAGCAGGTTGCAGATCATCACGATCGGCGGCTGGGTGAGCTCGTTCAGGTTGGCCCGCGCGTCCAGCGTGCCGGAGGAGGCGTTGTAGCTGTTCACCACGTTGCCAAGGGCGACAGGCGCGACATCGAGGATCTCGGCCAGCGAGGCGCGCTGCTCGACCAGCACCCTGGTCACGCTCGCCAGTTTGTCCACATTGGACTTCACCTTGGCGCGGTTGTCCTCGATGAACTGGCGTACCGAGCCCAGCGTGCTGCCCAGCTGGCGCACGGTGGTGGCCAGGTTCTCCCGCTCGCTGGCGAGGAACCCGCTGACATCGGCCAGCTGGCGCTCGAACTGCCGCACCTGCCCGTCGCTCTGCGCCAGGGTGGTGGAGAAGTCCCCGAGGTTCTGGATGGTGGCGAACAGGTCCTGCGAGTTGCCGGAGAGGGTGCCCGCGGCCTGCCCGAGCTTCTTGATGGTGTTGTGCAGCTGCTTGCCGTTGCCGTCGAAGTTCTCCGCCAGGGTGTCCAGCAGCCTGGTCAGCGAACCGTCCTTGTTCGCCCCCTCCGGGCCAAGCGACTCGCTCACCCGGCTCAGGCTGGCGTAGAGCTCGTCCACCTCGAGCGGGACCGCGGTGCGCTCCATCGGGATGACCGTGCCCTCGGCCATGGCCGGCCCGCCGGTGTAGGCGGGGGTGAACTGCACGTACCGGTCGGAGACCAGGGACGGCGCGACGATCACCGCCCGCGCGCCCGCGGGCACGTCCACCGCGCGGTCGTACTCCAGTTCCACCTTGACCCGGTCGCCGAGCGGCTGGACGTCGGTGACCGTGCCGGTCTTCACGCCAAGCACCCGGACGTCGTTGCCCTCGTACAGGCCGACCGTGGTGGGGAAGAACGCGGTGGCGTGCTTGGTGTTGGCGTCCCGCAGGGTCCACCACAGGCCGCCTGCCACCACGAGCAGCAGCACGCAGGCGATGGCCAGCCAGCGGTAGACGCTCTGTCCGAAGCGGGTGTCCGTCATGATGCGTTACACCCCTCCTCGTTCAGTGGCCCGACCGAGGGCAGCAGCAGGCCGCAGATGTAGTTGTCGAACCAGCGCCCGTTGCCGATGGTGTTGTTGAACAGGCGCAGGAACGGGGCGTACTGCTTGAGCCCCTCGCCGAGGGCGTCCTGGTTGCGCTGCAGCATCGTGGTGAGCTGGTCGAGCTGATCCAGTACCGGCCCGAGCTGCTCGTTGTTGTCGTCGATCAGCCCCTGCAGCTCGGTGGAAAGGGTCTGGGTCCCCTGCAGCAGGGTGCTGATCGCCTGCTTGCGCCGGGAGATCTCCCGCAGCAGCTGGTTTCCGTCCTCGATCAGCTTCTTGACCTGGGCATCCCGGTCGGCGAGCGTCCCGCTGATCTGCCGGGTGTTGGCCAGCAGCGCGGCCAGCTTGTTGTCCCGCTTGGCGATGGTCTCGGACAGCTGGGAGAGCCCGGTGAGCGCGCCGCGCACGTCGTCCGGGGTGTCCGAGAGCGTCTCGGACAGCACGTCGAAGCTCTGTGCCAGCTGGTCGGTGTCGATCTCGTCCACCGTGGTGGACAGCCCGCGGAAGGCCTCGAGCACGTCGTAGGGCGCGGTGGTGCGCTCCAGCGGGATCGTTTCGGCCGGGCGCAACGGCCGCTGCCCCACCGGGTCCAGCGCGACGTACTTCTGTCCCAGCAGCGTCTTGATCTTGATCATCGCGTTGGTGCGGTCGCCGAGCCAGGCGTCCTTCACCTGGAAGGAGACCCGGACCCGGTCACCGTTCAGCTCGATATCCGAGACCTTGCCGACCTTGATCCCGGCGATCCGGACCTCGTCGTCCGGTTGCAGCCCGGCCGCCTCGCTGAAGTCCGCGGTGTAGGTGGTGCCGGAGCCGATCAGCGGCAGGTCGTCGGAGTTCAGCGCGGCGACCATGCCGAGCACGATCACGGTGATGCCGACCAGCGCGATCGGGATCGGGTTGCGTTTCTGGAAGGACTTCATGCCCACCTCCGCGCTGTCGCAACAGGTGAGTAGGGGCGCGCGCCCCGGCCGAAGGCCAGCCCGCGTGCTGGAGGAAGACACTGAAAGGACTTCATGCCCCGCACCTCTCCCTGGTGGTGGGCAGCACCGGCAGGTTGATCGGCTCGTTGATCAGCGGCGGCAGCGCGATACTGCCCTCGGCCGAGCACAGGTAGAAGTTGAACCACGAGCCGTAGTCGGCGGTGCGCGCCATGCTGGCGGCCTTCTCCGGGAGGAACTGGATGAAGTGCTCGACCAGCGGTTCGTCCTTGTTCAGGTTGCCGACCAGGGTGCCCAGCGCGTCGATGTCCTGTTTGAGCGGCTGCCTGGCCTCGGCCAGCAACCCGGAGGTGGTCTCGGCGAGGCCGCCCAGCGCGTCGATCGCGTCCCCGATCGGCTCGCTGTCCTGTGCGAGGCCGGAGACCAGCTGCTGCAGCCTGCTGATCAGGTCGGTCAGCTGCGGGGTACGGGCGTTCACCGTGTCCAGCACGCCGTTCAGGTTGTCGATCAGCTCGCCGATCACCTGGTCCTTCTGCGCGATCTTGGTGGTCAGCGAGGCGGTGTGCGCGAGCAGGCTCTCCACCGTGCCGCCCTCACCCTGCAGCACCTGGATGATCTGCCGGGAAAGGGTGTTCACGTCCTCCGGGGACAGGGCGGTGAACAGCGGTTTGAACCCGTTGAACAGCTCGGTCAGGTCGAGCGCGGGCGTGGTCCGCTCGATCGGGATGTTGCCGCCCGGTTCGAGCAGCTTGTTCGGATCGCCCTCGCCCTGGCCGAGCGCGAGGTACCGCTGGCCGACAAGGTTGCGGAACTTGACCGCCGCGGTCACCCCCGCGGGCAGCTTGCGGCCGGAGTCCACGGCGAACTCCACCTCGGCCTGGCGCCGGTCCACGATCCGCACGTCCTCCACCTGGCCGACCCGCACGCCCGCGATCCGCACGTCGTCATTGGGCAGCAGCAGGGTCACATCGGAGAACCGGGCGGTGTAGCTCCTGGTGTCGCTCAGGTTCAGGTTGGCGATGCTGATCCCGAGTACCGCGGTGAACAGCACGGTGACCACGATGAAGATGGTGAGCTTGACCAGCGGCGCGACGATTTTCACTCGAAGCTCACCTCCGCCCCGCGGTACAGCGGCCCGACCAGCAGGCCGCTCCAGCCGGGCACCTCGGCCGGGTCCATCCCGACCTGCGGGCCGACCAGCTGGGAAAGGAAATCGTGCTCGGCCGGAGTGTAGGCGGGGCTACCGGCCACGGCGCCGCCCCCACTGGCGACCTTCTCGGCGTTGGCTGGCGGCAGCAGGCCGTCGTTCACCGAGCGGGCGGCGGGCGGCTGCGAGGTGCCGTCCTTGATCGGCCCCTCCGGCGGGTGCTGCGGGAACGGTTGCGGGTAGTCGTCCATGGCGTAGCAACGCGGGCCGCGCTTGTCGTTGAACTCGGGCTCGTCAACGCCCGCCTTGTACGGCCCGCGGGTGTTGGTGATCTCCAGGGTGGCGTGCAGGCCCGGCTTGTCGGTGCCCTTACCGAAGACGGTGTTCAGCTTGGGCACCAGGTCGGCCATCTGCCCGATCACGCAGGGGTACTCGGGCGCGTACTTGGCGAGCAGTTCCGCGGTCGGCCGGGCCGAGTCGCCGAGCCGGATCAGGTTCTCCGCGTTCGCGGCCAGGAAGGAGCGCAGGTCGGTGGAGGCCTGGGTGAGATTGCCGTACAGCGCCTGCAGGTTGCCCCGCTGGTCGACCACGGTCTGCGAGGTGGTGGTCAGGTTGTCCAGGGTCTGCACCAGGTCGGGCGCGGCGTCGCTGAGGTTGTGCGAGAAATCCGCCAGCTCGCGCAGGTTTTCCTGCAGCTGCGGCACATGCGGGTTCAGGTCGCCGAGGTAGCGGCCCAGTTCGGACAACGTCTGGCCGAGCGGCTTGCCCCTGCCCTGCAACGAGGTGGAGATCGCGGACAGGGTGCTGGACAGCTTCTGCGGCTGCACGGCCTGCAGCACCGGCAGCAGGTGCTCGAACGCCTGGGACAGCTCCACCGCGGCCGAGCTGCGGTCCTGCGGGATCACGTCCCCGTCGGTGAGCCGCTGCTGCGCGGGATCGTCCGGGATCTGCAGCGCGACGTACCGCTCACCGAACAGGGTCTTCGGCAGGAACCGCGCCGAGACGTTCTGCGGGATCAGATCCGCGGACTCCGGGTCCAGCCGCAGCGTGAGCTCGGCGCCGGTGGAGGTGGCGGCCACGTCGTACACGGTGCCGACGATCAGCCCGCGCACCTTGACATCGGACTGCCGGTCGAGCTGGTTGCCCACCTTGTCCGCGCGCAGCTTCACGGTGACGAAGTCGGTGAACGCCTTGTTGTACATCGCGATGCTGAGCGAGACCAGGCCCACCATGACGATGACGAAACCAAGGCCGAGCAGCCGGCGGGTGACTGTCCTCATCCTGCGATCCTCACCGTCGTCGTGGTGCCCCAGATGGCGAAGCCGATGAAGAAGTTCACGATGGCCACCGTGACGATCGTGGTGCGCACGGCCCTGCCGACCGCCACGCCGACGCCCGCGGGGCCGCCGCTGGCGCGGTACCCGTAGTAGCAGTGCGACAGGATGATGAACACCGCGAAGATCAGCACTTTCGCGAAGGAGATGAACACGTCCTGCGGGGGTAAGAACAGATTGAAGTAATGGTCATAGGTTCCCGCGGACTGGCCGTAGAAATACACCGTGACGACTCGTGATCCGAAATAGGAGACCACGAGGCCGATGATGTACAGCGGGATCACCGCGATGAACCCGGCGATGATCCGGGTGGTGACCAGGTACGGCAGGCTGGGCACGCCCATCACCTCCAGCGCGTCGATCTCCTCGGAGATGCGCATCGCGCCAAGCTGCGCGGTGAAGCCCGCGCCGACCGTCGCGGACAGCGCGAGCCCGGCCACCAGCGGGGCGATCTCGCGCGTGTTGATGTACGCGGAGGCGAACCCGGCGAACGCGGCCGTGCCGATCTGGTCCAGTGCGGCGTAGCCCTGCAGGCCGACGACGATGCCGGTGAACACGGTGAGGCCGACCATCACGCCGACCGTGCCGCCGATCACGGCGAGCGCACCGGAGCCGAAGCTGACCTCGGCCAGCAGCCGCATGGTCTCGCGCAGGTACCTGCGCACCGCGCGGGGAACCCAGGCCAGCGCCTTGACATAGAAGGCGAGCTGGTCGCCGAGCTGGTCCAGGATGCCCAACGGGGCGTCCACCGCCCTGCGGGCCCGCCTGCCGATCGAGCTGAGGAGGGTCATGCGATCAACTCCCCTTCGGCGGCACGATCTGCAGGTACAGCAGCGTGAGGATGAAGTTGACGAAGAACAGCAGCAGGAAGGTGATCACCACGGACTGGTTCACCGCGTCGCCGACGCCCTTCGGTCCCGGCGGCGGGTTCAGCCCGCGGTAGGCGGCGACGATCCCGGCGATGAACCCGAAGATCACCGCCTTGATCTCGCTGATCCACAGGTCCGGCAGCTGGGCGAGCGCGGAGAAGCTGGCCAGGTAGGCACCGGGGGTCCCACCCTGCAGCACCACGTTGAAGAAGTAGCCGCCGAGCACCCCGATCACGCTGACCACGCCGTTGAGCAGGACGGCGACCAGCATGCAGGCCAGCACCCTCGGCACGATCAGCCGCTGCACCGCGGAGACGCCGAGCACCTCCATGGCGTCGATCTCCTCGCGGATCGTGCGCGCGCCGATGTCCGCGCAGAGCGCGGAGCCGCCCGCGCCGGCGACCAGCAGCGCGGTCACGATCGGCGCCGCCTGCTGGATGATCGCCAGCACGCTGGCCGCGCCGATGAACGACTCCGCACCGAGCTGGGTGATCAGCGACCCGAGTTGCAGCGCGACCAGCGCGCCGAACGGGATGGACACCAGCGCGGTCGGCAGGATCGTGACGCTCGCGATGAACCAGGACTGCTGGATGAACTCCCGCACCTGGAACGGTCGCTGGAAGATTCCGCGCGCGACGTCGAGACCGAGGGCGAACAGCTTCCCGGTCTCACGCAGCATTCCGATGCCGGGAACTTTGGCCGGGGTGGCCGCTGAGCTCATGAGCCACCCTGGCCGGGATCTCGCGGCCGCATCCTGGAGTTACCACTCGGTCTGGGCCGGGTCGGGCCGTCGCCCGGCTCGCGCCAGCCCGAGTCGGGCAGGTCGGCGACCTGCTGGGCAGGCAGCTCCCCGGAGTGCTGGCCGTGCCCCGGCGTCGGCAGTGGCTGGGTGGCCTGGTGCCCTGCGCCGACCAGGTGGTGCGGGCGGACACCGTAGTGCCGCTGCTCCTCGGGGGTCAGCGACTCGATGATGCCCTCCTGCGCCGCGGGCGGCAGGGTGTGCAGGATCTTCATCACCCGGTCCTTGCGGCGGCGCACGCCCATCCGCTCCGGCATGCCGGGGGTGGGCTCGATCTGCGGCACGATGCCGCGCACGTCCTCGGTGGACCCGTCGTGGTGCCCGGCGTCGGCCTGTGCCTGCTCGCGGGCCATCTGCGCGGAGTCCTTCTCCTCCGACATCCCGATCGGGCCGATCCGCCTGCCGTTCAGGAACTGCTCGACCACCGGTTCGTCGCTGGTGAGCAGGACCTCGCGCGGACCGAACATCACCAGTTCCTTGCGGAACAGCATGCCAAGGTTGTCCGGGACGGTGCGGGCGACGTTGATGTTGTGCGTAACGATCAGGATGGTGGCGTCGATCTGCGCGTTCAGGTCGATCAGCAGCTGGGAGAGGTAGGCCGTGCGGACCGGGTCGAGGCCGGAGTCCGGCTCGTCGCACAGGATGATCTCCGGGTCCAGCACCAGCGCCCGCGCCAGCCCGGCGCGCTTGCGCATCCCGCCGGAGATCTCGCCGGGCAGTTTCTTCTCGGCCCCGGACAGACCGGTCATTTCCAGCTTTTCCAGCACGATCCGCTTGATCTCGGATTCGGATTTCTTGGTGTGCTCGCGCAGCGGAAAGGCGACGTTGTCGTAGAGGTTCATCGAGCCGAACAGGGCACCGTCCTGGAACAGCACTCCGAACAGCTTCCGCGTCTCGTAGAGCTTGTGCTCGGAGCAGGTGACGATGTCCACCCCGTTGACCACGCAGCGGCCGTGGTCCGGCTTCAGCAGCCCGATCATGGACTTGAGGAACACGGATTTGCCGGTGCCCGAGGGACCGAGCATGACCGACACCTCGCCGGGCGGGAGCGTCAGCGTCACATCCCGCCAGATGGCCTGCTTGCCGAAGGACTTGGACAGACCCTCGATGACCACCTCGGCACCCATCGCACCTCCCGGAGACAAGTTCGGTGTCGACTTCCCACACCCGGCTGGTTCACCCGGTGTCGCAGCAGGTCACGGCACACTCCGATACCCGTGTCAACCAGGTGCAACGAGCTGGGTGCGAACAGGTTACTCACCAGTTTTCCCGGTGACCACAGACTGGGTGGTCCTTTTCGGGGTTGTGACCTACTCCGGCGACCGCAGCACGGTAGCCCAGATGCGCCGCCAGCGCAGCCCCGGAAAGCACGAGGCGGGCACCCGGATCGGATGCCCGCCTCGTCGGTTGCGCAGTGCGCGAGTTACCTGGTGGAGGTCACTTGACCGAGACCGAGGCCCCGGCCTCCTCCAGCTTGGCCTTGGCGGCCTCGGCGGCCTCCTTGTCGACCTTCTCCAGCAGCGGCTTCGGCACGCCCTCGACCATCTCCTTGGCCTCCTTCAGGCCGAGGCCGGAGACGACCTCGCGGACGACCTTGATGACCTGGATCTTCTTGTCGCCAGCGCCCTCGAGGATGACGTCGAACTCGTCCTGCTCCTCCTCGACCGGGGCGGCCTCGCCACCAGCGGCGGGGCCGGCGACCACGGCGGCCGGGGCGGCCGCGGTGACGTCGAAGGTCTCCTCGAACTTCTTCACGAAGTCCGACAGCTCGAGCAGCGTCAGCTCCTTGAACGCGTCGAGCAGTTCGTCGGTGCTCATCTTCGCCATGGTGGCGTTCCTTCCTTGTTGGTCGGCTCTGGTGGGGTGGTGTGGCTCAGCTCTCGGCCGGTGCGTCACCGGACTCGCGCTGCTTCTCTTCCAGCGCAGCGGCCAGGCGGGCGACCTGGGACGCGGGCTCGTTGAACATGGCGGCTGCCTGGGACAGCTTCGCCTTGAACGCGCCCGCGGCCTTGGAAAGCAGCACCTCGCGGCTCTCCAGGTCGGCGAGCTTCTGGATCTCCTCGACGGTGATCGGACGGCCATCCATGTAGCCGCCCTTGATCACCAGGGCGTTGTGCTCCTTCGCGAAGTCCTTGAGCACCTTCGCGGCCTCGACCGGATCATCCTCGACGAAGGTGATCGCGGTCGGGCCGACGAAGAGGTCGTCCATCCCCTCGATGCCCGCGTCCTCGACGGCACGCTTGACGAGGGTGTTCTTCGCGACCCGGTACTTGGCACTCGAGCCGAGGGCGCGGCGCAGCTTGCCGAGCTGAGACACCGAAAGGCCGGTGTACTCGGTGACGACGGTTGCCGAGGCGTTGCGGAACCGGTCCGCGATCTCGGCGACGGCCGCTACCTTGTCAGGCTTCGCCATGGCCGCCTCCTCTCTTGGCTAAGGACCGCCGGTGAAGGAGCCAGAGACGACGAAACGCCCCAGCGCAGCAGGCGCGGGGCGTCGGAGCGCGCGTGGTTGTGACACGCGCGGGCGTGGCCTCGTTCCTCCTGCGCGGGCCGCCCGCCGTGCTGCGGGACCTTCGTTCCCGGTGCCGAGTGGTACCGGGAAGACCAGCGGTCTTCGGTAGAACCGTCGTCCAGCATACGCCACCCCACCGCGCCCCTGCCCCACCCCTCCCCGGACTACGTTTCGCGGGCGAAACGTAGTCCGCCGGGGCCCGGGAGGTGCGTTTAGCGGGCAAACCGCACTCTGCGGGGTACGTTTCGCGGGCTAACCGTCGCCCGGGGGCCACGATCAGTACCAGAGCAGGCATCATGGGTCACGTGGCTGAACAGCGACCGGACGAGCAGCCGGGCCCGGAGGGGCAGCCGGCAGGCGAGCCCACGTCCTCGGGTGACCTGGAACCCGCCCGGCGCGCCACCCCGCCCGCGGCCGAGTCGATCGATCCCGAACAGTTCCGCCAGTTCCAGCAGTTTCAGCAGTTCCAGGACTTCCTGCGGTACCAGGAGGCACAGCAACAGCCACCGCAGCAGGCGGGCCCGCTGGTACCGGGCCAAGGGCAGGGCCAGCCACCGGTGCCGCCGCCCCCACCGGGGCAACTCGTGCCCGCCGAGTCGCCCGGACCGCAGCGGCCGAAGGTGCCGGGGTGGCTGCGCTGGCTCGGCAAGAAGCTGCTCGGCTGGCTGATCTTCTTCCTGCTCCTCGCGCTGGCGCTGACCTGGGCGTACAACTACCTGTTCGGCAGCGAGGACGAGGGGCTGCCCGCGCACGAGATGGGCGGCGGCACCTACAAGACCAACGAGATCCTGTCCTCGCAGCCCTACGAGGCGGTGCGTCAGGTCTACGACGCGATCGCGCAGGAGGACCCGAGGACCGGCGAACCACTGGTCGACCAGGCCTGTGGCCGGTTCGCCGAGGCGACCCAGGCGCAGTTCGCGGCGAACATGGGGTACCCGGACTGCCGCCAGGCCGTGCTGGCGCTACACGAGCAGGTCACCCACGTCAACGACTATGCCGAGTCGATGCCCTCGCACCGGGCCGAACCCATCGAGGGGAACACCGTGCGGATCAGTTCCTGCGCGGACAGCTGGAGCGGCATCCACGGCGGCCCCGCGCTCGGCGCGTTCACCCTGACGAAGGTGGAGAAGGGGCAGTGGCTGATCACCGGTCACCGCAGCGAGCCGCAGCCCTGCCCGGAGCCCACCCCGACCACCAATTAATAAGTGGCCCGGTTCCCCGCGGATTCCGCGGGGAACCGGGCCACTCACAGCAGTCGGTTCCGGAGGGGCCGGGTCAGGCGGGGACTTCCTCCGCCAGCAGGTTGCGGGTGCGGGCCGGGTCGACCGGGATGCCTGGCCCCATGGTGGTGGAGAAGGTCACCTTCTGCAGGTAACGGCCCTTCGCCGCGGAGGGCTTGGCCCGCAGCACCTCGTCGAGGGCGGCGGCGTAGTTCTCCACCAGCTTCTCCGGCTCGAAGGAGACCTTCCCGATCGCCAGGTGCAGGTTCGCCTGCTTGTCGACGCGGAAGCTGACCTTCCCGCCCTTGATCTCGGTGACGGCCTTGGCGACCGCGGGAGTCACGGTGCCGGTCTTCGGGTTCGGCATCAGGCCACGCGGGCCGAGGACCCTGGCGATCCGCCCGACCTTGGCCATCTGGTCCGGAGTCGCGATCGCGGCGTCGAATTCGAGCCAGCCACCCTGGATGCGCTCGATCAACTCATCGGTACCGACCGCGTCGGCGCCGGCGGCCTCGGCCTCGGCGGCCTTGTCGCCGGTGGCGAAAACGATGACGCGGACGGTCTTACCGGTGCCGTGCGGCAGGTTCACGGTGCCGCGGACCATCTGGTCGGCCTTGCGTGGGTCCACGCCGAGCCGCATGGCGACCTCGACGGTGGCGTCCAGCTTGACCTTGGAGGTCTCCTGGGCGAGCTTCACGGCATCCAGCGGCGCGTACAACCGCTGCCGGTCGATCAGCTCGGCGGCCTGACGGTAGGCCTTGCTGCGCTTGGTCATGCTCTGTCCTTACTACGTGAATGGATCAGTTGTGGTCCGAGCCAGCGCCTGGCTCTGCCACGGGTCGCACCGCGACCTGGTCACTCGATGGTGAGGCCCATCGAGCGGGCGGTGCCTGCGATGATCTTGACGGCCTGCTCGGGGTCGTCGGCGTTCAGGTCGGTCTTCTTGGTCTCGGCGATCTCCCGGAGCTGGTCCCAGGTCACCTTGCCGACCTTGCTCTTGTGCGGCTCGCCGCTGCCCTTGTCCACGCCGGCCGCCTTCAGCAGCAGCTTCGCGGCGGGCGGGGTCTTGAGCTTGAAGTCGAACGAGCGGTCCTCGAACACGGAGATCTCGACCGGCACCACGTTGCCGCGCTGCGACTCGGTCGCGGCGTTGTAGGCCTTGCAGAACTCCATGATGTTGACGCCGTGCTGACCCAACGCCGGGCCGACCGGCGGAGCCGGGTTCGCGGCCCCCGCCTGGATCTGCAGCTTGATGATCGCTGCAAGCTTCTTCTTCTTGGGTGGCATTCGTCGTTCCTATTCAGTATTACGCGTCCCCGCGCACCTGCCAGTACGCGCGGGGCTGCCGATCCGGAGACCGGTCAGATCTTGGAGACCTGGTTGAACGACAGCTCGACCGGCGTCTCCCGGCCGAAGATCGACACCAGGACCTTCAGCTTCTGCCCGTCGGCGTTGACCTCGCTGATCGTGGCGGGCAGCGTCGCGAACGGGCCGTCCATCACGGTAACCGACTCGCCGACCTCGAAGTCGACCTCCACGGCGGAGCCACCCAGCGAGGTGTCCGCGGCGGCGGGCTCGCCCTTGGCCGCCTTGGCCGGTGCCGCCTTCTCCGCCTCGGGCGCCAGGAACTTGAGCACCTCCTCGATGCTCAGCGGCGAGGGGCGCGAGGTGGCGCCGACGAAACCGGTGACGCCCGGGGTGTTGCGCACCGCGCTCCAGGATGCGTCGTTCAGCTCCATCCGGACCAGGATGTAGCCGGGCAGCACCTTGCGCTGCACCTGCTTGCGCTGGCCGTTCTTGATCTCGGTGACCTCTTCGGTCGGCACCTCGATCTGGAAGATGTAGTCCTCGACGTCCAGGGTCTGGGTACGCGTCTCGAGATTGGTCTTGACCTTGTTCTCGTAGCCGGCGTAGGAGTGCACGACGTACCACTCGCCGGGCAGCGACCGCAGCTCGGCGCGCAGCTTCGCGACCGGGTCCTCCTCGGCGGCGGCCGTGGCCGGCTCGGCCGCGGCGGCCTCGGGAGCGTCCGTGGTCTCGGGGGCCGCCTCCGAGGCGTCCGCGGCGGGCTCGGCAGGCTCGGTGGGTTCCGAGCTCTCGTCGCCGGCGGCCGCGAGCACCTGCTCGTCGGAGAGGCCGGTCAGATCCTGACCGGCTCCTGAGCCGTTCTCGGAGGTCACTTTCCGTCCTCTCAATTGATCACTTGTCGGGCATGCGGCAGCACCGCACACCCGCGGCAGTGCGGGTCGGCTTACTCGCCGAACACGAGCGCCACGACCTCACCGAAGGCGAGGTCGAGGGCGAACACCAGGGCGATCATGAAGGAAACGAACACCAACACCACGGCCGTGTAGGTGATCATCTGCTTCCTGGTCGGCCAGATGACCTTCTTCAGTTCGGCCCACACCTCACGGAGGAAGCGGACGATCCTGCTGAACAGCGAGGCCTGCTTCTTCCCGGTGTCTTCCCGCTTCGGCGTCGGCCGGTCCTTGCCTTCGGTTTTGGCAGCGGGCTTGCCCGCCTTGTCCGGCTTCCGCCCCGAAGACTTGCCCTTCGGGGCGGGACGCTTCCCAGTGTCCGCCTCACCGCTCTTGCCTGCATCCGGACGTGCGGAGGCACGGCGCTCCCGCCGAGCCGCGGCGGTGTTCGGACGGGAAGGTTGCTGCTGCTCCTTCTCCTGGTCCTTCTCGCCGTCCTCGCTCACGAGTTACTCCTCCGCATCGCCGATACGTCCACGCTGTCGCCTGCCAGCGGCTGGCCGGCGGTACCGGCCGTACTCTGCAGGGGTGACAGGACTCGAACCTGCAACCTGCGGTTTTGGAGACCGCTGCTCTGCCAATTGAGCTACACCCCTTCGACCGGAACCGCATCCGCGACACCGCTCGCTGGACGTATTTCACCCACCCCGCTCACCAGCGGGGCAGTGCGTCGTACGTTCCAAGTTCGGCAGTCTACGGCAAGCCACATGCGGCCCCGCAACCGCGCCCTCCACAGACCCGACGGAGGGTGTGGGACCGGCGGTAACCCTTGACACCTCTGCTGCCAACATGGCAGGTATGCCGACCTCCACGAGCAGCCCGACCAGCCGGGTTTCGGCCAGGGTCGCCGCGATCTCCCCTTCGGCCACGCTGGCCGTGGACGCCAAGGCCAAGGCACTGCGGGCCGAGGGCCGCCCGGTGATCGGCTTCGGCGCGGGCCAGCCGGACTTCCCCACCCCGGAACACATCGTCGAGGCCGCGGCCGCCGCGGTCCATGACCGGGCCAACCACGGCTACACCGCCGCGGCGGGCCTGCCCGAACTCCGCGCGGCGATCGCGGACAAGACCCTGCGGGACTCCGGCTACCGGGTCGGCCCGGAGCAGGTACTGGTGACCAACGGCGGCAAGCAGGCGGTCTATTCCGCGTTCGCCACCCTGCTCGACCCCGGCGACGAGGTGCTGCTGCCCGCACCGTTCTGGACCAGCTACCCGGAGTCGATCAGGCTGGCAGGCGGGGTCGCCGTGCAGGTCACCGCGGACGAGTCCACCGGCTATCGGGTCACCGTCGAGCAGCTGGAGGCGGCCCGCACCCCGCGGACCAAGGTGCTGCTGTTCAACTCGCCTGCCAACCCGACCGGCGCGGTGTACCCGCGTGCGGAGGTGCGGGCCATTGGCGAGTGGGCGCAGCGGCACGGCATCTGGGTGATCACCGACGAGATCTACGAGCATCTGGTCTACGACGGCGCCACCGCGGACTCGCTGCCGGTGGTGGTTCCGGAGCTGGCGGACCGGACGCTGGTGCTGAACGGGGTCGCCAAGACCTACTCGATGACCGGCTGGCGGGTCGGCTGGATGCTGGGGCCGCCGGATGTGATCAAGGCCGCCTCGGACTACCAGTCCCATCTGTGCGGCAATGTCGCGAACGTGTCCCAGCGGGCGGCGCTGGCGGCCGTGGCTGGCCCACTGGACGAGGTGGCGCGGATGCGGGCGGCCTTCGACGCGCGGCGCAGGCGGATCGTCTCGCTGCTCGGCGAGATCCCGGGAGTCGAGTGCCCGGTACCGGAGGGCGCGTTCTACGCCTATCCCTCGGTGCGCTCGTTGCTTGGCAGGCGGCTGCGCGGGCAGCGCCCGGCGAGCACCGCGGAACTGGCCGAACTCATCCTGCGCGAGGCCGAGGTGGCCGTGGTGCCGGGCGAGGCGTTCGGCACCCCCGGCTACTTCCGGTTCTCCTACGCACTGGCCGAGGAGGACCTGGTGGCGGGCATCGGCAGGGTGGCAGGGCTGCTGGCCGAGGCGGACTGAGCATGCGCGGCGCGAAGCCCACGGTGACGCTGCCGGCCCTGCTGGCACTGCTCCTTGCCGGCTGCGGCGGCGAGCAGGCGGAACCGGCGCGGGAGCGGTATGTCGCCCTCGGCGACTCCTACACCTCGGCCCCGGGAACCGGGCCTGCCACCGGCCCGCCTGGATGCGATCGCTCGACCACCAACTACCCGCATCTGGTCGCCGCGCGGTTACGGCCCGCCGAGTTCGCCGATGTCAGTTGCGCCGGGGCGCGAACAGCGCACCTGAGCGAGCCGCAGCGGACCGGGGAAGGCACCAACCCGCCCCAGCTCGAAGCCGTTACCGAGAGCACCACCTTGGTCACCCTTGGCATCGGCGGTAACGATGTTGGCTTCATCGGCTTCGCCGCCGACTGCGTGGCTACCACCGAGAACGCCACCCCGTGCCGGGACGAACTGACCGCGGGCGGCCGCGACCGGATCGCCGAGAACGTGACCGCGACGGCGGGCAGGGTGGCCACCGCGCTGGACCGGATCGCGGCCCGCGCGTCACGGGCCAGGGTGCTGGTGGTGGGTTATCCGACGGTGCTGCCGCAGGGCGCTGGCTGCCGGCCGGAGCTGCCCTACCTCGGCACGGACATCGCCTACCTCAGGGCGGGGCTCGGCTCGCTGAACGCGATGCTGGCCGAGCAGGCCAGGGCGCACGGCGCCGAGTTCGTGGACACCGCGGGCCCGAGCCGGGAGCACGACGTCTGCACGTCCACTCGCTGGGTGGAGGGGCCGCGGCCGGAGGGCGAGGCGGCCCCGCTGCATCCGAACCAGCGGGGCAATCGCGGGATGGCGGAGGCCGTACTCGCGACGGTGCGGAGCGAGCCGGGCTAGGCGGGCCGGACGAACGCCTGCGCCTTACCGAGCACGGTTTTTCCGTCGAACTTGGCGGTGATGTCCACCCGGGCCAGGCCGTCCTCGCGCACCTCGGCCACCTTGCCAGTGAACTCGACCAGTGCGCCCGCGCCGTCGTCGGGCACCACGACCGGCCGGGTGAAGCGCACGCCGTACTCGATCAGCCTGCCGGGATCGCCGAGCCATTCGGTGACCAGCCTGCCGCCCAGCGCCATGGTCAGCATGCCATGCGCGATCACGTCCGGAAGGCCGACGTCCTTGGCGAACCGTTCGTTCCAGTGGATCGGGTTGAAGTCCAGCGCGGCACCGGCGTAGCGGACCAGGTGCTCCCGGGTGAGCCGCACGGACAGCGGGGGCAGCTCGGTGCCCTTCTCCAGGTTCGTCGCGTTCACTGTGCCTCCCCCCGGACCACCAGCTGGGCACGGGTGGTGCAGACCGGCTCCCCATCCTCGTCGGCGATATCGGCCCGCAGGTTGATGAAGTCGTTGCCCGCGCGTGCCATGATCTCCTCGATGGTGGTGGTCAGGGCCAGCTTGTCACCGGCGTGCACCGGCCTCGTGTGCTCGAAACGCTGGTCCCCGTGCACCATCCGGTCGTAGTCCAGCCCCAGGTCCGGGTCGGCGACGATGGAGTTGATCGCGGCGAGGTTGATGATGGTCAGGAACGTCGGTGGCGCGATCACGTCCGGGTAGCCCGCGGCGCGGGCCGCGCCCGGATCGCGGTAGAGCGGGTTCTCGTCCCCAATCGCGTCGGCGAACTCGGTGATCTTCTCGCGGCCGACTTCGTACGTGGTCGTCGGCGGGTAGACCCGGCCGATGAAGGAAGGATCCAGTGGCACGTCCGCAGGCTACCGATCCCTAGTTCAGGCGCAGACCATAGGTGCGGAGGGCCTCGGTGACCGGCTGGAAGAAGGAGCTGCCGCCGCCGGTGCCCGAGGTGATGCCGAGGCCGGTGCTACCGGCGAACAGACAGCCGCCGGAGTCCCCAGGGCGCACGGTCGCCGAGGTCTGCACCAGGTCGCGGACGGCGCCCTCGGCGTAGTTGACGGTGACCCCGATGCGCTGCACCGTGCCGCAGGTGAGCCCGGTGGTGCTGCCGCTCTTGCAGATCCGCTGGCCGACCACGGCGTCGTCGGCCGAGCTGATCCGCTGGGCCGAGCCGTCCCACAGGGTCACCGCCCCTGGCGCGTGGCCGGTGGTGTTGCGGATCAGGCCGTAGTCGTCCCCAGGGAAGCTCGCGTCGACCGAGGGGCCCACGTTCCAGCTCGAGACGGCGCTGGTGCAGTGGCCAGCGTCGACGATGTAGTTCGTGCCGTCGCGGTTGGCGTTGAATCCCACCGAGCAGCGAGCGCCACCGCCGGTGATCGCATCGCCGTTGTAGACGGCCTGGCGCATGCTGCCCGCCACCCGCTCGATCCGGACGAGGGGACCGAGCGTGCGCGCGGTGTCGAGCAGGCGGAGCAACCGTGACCCCTCGGCTGCGTCGGCGACGGTGAGCACGACCTGGTTGGCACGCGGGTCGACACCCAGCGCGGTGTGCGCAACGGCCGGCAGCGCCTCCAGTGCCCGCCGGGCTACGGCCAGTTCGCCGGAAGTGTGGGCGACGAGCCGCGGCTCTGCTCCGGCCGCGGCGACCCGCTCGGCGGCCGCGGAGGTGCGCACATTCACCACCGGCCTGCCCGCGGCGTCCAGGTACCCACCTGCCTGCCGGGCGCCGAGCCGCCCGGTGATCCGCTCCAGGGTGCGGATGCTGCCGTCCTGGGTGCGCAGGATCCGGGTGGCCGCGGCCGCGGGGAGGCCTTCGCTCGCGGCGATGGCGCTCACCGCGGTCTGCCGCACCTCGGCGGTGTAGCCGTGGACCTGCTCCGCCACGGCGGTACCGGGGGCCAGCACGCCCAGCGCCAGCGCGGCCGCGGCGATCGTGGTTCGGGTACGCATGCCGCGAGCCTGGGGCAGTCAGGGCTCGCCCCGGTAGCGCCGTTAGTTGGGTTGTTTCCCACAGCATCGAGGCCGCCCCCGTGCAACGGGGACGGCCTCGAGCAGATCCGAAGGACGCGTCAGCGCGTCTCTTTGTGCACCCGGTGCGTACCGCAGTTCGGGCAGAACTTCTTCATCTCCAACCGGTCCGGGTCGTTACGCCGGTTCTTGTTGGTGATGTAGTTGCGGTGCTTGCACTCCTCGCACGCCATCGTGATCTTCGGTCGCACGTCGGTGGCAGCCACGGCAAAGCCTCTCTCTAACTCGGTTCCCCACCAACTCCGGGGGTCCGGGGGCGGCAGCCCCCCGGGTGGGGTCTGGGGGCTTCGCCCCCAGTGGGATGCGAAGCGAGTCGTGGTTTGCGCCTTCCGCAAACACGCCTCGCCCAACTCGCGTAGCGGGAGCGGGACTTGAACCCGCGACACCACGATTATGAGCCGTGTGCTCTAACCACCTGAGCTATCCCGCCAAGGCCCAGCACGGGGCCCGAAGGTGAGATTACCACCGACCCAGCCACGTCCCGGGGGTCCGGGGGCTCGCCCCCGGGGTGGGGCCTGGGGCTCCGCCCCCAGACAAACGCGAAGCGAGCCAAGTCCGCGCTTTCCACGGACATGACTCGCCCACTCGCGAGCCCCAATACGGAATCGAACCGTAGACCTTCTCCTTACCATGGAGACGCTCTGCCGACTGAGCTATTGGGGCGTGCTCAACTGGAGCCTCGAAGAGATTACACAATGCCCTCCTGGCCGCTGCGGGCGGGGTACCCATCCGGTGAAACCTCAGGTCAGCAGGGTCAGCACGGTCTCGGCGTGCCGCCCTGGCGAGCGGGCGGTGCGGGCCTGCAACCACGCCTCCAGCCGCTCCTCGGACAGCGGGCGGGAGATCAGGTAGCCCTGCGCCACATCGCAGCCCATCGCCTCCAGCTGGTCGCGGGCGATGTCCTCCTCGACGCCCTCGGCCACCACGGTGAGCCCGAGCGAGTGGCCCAGTTCGACGATGGAGCGGACCACGGCGAGGTCACCGAGATCGGTGCCCATGCCGAGCACGAAGCTCTTGTCGATCTTCACCTGGTCCACCGGCAGCTGCCGCAGGTAGGCAAGCGAGGAGTAACCGGTGCCGAAGTCGTCCACCGCGAGCACGATGCCGAGCGCGTGCAGTTCGCGCAGGATCGGCAGGGCGCGCTGCGGGTCGGACATCACGCCGGACTCGGTCAGCTCGAAGGTCAGCAGCTCCGGTGGCACGTCGAAGCGCCGCAGCGCGGCGGAGACCTTGGCCGGGAACTCGGCGTCGGCGAGGTTGCGCACGGACAGGTTCACCGCCGCGGAGATGCGCAGCCCCTCGTCCAGCCACTTGCGCACCCGGCGCAGCGCCTGCTCCAGCACGAAGGAGGTGAGCACCCCGATCAGGCCTGCCGCCTCCACGGCGGGCACGAACTCGTCCGGGTCGAGCTTGCCGAACTCCGGGTGCTGCCAGCGCACCAGCGCCTCGACGCCCTGCACATGCCGGTTCGGCAGCGACACCTTGGGCTGGTAGTGCACGCTGACCTGGCCGTCTTCCAGCGACTGCCGGAACTGGGTGACCATCTGGAAGCGGCGCATGAAGATCTGGCCCATGCTCGGCACGTAGCCACGGACCTCCTCGCCGCCGCGGGTTGCCCGCACGGCCATGTCGGCGCGCTGCAGCATGCCGTCGATGTCCACCTGGTCGTGGTTGTCGTCCACGGTGACGGCATAGCCGACCATGGCGTTGGCCTCGACGGTCAGCCGTTCCATCGGGTACGGCGCGGACAGCTCGGCGCGCAGCCGCTCGGCGACCTGGTGCGCCTGCTGCGCGGTGTGATCGGCCAGCAGTGCGGCGAAGGACGCGCCCTCCAGCCTGGCCAGCGGGACCTGCTGGCCGAGGGTGTCGCGCATTCGCCTGCCCGCCGCGATCACCATCCGGTCGGCCCAGGTGTAGCCGAGCGCGTCGCTGACCGTGGAGAACACGTCGAGGTCCACCCGCAGCACCACGGAGCTGGGGCGCTCGCGCAGCGGGTCGCGGGCGAGCAAACAGAACCCTGGCCGGTTGAGCAGGCCGGTCAGCGGGTCGTGGTAGGCGTCGTGCCGCAGGGTGGCCAGCAGCCTGCGGTTGTCCAATGAGGTCGCCAGGTGGCTGGCCATGGTGCCGAGCAGCTGGATGTCGTACTTGCCGAAGCCGCGCCAGCGGGAAAGCCGGTCGTGCGCCTCCACCACGCCGAGCAGCTGGTTGGCGCTGCGCAGCGGCACCACCAGCGCCTCCTGCGCGCCGCGGTCCAGCAGCGCGGTCCGTACCTCGGGGTTGGCCTCGGTGATCCGGAAGTGCCGCACGTGCGGGCCGGGCAGGCGCAGCAGCGGGTCGTCGGCGGGCAGCCCGCCGGGCGGCAGCGGTTCGCCGACCACGACGGTGCGCATGGCATCGTCGGGTTCCAGCCGCAGCCGGAGCACGACCCGGCCCGCGGCCAGCTGGTCCTTGATCCGCTCGGCGATGGTGACCCACTCGTCCACGTCCACGCCATGGCGCAGGTCCTCCACCCGGCTGGCAGGCCGGGCCGCGGCCTGGTGCCCCGACCTGGCGACCATCAGGCTGACGTCGGAGAGTGCTTCCATATCGCGCTGCTCGCGAAGCAGGTCGGAGTAGGCCCAGTAGAGCGCGGAGAGGCCGAGGAAGACGGCGAGCACCAGCGGCCAGGCGGCTGGCACGTTAGCGATCACCAGGTAGCCGGACAGTCCGACCGAGGCGTTCACGAAGCCGACGACCAGGATGCGGCCGGTCAGCCGCAGCGCGGTGGTGACCCGCATCCGGCGGCGCAGCACGCGGACCGCGGCCAGTGCCAGCAGCGTGCTGGCCAGCGGCGCGGTCAGGGTGCCTGCGAGCGCGGCGATCCACGGCATACCCGGGTCGCCGACCAGCTGCTTGACCAGCCCGGCGACGGCGAACGCGCTGGTGACCTCGAGCAGGAACACCCCGGCGTTGTAGAGCACCCTTCCGGACACCCTGCGCACCAGCAGGGTGCCGATCCCTGCGACCAGGTGTGCCGCGGCCACCACCTCGAACGGCGCCACGAAGAAACCGATGACGAGCGGGATCTCGGTGAACGAGATGGTCCAGGAGATGCCGCTGCGCACGTCGACGTTGATGCCGAGCTGCTCGGCGAGCAGGAAGGCCACCGCCAGCAGCGGGCCGATCCACCACAGGTCGGCCGACCCTTCGAAGGGCAGCCACCTTGATACCGCGAACGCGGCGGCAATACCGGCCGAGAGCACCAGAATGGTGTAGATCCGGAACCGCCACTCGTCCGAGCGTCCCGAAGACTGTGTCGTATTAGCCGATCCAGGCATGCCAGTCGATCCACTCGAAGGTGTCGGAGAAGAGTCAGCTGCAGCCGAGTAGGAACCGGCGGGTCCGCCGTATGGCTCCGGCATGCAACCTCCTTCCCGTCTGCTCGCCGGCGGTGACGCCGGGGCGAACGAAGGGCCCTACTGTACCCCGGAGGGCGTATTTCGGCCTCGTTCCGGCCATCATCAGATCAGCCGAGAGTTAACAGGGGATCAACAACGGCGATAGAGGCCGACCACCGGGTGACGACAACCACGTTCTCCTTCGCCGCGGGTAACGAGGCGATTATTCCGCCAACGGCGCTCGCTCGCAGCGAACGATCGGCGGAAACAAAGTCACTCTTCGCAAGGTTGAGCCGAGTGAACTCAACAAGCGAGGAGCGTGACAATGAGCGCAACCCAGCTCCTACCCGTACTTCCGCTGGACGACGACGTGGTGCTGCCGGGCATGGTGGTGCCGCTGGACCTCGGCGAAGCCGAAACCAGGGCGGCCGTGGAGTCGGCGCGAGCGGGCACGCCGAACGCGAGCACACTGCCGGGGATCCGTTCCGCTCCGGCCGCCGAGGCCGAGGTGCTGATCGTGCCGCGGCTGGCGGGCGAGTACGCCGAGATCGGCACCGTGGCCACCGTGGAGCGGGTCGGCCGGGTGCCCGGTGGTGGCACCGCGGCCCTGGTGCGCGGTACCCGGCGGGCCTTCGTCGGCGAGACCGGCACCGGGCAGGGCGCTGCCAGGTGGGTGCACGCCGAGGAGGCCGTGGAGCCGCCAACCGGTGAGCGCGCCACCGAGCTGGCCGCCGAGTTCAAGTCGGTGGTGGTCTCCATGCTGCAGCAGCGTGGGGTCTGGCAGATGCTGGACGCGGTGCAGCAGGTGGAGCAGCCATCCGCGATCGCGGACCTGGCAGGCAACGCCCCGTACCTGAGCGCGGCGCAGAAGCTCGAGCTGCTGCGCACCCTGGACGTGACCGAGCGGCTGGAGAAGGCACTGGAGTCCGGCCGGGAGTACCTTGCCGAGCTCGAGGTCAGCGACACCATCCGCAAGGACGTCGCGGAGGGAATGGAGAAGCAGCAGAAGGAGTTCCTGCTGCGCCGCCAGCTGGAGGCGATCCGCAAGGAGCTCAGCGAGCTGACCGGGGAGTCCGGCGGCGATGGTGACGAGGACTACCGGGCCCGGATCGAGGCCGCCGAGCTGCCCGAGCATGTGCACAAGGCCGCGCTGGCCGAGGTGGACAAGCTGGAGCGGACCTCGGAGCAGTCGCCGGAGGGCGGCTGGATCCGCACCTGGCTGGACACCGTGCTGGATATGCCGTGGAACGAGCGGACGACCGATGTGCACGACATCGCCGGTGCGCGCGAGGTGCTGGACGCCGACCATGCCGGGCTGGCCGATGTGAAGGAACGGATCATCGAGTACCTCGCGGTGCGCAAGCGCCGGGCCGAGGCGGGCAAGGGCCAGCTCGGCGGGCGGCGTTCCGGAGCCGTCCTGGCGCTGGCGGGCCCGCCCGGGGTGGGCAAGACCTCGCTCGGGGAGTCGGTGGCGAAGGCGATGGGCCGCAACTTCGTCCGGGTCGCGCTCGGCGGGATCCGGGACGAGGCCGAGATCCGCGGGCACCGGCGCACCTACGTCGGCGCGCTGCCCGGCCGGATCGTGCGGGCCATCAAGGAGTCCGGCTCGATGAACCCGGTGGTGCTGCTGGACGAGGTGGACAAGGTGGGCGCGGACTACCGGGGCGACCCGACCGCGGCGCTGCTGGAGGTGCTGGACCCGGAGCAGAACCACACCTTCCGGGACCACTACCTCGAGGTCGAGCTGGATCTGTCCGATGTGGTCTTCCTGGCCACGGCGAACGCGGTGGAGACCATCCCCGGGCCGCTGCTGGACCGGATGGAGCTGGTGTCGCTGGACGGCTACACCGAGCACGAGAAGGTCACCATCGGCCGGGACCACCTGCTGCCGCGGGAGCTGGAGCGGGCCGGGCTGGGCCAGGAGGACGTGCGGATCACCGACGCGGCGCTGAGCCGGATCGCCGCCGAGTACACCAGGGAGGCCGGGGTGCGGGAGGCGAACCGGACCATCGCGAAGGTACTGCGCAAGGTCACCACCAAGGCGGCGCTGGACGAGCTGAGCCTGCCGGTGACGGTGGACGCGCCGGACCTGGACACCTACCTCGGCCGGCCACGGCACCTGCCGGAGTCCTCGCTGCCAGCGGGCAGCCAGCGCACCTCGATCCCCGGGGTGGCAACGGGTCTGGCGGTGACCGGTGCCGGTGGCGACGTGCTGTACGTGGAGGCCTCGCTGGCCGACGCGGAGTCCGGGGGCACCGGGCTTTCGCTGACCGGGCAGCTGGGTGAGGTGATGAAGGAGTCGGCCCAGATCGCGCTGTCCTACCTGCGTTCCCGCGGTGCCGAGCTGGAGCTGCCGGTGGCCGACCTGAAGGAGCGCGGGGTGCACGTCCACGTTCCGGCGGGGGCGGTGCCCAAGGACGGGCCCTCGGCCGGGATCACCATGACCACGGCGCTGGCCTCGCTGCTGTCCGGGCGGGTCGCCAGGGCGGACGTGGCCATGACCGGGGAGGTGTCGCTGACCGGCCGGGTGCTGCCGATCGGTGGGGTGAAGCAGAAACTGCTCGCCGCGCACCGGGCCGGGATCAGCACGGTGATCATCCCGCAGCGCAACGAGCCGGACCTGGACGACGTGCCTGCCGAGGTGCTGGCCGAACTGGAGGTGCACCCGGTGTCCAGCGTGCGTGAGGTGCTGGAGCTCGCGCTCACCCCGGCCGCCGCCCCGCTGCCGCAGGCGGCCTGAGCGAAACCGGTGTCCCCGGCCGGAAGCAGCCGGGGACACCGGTTTCGCCGGAAGTTCACCCTGCCGTTCGTTGCCGGCACCTACCACGAGTGGTTGGTCCCGTACCTTCCGTTGCGCTCCCACCCCCAGCGGCACAGGAGGACGTAGTGCAACGACGGAACTTCCTACGCGCGGCGACGATCGGCATCGGTGTCGCGGCCTTCGGCAACACGCTCACTCCCTCGGCCATGGCCGCGCCGGCGCAGAACGGCCCCAGCCCGTACGGCCCGCTACAGCCTGCCGACGACAACGGGATCCGGCTGCCGGAGGGCTTCACCAGCCGGGTGATCGCCCGCTCCGGCCAGCAGGTCGCGGGCTACACCTGGCACAGTGCCCCGGACGGGGGCGCGGTGTTCGCGGACGGCTCCGGCTGGATCTACGTGTCCAACTCCGAGGTCTTCTTCGGCGGCGGCGCCAGCGCCGTCCGGTTCGACGGCAGCGGCAACATCACCGACGCCTACCGGGTCCTGAGCGGCACCAGGGTGAACTGCGCCGGTGGTGCGATGCCATGGGACACCTGGCTTTCCTGCGAAGAGATCGACCGCGGCTACGTCTACGAGACCAACCCGTGGGGCCCGGCCTCGGCCGCGGTGCGGCGTTCGGCGATGGGCCGGTTCAAGCACGAGGCGGCCGCGGCGGACCCGGTGCGCAAGGTGGTGTACATGACCGAGGACGTCTCGGACGGGCGGTTCTACCGGTTCGTCCCGGACACCTGGGGCGACCTTTCCTCCGGCACCCTGCAGGTGCTGGTCGCGGGTGGCGGCACCGCAGGCGGCTTCAGCTGGGCGGACGTCCCGGACCCGGACGGCTCGCCCACCGCGACACGGCATCAGGTGTCCGGTTCGAAGTCCTTCGACGGCGGTGAGGGCCTGCACTACGCGAACGACACCGCCTGGTTCACCACCAAGGGCGACAACCGGGTATGGCAGCTCAACCTCGCGGACAGCACCTATGAGCTGGCCTACGACGACAGCCTGGTCGACCCCGGCTCGGCCCCGCTTACCGGGGTGGACAACGTCACCGGCTCCAGCTTCGGCGACCTGTACGTCGCCGAGGACGGGGGCAACATGGAGATCTGCATCATCACCCCGGACGACGTCGTGGCGCCGTTCCTGCGGGTGACCGGGCAGAGTTCCTCTGAGATCACCGGCCCGGCCTTCACCCCGGCCGGTGACCGGCTGTACTTCTCCTCGCAACGGGGTACCTCCGGCTCCTCCAGCGGCGGCATCACCTACGAGGTGACCGGCCCGTTCCGGACCTGATCGGCAGGGCCTGCTCGGTGTCGTGCCGGCCGTCGCCGCGGCGGCGGTCCCGCAGCCGGACGGTGACGAACCCGGCGACGGCCAGCACGACCGCGCCGATCACGACCTTCTGCACGATCCCGGAGTAGTCCTCGACCAGGTGCCAGTTCTCGCCGAGGGTGTACCCGGCGACCACGAAGATGGTGTTCCACAGCAGGCTGCCGAGGGTGGTCAGGCCGAGGAACCGCCACACCGGCATCCGCTCGATCCCCGCGGGCAGCGAGATGAAACTACGGAACAACGGCACCATCCGGCCGAGGAACACGGCCTTGGCGCCGTGCCGGGCGAACCAGGCCTCGGTCCGGTCGAAATCGCCCGCCTTGACCAGCGGGATCCGGAGCACGATCGCCCTGGTGCGCTCCCGGCCGAGCAGCGCGCCGAGGTAGTACACGACGATCGCGCCGAACACCGAGCCGAGAGTGGTCCACAACAGGGCACCGGCCAGGCTGAAGGCGCCCTGGCTGGCGGAGAACCCGGCCAGTGGCAGCACGAGTTCGCTGGGAATCGGCGGGAACAGGTTGTCCAGCCCGACGACCACGGCGGCGCCCGGGCCGCCGAGGGAGTCCATCAACTCGACGGCCCAGCCGGCCAGGCCGCCGATGGGTTCGGTGGCTGCTGCCAGGTGCATGGTCATGTATGGCCCTTCCCGGTGGTGGAGTGATCGGACGACGCCGAAGCTAGGCCGGTCCGGGCGCCGGGGCGCTGGGGTCCGCGTCCGGGCGCCCTGCGGAAAACCACAATTCGGCGGTCGCGCTACCCCGGCTAACCTGCGGGTATGTCCATTCCGTTCGGGGCGGCCCCGGTGCGCGGCCTGGTCAGGGGCACGATCGGGCTGGCGATCGGCGGCGCCGCCGCGTTCGCCGAACTGGCCTTCGTGCTGCTCGCCGCGCCGTGGCTGGCCCTGCCCGCGGCCCGGTCGCGGGTGTCCGGTGGCATCCGGGCGCTGGTGGAGTGGGAACGGGCACGGCTGGCGAGGTACTTCGGGGACGAGGTGCCCGCCGAGTACTCCCCCGGCCGCGGGCTGCGGTACCTGGCGCTGCGATCCGTTGTGGGCGGGCTCGGCGCGGGTGTCTTCCTGCTGATCCTGTACGGCATCGGTTCGGTGGCGATCGCGGCGGCGAAGATGGTGTCCGGCCGGACGATCGGGGTGGGCGCGGAGCTGGACTGGTACGACCCGATCGTGCTGTTCCTGCTGTGCCTACTGCTGGCTTTCCTCGCGGTGCAGGGGCTTCTCGGCGTCGCCACCCTGGATCGCAAGCTGGGTATGCATTTTCTCGGCCCGACGAACCAGGAGTTGTTGCGGCGCAGGGTTTCCGTGCTCACCTCCACCCGGGCCGAGGTGCTGGAGGCGGTGAACGACGAGCGGCGGCGGATCGAACGCGCCCTGCACGACGGGGTGCAGCAGCGGCTGGTCACCCTGGGCATGATCCTGGGCAGGGCCCAACGATCCGGCGATCCCTCGCGGTCAGGGGAACTGCTGCGGCAGGCGCACGAGCAGGCCCAGCAGGCGCTGCTCGACCTGCGCGAGGTGGCCTGGCGGGTGTATCCGGTTGCGCTGGACGAGGGTGGCCTGCACAGCGCGCTGGAGTCGCTGGCGGAGCGTTCCAGCCTGCCGGTGGCGTTGCGCTACCGGCTCGGCGGGCGGGTGGACACCGCGACCGAGACGATCGCCTACTTCGTGGTGTCCGAGACGGTCACCAACACGATCAAACACGCGGCGGCGAGCCGGATCGAGGTGGACGTGGAGCTCGCGGCGTCCACCCTGACGGTCCGGGTGCGCGACGACGGCGTTGGCGGCGCGTGGCCGGACGGCGGCGGGCTTTCCGGGCTGCGCCGCCGGGTCGCCGCGGCCGATGGCGAGTTCACAGTGGACAGCCCGCCCGGTGGCCCCACCACCGTCACCGCCCACCTGCCCACTGCTGTGAGTGTTCCTTTCACAGCGGACGAGGAGGCTGGGGCGTGAGGGTGGTGCTCGCCGAGGACTCGACGCTGCTGCGGGAAGGGCTGGCGCGGCTGCTGGCCGAGGAGGGGCACGAGGTGGTCGCCGCCGTCGGCGACGGGCAGGGGCTGTTGTCTGCCACCGGCGCCTACCGGCCGGATGTGGTCGTCACCGATGTCCGGATGCCGCCGACGCACACCGACGAGGGGCTGCGCGCGGCGCTCGAGGTTCGCCGGCGGTGGCCGGAGGTCGGGGTGCTGGTGCTGTCCCAGTACGTGGAGAAGCGGTATGCCACCGAGTTGATCACCGGGGAAGATGGCCGGGTTGGCTACCTGCTCAAGGACAGGGTGACCCAGGTCGGGGAGTTCCTGGACGCGCTGGAGCGGGTGGGTGCCGGTGGCGCGGCCTTCGACCCGGAGGTGGTGCGCAGGCTGCTGGCGCGAACCAGCCATACCGATCCACTCGGCAGGCTGACCGAGCGGGAGCAGGACGTGCTCGGGTTGATGGCGCAGGGCCACACCAATGCCGGGATCGCGGGTCAGCTCTATGTCTCGCAGAGCGCGGTGGAGAAGCACGTCAACGCGATCTTCGACAAGCTGGAGCTCGCGCACACCACCGGCTTCAGCAGGCGGGTGCTGGCCGTGCTGCGGTACCTGGGCAGCTGACCGCGGCTCAGGCCAGGGCCTGCCACCACCCGTCCACCTGCGGCGGCTCGTCGACGTCGATCCGTTCGCCCGGCCGGGGCAGCGCGAGCGGCACCGCCTGCGCCTTGGCCTCCGTCCACACCCGGTCGGCCGGTTCGGTCCAGTCGTGCAGGGCGAGGTTGAAGGTGGCCCAGTGCACCGGGACGAGCAGCCCACCGCGCAGGTCGAGGTGTGCCCGCACCCCTTCTTCCGGGGTCATGTGGATGTCCGGCCAGTGCACGTCGTAGGCCCCGACCTGGATCAGCGTGGCATCGAACGGCCCGTGCTCGGCCCCGATGGCGGCGTAACCGTCGAAGTAGCCGGAGTCGCCGGTGTAGAACAGCCTGCGCCGGGGGCCGGTGACCACCCAGGAGGCCCACAGGGTGTCGTCATTGGTCAGCCGCCTGCCGGAGAAGTGCTGGGCCGCGGTGGCGGTGAGCCGCAGCCCGCCGATATCGATCCCCTCGGCCCAGTCCAGCTCGATGATCCGGGATCCGGGCACCCGCCAGCGTCGCAGGTGGGCGCCGATGCCGAGCGGGACCACGAAGGGCGCGTCCTGGGTGGCGGTGAGCAGGCGCACGCTGGCCAGGTCGAGATGGTCGTAGTGGTCGTGCGAGATGACGATGGCGTCCAGCGGCGGCAGGTCGGCCAGCGGGCAGGGCGGCGCGTGCAGCCGCCGGGGTCCGAGGAAGCTCGCCGGTGAGCAGCGCTCGCTCCACACCGGATCGAACAGCACCCGGCCGCCGTCGATCTCGGCCAGCGTGGAGGCGTGCCCGTACCAGGTGAGGTAGAGCTCGCCGACGCCGCCGCGCGGCGCGGGCTCGGGGCGGGCGACCGGCACCGCGGCCACCGGGCGCCGGGTCTGCGTGCCGAACAGCAGCTCGCGCAGCACCCTGCGGTAGGTGCCGGGCGGCATCACCTGCCGGGGCGCGAGGTTGTGGAACTTCCCCTCGCGGAACCGGGCGGACCGCCGCATCCGCTCGAGGTCGGCACCATTCGGCCAGCCACCCATGGCGACCAGAACATCACGCAACGCGACCCCCGCGGCCGTGGCCGCCGTGGCGAACGCGGCTGTGCCCGCTACCCGTCCCGGCCGCAGCCGCCGCCTTCTCCTCCGGCCCATGTCCGCCATGATCCCATCGTTGTCCCGGCGGGAACATCGCAGGTCAACGGGATTCCCCAAGCCGTCAGCCCCGCTCAACCCGCCGGTCACCGTCGCTGCCCACCCCCGCCACCACCGACCCCCGGCGCTACGTTTCGCCCGCGAAACGCACTCGGTGGGCGGGCATGCGAAACGCCCCGCCGTCCTGACGTGCAGGTCGACGGGGCGTTCGTAGTGGCGTGGCGGGTGAGGGATTCGAACCCCCGAAGGCAATGCCGGCTGATTTACAGAGTGCTGCACAGAACGGCTCTGACCTGCACTTTTTCCTGCCGACATGTCAGTCCTGGGACGCATTAGGGACAAACCTCGGCGTCGTACCACTGAACCGGTCCCAGCGGAGCCGCCCGTGCGACAATGGAGGTGTCACCGAGATGGGAGGTGCTGCGATGACCACCGGACACGCCGGTCACTCGCCGGAGCTGCCGCCACGGCTGGATGGCCCGGCCCTGGCCGAGGAACTCGCCCGGCAGAAGAACGTACAGCCCATCCGGAGCATTGAAGATCTGGCCTGCGACGGCATCTTCGACACCGATGAGGAACTCGATGAATTCCTCGAGTTCACCTACGCCGCGCGACGGGCCGACCTCGCGTAGCGACTGTGGACTCCGTGATCCTGGACACCGATGTCGCCTCGCGCAGCTTCAAGCGCGAGCTACCCCCCACCATGGTTCAGCACCTGGTGGGCCGCCGCCCCTTCATCTCGTTCGCCACGCTCGGCGAACTCATCCGCTGGGCTGACCAGCGTGACTGGGCCGAGCGCAGGCGCGCACGGCTACAGCACTGGCTCTCTGCCATCCCGGTGCTACCGGGGAGCGAGCAGGTCGCACGCATGTGGGGGCAACTGTCCGCATTCGCAGCCCGGCGCGGCCGTCCGAGGCCGCAGAACGACACCTGGGTAGCCGCCTGCTGCCTCACCTACGAAATCCCCCTTGCCACGTTCAACATCAAAGACTTCGCTGACTTCGCGGAGCACGAAGGTTTACACATACTGGGTTACTCGCCAACCTAACCGCCGCACCCGTCTCTGCAACAAACTCAGCCGGACAGCCCTAACCTGGCGATGAGGAGCCTTACCCGGATGCCAACCGGAACAGAAGCCCCATTCACACCCGAGACGACCCAGGCCGCGTTAGCAAAGGCATGTCAAGCTGCCGATCTGGACTCCGCCGGGGCTGAGCTTGTGCGCATGGGCGAGAACGCCCTGTATCGGCTCAAGGATGCGCAAGTCATGGCACGGGTCGGCCGGTCAGCCGAGGCTAGCCGCAAGGAGGTGGATGTTGCGTGCTGGCTGGCCTCGCACCAGTTTCCTGCCGTTAGACTCGCAGACACACAACAGGTCATCGCGATCCAGGGAATGGCTGTGACCTTTTGGGAGTTCATCGACTCAAGCGACCAGCCAGCAACCTCGGCAGATCTCGGTCGGATTCTTCGCGCACTGCACGATCTACCGGACCGCCCAAAAGCAGAATTACCCCGATTCGTTCCAATGCCAAAGATTGACCGGCGCCTGGAGACGATTGGATCTTCCCTACCGACGAAAGACCATGAGTTTCTCAAGGCTCGCAAAGCAGAGCTAGAAGACGAGTTCTCCTCACTTGAGTTCGAACTAGAAACCGGCGCAATACATGGCGACGCACACAGGCACAACCTGATTCGTGACAGTCAGTCCGGGAAAGTGAGGTTGATCGACCTGGAAGATTTCTGCTTCGGGCCGCGAGAGTGGGATGCGTGCGTCGAGGCGATCGGGTATGACGACTTCGGCTGGATCACGGACGTTGACTACCGGAGCTACGTGGAGGCGTACGGTTTCGATCCGCTCCAGTGGTCCGGATATCCCGTCATTAAGTCGATCCGGGAACTTAACATGACGACCTGGCTCGCGCAGATGCTTGGACAGTCGCGCGAGGTAGACGATGAGGTACATCGTCGCATCAATGACCTACGGGATGACGATGCTCCGCGCAAGTGGCGAACCTTCTGACCCCATCTTACTCGCAAAGTAATCATCAAACGAACGAGTGGCGGCAGATTCGAATCCGGACAACCGTTGACGAAATTCGTTCAGGTACGAAACCACCCGGTAGGACTTAAGATGTGCCGCCGTGTCTACCACGTCGGATGCAATTGCTAAAGCACTATCCAGATCATCCGCTAGCAGATGAGACGTAGCGAGGACCGACCGACAGAACGAGAGGCTCCGAACGAAGACATCCTTTGATTCGGCGATAGACGACGCAGCATGCTGGTTCGCGAGAGAGGCGTTCCCAAGATCCCGGAAGCAGTGAGCGAACTCAGCATGTAGTTCCGCTGGGTCAAAGAACCAAATCCAGTCCGGATCGTTCGCTGGTTGACTCTTCCCAAGCCAGCCTTCGGCTGCGGTAAGAGCTGCTGTTGTCTCCGCTTCGTTGCCTTGCGACGCGACCGCACGAGCCTCCATTGCGTGAAACATGGCCATGACGGTCGGTGTCGCTTGCCCAGCCGACCCGTGATGAACGGCTGCGCGTGCAAGGTGTGCCGCGTGCTCGTAATGCCCAAGGAAGTTCGCCTGGTGGCTCATACAGGCGAGTACGTGGCCGCTGAACGGCTTGTCTCCGGCAGCCCTCGCGAGTCGATACGCCTGGTAGAGGAACCGTTGCGCCCTGGCGTGCTCCCCGATGTCGTACGCGGTCCAGCCTGCTCGCAACGTCAGTGACGCTACGGCCTGGAAGTACTCACGTCCCACAGGCGTCGTTGGCGAAACCCGTGAGATGAGGGGTAGAACGGCGCTCTCCAGATACTTCGCGACAAGGGGCTTCGATTGCCCCCCGCCATAGCGGTGATCGAAGGTCGAGAACATTTCCGTTGCGTGACGGACTTCTTCGACATGGACAGGCGACAGGTCAACGGGCTCGGCGGGCGCGACAGACTCACCGTCGCTGCCGTACATCGCTTTGACTAGCAACGCAGCCCACGCATCCGGGACGACGAGCAGCTTCGCGGCAGCGTGCGTACCGCTCAGCTCGTACCGGGTGAGCTGCGTTAACGCAGTGATGCTGTCAGCAACCGTCTTCGGGTACTCCAGTGTCGTATCAACAGCTTCTGGCGAAGCGTCCGGGTAGCCGAGTTCGTCCGGCCGAACTGGCCGCCCAACCATGGCCCCCAGCACCTTGGCCATAACCTGACACGACCTCGCAGAGGGTTGCGCAATGTCACCGCTCAGATATTTAGCAACGCTCGTATGGCTCGGCGATACCGGTTCTCCCCCGTCTCCCCTGCTTGCGTCCCGCATCCGCTTAGCAAGGCCCTTGTTACTCACCCCAGCCTCTCGCATCAGAGCAGCTAGCCGGTGATTCGGCTCCTTGCTCGGCGTACTCATGAGTTCCTCCCCTTGACCTCGCTCTGGGGGGCACACGTATCGGCCCGTGTGCCCCCTCCGAGAGTCGGCATGCCCCCTCGTGTGCACTGCTGCGTGGCCCGAGTCTTGGCGATTCTTGAGTCATGCCAACGGGAACACCCGCCAAGACCCGCCGAGGAGGTAGCCATGTCGCGCAAGAACACCTTCCCCATGCCGACCGGTTCCAGCGCCAAACCGAAGGTCATCGGCACGCTGGTCGCGCTGGGAGTCCTCGTGTTCGTCGTGAAGTACCCGAGCGAAGCAGCGGACGCAGCGTTGGGGCTGTTTGGCCTGGTCGAAGCAGCAGTGGAGGGCATCGCGGGTTTCATCCGTCAGCTTGCCTAGCGCTCTGCCCGTGTTCGATGCCGTCTACCCGCTCCTGCAGGGCCGTCACCGTGGCCTTCAGCTCGGCGAATGCTCGGCGCAAGTCGTCCAGGGTCTCAGGGCTGGGCTCCGCAGGCTTCGAGTTGTTAACGAAGGCCCCAACGGTGGGGCGCACGACCAGCCATCCTTCGTCACGGAGCACGTTGACAGCTCGCTGCGCGGTGTTCAACGCAACGGTGTGCTGCTTGGCCAGCTCACGACTCGAAGGTAGCTGCGTGCCCGGCTTAAGCCTGCCGTCCCGGATGGCACGACGGATGGCCTCGGCAACTTGCTCATAGCGCGCCAGGCCCGGTTCTTCGCTCGTCACAGGCCCAGCATAACGACCCATGACCGCCATTGACTTAGTTCACTCGGATGGCCGAACGACATGATGACTCAATCTGATTTAAGTTAAGTGAAGTCATCGACTTGGAAGGAAGGACATGAGGACCACACGGATCACTGATCGCCAGGCCCGTGAAGCTCTCGCGCTGGCGTTCGACCCGGACATTTGCGCAGTTCAGGAGGAGGAAGACATGCGTAAGGAGCGTGCCGAGATTGAGCGGGTGATCGAGGAGGTCGATCGCGAGCTGGTTGCTGAGGAGCGCTCGGCGATGGTGCGCGTCTCACACGACTTCGCCGATCCGCAGCAGGCGCGGCGTGCGGCGCGCCGGGCTGGCCGTGCCGTGCTGCGGTCGCTGCCGGTGCGGCGGGGTGTGGCCGACCTGGACGAGGAGGCCGCGTGATGACTCGGCTTGTGCTCAGTGACCCCGGCCCGGCGCACTCCGCCAAGAACGCCACCGGGCCGGGGCTTCCCAACCACTCAGCATCTGATTCGAAGGGAAGGACACCGATGGTAAGCCAGAGCGGCGCTGCCTGGTGGGACTACGAACCTGCCGAGCACTGCGGGATCTGCGGCAGCGACGAGCACATCGATCCCTGGCATGACGAGTACTGGGACGGCGGCGGCGCGGTCACCTGCACGCGGAAGGAGCGGGCCGCTGACCCGGCATTCGCCTACGGGTACCTGTCTGCGGCAGTGCGTGCCTACCTGGCCGGTGGGCGCTCCACGGACTACATCCGGCTGGTCCTGGCCGAGCTGGACACCGCCGTCAACACCCCCGGCACGGATGGGGGTGAGCGGTGATGTTGATCGTGCATCGCTGCCAGTGCGGGCACCCCGATCTGTGGCACGCCCTGGACGAGAAGGGCCAGCGCACCGGCGCCTGCCTGGGCCAGTGCGGCTGCTCCAAGGCCGCGTACGGCGGCCCGGAGGTGCTCCCGTCCTGGTCGGCCGGGATGGAGCCGACCAGGCGGGAAACCACCGTGCACGAGCCGGGCTACCGGCTGGTGTCGGGAGTGCGCACCTGCGAGTGCGAGCAGTGCCAGACGCGGTACCGCGAGGCAGTCCGGGAGGTGGCTGCGTGATGTCCACTTTCGACGTTCTGCGCCGGTACGGCACGGCGGCCCTGTTGCGGTTCGCGGGCGCGGTGCTGCTGTTCCTGCTGCTGCACCTGGTCCGCATCCCCCTCGTACTCGCCGCTCGGGTGCTGGAGGTGGCGATGCGCCGGGTGGACGGCTACGCGGTCCGGCAGGCCAGCCAGCGCCCACAGGGGCCGATCAACCACTACTTCGACCGAGGGGAGGTGCCCGCATGACTGAGCACGAGGAGCGCGTGTTGAACGGGGACATCACCCGCACGGACCGGGTTGTGTCCTGGATCGGGTGGCACATCGGTGAGCTGGTCGCGGTTGGGCTGCCGCTGCTGCTCGCGGTGACGGTGACCGTGTGGGCCGCCGCGCTGGCTGTGCTGGCGGGTGCGGTGTGGACGGTGCACGAGGTGCGCCACGCCCTGCAGCAGCGAGCGCTGCGCGCGCAGAGCCAGCGCCGCCAGCTCGCCAGCGGCACCGAGGACGCCAGCGGTGAGCAGGGCAGCACGGGGGTGAGCGCATGAGTACCTGGCGAGACGAGCGGCGCAAGGACCGTGCGGCCGAGGCGGAGCAGAAGCGGGCCGACCAGCTCGCCGAGGCCGAGGCCGAGGCCGTGCGGATGGCCGCGATGGCCGAGGCCAACCGGGCAGCTACCGAGCAGGAACACGAGCGGGAGCGGGCTCGCGCCGAGGCGCGCCGGGCTGAGCGGGCCGAGCGGGCTGCCCGGCGCCGGGCGGTGGTGTCCGGGCTGCGCAGGTGGGCCGCCGGGCACGTGGTCGAGCTGCTGATCTACCCGATCGCGCTGGTGTCCTTCGTGCTGGCGGCCCCGGCAATGGCCGCGTATGGCAGCGAGGTGTACCGCTCGGTGCTGGGCGCCGGGCTGCCGCTGATCACCGAGCTGGGCATGTGGGCGTTCGCGGTGGCCGTGCAGGTCACCCGCCACCGCACCCCGCAACGGCCGGTGTGGGCGCTGCAGGTGGGTGTGTGGACTTTCAGCGCGGTGGCGTTCGGGTTGAACCTGCTGCATGGGCTCACCGTGGGCTGGTCGCACGGCGTCGTGATGGGTGTGGTCGCGGTTGCCGGGGTGGTCGCGCATCAGCTCACGGTGGCCTCGCCCCCTCGTTCCCGCGCGGAGCGCGCTGAGGCCCGGATCGCTCGGCTGGCCGAGCGCAAGACGATGCGGGTACGGCGGGCGGCTGTGCGGCAGGCCGTGGCCGAGATCGACGCGGACGGCTGTGCGCGGCTGCTGTACGCGCCGGGCCGCTACGTGCTCGGCAAGGGCCGGGCGCTGGGCAGGCGGACGCTCGTGTCCGCGATCGTGCCGGGGCTGCCGATCGAGGCGCCGATCGATGACGAGCTGGCCGCGCTGGACCGCGAGCTGTCCGATCTGCTCGCGGCCGATGGGCCGCCCGCCGAGTCGGGACCGGTGCTCGATCACGGCCCGGTCGCGACCCTCGATGACGAGGGTGACCAGTCAAAATCGAGCGCCGACCGAGGCCCGATCGGGGGCCGTGTGGGCCGCTCGATGGAGCAGCTTCACGCCGAGCTGCGCGCCGCCATCGAGGCCGATCCTGCCGGGGTTGACCCGACCTCTGCCGAGTCCATTCGCCGGGCGCTGCGCTGCGCGCCCAAGTACGCCCGGCAGCTTCGCGATGAGTACCGCGACCGGAAGGGGAACGACCGGTGAGCAACCAGGACGAGCAGCGGCCCGCCGAGCTGGCGGCCGTGCACTACCTCCCGGCGCACCGTGAGGGTGCCGAGACGGCCGCTGGCGGGCCGGTGGTCGAAGGCGAGCTGGTCACCGATGAGCAGTATCGCCACCTGACCTCGCAGAAGACGAAGGCCATCGCCCGGTACCAGGGGTACGCCCAGGACGCGGTGACCGTGTACCGAGGGGTGAAGACCGCTGCCACGCACGAGCGCACCAAGACCACGGCCAAGGCGGTGGCGCGGAACGTGCTGTATGTGCCGGCCGGGGCGGGTGCGCTGGCCAAGCGGGTGTGGGAGGCGCACTCGAACTCCCGGTACGAGCGGCAGCTGCGGGCCGCCGAACTGGCCGGTGACCAGGACCTGCTGCAGGAGTGGGAGACGCGCGCGGAGACGGCCCGGCAGCGTCGCCATGACCGGACGATGGACTGGCTGGCCGCGCCCGGCAGGCTGGTCAAGGCCCTGGCGGTGTCCGTGGCCTCGCTGGTCGGGTGCCTGCTCATGCTGGGCATGGTGCTGGCGGTCGCCGATTCCGACATCAGCCTGGTCATCGCGCCGATCGGCGCGTTCCTGGACTTCGTGCAGTGGGTGATGTGGGTGGTCACCGTGGTGTGGGGGCCGTTGGTGCTGGCCGCCCCGTGGGTGGCCGTTCTCTACCTGTGGAACGAGGGCCGCAAGGCGTCCACCACCCCCGTGTGGCTGCAGTCCTCAACCACCAGCGGCCACGATTCCGAAGGGGTGCTGGTCACCGCCGATGGGATCGTGCGTGCCCTGCAGCACCTGTCCATCCCGGCGATGAACAAGGCGTTCAAGGAAGGCTGGGTCCCGCGGTTCGACCTGAACCCCACCCGCGAGGGCCAGGGCGCGTTCAAGGGCTTCCGCGCGATCGTGGACCTGCCGATGGGCGTCACGCCGGAGATGGTGGCCGACAAGCGGGCGGTGCTGGCCAAGAACCTCAACCGCAACGCGGTCGAGGTGTGGCCCTCCGACTACGGCAAGGAGCAGGGCGGGAAGCCGGGCTACGTCAACGTGTACGTGGCCGACTCCGGGGTGATGGACAAGCCCACACCGGAGTACCCGCTGCTCAACGAGGGCGCGGCCGATGTGTTCGCCGGGGTGCCGGTCGGGATCACGCAACGCGGGGAAGAGGTGCTGTTCCCGCTGGTCGGGTCGAACTTCGTGTTCGGAGGGCAGCCGGGGCAGGGCAAGTCCAACGCGGGCCGGGTGGTGATGCTCGGCGCGGCGCTGGACCCCCTCGCCGAGCTGCGGGTGCACGTGTTCGCGATGAACGGCGACTTCGACGCCTACGCCCCGCGCCTGTCGCACTACCACAAGGGCACCGGCAGCGAGCACGCCGCGCTGGCCACCGAACACCTGCAGGACCTGTACGCCGAGGTCACCCGCCGCGAAGAGCGGCTGGCGGAACTGGGCGCCAAGAAGCTCACCCGCCCGACCTCGGAGAAGCATCCGGACATGCGGCCGCTGATCGTGTACTTCTCCGAGTGCCATGAGCTGTTCGGCGACGGCGAGCACGGCAAGATGGCCGCTGAGCTGGCCATCAACGTGGTCAAACGGGGCCGCAAGACCGGTGTCGTGTGCGGCTTCGACACCCAGTCCGCGCGCACCGACGCCATACCGGGCGAGCTGGTCGAGAACGTCGGCATCAACGGCTGCTTCGCGGTCAAGACCTGGCGGTCCAACGATGGGTTCCTCGGCGACGGCAGCTTCGCCGCCGGTATCCGGGCCACTGACCTGCGGTTCAACGTGGACCGGGGAACCATGGTCGCCACCGGGGTGTCCGAGGAGCTGTTCGAGATCCTGCGCACGCACTTCATCGCGGTGGACGATGACACCGGCTGGGACGCCGCCACCGAGGTCATCGCCCGCGCGATGGGGCTGCTCGGCGAGGGCACCCCGGTCGCCGGGGACCGTCCGGCGCCGCAGATCGAGACCGAGCGAGACCTGCTCGCCGACCTCGATGAGGTGCTGGGCACCGAGCGGGTACCGGCGGGGGACGTGCTCGGCGCACTGCGCAACCTCGCCCCACGCTGGCGGCCCTACGCCGACTACACCGTTCCGACGCTCCGGGCCGACGTGAAGGCGCTGGGCGTGAAGGTGGCCCGCACCGGCAACAAGGACTTCATTGATCCGGTCACGGTACGTGAACGGCTCGCCGAGCGGTCGACCAAGGATCTCGATGAGTGAGTGAGACCGGTTCGACCGTCCCGGACACCGCCACACGGCACCCGAACGGCCCGCGCTCGGTGGCTTCTCACTCGCTCACTTTCTAACTCTTCGCAGCTCACACCTTGAGCAGGGGTGAGACGACCGCGAGTTAGAAATCTAACTCGAAATCCGCGCTCTCACTCCGATCTCACTCGCCAGGCGGCACCCGCTCTGGGTGTCCGCCCCGGCACCCCCTACCCCAAATCAGTCACACACGGTCACGTCGAGAGGAGCGTCATGGGACGCTACGACACCAGCCAGGACCTGACCCGCCTGGTGACCTGCCACCACGAAGCCGGGCACGCCATCGCACACCAGGTCGGTGGCGGCACCGTCCACCATGTCCGGATCGTCAGCGACCACGAGGGCTACATGCGCCCGGCAGACGAGTTCGACCCGGACAACCCGCTGCCGTGGCTGGTCATGATCCTCGCGGGCAGCGAGGCCGCAGCCCGGTTCCTGACCCGCCACGGCTACAGCCTCGGCGAGGGCCGCCGCATCCAACGCGGCTGGTGCCACGACGACCGAACGATGTTCCGCCGCTATGCCCGAGGCACCGGAATCGCCGAGGGCCGGGCACGGCGCGAGGCGCAGCGACTCGTACGGCGGCACTGGCGGCAAATCGACCGCCTCGCCACCAAGCTCGACCGGCGCGGACGGCTCACCGGCCCGCGCCTGTGACCACTGCCGGGCCGGTCACGAGACCCGAACCTCACCGGCCCGGCAGCCCCCACCCGCTCGCTCCTTCAACCAGAAGGGTTCTCAATGGACACCCGCGACCACCTCACCACCACCGCACCCCAACCGAGCAGGCTGGCGCCGGTCGCCGCGCTCGGGGCCACCAAGACCAGCCACCGCTGGACGGAGCAGCCCGGCAACTGGGACCGCCTGAACAGCAGAGCGCTGTTCGCCTCGGATAACGAGTGGGGCATCCCCAGCCTGCCGGTGGCCCGGCTCGTGCCTGCTCGGTTGGTGCCCTACACCGCCCGGCACCAGGCCACCACCGCCGCCACCCAGCGGCACCGCGAGCAGGCCGCGATCCACTTCTTCCTGGACGACTACCGGTTCGAGACCGTGTGGACCAAGCCCGAACGCGGCCTGTCCCGCTGCCGCGCTGTGGGTGCGGCGCTGACCCCGGACTTCAGCCTGTGGGCCACCATGCCGCCCGCGATGCAGCTCTGGCAGGTCTACCGCTCCCGCTGGTGCGGCGCCTGGCTGCTGCACCACGGCATCCACGTGATCCCCACCGTGTCCTGGTCCACCCCGGACACCTACCGATTCGCCTTCGCCGGACTCCCGACCGGGTCGGTGGTGGCGATCTCCACCGTGGGCATCCTCCGCGACCCCGAGGCCCGTCAGCTGTTCGCCGAGGGGTTCACCGCCATGCTGCACCGGCTGGCCCCCAGCGTGGTGCTGGTCTACGGCCGGGCCCTCCCCGAGGCGGCCGCCGCCGTGGTGCCGCCCGGCACGCGGGTGCGGTACTACCCCACCCGCTGGGCCACCCACGAAGCCCACCGGCGGGCGGCGCGAACCGAGCAGGCGCAGGCCGGGCCGGGGGGTGGTCGGTGATGGGAGGCCGAGGAGGAAAAGGCCGCGCACCCCGCCAGCCCGACCACGGCCCGGCCGAGCCACTGCTGCCACCCGAGGCCACCGCACGCCCCGAACCACCCACCGAGGAACCGGCCGAGCGCGACGAGACGGGTGGGCTGGAGTCCCGTCTGCTGGATGCCTACACCGAGCTGGCCAGCAAACCCCAGGACTGGATCCGGCTGGCCCGCCTGCGCGAGGCACTGGGCAACCCCGACAAGGCCGAGATGGACCAAATCCTGCTGGCCATGACCCGCACCGGACTCGCGCACCTCGCCCCGGACTCCAACCGCAAGACCCTCACCGACGCCGACCACGCCGCCTCCGTCCGCATCGGCAGCGAGCACAAACACCTGATCGCCATCGAACCCGACTACTGGGACCGCTAAGCCTCACCGGAAGGACATCACCCGATGACTACCGCAACCGTGAGCACGAACGAGAATCCGTTGCTGGAGTGGGCGCTGTATCTGGCGGCGATGGGCTGGCCGGTGTTCCCGCTGCGCCCGCTGACCAAGCGGCAGCCCGCGATCAAGAACTGGGAGCACCGGGCGACGACCGACTCCACCCGTATCCGCCGATGCTGGGCCGCTGACCGGTGGAACATCGGGCTGGCCACCGGCCCCGCCGGTCTCGTTGTGGTCGACCTGGACACGCTGAAGGACGGTGAGACCGGAGTGGACGGTATGACCGCTCTGGTCGAGGTGGCTGCTGAGCGGGGCGGGCCGGTGCCGGAGACCTACACCGTGGTCACGCCCTCCGGTGGACGACACCTGTACTACCGCTGCCCGGCGGGGGTGTGCCTGCGCAACACCCAAGGGCAGGTACGGCCGCGTGTGGACACCCGCGCCGGGGGCGGGTACGTGGTCGCTCCGGGCTCGGTGACCCCGGACGGCGGGTATGAGCTGTTCGACGATCGAGACCCTGCCGAACTGCCCGGCTGGTTGGTCCAGGCCCTCGCCGAGCGGCCCGCAACGGCCAACTCAGCGCCCGTTCAGATCCGCTCTACCGACCCGAGCGCCTACGGCTCGGCGGCACTGCGGGGTGAGGCCAAGCGGGTGCGAGACGCCCAGCCAGGCCGCTACAACGAGGTGCTGTCCACTGCCGCGTACACCATCGGCCGCAAGGTCGGGGCCGGGCTGATCGACCACGCCACCGCCCGCGCCGAGCTGCTTGCCGCCGGGGAGACCCTGATCGGCTCCGCGCACTGGCCGCCCAACCTCCGCGAGGTCACCAGGGTCGTGGATGCCGGGCTCACCAAGGGCGCCGGAAACCCAGTCCGCAGGAAGGACGCTGCCTGATGAGCACGCCCACCGACACCGAGGCCGTCGCCGCGATCGATGGCGTCCTCGGCGACACCGGGCGCGGCCTGTGCTGCCAGTGCGGGCGCCCGCTCGGTGACTCACCTTCGACCGACTTCTGTACCGAGAACTGCCAACAGGTTTGGCGCGCCCGCAACGGTGCCGTGCACGCCGGGCATGAGGTGCTGGACCGGGTGCGGGACTTCGTGGCCCGGTTCAACGTGTTCCCGTCCGAGCACTGCGCGCCGATGCTCGCGCTCTGGTACGCCCACACGCACGCGGCGGACCACTTCTACGTCACGCCCCGGCTGATCCTGTCCAGCGTGGAACCGGGCTCCGGCAAGACCCGCGTGCTGGAGGTGGCCCAGTTCCTCGTACGGGCACCGGAGATGACTATCTCCGCGACCACGGCCGCGCTGTTCCGCATGGTGTCCGATGGGCCGATCACCATCCTGTTCGATGAGGTCGACACGATCTTCAACACCAAGAGCGGCGGCAACAACGAGGACCTGCGCGGCCTGCTCAACGCCGGGTACAAGCGCTCGGCGACCGTGGCCCGCTGCGTCGGTGACGCCAAGGCCATGAAGGTCGACCGGTTCCATGTCTACGCTCCGGCCGCGCTGGCCGGCATCGCCGGGAACATGCCCGCCACCATCACCACCCGCGCCATCACCGTGCACATGCAGCGTCGCCGCGAAGATGAGGAGGTCGAGGAGTTCTGGGAGGAAGAGGTCGAGACCGAGGCCGCTCCCTTGCGGGACATGCTCGCCACCTGGGTCGAGTCGGTCACCGACAAGATCAGCCGAGGTAGGCCAGCCATGCCCACCGGGGTGCGCGACCGGCCCGCCGAGATCTGGCGGCCCCTGATCGCCATCGCCGACGCTGCCGGTGGGCACTGGCCCGACACCGCCAGGGCCGCCTGCAGTCACTTCGTGGAGGTCGCCAACGCCGACCGCAACGGCGGGGGACAACGGCTGCAGCTCCTCGCCGACCTGCGGGACCTGTTCGCCGCGCGGGGCACCGACCGGTTACCCACTGCCGAGATCCTCGCCGGGCTGCATGACCTCGATGAGTCCGACTGGGCCGACCTGGACGGCAGGCCGCTCGACGCGCGGCGGCTGGCCAAGATGCTCAAGCCCTACGGCGTGGAGTCCCGCACGTTCAAGCTCCCGAACGGCAGCACGCCCAAGGGCTACCGCACGACCGGCCCCGGTGGGCTCGCCGACGCCTGGCAGCGCTACCTGCCCACATCCGCAACTGCCGCAACCTCCGCAACCGCGCAGGTCAACCAGGTTGCGGATACGGGGGAGGTTGCGGATACAAGCGCAACCCGCAACCAGTGACCATCCGCACCGGCCACCGCAGGTTGCGGACGTAAGCGCAACCCCCGCCGTATCCGCAACCCCCTGACCAGCCAAGTTGCCCAGGTTGCGGAGGTTGCGGACAACCCCAGCCCGGCGCAGCCGCAACCACTGACCGGAAGGAGCCACCCGTGTTCATCGCCATCTGCCACAGCCACACCACCGGGGAAAGGCCACACGGATGGAAACCCAGCGCCGTTACCTCACGCTCAAGGCGTTCTGCGAGGAGTTCGGGGTAGCCAAGTCCACCTTCTACGACTGGTGCGCCAAGGGCCGCGCGCCGCGTCACTTCAAACTGCCGAACGGAGAGATCCGCATCCGCCGAACCGACCTCGAAACCTGGCTCGAATCATGCGAGGTGGCTGCTTGATGGAGACCAGCCACAACGTCCGGATATGGAAGGTCGAGCCGTACAAGGGCAAGCGGAAGACGACCTACCGCGTGCGCTGGCTGGTCGAGAAGGACCGGCACGGCCGAACGTTCACCACGTCGGCACTGGCCGACAGCTTCCGGTCGCAACTCGTGTCGGCAGCCCGCGCGGGAGAAGCGTTCAGCACCGAGACCGGCCTGCCGGTATCGATGTCCCGCGAGCGTGCCTCGATGAGCTGGTTCGAGTTCGCCTGCGAGTACATCGACATGAAATGGCCCGACTCATCACCGAAGTACCGCCGGTCCCTGGCCGAATCACTGACCAGGATCACAGTCCCGATGTTGTCGGACAGCGCCGCGCTACCCGAGGGCCGGAAGGTGCGGAGAGCACTGATGACCGCGTTCAACACGAACGCGCGCAAGGGAACGATTCCCGAGGAGATGAGCCGGACTCTCAAGGCGGTCGGGCGGGCCAGCCGGAAGGTGTCCGACCTCGCCAAGCCGGAGGTGCTTCGCGCAGTGCTGCGCGCGCTCGATCTGAACCTCGACGGCTCACGGGCGGCAGCGAATACCGCGCGGATCCGGCGGGTGGCGCTGGGAAACGCGATCGAGTTCGCCATCGAGAAGAAGCTGCTGGACAGCAACCCGCTCGGCGAGATCAAGACCAAGAAGCGGAGCTACACGCTCAAGGAGGTGGACCCGGAATGCGCGGTGAACCCGATCCAGGCACGGACCCTGCTCGATGCCGTCGCCACGGTCGGCAAGCAAGGCCCTCGCCTGGTCGCGTTCTTCGCCTGCATGTACTACGCGGCACTGCGGCCGGAGGAAGTCGCCAACCTGCGAACGCAGAACCTCGCGCTGCCGGAAACGGGCTGGGGTGACCTGAACCTCGACGGCGCGCGCCCGGAGGTCGGCAAGGAATGGACCAACTCGGGCAAGGCCAGCGAGACCGGTCCGCTCAAGCACCGGGAGGACAAGATCGGTCGCCCGGTTCCCTGCCCGCCCGAGCTGACCGAGATCCTGCACAACCACCTGACCAGGTTCGGCACGGCACCGGACGGGCGGTTGTTCCGGGGAGCACGCGACGGCGGCCTGGTCGGCAGCACGGTGTACGGGCGCGTGTGGGCCACCGCACGGGAGCGAGCATTCACCCCCGAGGTGGCCGCCGGGCCGCTGGCGAAACGGCCCTACGACCTGCGGCACGCCTGCGTGTCGACCTGGCTGAGTGCCGGTGTCGAGCCGACCAGGGTGGCCAAGTGGGCCGGGCACAGCGTGGCCGTCCTGCTGAAGGTCTACGCGAAGTGCCTGGACGGTGGGGAGGCGACCGCCCGCGAGCGTGCCCAGCGCGCGCTGAGCGGCTGGTGAGCGGCCCGCAGCGTCGGGGCGTATTCGGGGCGGCCAGCCGGAGCGAACCGGTCTCAGCCGGACGCAGCCGGACCACACAAGATCGGCCCCGTGTCCTGTCTGTGCAGGTCACGGGGCCGATCTGGCTGGCGTGGCGGGTGAGGGATTCGAACCCCCGAAGGCAATGCCGGCTGATTTACAGTCAGCTCCCTTTGGCCGCTCGGGCAACCCGCCGGGGACCGGTCGAACCGGCCGCTGAAGAGCGTACCGAACGCCCTGGCGGGCCAGCGAGCGGGTATCGCCAAGCTAGGGTGTGACCCATCCCTTTCAACCGAGTACGAGGTGTGGACAACGTGGCGGATCCCTCTTTCGACGTGGTGAGCAAGGTCGACCGGCAGGAGGTGGACAACGCGCTGAACCAGGCGAGCAAGGAGTTGTCCACCCGGTTCGACTTCCGCGGTACCGGGGCCAAGGTGGAGTGGGCCGGTGAGGAGGCCGTGGCGATCGAGGCCGAGACCGAGGAACGGGCACTTGCCGCGGTGGAGGTCTTCAAGGAGAAGCTGATCAAGCGCGGGATCTCGCTGAAGGCGTTCGACGCCGGTGAGCCGGCGATGTCCGGGAAGGTCTGCAAGATCAGCGGCAAGATCGTGCAGGGCATCTCATCGGAGAAGGCCAAGCAGATCGCCAAGTACGTCCGGGACGAGGGGCCCAAGGGTGTGCAGGCGCAGATCCAGGGAGACCAGCTGCGCGTGTCCGGCAAGAAGAAGGACCACCTGCAGGACGTCATCGCGCTGCTCAAGGACAAGGACTTCGAGATCGCGCTGCAGTTCACCAACTACCGGTAACCACTCGCGCACCCGGCGCGTCGCTACCGCGCGTCAGGCGTTACTCCATGCTGTAATCGCAAGATCACCGCATGGAAGGAACATGATGCGTCGTCGTGCCAGGGTTTCCGGGCCCCTGTTCGCCCTGTTACTGCTCGCCGGCCTGGTCACGCCCGCGCCCGCCGCCACGGCCGCCGAGCGCACGTTGCTGCATCCGGACATGGGTGCCTACCCCAGGCTGATCCGCACCGAGCACGGCGGGTTCGGCCGGGACGGGCGGATCATCGCGTCGGTGAACAGCAGGGACGGCTGGGGGGACTACGCCGCGATCTACGAGAGCACCGACGAGGGCGAGAGCTTCCACCCGGTCGGTGAGGTGCGTGATCCGGAGGGCCGCGCCGGGATGTGCTGCGGCACCCTCTACGAACTGCCGCAGCGGGTCGGCAGGCTGCGCGCGGGCACTCTGCTCTGGGCCGCGAGCTACGGGCTGCGGGCAGGCCCGAACCGCAGGGTCGCCATCAAGATCTGGTCCAGCAGGGACCTCGGCCGCAGCTGGTCCTTCCTCTCCGAGGGTGCCCGCTCGCACAACCACGACGGCATCTGGGAGCCGGAGTTCAACGTGGACGCGGGCGGCACCCTGTGGATGCACTACGCGGACGAAACCGAGGCGCCACAGTACGCGCAGGTGCTCAACCGGGTCGCCTCGAACGACGGGCTGCACTGGGGCACCAAGCAACGCACGATGGCCATTCCCCCGCATCCGGTCCGGCCGGGAATGCCGATCGTGCGCAGGTTGCCGGACGGCCGGTACTACTTCGGCTACGAGATCTGCAACTTCGGCGACCACTACTGCGATCCGTACTACAAGATCTCCGAGGACGGCGCGAACTTCGGCAACCCTTCCGCCCCCGGCACGCAGATCACCACCGCGGAGGGCCACCACTTCCAGCACGCCCAGACCGTCACCCTCTTCCCGGGGCCGAACGGGGTGCGGCTGGTGATGGTCGGCCAGATCTATGTCAACGATGCCGGCAAACCGCTGCCGGGCAACGGGAAGACGCTGCTGATCAACGACCGGCTCGGCGCGGGGCCGTGGCATCCGCGGCCCGCTCCGGTCGAGGTGACCGACCCGTTCGACAACCCGTGCCCGAACTACAGCTCCACCCTGCTGCCGGTGGACAAGGGCGAGAACGTGTTGCAGATCGCGGCCGAGTACGACCCGGACGGAGTGTGCCGGGCGTACTTCGGTAAGGGTCCGCTGGACTGAGGCTCCCCCGCCGGGATGCGGGAGCCGCTACGGTGGCCTCCGGAGAATCCACGGGAGGAGCGGCGCATGAAGGGCATCGTCTTGGCGGGCGGCAGCGGCACCCGGCTGCACCCGATCACCCAGGCGGTATCCAAACAACTGCTGCCGGTCTACGACAAGCCGATGATCTACTACCCGCTCTCGGTGCTGATGCTCGCGGGCATCCGGGAGATCCTGATCATCTCCACCCCGGCCGACCTGCCGAACTTCCGCCGCCTGCTCGGTGACGGCAGCCAGTGGGGGCTGGAGTTCGGCTACGCCGAGCAGCCGAGCCCGAACGGCCTCGCCGAGGCGTTCGTGATCGGCGCGGACTTCGTCGGCGACCAGGACGTGGCCCTGGTGCTCGGGGACAACATCTTCTACGGCCAGGGTTTCGGCGGGCGGCTGCGGCAGGAGGCGTCCGCGCTGGACGGCTGCACGCTGTTCGGCTACGCCGTGCGGGATCCGCAGCGCTACGGCGTCGGTGAGGTGGACGAGGCGGGCAAGCTGCTCTCCATCGAGGAGAAGCCGGCGCGGCCGCGCTCCAACAAGGCCATCACCGGCCTCTACTTCTACGACCACCAGGTGGTGGACATCGCCCGCTCGCTGCGCCCCTCCGCCCGCGGCGAGCTGGAGATCACCGATGTCAACCGCGCTTATCTCGAGCAGGACCGCGCCCGGCTGGTCGATCTCGGCCGCGGGTTCGCCTGGCTGGACACCGGAACGCACGACTCGCTGCTCGAAGCCGCCCAGTTCGTGCAGGTGCTGGAACACCGTACGGGGGTGCGGATCGCCTGCCTGGAGGAGGTCGCGCTGAAGATGGGCTACATCACCGCGGACGAGTGCCACGCGCTGGGCAGCAAGCTGGCCAAATCGGGTTACGGCGAGTACGTGATGGGCGTCGCCACCGCCGCGGGCGCGACCGGCTGAGACCCGCTCGGCATCCGCTCAGCGGCGGCCCATCTCCTCCAGCCTGCGGATCCGGTCGGCCATCGGCGGGTGCGTCGAGAACAGCTGGGACAGCCGCTCACCCGGCCGGAACGGATTCGCGATCATCAGGTGGGACTGGGACACCACCTTCGGCTCGGGCGCGAGCGGCGCGGCGCGGGTGCCCTGCTCCAGCTTGCGCAGCGCCGAGGCCAGCGCGAGGGGATCCCCGGTCAGCTCGGCCCCGGAGGCGTCCGCCTGGTACTCCCGCGAACGGCTGACCGCCATCTTGACGATCCCGGCCGCGATCGGGCCGAGCAGCACCAGCAGCAAAGCCACCAGCGGGTTGCCACCCTCCCGGTTGGAGCCGCCGAACATGCTGGCGAACATGGCGATATTCGCCAGCACGCTCACCACACTGGCCAGCGCGCCCGCGACGCAGGAGATCAGGATGTCCCGGTTGTAGACATGCGACAACTCGTGCCCGAGCACGGCACGCAGCTCGCGCTCGTCAAGGATGGTGAGGATCCCGGTGGTGCAGCACACCGCGGCGTTGCGCGGGTTGCGTCCGGTGGCGAAGGCGTTGGGCGCCTGGGTGGGGCTGACGTAGAGCCGTGGCATCGGCTGGCGGGCCGTGGTGGCCAGCTCCCGCACGATCCGGTACATGGCGGGCTGCTCGGCCTGGGAAACCGGCTGCGCCCGCATGGCCTTCAGCGCGAGCTTGTCCGAGTTGAAATAGGCATACGCATTCATCCCCAGCGCCACAACCAGGCCGATGAACAGTGCGCCCCTGCCGAAAAAGGCACTGATTCCGATGATGATCGCACTGAGCAAGCCGAGCAGCAGCGCGGTCTTCAGACCATTCCGGTGGCTGTGCACTCTGCCCCTGCCTCCAATTCCACGAAGCTCCCACCTGGGCCAACGCTCGTCATCGGAGAAAAGTTCCGCCCCGAATGGTCGTCATCGTCGCCCCGCAAGGCGCCATGCACAACGGACCACACGGGAACGCTCCACCGTGTTCATCCCGCGTTGTGCCACAGATCACGTTAGGCTCAAAACGGTAATCTCGCACGAGACCCATCGGGGGGCACGATGCGTACAACCACCCGCCCGCTGATCATGGGCGCCGCGGCCACCCTGGCCTGCGTCCTGCCCGCTGGGCAGGCCGGCGCGGCCGAGGTCGTCACCATCCCGGTCGGGGACCGGCCGACAGCGGTGGCGGTGAACTCGGCCACGAACACCGTCTACGTCGCCGACGAGCGCAGCGGCACGGTCACCTTCGTGGACGGCGACCACGATCGGGTGACCAGAACCGTGTCTCTCGGCTCCACCGTGACCGATATCGCGGTGAACCAGACCACCAACCGAGTCTACGCGAGTAACCGGGCGGGTGGCAGCGTCTCGGTGATCGACGGGGACACCGGTACGGTGCTCACCACCGTCGCCACCGGGCGCGGGACGGCGGTACTCGGGGTGGACGAGTCCACCGACCGGGTCTACGCCGCCAGCGCCAGCACCGGCGACATCGCGGTGATCGACGGGGACACCGCCGCGGTCACCAGCACGGTCCCCGGCAAGGGGCTACGGCCCGCCGGGATGGCCGTGGACTCCGGTCGCGGGATCGTCTACGTCACCGGCGAGACCACCGACGCGCTCGTCCCGCTGGAGGTGGGCACCAACACCCCCGCGGCGGCGGTCCGGGTGGGCAGGGCCCCGGCGGGCACGGCGGTGCACGAGCAGAGCAACACGATCTACGTCGCCAACGCCGGGATCCACCATCTGTCCGTGGTGGACGGCTCGGCCAGGAGCGAGCGGGAGACCATCCTGCTGCGCAGCGCGGGCTCCGCGGTCGCGGTGCACCAGGGCACGCACACGGTCTACACCAACGGCGGCCCGAACGGGCTGGCGCGGATCGACGGCCGCACCGGCGAGCTGGTGGGCGAGCTCTCGCTGGGGATCAACCCCGGCGGCATCGCGGTCAGCCAGCACACCCAGGCCGTCTACGTCACCGATCCGCTGCATGACGCCCTGGTCGTGGTGACCGATTTCTGAACCGGGGACCTGGAGTAACTCCGGTGCTACGTTCGGGAAGCGGGACATCCATCCACCCGGACACGAAGGCTGCACATGAGACTTGGGGTACAGATTCCCGACTTCACCTGGCCGAACGGGCCCGCCAAGCTGGGTGCCGAACTCGCCGAGGTCGCCCGCGCCGTGGACGAGGCCGGGTTCGACTACCTGGCCATCATGGACCACTTCTTCCAGATCCCGGTCGTCGGGCCCGCCGAGAACGACATGCTGGAGGCCTACACCACGCTCGGCTACCTGGCCGCGCACACCGAGCGGGTCAAGCTGCTCACCGTGGTCACCGGTGTCTTCTACCGCCATCCCGGCCTGCTGGCCAAGGCCGTCACCACGCTGGACGTGCTGTCCGGCGGCCGCGCCATCCTCGGGATCGGGGCGGGCTGGAACGAGGAGGAATCCCGCGGGCTCGGTTTCCCCTACCCATCCACCAGGGAGCGTTTCGAGCTGCTCGAGGACGCCCTGCGGTACTGCCTGCGGATGTGGTCGGACTCGGACGAGGGGTTCACCGGTAAGCATGTCCAGGCCGAGCGGCTGCTGAACGTGCCGCAGGCGCTCAGCAAGCCGCATCCGCCGATCATGGTCGGCGGTGGCGGGGAGCGGAAAACCCTGCGGATGGTGGCCGAGTACGCGCAGGCCTGCAACCTCTTCAACGGCCCGGAGCTGAAGCACAAGCTGGAGGTGCTGCGCGGGCACTGCGACGCCATCGGCCGCGACTACGCCGAGATCACCAAGACCGTCTACCAGCCGCTGGACATCGGCGCCAACGGCGAGAAGACCGGCGAGCTGCTCACCGAACTGCGCAGGCTCGCCGAACTGGGCGTGGACGTGGCGATCGGTTACGTGCCGAACGTCCACCAGACGGCCCAGCTGGAGCGGTTCCGCTCGGACATCATCCCGGCGGCGGCCGCGTTGTAGGACGATGGAGCCGTGACCGAGCACGGCTACCAGCTGCGCGGGGGACGGCAACCCGACGTCGCCGCCCTCGCGCACCTCCTCGCCCACCACGACATCGCGCACCCGGACGGCGGTGAGCTGTCCGAACCGCTGCTCTTCCTCGCCTCCGGCGGGATCGGCGCGGGCTACCGGCTTTGGGACATGACCCGCGACGGCGGCAAACCGCTGCGGCTGGGTTTCCGCTTCCGGCACGAGGAATCGCGGCGCTGGCTGAAGTCCACAGTAGACCGTCTGGGGCTGCGGGCGGAGCTGCACACGGGCACCGCGCGAGGTGCGGCGAAACGCCTCTCCGCCCTGCTGGCCGAGGGCGAGCCCGCACTGGTGCTGCCGGACCGCGCCCGGATCGGCTACTGGCACCTGCCGGACGAGTCGGCAGGCGGCGAGCACTTCGTGGTCGCCTACGCGCAGGAGGACGGCCGGGTGCACCTCGACGACCGCAACCTGACCCCGCTGACGGTCGAACGGGACACGCTGACCGCGGCAGGCAGGGCCGCGGCCGAGCGCAACCTGCTGGCCACCATCCGGCCGGAGCCGCTGACCGCCGGCCGGCTGGCCGCCGCCGTGCGCGCCGGGCTGGCCGAGGGGGCCCGGCAGCTGTCCACCGTGCTGCCGGTGTGGACCAGATGGGCGACCCTGATGACCGACGAGCGCGCGGTCACCGGCTGGCCGACGGTGTTCGCCGACCGGCGCGGGCTGGTGGGCGCGCTGCTTGCCATCTGGACCGCGATCGACCCGGATGGCATCGGCGGCGGACACCTGCGGGACCTGTTCGCCGACGGCCTCGCCGAGGCAGCCACCCTGCTGGAAATGTCCGAACTGGACAGTCAGGCCGACGGCTGGTGGAAGGTGGCCGCGGCCTGGCAGGACCTCGCCGACACCGCGCTCGACCCGCGGGTCCCTGAGTTCAGATGGATGCGCGAGCTGGTCCGCACCGTACGGAAGGGGGTCACCGCGGGCGACGAGGGTCGGCAGGACGCCGCCGAGGCCGGCGCCGAACTGGCCCGGCTGCGCAGGCACTACGACGAGCACAGCCCGTTCACCGCGGACCAGGCGGCCGCGCTGCTGCGCGATCTCGGCCGCGGCCTGCGCGAGGTGCACGCCGCCGAGCACGCCGCCGTCACGGAACTCACCTTCGCCATCGAACGATGACGTGGCCCCGAATCAGAACTGAGCACAGTGGACGGTTCGGCGACCAGTCTGTGATCCACGTTGCATCCGGGTTGACCTCGAGTGCGCTCGAGGTACGAGCCTTGCTGGTGGCGGCGTAGCGGAACAAACCCCTACGCCGCCGCGCTGCACGAATCGAGGACGTGTTGATCACCCCGAGCCCGGAAGGTCGCCATGAACGACGTCGCGCTGAACGACCCGCCCCGTAGCCGAGCCGCCCCACAGCCCACCGGCGAACGATCCACCGGCGAACCCGGCAGGGCCGAACGGATCCGCGTGATCTTCGTGCTCGGCGCGCTGATCGCGCTGGGGCCGCTGACCATCGACATGTACCTTCCCGCGTTGCCCTCGATCTCCGCGGATCTTGGCGCGTCCTCATCCGTCGTCCAGCTGACCCTCACCGGCACCTTGATCGGGCTGGGTATCGGGCAGTTGCTGGTCGGCCCGCTCTCCGACGCGCTGGGCAGGCGCCGCCCGCTGATCGCAGGCGCGATCCTGCACGTGGTGGCGTCCGTGCTGTGCGCGATCGCGCCGACCATCGCCGTGCTCGGCGTGCTCCGTGCGCTGCAGGGGGTCGGGGCCGCCGCGGCGATGGTGGTCGCGCTGGCCGTGGTGCGGGACCTGTTCACCGGGAACGCCGCCGCCACCGCGCTGTCCCGGCTGATGCTGGTGATGGGTGCCGCGCCGATCCTGGCGCCGACCCTTGGCAGCGCGATCCTGGTCGCCGGGTCCTGGCGCGCGGTCTTCGCCGGTCTCGCGGTGCTCGGCGTGCTGCTGATGCTGGTCGCGATGTTCGCGCTGCGGGAGACCCTGCCGCCGGAACGCAGGCGGGCCGCGGGGGTGCTGCCGGTGCTGCGCACCTACGGCTCGCTGCTGCTGGACCGGGAGTTCGTGGTGCTGGCACTGGTGGCCGCGCTGGGGATGTCCGCGCTGTTCTCCTACATCTCCGGTGCGTCTTTCGTGCTGCAGGAGCAGTACGGGCTCGACCAGCAGGAGTTCGCGCTCACCTTCGGGGTCGGCGCGTTGGCGATCATCGGCGCAGCCCAGTTCAACGTGCCGCTGTTGAACCGGTTCACCCCGCGCCGGATCGTGTTGGTCGCGCTCACCGCTGCGGTGGCATCCGGGCTGGTGCTGACGACACTGGCCGCGACCGGCACGGGCGGGCTGTTCGGCTTCGTGATCCCGCTGCTGTTCGTACTCGGCTCGGTGGGCTTCGTGCTGCCCAACGCGCCCGCACTGGCGTTGTCCCGGCACGGCGAGGCGGCCGGGGCCGCGGCCGCCCTGCTCGGGGCGGCGCAGTTCGGGCTGGGCGCGTTGATCGCCCCGCTGGTGGGCGCGCTCGGCAACGACGGCCCGGCGATGGCGCTCACCATGACCGGCGGCTCGGCGATCGCGCTGGCCGCGCTCACCGGCGTGGTGGTTCGCGCCCGGCGGCGGCAACCGGCGCTCGCGCACTGACCCGGGCGGCGGTGCGGTGCCGCATCCGGTGCAGCAGGCCGCGGGGGGCGAACAGCAGGGCGAGCAGGAAGCAGGCCACACTGCTCAGTCCGATGGTGCCCGCGATGGAACTGTTCAGCCCCACCGCGAGCTGTTGCCCGGCAACGGAAGCGACCCAGCCGAGCAGGATCGCCACGACCAGCATCGGGCCGAGCCTTCTGGTCAGCAGCCTGGCGGTGACGGCGGGGACGATGAAGAAGGTCACCACCAGGATCGCGCCCACGCTGTCGAAGGCGACCACCGCGAGACCGGCAACGGCGATCAGCAGCACCTGCCCCATCACCCGCCCGCGCAGCCCGGCCAGCTCGGCGAACTCCGGGTCGAAGGTGCTGGCCTGCAGCGGCCGCCAGCACACCAGGACCAGCAGGATCGCGGCCAGGGTGGCGATCCCGGTGGTGAGCAGCGACCTCGGCAGCGGGGTGCCGAGGACATCCACGGTGCGCAGCGGGGCGAAGGTGATCTCACCGTAGATCGCGGCGTCCAGGTCGATGTGCACCCCGGCGGCGAACTGGCCGATGCCAAGCACTCCGAGGGAGAACAACGCCGGGAAGATCAGCGCCAGCGCGGCGTCCGATGGGACCAGTCCGGTGCGCCGCAGCCACTCGAAGCCCAGCACGCAGAGCACACCGAACGCGGTGGCGCCGAGGATGGTCAGCGGGGTGGCCCGCTGCCCGGACAGCAGGAAGACCAGCACGATCCCTGGCAGCACGGCGTGGCTCACCGCGTCCGGCAGCAGGGCCTGCCTGCGCAGCACCAGGAAGCTGCCGAGCACCGCGCAGCCGGTGGAAAGCAGCCCGCCGATCAGGATGATCATCATGCCGTCCGGGGTCATGCTTGTCCCTCCGCGATCCCGCTGCGCCGCCGGAGCCTGGCCAGCATGCCGCGGCGCGGCGCGAACACCACCGACAGCACGGCGACGGCGGTGGCCAGCAACACGATCACCGGACCGGCCGGCAGCTCGGCCTTCCCGGAGAGCACGCCACCACTCGCGCCGGCCGTGGCGCCGATCAGCCCGGCCAGCGGCACCATCCCGGACAGCTTCCTGGTCAGTTGGCGGGCCGCGACCGCGGGCGCCACCAGCAACGCCACCATCAGGATCGCGCCGACCGTGCGGACGCCCAGCACCACCGCGACCACCAGCAGGCCGGTGCTCGCGATGTCCACCGCGCGGGCGGGAATCCCGGCCACGGCGCTGAATCCGGGATCGAAGGTGGCGCTGCGCAGCACCCGGAACCAGACCACGACCGCGGCCAGCGCCAGCCCGCCCAGCACCAGGGTGAACACGATGTCCCTGCGCACCATCCCGGCGGCCTGGCCGAGCAGATAGGAGTTCAGCCCGGACTGTTTGCTGTTCCCGGTTCCCGCCAGGTGGGTCAGCAGCACGATCCCCATGGTCAGCGACACCGAGAGCACCACCCCGATCGCAGCGTCCGGGCGCAGCCTCCCGGTCCGCTCGAGGCCGATCATCGCCAGCGCCGCGGCCGCGGCCGAGACGGCCCCACCGAGCAGCAGCAGCTCCGGCGTTTTCGTCCCGGTGAGGATGAAGGCGAGCACAACGCCGGGCAGCGTGCCGTGGCTCATCGCGTCGCCGAACATGCTGCGCCCGCGCAGCACCGCGAACGGGCCCAGCGCGCCCGCGACGAAGCCGAGCACCGCGGTGCCGACCACCACCACGGCGTCCGGGTAGGACAGGGGCAGCGCGTTTAGCAGCCAGTCGATCACGCCGGTGCCCTCGCCGAAAGCGGCGCGATCCCGTAGGCCCGCTCGAGATGTTCCGGGGTGAGGACCTCGGCCGCCGCGCCCTCGGCGATCACCGCGCCGGCCAGCAGCACCGCGTGGTCGAACCGGTCCAGCACGGTGCGCAGGTCGTGGTGCACGGCGATCACCGAGCCACCAAGGGCACACAGCTCGCCGAGCAGGTCGAGCAGGGTCGCCTCGGTACGCGCGTCCACCGCGGTGAACGGCTCGTCCAGCACCAGCAGATCGGCCTGCTGCGCCAATGCCCGTGCCAGGAACACCCGCTGCCGCTGCCCGCCGGAGAGCTCGTCGATCGGCTGCTGGGCGAGATCGGTGACGCCGACCTTGTCCATCGCGGCGGCGACCAGCTCGTCATCGGCCTCGGTCAGCCTGCGGAACCACCCGCGATGCGGGTAGCGGCCCATCTCGACCACCTGGATCGCGGTGATCGGGAAGTCGTCGGCCACCGCGTCGGCCTGCGGGATGTAGGCCACCCTGCGGCGTACCCTCTTGAGCGGTTCGCCGAGCAGCCGCACACTGCCGCGGACCGCGGGCACCAGCCCGAGCGCCGCCTTGACCACGGTGGACTTCCCGGCGCCGTTCGGGCCTACCACCGCGGCCAGCCGCCCGGCCGGGATGTCCATGTCGATACCGGAGAGCACCGGCTTGCCCCCGTAGGACGCGCTCATCCCGCGCAGGGTCAGTGCACTGCTCATCGCAACCCTTCGACCAGTCGGTCGGCATTGGCCCGCACCATGCCGAGGTAGCTGCCTTCCGGTGTGCCGTCATCGCCCGCCGCGTCGGAGAACAGCTCCCCGCCGATCCGTACCTCGCCGCCGCGCTGGCGGACCGCGGCGAGCACGGCCTCCAGGGTCTGCCTCGGCACGCTGGACTCCAGGAACACCGAGCGCACCCCGCTGGCCATGACCTCGTCGGCCACCCGGCCGATATCGGCGGTACTCGCCTCCTCCTCGGTGGAAATGCCCTGGATCGCGACCACCTCCATGCCGAAGGCCCTGCCGAAGTACCGGAAGGCGTCGTGCGAGGTCACCAGCTGCCGGTGCGCGGGCGGAATCCGGCTCAGCCGGGCGCGGATCTCGTCGCCGAGCGCCAGAACCTGTTCCCGGTAGGCGGCGCCGCGCCGCTGGTAGTCCTGCGCGTTCGCCGGGTCGATGCGGGCGAGCTCGGCCTGGATGGCGTCCACGACGTGCGCCCACAGCCGCGGGTCGAACCAGATATGCGGGTCGTGCTCCTCCCCGCTCGGCGCGTCCGCTGCCGGGTCGAGCAGCAGCTCCTCCGGGACCTGCTCGCCCGCGAACAGCACCGGCTTGGAGCGCGCGATGTCCTCGAGGGTGCGCTCCATCGAACCCTCGAGGAAGAGCCCGATCGCGATCACCGCGTCGGCGTTGCGCATCTGCGCCAGGTCCCCGGCCTTGGCCTGGTACAGGTGTGGATCCACCCCGGGCCCCATCAGCCGGACGGTGCGCACGTCCTCCCCTCCGATCCGGCGCACCGTGTCGTCCAGGAAGTTCGTGGTGGTGACCACGCGCAGCGGGCCCCGGTCAGCGCCGCCGGTCCCGGCAGCACTGACCGGGGCCCGGACGGCGTAGCCGAGGGCACCGCCGAACGCAAGGACGAACACGACACCGAAGGCGACGAGGGCCCACCGGTCCCTGCGCCGCGCTCGGCGCCGGTCCGCAACGGCCGCATTCATGCCGTCCAGGTAAGCACGAGCGAGTTCGCCGGGGCAATGACAAATCTTCGTCGTGCCGAACACATTGCGACGGCGCGCCGTAGACCGGTAGGCGGCGGGGTTGGGGAGTTACTTGCGCAGCTCCATCGTGCAGCACTTCGGGCCGCCGCCGGCCTTGCGCAGTTCGGAGATGTCCACCAGCACCGGCTCGTAGCCCAACCGGGACAGCCGGTCGGCCAGCCCGGTGGCCTCGATGGGCAACACCACGTTGCGACCGTCGGAAACCCCGTTCAGCCCGAACACGGCGGCATCCTCGGCATCGGCGAGCACGGCGTCCGGGAACAGCCTGGCGAGCACCCGGCGCGAGCCTGCGGAGAAGGCGTCCGGGTAGTAGGCCACCTGCGCGGGAGCGGTGTCGGTCGCCTCGGCGAGCACGAACAGCGCGGTGTCCAGGTGGTAGTAGCGGGGGTCGGTCAGCGCCAGGGACACCACCGGCACGCCGAGCACCTCCTGCGCCTCGGCGTGGGCGGCAGGGTCGGTGCGGAAACCGGTACCGGCCAGCAGCAGCCTTCCGGTCCAGACGAAGTCACCCTCGGCTTCGTTGATCTTGGTGGGCATGGTGATGTCGCGGTAGCCGCGCTCGAGGAACCAGCGCCGCACGTGCTCGGCCTCGGCGGCCCGCTCGGCCGCCCGGAACCGGGCTCCGAGCACCCGGCCGTCGATCACCGTGCCGGAGTTCGCGGCGAAGACCATGTCCGGGAGCCCGGGCTGCGGCTCGATCTCGTCCACCGTGTGTCCGAGCCTGCGATAGGTGTCCCTGAGCTCGGACCACTGGGCCAGCGCCAGCTCGCGATCCACCGGCTGCGTGGGGTCCATCCACGGGTTGATCGCGTAGTCCACCGCGAAGTAACGCGGTGCGCACATAAGGTAGCGACGGGTTGTCGGAACCCGGCCGAACGTCGGGTCAAGGGCAGCATCAGCCGTCATAGATCGAAATCTATGGGGCAAGTCGAACGCAAGCAATCGCTGTGTCTTGCGTGTTCGCGTGCTAAACATTGCGTGTGAACACTTTGGACCAGCGAATCATTTCGTGCCTGGTGGCGAACGCGCGCTCCAGCTACGCGGACATCGGCAAGCTCGTCGGGCTGTCCGCTCCGGCGGTGAAACGCCGGGTGGACCGATTGCTGGAGGCCGGGGTGTTGCGCGGGTTCACCGCCGTGGTCGATCCGGAGGCGCTCGGCTGGGGCACCGAGGCCTTCGTCGAGGTGCACTGCAAGGGCAACATCCAGCCTGCCAGGATCCGCGCGAGGCTGGAGCCGTTGCCCGAGGTCGTGGCCGCCTACACGGTGTCGGGGGCGGCCGATGCGATCGTGCACCTGCGCGCCGCGGACATCCACCACCTGGAGACCGCGCTGGAGCGGCTGCGTGGACTGGAGATCGTCGAACGGACCGTCTCGACGGTCGTGCTGTCCACACTGTTGGAAAGATCCCCTAACCCGGAACATTGAGAGCATCATGGGACCTATGGGGCGAACGGCAGGACGAATACGTACCGAGCGGACCGGGGGAACCGCAGTCCTCACCATCGACGCCCCCGAACAACGCAACGCGCTGACCCTGGAGCTGTCCGCCCAGCTGGCCGAGGCCGTGCGGCAGGCGGAGCAGGACGCCGAGGTGCACGCGCTGGTACTGACCGGCACCCCGCCCGCGTTCTGCGCCGGCGCCAACCTGAGCGCGCTCGGCGAGGCCAACGAAGACGCGCTGCGCGCGATCTACCAGGGTTTCCTCGCCGTTGCCCAGTGCGGCCTGCCCACCGTTGCCGCGGTCGGCGGTGCCGCCGTTGGCGCGGGCCTGAACCTCGCGCTGGCCGCCGACGTGCGGCTCGCCGGCCCCGAGGCCCGGTTCGACGCCCGCTTCCTGCAGCTCGGCCTGCACCCCGGTGGCGGGATGACCTGGATGCTGCAACGTGCGGTCGGTACCCAGCAGGCCACGGCGATGACCCTGTTCGGCGAGGTACTGGACGCCGCGAGCGCCACCGAGGCCGGGCTGGTGCTGCGTACCGTTCCGGGTGACCACGCGGAACTGCTGGAAGCCGCGGTCACGCTGACCCGGCCCGCGGCCGCGGCGCCCCGGCACCTGGTGACCGCAATCAAAGATTCGATGCGCCGCACGCGCGCGATGGACAAACATGCCGAGGCGGTCAATCTTGAGCTCATCCAGCAGCTGAACTCGCTGGAGTCACCGGAGTTCGCCGCCAAGGTCGCGGCCTGGCGGGAGGCGAGCGGCCGCTAGCAAGAACATGTTCTACTTTCTGAGGGGAGACGGGCTTCACAGCGGACGATCGAAGTTAACCGTTACCATGAGTTACAGGTAAGTCGGGTCACACCGGCGCACGATTCGAGCAAAACACCAAGTAATCTCGAGGTATATAAGGGCAGTGTGTCGGTCGGCACTACGACGCGGGCAGCAGAGAGGGACCCCCTGAGCATGAGCGATGACGAGCGAAGCGAGGAATCGCTCCGTTTGACGCCGGCAAGCACGAACGGCAATGGAGCCGGGCGGCCGGGCCCGACAACACTCCAGGCGGACCGGCCGACCGAGGTCAACCAGCTGGACCGGGTGGTCATCCGGTTCGCCGGCGACTCCGGTGACGGCATGCAGCTCACCGGCGACCGGTTCACCTCGGAGGCGGCGGCCTTCGGCAACGACCTCGCGACCCTGCCCAACTTCCCCGCGGAGATCCGGGCACCGCAGGGCACGATTCCCGGCGTCTCCAGCTTCCAGGTGCACTTCGCCGACTACGACATTCTCACCCCTGGCGACCGGCCGGACGTGCTGGTGGCGATGAACCCGGCGGCGTTGAAGGCCAATGTCGCCGATGTCCCGCATGGCGGGACGATCATCGTGAACACCGACGAGTTCACCAAGCGCAACATCGGCAAGGTCGGCTACGCCAGCGACCCCCTGGAGGACGACTCGCTTTCCGCCTTCGAGGTGCACCGGGTGGCGATGTCCACCCTGACCAAGGGTGCGCTGGCGGAGACCGGGCTGAGCAAGAAGGACGCGGAGCGAGCGAAGAACATGTTCGCCCTGGGCCTGCTCTCCTGGATGTACCACCGGCCGACCGAGGGCACCGAGCGGTTCCTGCAGGAGAAGTTCGCCAAGAAGCCGGACATCGCCGAGGCGAACATCCTGGCCTTCCGGGCAGGCTGGAACTACGGGGAGACCACCGAGTCCTTCGGCACCACCTTCGAGGTCGCCCCGGCCAAGCTGGCGCCGGGTACCTACCGGCAGATCACCGGCAACGCGGCGCTGGCCTACGGGATCGTCGCCGCCGGCCAGCAGTCCGGGCTGCCGATCCTGCTCGGCACCTACCCGATCACCCCGGCCTCGGACGTGCTGCACGAGCTGTCCAAGCACAAGAACTTCGGGATCACCACCTTCCAGGCCGAGGACGAGATCGCGGGCATCGGCGCGGCGCTGGGCGCCTCCTACGGCGGCGCGCTCGGCGTGACCTCCACCTCCGGGCCAGGGGTGGCGCTGAAGTCCGAGACCATCGGGCTGGCGGTGATGACCGAGCTGCCGCTGGTGGTGCTGGACATCCAGCGCGGTGGGCCGTCCACCGGGCTGCCGACCAAGACCGAGCAGGCCGACCTGCTGCAGGCGATGTTCGGCCGCAACGGCGAGTCCCCGGTGCCCGTGGTCGCGCCCTCGACACCCGCGGACTGCTTCGAGATCGCGCTGGAGGCCACCCGGATCGCGCTGACCTACCGCACCCCGGTGCTGCTGCTGTCCGACGGCGCCATCGCCAACGGCTCCGAACCGTGGCTGGTCCCGGATGTGCAGGACCTGCCGGACCTGCGGGTGAGCTTCGCGCAGGAGGCGAACGCCACCGACGACTCCGGGGAGTTCTGGCCCTATGTCCGGGACCCGGAGACACTGGCGCGGGCCTGGGCCGTGCCGGGGACGCCCGGACTGCAACACCGCATCGGCGGGCTGGAGAAGGCGGACAACACCGGGCACATCTCCTACGACCCGGACAACCACGACAAGATGGTGCGGCTGCGGCAGGCCAAGGTGGACGGCATCGACGTGCCGGATGTCGTGGTGGACGACCCCAGCGGCGGCGAGGCCAGGGTGCTGGCGCTGGGCTGGGGCTCGACCTACGGGCCGATCGGCGCAGCCTGCCGCCGGGTGCGCAAGCAGGGAATGCCGATCGCACAGGCGCACCTGCGGCATCTGAACCCGCTGCCCGGCAACCTCGGTGAGGTGCTGCGCGGCTACGACACCGTCGTGCTGCCGGAAATGAACCTGGGCCAGCTCGCTACCCTGCTGCGGGCGAAGTACCTGGTCGACATCCGCTCCTACAACAAGGTCGCCGGCCTGCCGTTCAAGGCCGAGGAACTGCAGGGCGTGTTCACCGACATCATCACCGCAACCACTGAGGAGGCGGCCAAGTGACTGCGACCGACCTCGGGCTGCCCGCACTCGGCGGCCTGGAGGGTGTCCCCACCACCGAGGAACCGCAGAAGGCCAAGGACTACAAGTCCGATCAGGAAGTGCGCTGGTGCCCTGGCTGTGGTGACTATGTCGTGCTGAACACGATCCAGTCCTTCCTGCCGCAGCTGGGGCTGAAGCGGGAGAACATCGTGTTCATCTCAGGGATCGGCTGCTCCAGCCGATTCCCGTACTACATGAACACCTACGGGATGCACTCCATCCACGGCCGCGCCCCGGCCATCGCCACCGGGCTGGCCACCACCCGGCCGGACCTGTCGGTGTGGGTGGTCACCGGGGACGGGGACGCGCTGTCCATCGGCGGCAACCACCTGGTGCACACCCTGCGCCGGAACGTGAACCTGAAGATCCTGCTGTTCAACAACCGGATCTACGGGCTGACCAAGGGGCAGTACTCGCCCACCTCCGACCAGGGCATGGTCACCAAGTCCACCCCGATGGGTTCGCTGGACACCCCGTTCAACCCGGTGTCGCTGGCGCTGGGTGCCGAGGCCACCTTCGTGGGGCGGGCGCTGGACTCCGACCGCAAGGGGCTGACCGAGGTACTCACCGCGGCCGCCCAGCACCGCGGGTCGGCGCTGGTGGAGATCTACCAGAACTGCCCGATCTTCAACGACGGCGCCTTTGACGTGCTCAAGGACGCCGACGAGAGCGCCCGGCGGCTCATCCCGCTCACGGCGGGCGAGCCGATCCGGTTCGGGCCGGAGGGCGAGTACGGCGTCACCCGCAGCGCCTGGGGCGGGATGGAGGTCGCCAAGGTCAGCGAGATCGGCGAGGACAACCTGGTGGTGCACGACCCGACCATCGAGGACACCGCCTACGCCTTCGCGCTGTCCCGGCTGGGCGACCAGCACCTGAACCACACCCCGACCGGGATCTTCCGGCAGGTGAACCGGCCGACCTACGACGACCTGGCCCGTACCCAGCTGGAAGAGGCCCGCACGGCCAAGACCCCGGACCTCCAGGGCCTGCTGCGCGGCAAGGACACCTGGACCGTCACCTAGAACCCATCCCTGCTGTGCGTGGGCCGTTCACTGCGGTCAGGTGAGGGGGCGGAAACCGACGCGCTCGGCATCGGCGGGGGTGCGGAACCAGACCTCGGCGACCATGTTCGGGTAGCGCGGCTCGTCCTCGGTGCAGTAGCGCAGGGCGGTCACGCTCGCCTTGACCCGGTAGTCCTCCGCGGGGCTGCCCCCGCCGGGCAACGGCATCGCGGAACCGGGGCCGAACGGACCGGAGGGCAGCGCGCCCCCCTCCTCCGGGACGTGGTCGCGCGCGGGTGGCGGAACCGGGCCGGGCTGCTCCGCGGCAGGCCCCGCCGGCACCGCGGGCTGGAACAGCGAGCCACTGTGCGTGCCCTCCACCTCGGGAGCCGGTTCCCGCCGGGAGACCGTGCGCATCGAGGGCTGGATCGGCTCCGGCTGGTCGAACCCGCCCCGCGGCACCTCCCGCGGTTGCCGCTTGGGCAGTACCTGCGTGGTGTCCGGGGGGCTCGGCGTCTCCGCAGGCGGTTCCCCGGGCTGCTCCCCTTCGTACTCGGCGTGCTGCTGCTCGGGCTGGTCCTCGTGCTGCCCGTAGTCCCGGTAGCCGGCGTCGCCGTTGTAGTCGTTGTAGTCGCTGTCCTCGTCTACGTACTCGTACGCCGGGAGCTCGGTGAACAGCGAGGCCGGCTGCCGCTCCCGCGGCTCGGGCTCCGGTTCGGGCTCGGGCCGGGCCGCCTCGTACTCGTACTGGTCCTCCTGGCCGGGCTCCAGCACCGACAGCGCCTGGGTGGAGTCCCAGGCCTGCTCGGCCTCCTCGTCCGGGTGCGTCTCCTGGAGGTACTGGTCGTACTGCCCGTACGGCTCGTACTGGCCGTACTCCTCGTCCTGGTCGCCGTACCGCGGTGGTTCCTCGGCGTACCGGTACTCGGTCGGCTCGTCCGCGTCGCGGCCCGCCTGCGCGAAGCTGTCCTGCTCCAGCCACTGCGGCTGGGGTTGCGGCTCGACCGGCCCGACGAACCGGGTCCGCTCCGCGGCGGTCTCCTCGGCGGGTTCGGGCACGCCAGGCAGCGCATCCGGATCCAGCCCCGGCCCGTCCCCTGAGGAGGCGGCCGCGGGCTGGTGCTGCACCAAGGTCGGTTCGGGGTCCTGGTGGAGCTGCCCCCGCTCGGGCGTGGGCGCCGCGGCCAGCCTGCGTTCGAGGTCGGCGATCCGCGACTGGGCGGGCCGGACCAGCAACAGCCAGGTGAGCAGGGCGCCGAGCACGAAAGCCGCCAGGCTCCACAACCAAACCTGTCCGAAGATGGACATCTACGCGGTGTCTCCTTCCTGGCCCCGCGGGTGCTGCCGCCGCGCCGGGCGAACCGGGACGCTCAGCGGATCCGGGCGACGAGGTAGTCGGCCACCGACTCGCAGGCGTCCCGGGCGGGTGAGGCCGGAAGCGCCTCGAGCTCCGCCCGCGCGCGCCGAGCGTAGTCGGAAAGGGTGACCCGTGCGCGTTCGAGTCCGGTAGAGGACCGCAGCAGCTGGAGTGCCTCCTCGACCAGCGCGTCCTCGGTCAGTGGCCCCTGGAGCAGCTCGGCGAGCCGGGGTTCGGTGCCGTCGTCGGCCAGTGCGTAGAGCATCGGCAGCGTGCGCACCCCCTCGCGCAGGTCGGTTCCCTGCGACTTGCCCAGCTCCGCCGATGGCGAGGCGATGTCGATCACGTCGTCGGAGATCTGGAAGGCGGTACCGACGAGCTGCCCGTACCGGCGCAGCGCGTCGATGTACTCGGGCCGGGCCCCGGACAACATCCCGCCGAACCGGCCCGCGGTGGCGATCAGCGAACCGGTCTTCTGCCCGATGACGCTGAGGTAGTGCTCCACCGGGTCCTCGTCCCCCACTGGCCCCACGGTTTCGCGCATCTGGCCGGTCACCAGCTCGCTGAAGGTCTCGGCGATGATCCGGGCCGCGTCCGTGCCGAGGTCGGCGACCAGCCTGGACGCGTTGGCGAACAGGAAGTCGCCGGTCAGGATCGCGATGGTGTTGTCCCAGCGGGCGTTCACGCTCTGCGCCCCGCGCCGCATGGTGGCCTCGTCCATCACGTCGTCGTGGTACAGGGTGGCCAGGTGCACCAGCTCCACGGCGGCCGCCGCGGTGACCACCGCTTCCCTGCCGGTGTCGCCGAACTGCGCGGCGAGCAGGGTGAACAGCGGGCGAAAACGTTTGCCCCCCGCCTCGACCAGGTGTGAGGCGGCCTCGGCCACCGCCTCCACATCGCTGCGCACGACCTGGCGCAGCACCGTCTCGACCTCGTTCAGCCCACCGGCCAGCTCGCTCAGCAGAGCAGGGTCGGCGATGCGCAAGCCGACCGCGGCGCGCAGCTCCTCCAAGGCGCCATCTGGCAATGACACGTCGGCTCCGCCTCTCGGCACTGGGGGTCACGGTCTCGGGAAAGCCTAATGGCACCGACCATGGCGGGGTTACCCGCAGGTCCAAGCACCGTGGTGACCCATGCCACGGGTCAGTGGAAGGCTTCGTCCAGCACCCGATCGACTACCGCACGTGCCTTGTCCACGTCCTTGTCCGGCAGTACCGGACTGCTCAGCGTCTGCACGCCACGCTCCCCGAAAGCCGTGACACCGAAGAAGACGATACCCGCCCGCTGACGATCGTCATGCGGGGAAACACACAGGTGATAGGAGCTTCGGTCCATGCTGCGGAAGGTCACCGCAGCGTTGCCCCCGAGCGTCGTCTCGGTGCGGTCACGGAACAGCTCGACCGGGGTGCCGCAGTCCGCGGGCGAACTGTCCAGCACGCCGAAGCCGGCCTCGATCTGGATCCGGTGCTCGGGTTGGGCGAAATAGCAGATTCCGCGATGCACGACCGGTGTCAGCGAAGGGCCGTAGGGCTGCTGCACAGCTCCGGCGAAGGCAGCGCACGCCACGTTCGGGTCGGCGCTGCCCACGGTGAGCACACGGTCGGCGCCCTCCGGAACCCGTGCCGGTCGGGCGGGCTCGCACTCCTGCGCCGCGCCGGGCTCGTCGAGATGCACGCAGGCGCCGAGCGCTCCAGTGTCGTTCTCGTTCGGACCGAACAGGAAGCCTTCCATACCGGGGATGCCGATCATCCTGCGTACGCCGTCCTCGGCCACCCCGCGCAGCAGGGCACAGTGGTCCTCCCGCTCGGGACCGAAGGTGACGTGGTCATACTTGAACTCGATCGCGACCCGGAAGCTGAGCGGAACAACCATGGAACAGGCGACCGGGAGTGGCCCTGGCTGGTGCCGGAGCTGGTAGGCCCGCTTACCTGCCAGCTCGATCGGCAACAGCGCCCACTTCTTCCGTGGCGGCCAGTCGGCCACCCTGACCCCGATCTCCTCGGCGTCCCCACCGGCGGCCGAACAAGTGTGCCGGCCCGGTTGCGACTTCGGCTTCCCGAGCAGCGCGCAGGTGTCGAGCGCGCCGAGCGCGGCCCCCAACGCTGCGGTGTTCCGGTCCTCGGGCCGCTCAGGTGCCGACCGTTCAGGCTGCTCGGGTTGAACTACCTCGACCGGCCCGGTCCCCGTGTCGCTACAGGCGGTGTGCACCAGCAGGCTCAGGTAACAGGCCAGCAACCACCCTGCACGCGTTCGCACAATGCTGCTCCCCGCTCCCGATAGCTGATGCTGCATTTCGGTGACAAATTCTAGGTTTGAGCAAGCACCTAGTCACTACTTACAGCAATATTCAATGGACACAAAGTAGCTATGCGCGCGGGGCGGATTCTGCTGTCAGCGGGTATGGCGAATCTCGGCGAAAGGGGTCGGCCGAATCGGAACCCGTGCTAACGTCGGCCCGTCGAAACACGCAGCGTAGGCGAACGACAACAGGTCACATCGAGTCGGAATGGGTTCGGGAGGGACCATGACGACGGGGAAGGCACGCGCGGCTCGATATGCGGCAGGGGTGAACCGTGGCTGAGCAGCCCGACGGACGCGACACCATCAGCACGATCGGCTGGCTGGCCTCCGGAGTGACCGCGGGCGCACGCGAGGCCGCGGCGGGCGGCCCCGGCTTCGAGTACAGCCTGGATGAGCTCCGCATCCTGAAAGCCGAGTGGGAGGACACGGCGGAAGAATTCCGGAAAGACCAGCAGCACGCCAGGAACATCGCGCAAGCCGAAGGGCCGGGTGCAGAGTTCGCCAGTGGGGAGAACGCGACCATGGTCAACAACACCGGGATGACCCTGCTGGGTGCCCTGAAGGAGCGGGAGGACTACTGCTGGGCGCAGGCGGAGAAATACGGTGCCGCCATGGGCCGGTACGCCGCCAACGAGGACGACAGCGCTGCTGAGATCAGCAAGACGGGTGGCTCGATCCTCTGATGCGCCAGGCGACTCCGCTGCTCGTCACCGTAGCGATCCTACTGGCAGGCTGCTCGGGCCAGGAACCGGGCAGCCCGAGCCTCGCACCAACCGCTACCGGTCAGTCGCCATCCGGCACGTCAGAGCCAACCAGCGCACCCAACAACGGAGCGCCCAAGGTCGAGAACCCGCTCGACATCTCTCGCTTCCAGCAGGCCCCGTGTGAGGTGCTCACATCCGAACAGGTCACCAGGATCTTCAATGCCAAGGTGAGCCCGGAGCCCGACATCAACGGCCCATCGGGACCGGCCTGTAGCTGGAGCGCGGGTCTTCCCACCAAAGCCAGCGTTTCCGTCATCTTCCCAAAAGTCTACGACGGGCTTAGCGCGATCTACGGCAACGGGGATAGAGCGCGCCTGTTTGAAGTCCTCGATCCGGTCGCTGGGTATCCAGCGGTAGCGAGCAGCATCTACGACGACCCGCGAACAACCGGTGCATGTCCTGTCATTGTAGGCACCAGCGATACCACGGCAGTGAATGTCAACATCCAGTTGTCCGAGGACAAGGTGGGGGAGGCCGATCCGTGCCAGGCGGCGCATGATGTCGCGGCCATGGTGATCAGCAACATCAAGGGGGCAAACTGATGGCGGGCAAGCTCTCAGCTGCCGAAATCTACCGGCAGATCAACGGCGGGCCTGGGCCGGAGAAACTGTCCGTCGCGAAGCAGGCAGCCGAAGAGCTGAAGGTTCGGCTGCAAGATCGAGCGGGCCAGGTGGCCCGGCTGGAACAGCGAATTCAGGAAGGCTGGAAAGGTCAAGCCGGTTCCGCTGCGGCGAATGCCGCAAAACCACTGGCCAAAGCCAGCGAGCTGGATTCCGGCTATCTCAACGTCGCGGATCACGCGATCGACAATCAGATCGAGTCGTTCCGGCGGGTGCAGAACAGTGTGGTGCCGGTATCGGACAAGCCGCCGGAGATGACGGCGACCGGGCTGTTCGACTCGATGTCGATCGGCGACATGGGCAGGTACATCGCCGAGGTCGGCAAGTGGCAGGCCGAAAGCGAGGCCAATGTGCAGGCCTACACCACCTACCACCAGGCCAGCACCAGCAACGGGCAGACGATGCCTTCCGCGTTCGCGCCGCTGACCGATCCGGGCGCGCCGATCTCGATGGCCGATGGCAGCGGCGGCGCCAAGGAGGCCGGGGGTCCGGGCGGTTCCAGGGTCGCGCCACCGGTGATCGGTGGCTCGGTCGGTGCTTCCGGTGGTCGACCGGGGGTCAGCAGCGACGGCGGCGGGGACTACCGGCCACCGCCAAGCCCCGCTACGGGAGCACCAGGCGGCACGGGCGACCGACAGGGTCCAACGCCCGGCACACAGCGGGTACCGGCCGGGCGCACCAGCACCGATACCGATGGCACCGGGGCTTCTTCCTGGCGGCCCAGCCCTGCTCCCGAACCGACTCCGCAGCAGGGCGGCCAGCAGTTCGGGCCGGGTGGCAGGCCGCCCGGCGGAACGGGCACCGGTACCGGGCCAGGTGGCGGGTCCGGCTTCGGCCCGATCGGCAGCGGACCGGGTGGCGGCAGCGGCTCCGGGCCCGGGAGCGGCGGGTATCGCGGCAACGGAGGCATCGGCTCCGGACGGACCGGCGGCATGCCGGGGCAAGGACGGTTCACCGGCGCCCTGCCGGGCGAGGGCAGTACTGCTCGGGGCACCACGGGCGGCGCACCGGGCTCCACGGGAACGTCCGGACGAGCGGGAGCCGCCGGAATGCCGATGGGCGCGGGCGCGGGCCGCGGCCAGGGTGGCGAGGACAAGGACCGCCAGCGGCCCGACTACCTGAAGGATCCCGACCCGGACGAGACCTACGGCGGCTTCGAGGGCAAGGTCGTGCCCCCGGTCATCGGCGAGACCAGGAAAGACGAAAGCTAGCGACGGCTGCGGGGAGGGGGAGGCACCGTGGCCGTGCGCCACCTGCTGGAACTGTCACTGGACACCTTGCTCAGCGCGATGGCACAGACCGGCTGCGGCAGACCGCACGTGGTCTTCGCGGGTGGGGCGCACTACATCTCGCCAGAGATCCGGGCAGAGGTGGACCGGGAGATACTGGACGAGCTCGGCTCCCTCGGCCTGGTCAGGGGCAGGGAACTGACCGGGGACTTCGAGGACACGCTGCACCTGCTGGACCGGCCGGACACCGAGTACTACACCTTCATCCGCACCGGCGATGTGCAGTACACGGCACTGGTCGCCGCCAAGGGGCGGGATGCGGTGGCCGCCGCGCACCGGGACGGGACGGTGTGGCTCGGCCCGGCCGAGGACAACGACCTGACCGGCACGCTCGCCGCGCAGCTACCCGACTTTCCGCCGGCCGAGTTCACCCCGTTCTCGGTGCGCCAGGAGGAGTTCGCCGCACTGGAGCGGGCCGACGCCTACGAGCGCAGCCGCGACGCGAGCGCCATGGCTGCGCTGCTGGAACCACCGCACTACGGGCTCGGTTACCTGCATGTCGCCAGGCGCGCAGCAGGCGGGAGGGAAGAGGCGTCCGCGACGCTGTCGTATCTCGACGCCGAAGCGGGCCGGATCGGCATCGAGCTCAGCGGGCCGCCCGGCAACCAGTACCTCAACCTGTTCCCCGGCGATGCGGACCGCCTGGCGGGCAAGATCGCCTCGATTCGTGCCCGGCTGGACTGATCAGCCGCGGCGCAGGGCCGACAACAGGGCCACCGACTCCGGGCGGGTCAGGACCAGAGCCCCGCCTTCGGGGTCCTTCGAGTCCCGGATCGCCGTCCGGTCCGCGGTGACGGCCAGCTCGACACAGTTGGACTCCGAGCCGCTGTAGCTGGACTTGCGCCAGGTCACGCCGGTGAGGTCTTGCACGGCGGGCCGTCCTTTCACCCAGGTCAGTCGTAGCTTTCCGCTATCGACTCAACCATACGGACGGACTGCATAGGATCCAAGGCGACCGCGTTCAGGCTCGCGGTCGCCTCGACATAGGGATCGACATCGGCCTTCTGGTGCAGGAACAGGCCCGAGCGGCGGTGTTCCAGATGTACGACCGGTCGTGCGTCGTAGAACTCGAGCAGCACATACGCACTGTTCACCCCAGGGTGGCCACCCACATCGAAAGGAATCACCCGGAGTTCGACGGCGGGCCGTTCCGCCATTGTCACCAGGTGCCGGAGCTGGTCCGCCATCACCAGGGAACCACCGATCCGGCGCCGGAGTGCCGCCTCGTCCACGAACGCGACCAGGTTCGGGGGTTTGCGACGGTCCAGTACTTTCTGCCGCTCCGCCCGCAAGTCGACCCGCGCCTGAATATCCGCCGGGGCGACTCCGGTCGAGTGCATCACGGCTCGAATGTATGACGGGGTCTGCAAGAGGCCGGGAACCAGAATCGAGGCGGCATCCACGATCCGGGTGGCGTCGGATTCGTACTGTGCCAGGGTTTTGGCCTGGTGGGGAACGTCGGCGTAGCGGGTCTCCAGCCAGTTGGGACGGTCCACGTCGCGGGCCATCTCGAGCAGGGAATCCCGCCGTGCCCCGGTGACCTGGTACACCGCGAGCAGCGCGGACACCTCTTCCACCGAGGCGTTGCGCAGGCCGGTCTCGATCCGGCTGAGCGTGGACTGCGACCAGTCCAGTTTTTCCACCACCTCGATCATGGCGAGCTTGCATTCCTTACGCGCTGCCCGTAACCCCTCTGCAAGACCACGTGCCTGTGGCTTGGGTTTCTGTTTCGGCATCGGATCACCCCATTCCGTGACAGATCTTGCCAGGAGCCATGCTCAACTTGATAGTCTATTCTGCAAGAATTCACTCCATCCAGGGAACGAGCCATGCGATACGGATACTTTGCTTTTGATCACCGGAAGACCTCGGTACACGAGGTGGACCTCGCGCAGATCGGGTTCGCCGAGCTGAACCACGCCCTCGGCGGAGATCAGCGGTTCACCGAGGGGTTGCGGCCGTGGGGCATCGACCTGCTGCGCACCGGGCGGCACGAGGCCGGGCTGTTCACCTTCGTCTACGCCGAGACCGACGAGCTGGGAACCATGGGCAGGAGCATCGCCGAGCTGGAGATCGCCTGGAACGGCCGTACGGAGATCCCGTCCGGGGCTCAGGGGTCGATTCCGGCGTTGAACACGGCCAGGTAGCTCTCACTGTCCTCTGTGCACATCACGTCGTCCACGCGGATGGTCAGCCGCAGGACATCGGCCGTGTCGAACTCGAGGGAGTAGACCTGCCCCGCGCCGAGCTCCCTGCCGTCGTAGGTGATCGGCTCCCCGGTCGTCCCGTCCAGCACCGTCAGGGCCGGTTCCCGCGTGTTCAGGTCGCCGAGGCCGATCTCCGCCCGGAACGTGCCGGGCCGCCTGCCGATATGCACGGAGTACGTCCCGTAACAGCGGACGGTCAGCGCGTCCGGCCGGGGCTTACCGTTCACGCTGATCTCCCGGTACTGCCAGTACCCCTCCTTCTCGACCACCCGCAGGTCGCGAAGCGGAATCCGGTCCGCGGGGGCCGGGTTCGGGGTGTCCGCCGAGGTCGGAGTGCCGGACGGAAGCGAGGGATCGCCCGCCTGCGGGGTGGTGGAGCCGGTGGGTGCCACCAGGAACCCCGCCGTCCCGCCACCCACCAGGCAGATCACCACGGCCAGCACCATCCACACGTCGACCCGCGCTCCCCACCGCCTGATCACGATGAAGACGCCGAGCACCACCGCGAGCACCGCGCCCGTCCAGGCGAGGGCACTGAGCCTGCCCTGGAAAAGGGCGACCACCGCGGCGACGTTGGCGACGACCCCGATGGAGGTCAGCAGGGCGCTGCCCCGCTGCTTGGCGCGGGCCCCTTCGCGCCCGTCTTCCATGGAAACGCTCCCCCAGTAGCCGCGGCAGGGCAGGCAGTCAGAACACGAAACCGCCCGCACCGGCCCAGTCCAGCGCGAAGCTGGGCGCAACGCCGAGCAGCAGGGTGACGACCACGCCGAGGGTGATGGCCGCGGTGGTGAACGCGCCGGGCACGCTGACCGTCGGGCCGTCCGGGGCGGGCTCGGAGAAGAACATCAGCACCACCACCCGCAGATAGAAGAACGCGGCGATGGCGCTGGCCACCAGTGCGATGACCACCAGCGGCGCCATCCCGTCCGAGAGCGCGGCCTCGAACACCACGAACTTCCCGATGAACCCGCTGGTCATCGGGATACCGGCGAGGGCGAGCAGCAGGAAGGTGAACGTCCAGGCCAGCAGCGGGGACCGCTTGGCCAGCCCGGCCCATGCGGACAGGTGGGTGGCCTCCCCGCCGGCGTCACGGACCAGGCTGATCACTCCGAAGGTGGCGATCGTGGTGAAGCCGTAGGCCAGCAGGTAGAACATCGTGCCGGACAGGCCATCCTCGGTCAGCGCGATCGAGCCGACCAGCAGGAACCCGGCGTGTGCGATGGAGGAGTAGGCGACCATCCGCTTCACGTCGGTCTGGGTGAGCCCGAGGATCGCCCCGATCAGCATCGACACGATCGCCACGCCCCACAGCACCCCGCGCCACTCCCAGCTGGTCGACTCGAAGCCGACCGTGAGCACGCGCAGGATCCCGCCGAACGCGGCCACCTTGGTGCAGGCCGCCATGAAGGCCGTCACCGGGGTCGGGGCGCCCTGGTAGACGTCCGGGGTCCAGGTGTGGAACGGGCCGACCGAACCCTTGAACAGCAGGCCGACCACCAGCAGCCCGAACCCGGCGAACAGCAGTGTGTCGGAGCGGTCCGTGCCCGCCGTGGCGTTCGCGATATCGGCCAGCTGCACCGAACCCGCGTAGCCGTACAGCAGCGCGAGGCCGTACAGGAAGAAGGCGCTGGCGAACGCGCCGAGCAGGAAGTACTTGACCGCGGCTTCCTGGGAGATCAGCCTGCGCCGCCTGGCCAGCCCGCACATCAGGTACAGCGGGAGGCTGAGCACCTCCAGCGCGATGAACATGGTGAGCAGGTTGTTGGCCGCGCAGAAGGTCATCATCCCGGCGAGCGCGAACAGCGTCAGCGGGAACACCTCGGTCTGCATGCCGGTGGAACCGGCCTGCGCCCGGTCCTGCATGGTGCCGGGCCGGATCCCCGCCTGCGCGACGAACGCCCCGCCCGGCTCCACCGAGCGGTCCGCGATCAGCAGCACCGCGCCCAGCGCCAGGGCGAGCAGGGTGCCCCAGAGGAACAACGCCGGCCCATCCACCGAGATCATGCCGCTGAAGGTGGCCACCCCGCGGTCCGGCGCGTCACTCACGTACGCGCCCAGTGCGACCCCCGCGGCCGCCAGCGTCAGCAGGCTGAGCACGACCTGGCCGGACCAGCGCTGGTGCCGGGGCAGGAAGGTCTCGAACAACACGCTGATGCAGGCGGCGCCGAGGACGATCAGCACCGGCAGAATCGCGGCGTAGTCGATCGAGGGGGCCTCCAGCGGCCCGTCCCCCTGCTGCTGGGCAAGAAGAACGTCGAGCATGTATCAGTTGCCTTCCTGCAAGGTCGTCGACGGCGCGACCGCCTCGAGCGTCGCCTCGACCGACGGGGAGATCGTGTCCAGCACCGGCTTCGGATACAGGCCGAGGCCGATGATCAGCACCACCATCGGCGCCAGGACCCCGATCTCCCGCACGGACAGATCCTTGATCGTCTTCTTCGCACCCGTTTCCGGCGCTGCCGCGGTTCCCGGGCCTCCGCCTGCCCCGACCAGGGCGTCCCCACGGACCGGACCGGTCATCAGGCGCTGGTAGAGCCACAGCACGTAGGCCGCGGCGAGCACCATGCCGATGGTGGCCAGGATCGCGTAGGGCGTGCGGGTCTCGAAGGAGCCAAGCAGCACAAGGAACTCGCTGATGAACGAGTTCGTGCCGGGCAGCGAAAGGGTGGACAGCCCGGCGATGAGCAGCATGCCGCCGAGGACCGGGGTCACCTTGGCCATGCCGCCGTAGTCGGAGATCCGGGTGGATCCGCCGCGCAGCGCGATCATCCCGATCACCACGATCAGCATCCCGGTGGCCAGGCTGTGGTTGAGCATGTAGGACACCGCGCCGACCTGCGCCTGCTGGGTGAAGGCGAAGATGCCCAGCGCGATGAAGCCGAAGTGCGAGATGGACACATACGCGATGAGCCGCTTCATGTCCTGCTGCCCCGCGGCGAGAACGGCGCCGTAGAGAATCCCGATCACGGCCAGCACCAGCACCAGCGGGGCGAGCTCCTGGCTGGCGTCGGGGAACATCGGCAGGTTGTAGCGCAGCAGGCCGAAGGTGCCGACCTTGTCCAGCACGCCGACCAGCAGCACGGCGACGCCGATCGGAGCCTGCCCGGCTGCGTCCGGCAGCCAGGTGTGGAACGGCACCAGCGGGGCCTTGATCGCGAACGCGATGAAGAAACCGAGGAACAACCAGATCTGGGTGGAAAGCGGCGCGTCCTGCACCACCCCGACCAGGGTGGCCCAGTCGAAGCTGCCCGCGCCGATCCGGTCGTCGGCAAGGGAGTACGCCCCGATCGCCGAGGCCAGCATCAGCAGGCCGCCGAGGAAGGAGTACAGGAAGAACTTCACCGCCGCGTACTGCCGCCTCGGCCCGCCGTAGTAGCCGATCAGGAAGTACATCGGGATCAGCATGATCTCGAACAGGACGTAGAACAGGAAGACGTCGGTGGCGGCGAAGACCGCGATGGTCAACGACTCCTGCACCAGGATCAGCGAGAGGAAACCGGCGGCGCCGCGGCCCTCGGGCAGCTTGTCGGTGGAGCCGAGCGCGCCGATCACGATCGGCACCAGCAACGCGATGACCGCGATCATCACCAGCGCGATGCCGTCCATCCCGAACGAGAAATGCACCCCGAAGGCCGGGATCCAGTCGAAGGAGGATGCCTGCTGGATCCGCTCGCCGCCAGGGTCGTAGCCGATCCACAGTGGAACGATCAGCAGCAGCTCGACGATCGAGATGCCGAGCGCGACCAGGGTGGCCAGCCGGTCGTTCCCGCGCAGCGCCGTCAGAGCGATCGCCCCGAGCAGGGGCAGCAGGATCAGGACGAGCAAGAGAGTCATGCGAACCTCACCAGCAGCAGGGCGGCGACGAGCAGGAAGGAGCCGCCGAGCATGGACAGCGCGTAGGAGCGGACGAACCCGGTCTGCATCCGGCGCAGCCTGCCGGAACCGCCGCCGAGCAGCGCGGCCAGCCCGTTCACCGCGCCGTCAACCCCGCGGTTGTCCAGGTAGACCGAGGCCCTGGTGAGCCACAGGCCGGGCCGGGCGACCAGGTTCTCGTTCAGCGCGTTGCCGTACAGGTCGTTGCGCGCGGCCCGGACCACACCCGAGACGTTCTCCGGCCGTTCGACCGAGGCCTGCCGCCTGCCGAACAGCAACCAGGCCAGCAGCACCCCGAGCGCGGACAGCCCGACCGTGAGGATCGGCACCAGCGCGTGTGGCAGCACCCCGTGCTCGGACTCCTGCAACGCGCCCAGCGAGGGGGTCAGCCACTCCACCAGCGCGTCGCCCTGGGTGAACAGGAACCCGGCCGCGACCGAGCCGAAGGCCAGCACGATCATCGGGCCGGTCATCACCGGGGGTGACTCGTGCGGGTGGAACTCCCTGCCGTCGCTGGACTTGATCTCCCGCCAGCGCTCCTTGCCGAAGAAGGTCATCAGCACCAGGCGGGTCATGTAGAAGCCGGTGATCCCGGCGCCGAGCAGCGCGGCGCCGCCGAAGATCCAGCCACGCCAGCCCTCCTGGCCGAAGGCGGCCTCGATGATCGCGTCCTTGGAGTAGAACCCGGAGAGGAAAGGGAACCCGATGATCGCGAGGTAGCCGAGGCCGAAGGTGGCGAAGGTGATCGGCATCCGCTTGTACAGCCCACCGAACTTGCGCATGTCGACCTCGTCGTTCATGCCGTGCATGACCGAACCGGCCCCGAGGAACAGGCCCGCCTTGAAGAAGCCGTGGGTGAGCAGGTGGGTGATGCCCAGCGCGTAGCCGAACGGCCCGAGGCCCACCGCCAGCATCATGTACCCGATCTGACTCACCGTGGAATACGCGAGCACCTTCTTGATGTCGTCGTAGGCACAGCCGATCACACACCCGATCAGCAGGGTCAGTGCTCCGACGATGGTGACCACCAGCTGCCCGGTCGGGGTGAGGTTGAAGATCGGGCCGGAACGGGCGATCAGGTACACCCCCGCGGTGACCATGGTCGCGGCGTGGATCAGCGCGGAGACCGGGGTCGGCCCCTCCATCGCGTCCGGGAGCCACGCCTGCAGCGGGAACTGGCCGGACTTACCGCAGGCACCGAGCAACAGCAGCAGCGCGATCGCGGTGACCACCCCGGTGGGAACCTGGCCGATACCGTCGAACACCTCGGCGTAGTTGGTGCTGCCGATGTACTTCCACATCAGGAAGATCGCGATGGCAAGGCCGACGTCGCCGACCCGGTTCATCAGGAAGGCCTTCTTCGCGGCGGTGGCCGCGGACGGCCGATCCTGGTACCAGCCGATCAGCAGGTAGGACGCCAGACCGACACCCTCCCAGCCGAGGTACAGCGTCACAAAGCTGTTGCCGAGCACCAGGATCAGCATCGCGGCGACGAACAGGTTCAGGTAGCCGAAAAACCGGCGCCTGCCGTCCTCGCCGTGCATGTAGCCGATCGAGTAGATGTGGATCAGCGAGCCCACGCCGGTAATCAGCAGTACGAAGGTCACCGAGAGCGGGTCCACCCGCAGCCCGAGGTCGATCTGCAGCGCGTCGACCGGGATCCAGGAGTACAGCGCGACATCCCGCGCGCCGGAGAAGGAGCTGGAGAAGAACATCGCCAACGCGTAGGCGAAGGACGCGAGGACGGTGCCGCAACCGAGCAGGTGCCCCCAGCCGTTGGTCCGCTTGCCGCCGACCAGCAGGATGAGCGCACCGAGCGCCGGGAAGGCGACCAGCAGCCACGATGATGTGATCAAGGCCTAAACCCCTAGTACTTCAGCAGGTTGGTGTCGTCGATCGAGGCCGATCGCCGGGTACGGAAGATCGCCATGATGATCGCCAGCCCGACGACCACCTCGGCCGCGGCGACCACCATCACGAAGAACGCCATCACCTGCCCGTCGATGGAACCGTTGATCCGCGCGAAGGTGACCAGCGAGAGGTTCACCGCGTTCAGCATCAGCTCGATGCACATGAACACCACGACGGCGTTGCGGCGCACCAGCACACCGACCGCGCCGATCGCGAACAGCAGCGCGGACAGCAGCAGGTAGTAGGTCGGGGTCACTTGCTCTCCCCCTCGTCGGTCTCTTTACCGCCCACCAGGGAGCGCGCGTCCGGCTCCGGTTCCTCGCCCGCGACCCGCCTGCGCCCCGGTTCCAGGTGCTCGGCCGCGGTGGACTCGATCAGCCTGGACAGCGACTCCGGGGCCACCGAGCCGTCCGGCAGCAGCGCCGGGGTGGCCACCGTATGCGAGGTGGCGAACACGCCGGGCCCGGGCTTGGGCGAACGCCGCTCGTACTCGCCGCGGAAGCGGGCCTCGACCAGCTCACGCTGGGACCGCTTGCCACCCTTGGCGTGCCGGTCGGTGAAGGACAGCACCATGGCGCCCATCCCGGAGACGATCAGCAGCGCGGCGGTCAGCTCGAACGGGAACAGGTAGTCGGTGAAGATCAGCCTGCCGAGGCCGCCAGCGCCGCCGCCCTCCGGGCTGCCGGGGTCCGGCGGCACGGCCGGGGTGACATCGGCAAGCGAGCGGGTCAGCGCGGCGGCGAACAGCACCGCCATCCCGATGCCGAGCACCGAGGCGGCCAGCCGCTGGCCACGCAGCACCTCGACCACCGAGTCGGAACTGTCCCTGCCGGCGAGCATCAGCACGAACAGGAACAGCATCATCACCGCGCCGGTGTACACGATGATCTGGGTGAACCCGAGGAACTGCGCCTGCTGCACCATGTAGATCACGCCCAGCGACAACATGGTGAGCGCCAGCCAGAGCACCGAGTGCACCGCGTTGCGGGCGAAGATCATGGCCAGCGCACCGGCCAGTGCGACCGGGCCGAGCACCCAGAACGCGACGGCCTCGCCGGTGGAGACGGCCGCTTCCATCGGCGCCTGCGCGAGAATCGGCGCGATCATTGCATCGCCTTCTCTTCGGACGTTTCGACCGTCTCGCCCGAGGGCACTCCACGCCCGCGGGCGAGTTCCGGGCCGTTGACGTAGTAGTCCTGCTCGTTCTCGCCGAGCCGCATCGGGTGCGGCGGCTGCTCCATCCCCGGCAGCAGCGGCGCCAGCAGGTCCTCCTTGGTGTAGATCAGCCGTTGCCGGTCGTCATCGGCGATCTCGTAGAAATTGATCATCGTGAGGGACCGGGTCGGGCAGGCCTCCACGCACAGGCCGCAGCCGATGCAGCGCAGGTAGTTGATCTGGTAGTCCATGCCGTAGCGCTCACCAGGGGAGTAGCGCTCCTCCTCGGTGTTGTCCCCGCCCTCGACGAAGATCGCGTCCGCGGGGCAGGCCCAGGCGCACAGCTCGCAGCCGACGCACTTCTCCAGCCCGTCCGGGTGCCGGTTGAGCTGGTGCCTGCCGTGGTACCGGGGCGCGGCGGGCGCGCCGATCTCCGGGTACTCCTCGGTGGCCACCTTCTTGAACATCGTGGCGAAGGTGACGCCGAAGCCCTTGATGGGGTCAAACAGTCCCATTGTCAGGACCCTCCTTTTCGGAATCGCCCCCGGCGGTGACCGAGGCCGTTTCCTTCCTGGCCGCCCTTTCCTTGGCCTTGAGCGCCTTCCGGCGCGGGGTGGTGTCCGGGACCTTCAGGTCCAGCGGCGGCAGCGGGTAGTCGCTGCCGGTGACCGGCACCGAGTCGTCGTCCGGCAGCCGCTTCTCCGGCAGCAACAGGGTGAGCAGCACCAGCACCACGATGGTGATCCCGCCGATGACCAGGATCTGGCCGGTGGTGACCTCCGCGTCGGTGCGGATCGCGCGGATGCCCGCGATCAGCACGAACCAGATCAGGCCGCCGGGGATGAGCACCTTCCAGCCCAGCTTCATGAACTGGTCGTAGCGGAACCTCGGCAGCGTGCCGCGCAGCCAGATGAAGCCGAACAGCAGCAGGAACACCTTGGCGAAGAACCACAGCAGCGGCCAGAAGCCGGTGTTCAGCACCCCGTCGCCGATGGTGGACAGTGGCCATGGCGCCCGCCAGCCACCGAGGAACAGCGTGGTGCAGAACGCCGAGACGATCACCATGTTGACGTACTCGGCGAGGAAGAACATGGCGAACTTCATCGAGCTGTACTCGGTGTGGAACCCGCCGACCAGCTCGGACTCGGCCTCCGGGAGGTCGAACGGCGCCCGGTTGGTCTCGCCGACCATGGAGATCAGGAAGATCACGAAGCTGGCAGGCAGCAGGTAGAAGTACCAGCCGCTCTGCTGGGCGTCCACGATCTCGGAAAGGGAAAGCGACTGCGCGTACAGCGCGACCCCGAGAATCGCCAGCCCCATCGCAATCTCGTAGGAGATCACCTGCGCGGTGGAGCGCAGCCCGCCGAGCAGCGGGTATGGCGAGCCGGACGACCAGCCTGCCAGCACGATCCCGTACACCCCGATGGCCGAGGTGGCCAGGATCAGCAGCACGCTCACCGGCAGCTCGACCAGCTGCAGCACGGTCTGCTCACCGAAGATGGACACCTGCGGGCCGAACGGGATGGCGCCGAGCCCGATCAGCGCGGGCACCGCGGACATCACCGGCGCGAGGAAGTAGACCTTGCGGTCTGCGGTGTCCGGGATCACCTGTTCCTTGAACGGCAGCTTGATCGCGTCCGCGATGGACTGGAAGTAGCCGCCCGGCCCGACCCGGTTCGGGCCGGGCCGGTTCTGCATCCGGCCCATGGCCTTGCGTTCCCACACGATCAGGAACACGGTCATGACCGGGCCGATCAGCAGGATCACCACGGCCTTGAGCAGGATCAGCCACCACGGGTCGTCCGCGAGCAGCTCGGCGCGGCTGGCCGCGTCCTGCGCCTGCGCCAGGAAAAGCGGGTCGCTCACTCAGCACCTCCGGCCGCGATCGACACCTCGGCGCCGTGCCCGGCGCCCAGCGCAACGCGGACTCTCGATCCGTCCGAGTTGGACGGTAACCAGACCACCCCGTCCGGCAGGTCGGCGACCTCCACCGGCAGCGTGATCGAACCCCGGTCGGTGGACACCGTGACCCGCTTGCCGACCGACCGCGCGGTGTTCGCGGACAGCCTGGCCACCACCGGGCGTGCGGTTCCGGCCAGATGCGGCTCGTCCACCTGGAGCGAGCCGTTGTCCAGCAGCTGCCGCCAGGTCGCCAGCACGGCCTTGCCCGCGGCCGGGGCGGCCTGCGGCAGGCCGGGAACGTCCGGGGCGGCACCGTCCCGTGGCCGGGCGGGCAGCCGGGCGAGGTCCCCCGCCGCGGCGGCGGGGCTCTGGGTGAACAGGTCCACGTCCATCTCGACGGCGAGGGTGTCCAGCACCCGGCAGTCCGGCAGCGCGCCGGTGCCCTCCAGGGTCACCTCGAACTCCCGGCGGCGGCCCTCCCAGTTCAGGTAGCTGCCGGACTTCTCGACGGCGGGTGCGATCGGCAGCACCACGTCGGCGCGTTCGGTGACGGCGCTGCGCATCAGTTCCAGGCTGACCACGAAGGCGCCACCGGCCAGTGCGCCGCGGGCCAGCTCCGGATCGGGCAGGTCGTCCGGATCCACCCCGCCGACCAGCAGGCCGGAGAGCTCACCGGCCGCGGCCGCGGACAGGATGCCGGTGGTGTCCCGGCCCGGCTGCGCGGGCAGCGAACCGGCCGCCACTCCCCAGGCCCGTTCGACCTCGGCGCGGGCCTGCTCGTCGGTCACCGCGCGGCCACCGGGCAGCAGGGTGGGCAGGGCGCCGGTGTCCAGCCCGCCGCGCTCACCCGCGCGGCGCGGGATCCAGGCCAGCTTCGCGCCGGTGCGGGCGGACAGCCGGTGCAGCGCGGTGAACAGGCCCGGCACCTCGGCCGCCCGCTCACCGACCAGCACCACCGCGCCCTCGGCCGCCAGCTGCTCGTCCAGGTCCTTGGCATGCTGGCCAATGGCCTCGATCGCGGCCGCCTCGCCGCCGGGCCGGCAGGCCAGCAGCTCGCCGAAGGTCTTGCGCACCGCCGGGGTGCTCCACTGTCCGAGGTGGACGACCTTGGTGCCCTTGTCCCGCGCGGCCTTGCGCAGCCGCAGGAAGACGATCGGTGCCTCCTCCTCCGGCTCGAAGGCCACGCACAGCACCACCGGGGCGGTCTCCAGCGCGCCGAAGCTGACGTGCTCCGGGGTGTTGCCGACCACGTGCGCGGCGAGGAAGTCCAGCTCCTCGGGGGAGTGCGCCCGTGCCCGGAAGTCGATGTCGTTGGTGCGCAGGGCCAGCCGGGCGAACTTGGTGTAGGCGTAGGCGTCCTCGACGGTGAGCCTGCCGCCGGGCAGCACCCCGACCCCGCCTGCGTCCCGCGCCGCGGCCAGGCCGTCGGCGGCAACTCGCAGGGCCTCGGTCCAGGAGGCCTCCTCCAGCTCGCCGGTCTGCGTGTTACGCACCAGCGGGCGGCGCAGCCGGTCGGCGGCGCTGGTGTAGCGGAAGGCGAACCTGCCCTTGTCGCAGACCCACTCCTCGTTCACCTCGGGGTCGTCCCCGGCCAGCTTGCGCATCACCTTGCCGCGCCGGAAGTCGGTGCGCTCGGCGCAGCCGGAGGAACAGTGCTCGCACACGCTGGGCGCGGACACCAGGTCGAACGGGCGGGAGCGGAACCGGTACTGCGCGCTGGTCAGCGCGCCGACCGGGCAGATCTGGATGGTGTTGCCGGAGAAGTAGCTGTGGAAAGGGTGCCCGCTGCTGGTGCGCGAGGCCAGGTCCAGCACGTCCGCGGTCTCCGCGGTGCCGATCTGCTGGTTCGCCCCACGCTCCAGCAGGTCGATGAAGGGGTCACCGGCGATCTGCTCGGAGAACCGGGTGCAGCGCTGGCAGAGCACGCAGCGTTCTCGGTCCAGCAGCACCTGGCTGGAGATCGGCAGTGGCTTGGGGAAGGTGCGCTTGGCGTCCACGAACCGGGAGTCGGCGCGGCCGTGCGCCATCGCCTGGTTCTGCAGCGGGCACTCCCCGCCCTTGTCGCAGATCGGGCAGTCCAGCGGGTGGTTGATCAGCAGCAGCTCCATCACGCCCTGCTGCGCCTTGTCCGCCACCGCCGAGGTGAGCTGGGTCTTGACCACCATGCCGTCGGCCACGGTCATCGTGCAGGAGGCCTGCGGCTTCGGCATCGGCCTGCCGTTCATCTCGACCTCGACCAGGCACTGCCTGCAGGCGCCTGCCGGGTCCAGCAGCGGGTGGTCACAGAACCGCGGGATGACCGTGCCGAGTCGCTCGGCGGTGCGGATGAGCAGCTCGCCCTTGGGCGCGATGACCTCTTCGCCGTCGATGGTCAGCTTGACGTACCCCTCCGGAACCGGGGTCTCTTCCGTCTTGGCTTCGGGCGCGATCGTCATGATGCTGCTCCCACCAGTTCTTGCTTGGCCTTGTTGCTCTCGCACAGGGCGAGGAACTCGTCCCGGAAGTACTTGATGCCGCTGGTGATCGGGCTGACCGCGCCGTCGCCGAGCGCGCAGAACGAGCGGCCGAGCACGTTGTCACAGACATCGAGCAGGGTGTCGATGTCCTCCTCGGTGCCCTTGCCCTCGACCATCCGCTCCAGCACCTGCGCCATCCAGAAGGTGCCCTCCCGGCAGGGCGTGCACTTACCGCAGGACTCGTGCTCGTAGAACTGGGTCCACTTCATCACCGCCCATGGCACCGAGACCGTCTCGTTGAAGATCATCAACGCGGTGGTGCCCAGCATCGAGCCCGCCTCGGCCGCGCCCTCGAAGTCCAGCGGCACGTCCAGGTGCTCCGCGGTGAACAGCGGGGTGGAGGAACCACCGGGGGTCCAGAACTTCAGCGGGATGCCGTCCTTCATCCCGCCTGCCAGCTCCAGCAGCTCGCGCAGGGTGGTGCCGAGCGGGGCCTCGTACTGGCCCGGCCGCTCCACGTGCCCGGAGATGGAGTAGATCTTCGGGCCGGGCGACTTCTCGGTGCCCATCTCGCGGAACCAGTCGGCGCCGCCGTTCACGATGTACGGCACGCTGGCGATGGTCTCCACGTTGTTCACCGTGGTCGGCGCCGCGTACAGGCCGGAGGCAGCGGGGAACGGCGGCTTCAGCCGTGGCTGCCCGCGCCTGCCCTCCAGCGAGTCCAGCAACGCGGTCTCCTCGCCGCAGATGTAGGCGCCGGCCCCGGCGTGCACGGTGATGTCCAGGTCGTACCCGCTGCCGAGGATGTTCTTGCCGAGATAGCCCGCGTCGTAGGCCTCCCGGACCGCGTTGTTCAGCCTGCGGATGCAGTGGATGACCTCGCCGCGCACATAGATGAAGCAGTGGTGCGAGCGCATCGCGTAGGCGGCGATCACGCAGCCCTCGATCAGCGAGTGCGGGTCCGCCATCATCAGCGGGATGTCCTTGCAGGTCCCCGGCTCGCCCTCGTCGGCGTTGATGACGAGATAGTGTGGCTTCTCCTCGTCCTTGGGCATGAAGCCCCATTTCACGCCGGCCGGGAAGCCCGCGCCGCCGCGGCCACGCAGCCCGGCGTCCTTGATCAGCTGGACCAGCTGCTCCGGGGTGCCCTTGAGCGCCTTGCGGATGGCGGTGTAGCCCTCCAGCCGCTCGTAGGTGTCCAGCCGCCAGGAGTTCGGGGACAGCCAGCGCTTGGTGAGCACCGGGGTCAACGGGTCGGTCATTTCTTCTCCACCTCCGGCAGCGGCACCTCGTCCGCCATCGCGGGTGCCGTCCAGCCCCGCTCCTCGGCGAGCCGGGCACCGCGCAGGGTCTCCTCGGCGGCCGAGGGGCCGTCGACATCGGTGCGGAAGGTCTGCTCGTCCTCCGGGAAGAACCCGGCCAGCTGCAGTTCCGTGCTCTTGAAGTCGGTCAGCGGGGCACCCCGGCTTGGCGCGGGCTTCTCCCCGCGGCGCAGGGCGTCCACCAGCTCGACCGCACTCTGCTCGGTCTGCTTGTCGTAGAACTCGTAGTTGACCTGCATGACCGGGGCCAGGTCGCAGGCCGCGAGGCACTCGGCGTGCTCGATGGTCAGCGAGCCGGGCTGCCCCGGTTCGCCAACGGTCTCCTCGTGGCCGAGGGGCTTGCCGTCCGCGCCGAGGTGCTCGGCGAGCCTGCGGTAGATCGCGTCCCCGCCCATCGCGGCGCACAGCGTGTTGGTGCACACGCTCACCAGGTGCTCGCCGCAGGGCTTGCGCTTGTACATGGTGTAGAAGGTGACCACCGCGCTGACCTCGGCCTCGGAAAGGTCGAGCTGCCGGGCGCAGAAGGCGACGCCCTCCTGGCTGACGTAGCCCTGCACGGACTGCACCAGGTGCAACATCGGCAGCAGCGCCGACCGGCTCTGCGGGTACCGCGAGATCAGGTCCTTCGCCTTGGCCACGATGTCCTCGCCGAACACGTCTGTGTCCAGTGTGGACTCGGCGAGCTCGAACTCCTCCTTGCCGGTGGAGATGCCGGGGACGTCCACATCGGCACCGGCCGCGGCGTGGGTCTGCTCGCTGTACTGCGGCCCCGGTTCGGGCACGGGTGTCGGAGAGTTCATCGGTCCACTCCCCCCATCACGGGGTCGATCGAGGCGACCGCGGCGATCATGTCGGCCACCAGGCCGCCTTCGGACATGGCCGGCATCGACTGCAGGTTGACGAAGCTGGGTTCCCGGACGTGCACCCGCATCGGCCGGGTGCCGCCATCGGACACCATGTGGTAGCCGAGCTCGCCGCGCGGGGACTCCACCGGTACGTACACCTGGCCCGGCGGCACCCGGAAGCCCTCGGTCACCAGCTTGAAGTGGTGGATCAGCGACTCCATCGACTGACCCATGATCTTGCGAACGTGCTCCAGCGAGTTCCCCATGCCGTCGCTGGAGACGGACAGCTGGGCCGGCCAGGCGATCTTCTTGTCCTCCACCATGATCGGCCCGGGCTCCAGCTTCTTCAGCACCTGCCGGATGATCCGCAGGGACTGGTGCATCTCCTCGACCCGGATCAGGTACCGGGCCCAGCAGTCGGCCTCGTTCGAGGTGGGGATGTCGAACTCGAACTCGTCATAGCAGGAGTACGGCTCGATCTTGCGCAGGTCCCAGGCCAGCCCGGCGGAACGCAGCACCGGCCCGGTGACGCCGAGCGAGAGGCAGGCGTCCACCGGGAGGTAGCCGACGCCCTTCAGCCGGTTGCGCCAGATCGGCTGGCCGGTGAACAGCTTGTCGTACTGCGGCAGCCGTTTGTCCATCACCTTGCAGAACTCGGTGACCTTCTCGTGGAAGTCCGGCGGCATGTCCTGGGCCAGCCCGCCGGGCCGGATGAAGGCGTGGTTCATCCGCAGCCCGGTGAGGTACTCCAGCAGGTGCAGGACTTCCTCCCGCTCGCGGAACCCGTAGGTCATCGCGGTGGAGGCGCCCAGCTCCATCCCGCCGGTGGCAATGTAGACGAAGTGCGAGCCCAGCCGGTTCAGCTCCAGCAGCAGCACGCGCAGCAGCTGGGCGCGGCGGGGCACCTCGACCTCGAGCAGCTTTTCCACCGCGAGGCAGTAGGCCATCTCGTTGGCCAGCGGGGCCAGGTAGTCCATTCGCGTCACGAAGGTGACGCCCTGGGTCCAGGTGCGGTACTCGCAGTTCTTCTCGATCCCGGTGTGCAGGTAGCCGATCACCGAACGCAGGTTGGTGATCGTCTCCCCCTCCAGCTCCAGCACCAGGCGGAGCACGCCGTGCGTTGAGGGGTGCTGCGGCCCCATGTTGATGACCATGCGCTCGTCATGCTCGGGGTCCAGATCGGAGAGGAAGTCCTCCCAGTCGCCACCGCTGACCGTGTAGACCCGGCCCTCGGTGGTCTCCCTGGACTCCGCGTAGGGCTGGCTGCTGGCACCCTCGGCCGTGGTGTCGGTGCCGGTGCTCTTCTCGGCGATACGATCGCTGCTGGTCACGAGTACGACCTCCGCTGATCGGGTGGCGGGATCTCCGCGCCCTTGTACTCCACCGGGATCCCGCCGAGCGGGTAGTCCTTGCGCTGCGGGTGGCCGTCCCAGTCGTCCGGCATCAGGATGCGGGTCAGCGCGGGATGTCCCTGGTAGACGATCCCGAACATGTCGTAGGCCTCCCGCTCCTGCCAGTCGGCGGTGGCATAGACCTCCACGACGGACGGAAGATGCGGGTCCTCGATATCCAGGGTGACCTCGAGCCGGATCCGGCGGCGGAAGGTCATGGACATCAGGTGGTACACCGAGTGCAGCCGCTGCGGCACCTCCGGCCCGTAGTCCACACCGGACACCGAGCTGCACATCTCGAACCGCAGGCCGGGGTCGTCGCGCAGGGTGCGGCAGACCCCGACCAGGTGCTCCCTTGCCACGTAGAAGGTGATCTCGCCGCGGTCCACGGTGACCTGCTGGATGGCCTCGTCCACCGGGATGCCGTTCTCGCCGAGCGCGGCGAAGAACTCGTCGGCGAACTCGTCGAACCAGCCGCCGTAGGGCCGCTCGGCGGGCGGTGGGGTGTAGGCGGGCAACCGCAGGCCGCCGTAGCCCGAGGTGTCCCCGGTGCCGGAGACGCCGAACATGCCCTTGCGCGGCCTGCCCGCGACCACCGGTTCGGACGCCTGGGCGGGGCGGGTGCCCGCCGGTTCCAGCCCGCCTTCTTCGCGCTCGGCGCTGGACTGCTCCTCGCCGGGCCGCGGCTTGGTGGGTTCGTCGTCAGTCACGGGCACTCACTTCTTCGCGTACTTGATCGACGAGGGCACCAGCTCGGTCCGCTCGCCGCTGGCGGCGCGCAGGGCCGCACGGCGCGGGCCCATCGGCTCGTCCTGGATCTTGGCGTGCAGCTTGAGGATCGCGTCCAGCAGCATCTCCGGCCGCGGCGGGCAGCCGGGCAGGTACATGTCCACCGGGACGATGTGGTCCACGCCCTGCACCACGGCGTAGTTGTTGAACATCCCGCCGGAGGATGCGCACACGCCCATCGAGAGCACCCAGCGCGGCTCGGCCATCTGGTCGTAGATCTGGCGCAGCACCGGGGCCATCTTCTGGCTGACCCGGCCCGCAACGATCATCAGGTCGGCCTGCCGCGGGGTGGCGCTGAACCGCTCCATGCCGAAGCGGGCGATGTCGTAGCGGGACCCGCCGGTGGTCATCATCTCGATCGCACAGCAGGCCAGCCCGAAGGTCGCGGGCCACAGCGAGTTCTTCCGCGCCCAGTTGACCAGGCCTTCCAGGCTGGCCAGCAGAATTCCGTTGGGTAACTTCTCTTCCAGACCCATATCAGTTCCAATCCAGCCCGCCGCGCATCCACACGTAGATGTCGGCGATGAAGAAGGTCGCGATGAACAGCGTGGCCGCCGCGAATCCCCAGAGACCGAGCGAGTCCGCCGCCACCGCGTACGGGAACAGGAACACCATCTCGATGTCGAAGAGGATGAACAGCATCGCGGTCACGTAGTAGGCGACCGGCATCCGGCCGCCACCCACGACGGGCTGTGGCGAGGGCTCGATCCCGCACTCGTACGCCTGGAACTTCGCCTTGTTGAAACGGCTGGGTCCGAGCAACGGGCCGAGCAGTACGGAGAACACCGCGAACGCGGCGGCCAGCGCGAACAGCAACACGAGCGGCAGGTACATATCCAGGTTGGGCGCGGTCGCCCCCTGCGCCAACTGCTCGCTCGCTACTAACCTCAGCACGGTCCTGGCCATCCTTTCCGCGCCGCTGCCGGTGGACGTGGTCTGTGCAACTGCCTCGGCGGCACCCTAAGGGACCTTCATCACACCGCCGAGTGTTAGGGCAGCCTTACAAAGCGTGCTCACCACCCCAGAACCCACGTATTCGCTGATGGAGACTTTGTAAAAAGCTTCACAAGGGTTCGGTCGACGTTGTGAAGCCATTCACAAAGCATGGGCCCCAGTGTAGGACGCGCCTCACATTGTTGTCTCCGGGGACCTTCCGGTAAGGGGAACCTAACCACTCCACGGCCACCCGGCGGTCACGAGTCGGGGACCAGCGCGAAAAGGATCAAGGGGACCCGTACCACCCCGGTACGGTGGGAAAACGCTGTGATGTTTCCCACGGCCCAGTGCCGGTGCCGGGCGCTCAGGCGCTCGGGGTGAGCCGGGAGGCGACCGAGATGAGCCGGTCCACGGCGTCTCCCCCGGAGGCGTCGTAGCAGCCGGAAAGTCCTTTGTAGACCAACGGGATCAGCGGGTTGATCCGCAGCCCGTACCTGGTGGCCGCGCGCATCACCTTCGGCTTGCCGATGGCCTTGGCGAACAGGTTCCCGAGCCGGTAGTAGCCGCCCATCTGCTCCTTCAGCGCCAGCGGATAGCCGTGCAGCGCGCGCTCCCTCGACGGGCCCTGCGGGCGGGCAAGGGCCTGCTGCACGCACTCGGCGGCCAGCTGCGCGGACTCCATCGCCGCCGAGATGCCCTCACCGTTGAACGGGCTCACCATGCCGCCCGCGTCGCCGAGCAGCAGCAGGCCATCCCGGTAGTGCGGGGTGCGGTTGAACCCCATCGGCAGGCCGGCCCCGCCGATCCGGCCGACCGCGTTCTCCTCGCGGTAACCCCATTCCTCAGGGGTGGAGTCCAGCCAGGAACGCAGCAGCGCGCGATAGTCGGTGTTGCGGAAGGACTTCGAGGTGGACAGCATGCCGAGGCCGACGTTCACCGTGCCGTCGCCGAGCGGGAAGGCCCAGCCGTAGCCGGGCAGCAGCTTGGGGCGGCGCGGGTCGCTGCGGTCCCACAGTTCCAGGTGGCCCTCGATGAACGGGTCGTCGTGCCGCGGGCTGCGGTAGTAGCGGCGCACCGCCACCCCCATCGGCCGCTTCTCCTGCTTGTCGATGCCGATGGAAAGCGCCAGCCGCGCCGAGACGCCGTCGCAGGCCAGCACCAGCGGCGCCCGGTAGCTCACCGGCCGCTTCTCCTGACCCTGTTTGGCCTGCACGCCGACGACCCTTCCGGTGCGCTCGTCGGTGATCGCCCCGGTGACGCTGGTGCGCTCGCACAGCCGCGCCCCCGCCTTCACCGCCGTCCTGGCCAGCAGGTCGTCGAAGTCGTGCCGGGTCCTGGACACCCCATAGGGCGGGTAGCTGGTGAGCTCGGGCCAGTCCAGCTCCAGGGTCAGGTCGCCGGTCAGGATGCGCAGCCCCCTGCTGTGCACCCAGCCCGCCTGCTGGCTGGTGTCCAGCCCGAGGTCGATCAGCTGCTTGACCCCGCGCGGGGTGAGGCCGTCCCCGCACACCTTCTCCCGCGGGAAGGTCGTCTTCTCCAGCAGCAGCACGTCGATGCCCGCCCTGGCAAGGTAGGTCGCCACGGTCGAGCCTGCCGGGCCCGCGCCGACCACGATGACCTGGGCGTCGCTGCTGGGATCGCTCATGCGCCCGAGTCTACGGAACCCTCGGGACGCCCCGGTTTGACCGCGCGATGGATGGCCACCACCCCGAAGGTGAGGTTCAGCCACTCCACCTTGGTCCAGCCCGCCGCGGCCATGATCTCCCCGAGCGCCCGCTGGTCCGGCCATTCCAGCATCGACTCGGCGAGGTAGGCGTAGGCCTCCGGGTTGGACGATGCGCGGCGGCCGAGCCAGGTCAGCAGGGGCAGCAGCACCTTGCGGTAGAGGAAGCGGATCGGCGCGAAGGGCGGGGTGGAGACCTCGCACACCACCAGCCGCCCGCCCGGCCGCACCACCCTGGCGATCTCGGCCAGCGCGGCTTTGGTGTCCACGAAGTTGCGCAGCCCGAGGGAGATCGTGGCGGCGTCGAAGCTGTCGTCGGCGAAGGGCAGCCGCAGGGCGTCCGCGGCGACCATGGGCACGTTCCGGTGCCGTCCGGCGCGCAGCATGCCGATGGAGAAGTCGGCCGCCAGGCACCAGGCGCCGCCCCGCGCGTACTCCTCGGTGGACACCCCGGTGCCCGCGGCGAGGTCGAGCACCTTCTCGCCACGACGGGCGTCCAGCACCCGGCCGGTGGTCACCCGCCACCTGCGGTCGAAGCCGAAGGTCATGACGGAGTTCGCCCGGTCGTAACCGGCCGCGACGTCGTCGAACATCGACGCGACCTCGCGCGGATCCTTGTCAAGGCTCGCCCTGGACATACCGCCACCCTAATGCCGCGCGCCGGAACGACGCCGCTCGCCGGTCAGCCGCGCAGGGCCTGCAGCATGCCGCGTACCGCGTTGGGCCAGGCGAACTCCTCGGCGCGCGCCCTGGCCGCCGCCCGGCGAGCGGGTTCCGGAGCCGCCAGCAGCCCGGTGACCGCGGTGGCGAACGCGGGCGCGTGGTCCAGCACCGCGGCCCCGCAGCCAGGCCGCACGATCTCGCGCAGGGCCGAGGAGGCCGAGACCACCACCGGCGTCCCGGAGGCCAGCGCCTCCAGCGCGGCCAGGCCGAAGGTCTCGTGCGGGCCGGGTGCCAGGGAGACGTCCGCGCTGGCCAGCAGCCGGGCGACCTCGGCGCGGTCGGCGAGGAAGCCGAGGAAGGTCACCGGCAGCCCGCGGGCCCGGCGTTCCAGCACCCGCCTGCGCGGCCCGTCGCCCGCGATGACCAGCCGGACCCTGGCTCCCGACTCGGTCAGTTCGGCGACGGTGTCCACACTGCGCTCCACGTGCTTCTCCGGGGAGAGCCTGCCGCAGTGCACCAGCAGGGTGTCGGCGCCGCCTGCCAGGTCGTGCCGCCAGCCGTCGTCGCGCACGGTGGGGGTGAAGGTGCTCAGGTCCACCCCGAGCGGCACCCTGCGCACGTTCGGGGCCGCGATCCGGTCGAACTCGTCGCGGGCGAAGTAGGTGGTGCACACCACCGTGTCGTAGCTGGCGGCCATCCTGCGGTTGGCCGCGTCCGCGGCCCGCCGGGCCAGCGGGCCGGGCAACAGGAACTGCTCGAGCAGGCGGTCCAGCCGCTCATGCGAGATGACCACGCTCGGCACGTTGTGCCGCTTGGCCCAGACGCCCATGCCGCGCAGGGTGAGCCGGTCGGACACCTCCAGCCGGTCCGGCCGCAGCTCGTGCAGCAGCGCCCGCACCCGGTGCGGGTCCACCGCGCGATAGCCGCCGGTGCCGGGAATCCTGGGTGCGGGCAGGCAGTAGCGGTGCACTCCGCTGGGCAGGGTCTCCTCCGCCTGCCTGCTGCCGGGCACCACCAGCGTCACCCGGTGCCCGCTGGCGACGTAGCCCGCGCCGAGGTGGTTCAGCGCGGTACGCAGGCCACCCGAGCGGGGGCCGTAGAAGTTCGCCAGCTGGACGATATGCATCGCCATTCAGGCCGCGCGCGCGGTGGCTGCGACGCGGCCGGTGACCGCCTCGTAGTGGCCGACGAGCTCCTGGCACACCGCGGGCCAGGTACGGCCGAGTACCACCGTGCGCGCCTGCCTGCCCAGCTGCGTGCGCGGGGCCGGGTCCCGCAGCTCGGCCACCCGCCGCACCAGCTCGCTGGCGAACCCCGCGCGGTCGGCGGGCAGCAGGTAGCCGGTCCGGCCGTGCCGGACCAGGTCGCGTGGGCCGCCCGCGGCCGGGGCGAGCACCGGCAGCCCGGAGGCCATCGCCTCCTGGATGGTCTGGCAGAAGGTCTCGTGCGGGCCCGTGTGCACGAACATGTCCATGCTGGCGTAGGCGGTGGACAGGTCAGCGCCGTAGCGGGCACCGAGGAAGGCGGCGCCCGGAAGGCGTTCGGCAAGCGACTCCCGTTCCGGGCCGTCGCCGACCACGACCACCCGCACGCCCGCCATCCCTGCCAGCGCGGTGAGCCGGTCGACCTCCTTCTCCGGGGCCAGCCTGCCGACGAAGCCGACCAGCAGTTCCCCGTTCGGGGCCAGCCGCGCGCGCAGGGCGGGATCGGCGTGCGCGGGCGAGAAGCGCTCGATATCCACCCCGCGGCCCCAGTGGTGCACCCGCGGGATGCCGTGCAACCGCAGTTCCCGTACCGAGTGCGAGGAGGGGGCGAGCGTGCGGTCGGCCTGGCAGTGCAGCCTGCGCACCCAGCGCCAGGCGGCCTTGGCGCCCAGTCGCAGCCCGTACGCCGCGGCGAATCCGGGGATGTCGGTCTGGTACACGGCAACCGAGGGCACCCGCAGCCTGCGCGCGGCCGCCAGCCCGCGCGCGCCGACCACGAACGGGGAAGCAAGGTGCACCACGTCCGGGCCGAACCCGGCGAGCGCGGTGAGCACAGTCCTGGTGGGCACACCGATCGGCAGCGAGTTCACCACCGGGAGGTCGACGGCGGGGATACGCACTACCGGGGCACCCCGGTAGTCGTTCGGCCCGGCGCCCGGCGCGACCACGAGCACGTCGTGCGCGCGCTCGCGCAGGTGCTCCACCACCCGGAGCACCGAGTTCGTCACGCCGTTCACCTGCGGTAGGAAGCTTTCGGTGACAATCGCGACACGCACGTGAGGCACTGTCGCATCCGGGCTCGGCAGGCCGGCGACCAGCGCGTAACCGCCCGGCCAACGCTGCGGAAAGGCTTGCCCCCGCAGGTCGCGGGGCGTAAACGTTGTCAGATGGCGAGCCGCGCGTCATCTCTATGTCGCGTTCCGGACACCCGGCGTGCGCAGCCTAGAGCGGCGTGACTCTTCTGTCCTCTCGCCCGATGCAACCCGTGGAACCCGGGCTGCTCTCGCGAGCGCTCGAGGTTGCCGGACGGCTGGCCAACGACGCCACCGACGTGATCACCGCCACCGCAGGGCGCGGTGCGCACCCCGACACCAAGGACTCCCCTTTCGACTGGGTCACCGACACCGACCGCACCCTGGAGCGGCACACCCGGCGGGTACTGACCGCCGAGTTCCCCGGGGTCCCGGTGGTCGGTGAGGAGTTCGGCGCCGATGTGGGTGCGGACGCCGCCGAGTACCGCTGGGTGGTCGACCCGGTCGACGGCACCGCCAACTACGTCGCAGGCGTGCCCTGGTGCGCCTACAGCCTCGCCCTGATCGACGCATCCGGCCCGGTGGTCGGCGTGGTCGCCGACCCATACCGGGCGCAGATCTACGCCGCGGCCCGTGGCCGGGGCGCGCGGGCCAACGGCAAGCCGGTCCGGCTGGTGGACCGGGGCAGCACCGCAGGCGCGATCGTGTGCACGGAGCTGGCCCGCACCGGCCCGTGGCCGGGGATGGGCGAGTTCATCGAGCGGGCCGCCGCCGCGCATGCCGGCGTGCGGGTGCTCGGTTCGGCGGCGCTGTCCATCGCGCAGGTGGCGCTCGGCCATGCCACGGCCGCGGTGCTGCACAGCTACCACGAATGGGACGTGGCCGGGTCCGTGGCGATGGCCATCGAGGCGGGCGCGGTGGTGCTGGACCGCCGGGGTGAGGGCACCGCGCTGCCCGCGGACGGCCTGCTGGTCGCCGCGCCGAGCGTGGCGGAGGAGGTCCTGGCCTGGTGGCAGGAGACCGTCAGCGCCTGAGGCGCCCCGGAAGTACCGCCGGCCGCACGTCAACAGCAAACTCGCCTGCCTGAGCGGCAAACTCACGCGCGTGGGCAGCAAACGCGCGCGCGTGGGCGGCAAACACGCCGGGTGGGCTGGGGGTCAGCGACGGCGGGAGCGTAACCACCACAGCAGCGGGCCCGCCACCAGCCAGGTGAAGAGGATGGTGGTGCCCAGCGGGAGCAGGGTGAGCACCCAGGTGCGGCCCGCGACCCTGGCCAGTTCCGGGTCGGTCACGTCGTACTCGATCCACACCAGGTCGCCCTCGGCGAGGCCGTCGGGGTAGAGCACGCCGTTGGCGGGGCTGTGCGAGACGCCGTCGGGGGTCTCGTAGCGGATGATCGTGCGGTCGAAGGAGACCTGTTCCACCCTGGCGTTCGCGGTGCCGAGGTGCGCGGTGATCGCGCGGTCGTTGCGGATGGCCGCGAACACCAGCGCGACGCACAGCAGGGTGAGCACCACGGCGAGGCCGAGCACCACCCGCGCACCGATCCGCCACGGGTCCCGGCCGGCCCCCGTGCGGGGAACGGCCAGGGCCTGCGGGGTGTCACTACCTGCCGTCACGACCCGAGCATACGGCTCGGGTGGCTACCCGTGCCGGTGCAGGTGCTCGTGGTTGGCCCGGATCTGCGGGTAGGACTCCGGCACCGCGAGCCGCCCGCCCGCGGTGCGGGCCACCGTGGCGGCCGAGGCCGCTCCACTCTCCCCGTTCGGGCTCACCGCGGGCTTGCCCGCGGTGAACAGCCAGGTCCGGAACAGATCGGAAAGCGGCTTGCCGGAGATCCGCTCGGCCAGCGCGATGAAGTCCCTTGTCCGCGCGTCGCCGCCGGTGAACCGCTGCTGCCAGGTGCGCAGGATGGTGAAGAAGTCCTCGTCACCGACGGCCGTGCGCAGCGCGTGTACGGCCATCGCGCCCCGGTCGTACACCGCGAGGTCGAACTGGTTCTCCGGGCCGGGGTCGCCGGGCAGCACCTGCCAGAAGTCGTCCCCTGCCGGGTAGCGGTTGTACAGGTACTCGGCGAGCTCGTCGGCGGTGCCCTCGCCCTGGTGCTCGGACCAGAGGAACTCGGCATAGCTGGCGAAGCCCTCGTTCAGCCAGATGTCGCTCCACCTGCCCAGCGAAACCGCGTCCCCGAACCACTGGTGGGCCACCTCGTGCGCCACCACCGAGGTGTTCGTGCCGGCCCGGAAGAACGCCTGGTCGTAGACCGAGCGGGTCTGGTTCTCCAGCGCGAAGCCGAGCCCGGTGGTGGCCACCCCACCCTGCGCCTCGAACGGGTAGGGCCCGAACTTCCCCGCGAGGAACTCGGTGACCTCAGGGGTGCGCTCGATGCTGGCCATCGCCGCGGGCAGGCTGGCGCCCAGCGCGGGGTCGTACGCGGTGATGAACGGTTGCCCGCTCGGCGTGGTGGACTGCCGCACGTCGTAGTCGCCGATCGCGAGGAAGGCCAGGTAGGTCGCCTGCGGCTGGGTGCTGCGCCAGTGCCAGCGGGTCCACCCCGCACGCTGCTTGCTCCTGCGGATCAGGTCCCCGTTGGACAGTGCGGATACCCCGTCCGGCACCTCGATCGCCACGTCGTAGGTGGCCTTGTCGGTCGGGTGGTCGTTGGCGGGGAACCACCACTCCGAGATCTCCGGCTCACCGACGGCCAGCGCCCCGGTCGCCGTTCGCTTCCATGCGGTGTAGCCGTCGATATCCACATCGGACGGTGTACCCGAGTACCTGACCGTCACGAGCACGAACTGCCCCTTGGCCAACGGCCTGCGCGGGGTGACGACCAGCTCGCTCGGGTCGGCGGGGGCGGTGCCGAACCGCGCGGGCGCGCTGTTCACCCGGACCGACTCCACGTCCAGCGCGAAGTCCAGGTTGAAGCTGGTCAGGTCCTGGGTCGCGGTGGCGAGGATGGTCGTGGTGCCCGCCAGCCGGTCGGTCTCCGGCGTGTAGGTCAGCCGGAGGTCGTAGTGCAGCACGTCGTAGCCCCCGTTGCCTGCCCCGGGGTAGTACCCGTCGCCGACGCCCGGTGCGCCTGCCCCTGGCACGGCGCTTGCCGTGCCGGCAAGCAGCACCGTGGCCAGTCCGGTGGACAGCACACTGAGCACGGCACGAGTTCGGATCCGCATCGATGCCTCCCCTGGAAGAACTCCCCTGAAGAACTCGAAGGCACGAACCTAGCGGGCTGGCCATGGATCATGGAACGGCCGAACGTCGGTTCCTGCCGGCACGATCAGGGGGAGCCCGCGACCGCGTCGCGCACCGCGGAACGCAGCCGGGCATGCAGGTCACGATGGCCGGAACGGTCCACCCGCACCTCGACCACCCGCAGCCCCGGCGCCGGGCGCAGGGCCGCGCGGAACTCCGCCAGCGTGCCCGCCACGGTGTGCGGGACGCCGTATCCCGCGCACAGGGCACCGAGGTCCGCGCCGTGCGGGGTGCCGAACACCCGCTCGAAGCTGTCCGCGTGCTCCGGTGCCCCCTGCTCGAGCAGGGCGAAGATCCCGCCGCCGTCGTCGTTGACCACCACGATGGTCAGGTCCGGGCGCTGCTCGGCACCGGTGAGCAGGCCGTTCGCGTCGTGCAGGAAGGTCAGGTCACCGATCAGCGCGTAGGAGTGGCCACGATGCACGGTCGCGGCGCCCATCGCGGTGGACACCGTGCCATCGATGCCTGCCACCCCGCGGTTGCGGTGCACCAGGATGTCCGGGCGGATCCCCCCGGCCAGCGCGACATCCCTGGTCGGGTTGGATGAGCCCACGATGAGCAGCGCGTCCGGTGGCAGCGCGGTCACCAGCTCCCCGGCCAGCCGCAGCCCGCTCGGCCACGGCTCCAGCTCCAGTGCCTGCCGCACCGCGGCGCCTGCCGCCGTGTCCGCCTGCCGCCAGCGGGCCAGCCACTCCGGATCAGCGGGCTTGGTCGGCTCGTCGAACCACTGCCCGACCTGGCGGACGTTGTGCGCAGGCGCGGGCCAGTCCGAGTCCGGGCGCACCAGCAGCACCTCGACCTCGGGGTCGGACAGCAGATTCTGTACCTGGCGGAACACGGTGGGCCTGCCGATGCACAGCACCTGCTCCGGTTTGTGCGCCGCGATGAACTCCTCGACCGCCAGCAGCCAGGCGCCGGACCCGATCGCGGTCGCCCCGCCGAGGCCGAGCCCGCCGGTCTCGGACACCACCGGCCAGCCGTGCTGCTCGGCCCACTCGCTGGCCGCGCGCACCCCGGCGTCGCAGGCCAGCACCAGGCCCTGCCGGGCAGAGGGCACCACGAACGCGGGCAGCGCGCCGAAGTCGGGCAGCTCGGTCCAGCGCGCCCCGCCGGAGCGGCCCTCCAGCGGCTCGTACCACTCGCTGGTGCGCCCGCCGTCCGGCACCAGCGGCTCGCGGAAGGGGATGTTCAGGTGCACCGGGCCGGAACGCCACTCCCCGTAGGCGGCGTTCCAGGCCCGGCAGACCTGGCTGCGCCAGTACGCGTTCTGGCCCGGCCTGCGCTCGGCAACCGCGAGCTCGTCGAAGTACCGCACGGCGTCGCCGTAGAGCCGGTGCTGGTCGATCACCTGGTTGGCGCCCGCGGCGCGCAGCTCGGGCGGGCGGTCGGCGGTGAGCACGATCAGCGGCACCCCGGCCCGGTCGGCCTCCAGCACCGCCGGATGGAAGTTCGCGGCCGCGGTACCCGAGGTGCACACCACCGCGGCCGGGCGGCCGGTGCGGGCGGCGATGCCGAGGGCGAGGAAGGCGGCACCGCGCTCGTCGATCCGCACGTGCAGGCTGAGCTTGCCGTCCGCGGCCGCGGCGTAGAGCGCGAAGGACAGCGGGGCGTTGCGGGAGCCGGGGCAGAGCACCACATGCGAGACCGTGTTGCGGACCAGCTCATCGACGATGACGTTCGCCTGCGCTGTGGACGGGTTCAACGGCCGGCCTCCGGTCTCGCGTCCGTCTCCATCCACACACCGCTTATCCTCCCAAACGTGGATGAAGATCGCGTTTCCGAGCTGTTCGACCAGACCGCATGGAACGAGGTCGACGGGTTCGACTTCACCGACATCACCTACCACCGCTCCGCGGAAAGCCGGTCGGGCAAGCGCGTGGTGCGGGTCGCGTTCGACCGTCCCGAGGTCCGCAACGCCTTCCGCCCGCACACCGTTGACGAGCTGTACCGCGCGCTCGACCACGCGCGGATGAGCTCCGACGTCGGCTGCGTCCTGCTCACCGGCAACGGTCCGTCGCCCAAGGACGGCGGCTGGGCCTTCTGCTCTGGTGGTGACCAGCGTATTCGCGGACGGTCCGGCTATCAGTACGCGGCCGGGGAGACGTCCGACACGGTCGATCCCGCGCGGGCAGGCAGGCTGCACATCCTCGAGGTCCAGCGGCTGATTCGGTTCATGCCCAAGGTGGTGCTCGCGGTGGTACCCGGCTGGGCCGCGGGTGGCGGGCACTCGCTGCATGTGGTGTGTGACCTCACCCTGGCCTCGGCGGAGCACGCGCGGTTCAAGCAGACCGACGCCGATGTCGGCTCCTTCGACGGCGGGTTCGGCTCGGCCTACCTTGCCCGGCAGGTGGGGCAGAAACTCGCCAGGGAGATCTTCTTCCTCGGCAGGGAGTACACCGCGCAGCGGGCGCACGAGATGGGCGCGGTGAACGCGGTCGTGCCGCATGCCGAGCTCGAGGCCGAGGCGCTGCGCTGGGCCTGGGAGATCAACGGGAAGTCGCCGACAGCGCAGCGGATGCTCAAGTACGCGTTCAACGCGATCGACGACGGGCTGGTCGGGCAGCAGCTGTTCGCCGGGGAGACCACCCGGCTGGCGTACATGCAGGACGAGGCCGTCGAGGGCAGGGACGCCTTCCTACAGCGGCGCGAGCCCGACTGGTCCGCGTTTCCGTACTACTACTAGGAGTAGAAACTCCCGGGGTCGCGCTGCCCTCCGCCGTCCCGGCGCGCCTCCCGGATCCCGTCCCGCACGGCGGCCCGCACCACGAAGTACAGCACGAAGAAGAACACCGCGGCGAAAGCCAGGCTGACGACGAGGCCCACGAGGTTGTACATGGCAGTGACCCTAACCGGGAGCCCGGCCGGGCGGCGGTCGCCGGGGCGCGAGACGCGGATCGCACCGGAGCGCGGACTGTCCTGGAAGATCATCTCCCAGGAGGTGCCGGTACATGCGTGAGCTGCGGACGGACGGGAGTGCGGCGGCAATCGAACGGCTGAGCCGGGCGCTGGCCGAGGCCCTCGGTGGCGGGCCCGCGGTGCTGCCGCTGGATAGCCGCGATCCCGGCGCGGGTGAGCTGCGCACGGCGATGCGGCCCGAGCTGCCGGTGGAACCCGGTACCGCGGTGATCGTGCCGACCTCGGGGTCCACCGGCGACCGCAAGGGCGTGCTGCTGTCCGCGGAGGCGCTGACCGCCTCCGCGCGGGCCACCCATGACCGGCTCGGCGGGCCCGGCCACTGGCTGCTGGCCACCCCCGCGCACTACATCGGCGGGCTGCAGGTGCTGGTCCGCGCGCTGCTGGCCGGGCGGGAGCCTGCCGTGCTGGATCTCTCCGCCGGGTTCGACGTGGCCGCCTTCACCGCGGCCGCCACCCGGCTGTGCGCCGGGCCGGGGCCGCACTACACGGCGCTGGTGCCCACCCAGCTCGCCCGGCTGCTCGCCGCGGGCGGCGCGGCGACCGCGGCCGCCGCGCGCTTCGACGCGATCGTGCTCGGTGGCGCCGCGCTGCCGGAGCGGCTGCGGGTGGCCGCGCGGCAGGCAGGTATCGCGGCCGTGCCCGCCTACGGGATGAGCGAGACCGCGAGTGGCTGCGTGTACGCGGGCGTCCCGCTGGATGGCGTGCGGGTGCGGATCGGGGCGGGTGAGCGGATCGAGATCGCAGGCCCGGTGCTGGCGCACGGCTACCGGTTACGGCCCGAGCTGAGCGAGCGCACCTTCGCCGGTGGCTGGTTCCGCACCGGCGACCTCGGCCGGATCGGGCCGGAGGGTGCGCTGGAGGTGCTCGGCAGGGCGGACGACGTGATCAACACCGGTGGGGTGAAGGTCTCCGCGGCGCAGGTGGAGCGGGTGCTCGGGGACCGGCCGGGGGTCGCGGGCTGCTGCGTACTCGGGCTGCCCGACCCGGAATGGGGTGAGTCGGTGACGGCCGTGGTGGTACCAGCCGATCCCGCGGCCGCCGGCGAGGAACTGCGGGCCGAGCTGCGGGCGGCGGTACGAGCCGAGCTGGGGGCGGCCTGCGTGCCGAAACGCCTGCTGTACGTGGCGGAGCTGCCGCTGCGCGGACCGGGCAAGGTGGATCGGGCCGCGCTGCGCGGGCGGCTCACCTGAGGGGACTACTATCGTCGGCTTTTTTTCGACGGTTCGGCGCAGTTGGTTGACAGATCACCTTGGCCGGTTTTGGCTGCACCTAGCCAGGCGGCTGGTGTCCGGACAGCGACTGGGGACGTCGCTCTGCCCCTGCCGAAGGAGAAGCAACAGATGACCCTTGCCACCAGACGGATGAGACGCAGGGCCGGTGCGCTGGCCCTGGTGACCGGCATGGCCTGCGGCGCGGTCGGGCTCGCCGGACTCGCGGCACCGCGGGCCGAGGCGGACCAGCCGGTACCCGCCAGTGGAACGCTGACCTGGTCGATCACCCCGGAGGGCCAGCAGTCGGCGCGTTCCCTCGGCACGGTGGCCAGCGCACAGCGGCCCGAGCAGACCGGTATCGAGCAGTTCCCGGCCGAGCCGCTGGACAAGCCGGTGAACACGGTGGTCGCCGAGCTGGACGCCACCATCCCGGACGGCACGGCGGCCGCGGTGGACGTGCGCGGGCTGCGCGCCGACGGCAGCTGGAGCGAGTGGGCCGAGATCACCACCGAGGCCGCGGCCGTGCTGCCGGAACCCACCAGGTCGGTGCAGACCCGCCTGGTGCTGACCGCCCCGCAGGGGGAGGGTTTCCCGATCGTGCGGCAGATCGACCTGACCGCGTGGAACGCGGAGGAGGTGCAGGCGAGCGCCCCGGCGGGAGAACGCACCTACCGGATCTTCGCCACCAGGGAGGGCCTGGTCGGCGGCACCACCGCGAACGGCCATGTGATCAAGAGCAGGGACCACTTCGTGGCGCTGCCCTCCCGCAGGGGGCTGGCCAACCGGGGTAGCGGCAACTACACGGTGCAGGTGTGCACCTCGGACGACGCCAGGTGCGAGTGGGCCCCGGTGTGGGACGTCGGGCCGTGGAACACCAAGGACGACTACTGGAACGCCGACCGGCAGATGTGGCAGGACCTGCCACTGGGCAAACCGCAGGCGCAGGCGGCGTACCAGGACGGCCACAACGGCGGCCGGGACGGCTTCGGGCGCAGGGTGCTCAACCCCGCGGGCATCGACCTCGCCGACGGCACCTTCTGGGACGGCCTCGGCCTGCGGGACAACGCCTGGGTGAACGTGACCTACGAGTGGACCGGCTCCGGCCCGTGGGGAACGATCGCCACCTCCAGCACGCCGCTGAACGTGCGCTCCGGGCCGCGGGCCTCCTCCGCCCAGGTCGGCCTGGCCGCGCGGCACGCGCAGGTGCGCATCGAATGCCAGGTGACCGGGCAGTCCGTCGGCGGAACCCAGGGAACCTCGGACCTCTGGTACCGCCTCGCGCCGGGCAAGTACGTCGCCCGCGCCTACGTCGACACCGCGGTGGCCCCCACCGGCTGCTGAGGCTGCTGACCCCGCGGGCTCGGCTGCCGGGCCCGCGGAAAGAATGATCGGTATGGCGAGTGTTGGCGAGTGGGTGGAGGGAGCCCGGCCGCGCACGCTGCCGAACGCGGTGGCGCCGGTGCTGGCCGGGACCGGGGTGGCGATCCAGCTGGACGCCTTCGGTTGGTGGCGGTCGCTGCTCGCGCTCGGGGTCGCGCTGAGCCTGATCATCGGGGTGAACTACGCCAACGACTACTCCGACGGCGTCCGGGGCACCGACACCGAGCGGGTGGGGCCGCTGCGCCTGGTCGGCTCGGGCTCCGCGGCACCGCAGGCCGTGCTGGCGGCCGCACTGCTGGCCCTTGGCACCGGCGGGGTGCTCGGCTTGGTGCTGGTCGCCGCGACCGGGCACTGGTGGCTGCTCGCCTTCGGCGCGGCCTGTCTGGCCGGGGCGTGGTTCTACACCGGCGGCAGGCGGCCATACGGCTATGCCGGGCTGGGCGAGATCGCCGTGTTCTGCTTCTTCGGCCTGGCCGCCGTGCTGGGCACGGTCTACGTCCAGGCAGGCGAGGTCGGCTGGACGGCGCTGGGCTGCGCGGTGGCGATCGGCTGCCTTTCCACCGCGGTGCTGACCGCCAACAACCTCAGGGACATCCCGACCGACCGCGCGGCGGGCAAGCGCACCCTGGCCGTCCGGCTCGGCGACACCGGTACCCGGCGGCTGTACCTCGCGCTGGCCGTGCTCCCGTTCGTGCTCACCATCGCGCTCGGGGTGGCGCATCCGCTCGCGCTACTCGGCCTGCCCGCCGCCGCCCTGCTGGTCAAACCGCTGCGCGTGGTGCTGGGCGGGCACACCGGCCTCGCCCTGATCCCGGTGCTGCGGGACACCGGCTTCGCCATGCTGGCCCTGGCCGTGCTGCTCGGCGCCGGGCTGGCGCTCAGCGGGTGACCCCTACGGTTCGGGTTGCCACCTTCCGGTGTCCAGGAACCGCTCGATGACCGCCCGGTGCGGGGCGAGGTCCAGCTCCTGCCCGGCCACCCAGGCGTCGTCGTAGTAGGTGTGGGTGTACCGGTCGCCGCTGTCGCACAGCAGGGTGACCACGCTGCCGGTGCGCCCCTCGGCCAGCATCCTGGCGATCAGCTGGAAGGCGCCGTAGAGATTCGTGCCGGTGGAGCCGCCCGCCCAGTGCCCGGTGCGCTCGCGCAGCACCCGGATCGCGGCCAGCGAGCCAGCGTCCGGAACCTGGAACATCTCGTCGATCACCCAGGGCACGAAGGAGGGTTCCACCCTTGGCCTGCCGATCCCCTCGATCCGGGATGGCATGCCGGTGCAGTAGTCCATCGCCCCGGTCTCCCAGGCTCCGTAGAAGGAGGAGTTCTCCGGATCCACTACGGCGATCTTGGTGGTGTGCCGCCGGTAGCGCACGTACCGGCCGAAGGTGGCGCTGGTGCCGCCGGTGCCCGCGCCGACCACGATCCAGGAGGGCACCGGGTGCCGCTCGGAGCGCAGCTGGGCGAACACCGACTCGGCGATGTTGTTGTTGCCCCGCCAGTCGGTGGCCCGCTCGGCGTAGGTGAACTGGTCGAGGTAGTGCCCGTTGCACTCCCTGGCGAGCCGTTCCGCCTCGGTGTACATCTCCGGCGCCCGGTCCACGAAGTGGCAGCGGCCGCCGTAGAACTCGATCAGCGCCACCTTCTCCTTGCTGGTGCTGCGCGGCACCACGGTGACGAACTCCAGGCCGAGCATCCGGGCGAAGTAGGCCTCGGAGACCGCGGTGGAGCCACTGGAGGCCTCGATCAGCGCGGTTTCCGGCCCAATCTGCCCGTTCACCAGCCCGTACAGCAGCAACGAGCGGGCCAGCCGGTGCTTGAGCGAGCCGGTGGGGTGCACCGATTCGTCCTTGAGGTAGAGGTCGATGCCCCATTCCCTTGGCAGCGGGAACACGTGCAGGTGGGTGTCCGCGCTGCGGTTGGCATCGGCCTCGATGATCCGGACAGCCTCGCGTACCCAGGCCCTGCTGTGCGGGACGCTCATCGTCCCTCGGCGTCGGTGTCGGTGTCGATGGCGCCGTCGTCCTCGGGCAGGTCCTCGCCGCGCAGCTGCGCCCGCAGCCGGGCCCGCTGCCGCGCCCTGCGCTGGTTGCGCACGGCCAGCCCCGCGGTGACCCGCGCGTTCAGCCCGCGCAACAGCAGCATCCCGACCGGCAGCCCGGTGACCAGGCCGACCAGCAGCGCCACCAGCAGCGGGACGCCGAGCAGGACGAGGACCACCGCGATCACGCCGACCAGGGCGAACCGCGCCACCAGGTACAGGGTCAGGTCCCGGGCGAGGTGCCCGGCCCGCCCCTGCTGGTCCTGCCTCGTGTCGTTCACGGGTGCGAGGTTACGCGCCGCCGTCGTCCGCTTCGGTGGCCAGGTCCAGCCCGGTGTTGTTCGGGCGGCCCTCGAACCGGGTGGACAGCACCACGGTGGTCTGGGTGCGCGCCACCCCCGCGATCCGGCGCAGCCTGCCAAGGGTGCGTTCCAGCTCGTCCACGGTCGGCACCCGGACCTTCACCACGAACGCCTGGTCACCGGCGACCGCGTAGCAGCTCTCCACCTCCTCCAGGCTGCCAAGCGCCTCGGCCACGTCCTCGTCCGCGGCGGTGTCGGTGGGCTGGATGCCGACCAGCGCGGTCACCCCGAGGCCGACGGTCCGCGGGTCGACCATGGCGTGGTATCCGGTGATCACCCCGGCGGCCTCGAGCTTGCCGACCCGCTCGTGCACCGAGGAGGCGGACAGGCCGACGAGGCGGCCGAGCTCGGCATAGGTTGCCCTGCCGTTCTGCCGCAGCTCCGCGATGATCTTGCGATCGAGCTGGTCCACGCCCCTTACCTTAACGCCGTCTTTCGGCAGGTTGGCCGCCTGCCAACGGAGCCCGATTTGTCCCTTACTACCTCTTTACTCTTCGACAACCGTTCGAGTACCCGAAGGGGTGGATGCCACGATTGCCACGTCAGCGATCTGGATCCGAAGGAGGCGGAAAGTGACCGCAACCGTGGGAGGACGGCTGCTCACACCTGGTGAAGTCGCCGCGTTGTTCCGGGTCGACCCGAAAACCGTGACCCGCTGGGCCACGGCGGGCCGGATCGGCTCCATCCGCACCCCCGGCGGGCACCGCCGGTTCCGGGAGGCCGAGGTGAACGAGCTGCTCGCCGAGCTCACCACCGACGCGGGCGAGGCCGCGCCCCAGCAGCCGTAACTCCCGGTAACCGCGCGGCCCGGGCCGGCGCGGCCGCGTTGTGGCAGGCTGGACCGCACCTGCCCCCATGAACCCGACAAAAAGGTTAACCTCGGGGGGCAGGGGGACGCAGCGGACAGGTCGGAAGGGAGCGAGCATGCTCTACTTGCTCGCGGCAGTCGGGGCGGTCACCGTCGCCATACTGTTGTGGAAGGCGTTCGGTTCGGAACGTGTCGGCGTGCCATCGAGGTCGTCACAGCCGACCCGCCAGGCTCCGGTCGCTCCCGACGACGACCCTGACTTCCTCCGCAAGCTCGCCGAGGAACAGCGTCGCAAGCCACGCGAAGACGAAAGCGGCAGCTCCTAGCAGCCAGCAGCTAGACCGGCTGGCGTCCGTGGCGGTCGTTCGGAAAGGCGTCCGCCACGGTCGCCGCGAGTTCGAGCAGCGCGAGCCGGGTGCCGGACTGCAGGCGGTCCAGCTCGATCTCCGCGCCCTCCTCCAGATGCGGGTCGAACGGAATCTTGCATACCCCGCGGGTCCGCGCGCCGAAGTGCGCGGCCAGCTTGTCCAGATCGACCGAGCCACCCTTCGGGCGCACCGAGTTGATCACCGCGACCGAGCGTTTGACCAGGTCACCGTAGCCGTGCGCGTCCAGCCAGTCCAGCGTGGCCGAGGCGCTGCGGGCCCCGTCGACCGAACCCGAGGACACGATCACCAGCGAGTCGGCGACGTCCAGCACCCCCTTCATCGCCGAGTGCATGAGGCCGGTCCCGCAGTCGGTGAGCACGATGTTGTAGAAGTGCTCCAGCAGGTTGACCGCACGCCGGTAGTCGTCCTCGGAGAACGCCTCGGACACCGCGGGGTCCTGCTCGCTGGCGAGAATCTCCAGCCTGCTCGCGCCCTGTGAGGTGTAGGACCGCACGTCGCTGTACCGGGTGATCTTGTCCGCGTCCCGCAGCAGATGCCGCACGGTCGCGGTGGTCTCGATCGGGATCTTCTGGGAGAGCGTGCCGCGGTCGGGGTTGGCGTCCACCGCCACCACCCGGTCCCCGCGCAGTGAGGCGAAGGTGGAGCCGAGGGTGGTCGTCGTGGTGGTCTTGCCGACGCCGCCCTTCAGGCTCAGCATCGCGATCTTGTAGCAGCCGCGCAGTGGCTGGTTCACCCTGGAGATCAGCTCCCTGCGCCTGCGGTCGGCCGGGCTCTCTCCCGGATTGATCAGGCCACCGGTGCCCGCGTACACCGCCTTGCGCCAGCCGGACTGCGGGCGCCGCTTCATCCGCTTGACCAGCTGGGCCGAGGTCAGGTCGCCACCACCGGCCAGCGCGTGCCTGCCGGTGGGAACCGGCGGCACCTGCGGCCCACCGCCGGGCGCGGGCGGCTGCTGCTGGTACTGCGGCGGATACAGCGGGGGCAGGTTTGGGTCGTACTGCGGCTGGTAGGGCTGCTGCTGGGGCCCCGAGGGCGTGGCCTCGGTGTAGTAGTTCGGCTGCGCAGGCGGGGGCCCCGGCGGCGGGGTGGCGCCCGGCGGTGGCGCGGCCGGATGCGGTGTCGAGTCGGTGCGCTCCTCGGAGAAGTACCCCGGGTCGCTCTCCTCACCTGCTCCGTGGCCGCGCGCCACCTCCTCGTTGGGTTCGGTCACCGCAGTCGATCCTCCATCGCTAGTTCGGCACGGTCGGCGTGCCAGTCGCGACGGTAGTCGCCGTCCCCGCCCCGGTCGAACCGGGCCGGGTCACACCCCCGCGTAGGAGTGCAGCCCGGTGGTCACCAGGTTGACGAAGAACAGGTTGAACACGGTCACCGCGAAGCCGATCACGTTGATCACCGCGGCCCTGGTGCCGCGCCAGCCCGCGGTCGCCCGGGAATGCAGGTAGGCAGCGTAGATCACCCAGGCCACGAAGGCGGTGGTCTCCTTGGGGTCCCAGCCCCAGAACCGGCCCCAGGCCGCCTCGGCCCAGATCGCGCCGCACAGCACGCCGAAGGTGAACACCGGGAAGGCGAACACCGTGGCCCGGTAGGCCACCCGGTCCAGCACCTCCAGTGCGGGCAGCCGCGGGCCGAACCGCGCCCACTTGACCGGGTTGCGCTCGTGCCTGGACCGGACCAGATAGAGCAGGCTGGCGATACCCGGCACCAGGAAGACCCCGGAGGAGGCCGCGGCTGCGGAGACATGGATGACGAGCCAGTAGGACTGCAGCGCGGGCTGCACCGGGGCCGCCTCGGCGTACAGCATGGTGCCGCCGACGAACATCAGGATCACGACCGGCAGCAGCACGAAGGCGGACAGGTGGCGGACCGGGTTCTTCCGCAGCACCACCAGCCAGGTCACCACGGCGATCAGGCAGACCGCCATGATGTACTCGTACATGTTTCCCCAGGGCACGCGGCTGGTGGCCAGCCCGCGCAGCACCAGCGCGGTCAGGTGCAGCAGCGCGCCGAGCACGGTGAGCGCGACACCCATCCGGCCGATCCGCTCGATCCGGCCACGACCGGCAGGCATGGTGGTGTCCCTGCCGGGGGGCGTGGGCTCGGTCGCCACCGGCGCGCCCGCGCCGACCAGCTCCTTCGTCCGTTCCCTCGTGCGCTGGGCCGCCTGCACGCCCCTGCGGCCGAAGGACTGCTCGACCAGGAAGAAGACCATCGCCAGCACGTACACGGCCACGGCCGTGGTGTAGGAGAGGTCGCTGTACTGCGACAACGTCTCGGTGACCGGCATCAGCTGTTCCTTCTTTCGGTGCCCGCGATCTCCTGCGCGATCCGGGTGAACTCCTCGCCGTACCCAGCCTGATCGGTGCGGGCGAGCCCACCGACTTCTACTACAGTATGTCGTTTGTCATCCCCGGCGGTAACCGGGGTCACCCGTACCCACACCCGGCGCCGCTTGACCAGCAGTGAGGCGCCGAGGCCGAGGAACATCGCGATCGCGAAGCCGAGTACCCACAGCTGGGTCGGGTCATGCGAAATCTGCAGGGAAACCCAGCGCTGGACCCCGTCGAACCGGATCACCGTGCCGTCGTCCAGGGTGATCCGGTCGCCGGGAACCAGGTTCTCCCGCGCCACCCGCTCCAGCCTTCCACTGTCCACCATGGACTGGTCGATCTCGAAGATGGACTGGCCACGGCCGGAGTCCACCCCGAGGTCGCCCTGCATCACGTCCACCACGACGCCGGGGTCGGTCAGCTCCGGCCCCGCCGAGCTGAGCACCCCGCCGTGCACCACCTTGGTCGGCGCGAACAGGCCGGTGACGGCGAGTTGTTTCTCCCTGCGCTGCTCCGGATCGGTGATCCCGGGCGGCTCGAACTTGGTCGCCCCCTCGGACAGCAGGGTGGTCTGGTCCACCGGGCGCCACTGGATCGCCTTCGAGCGCACGCTGCCGTCCGGGAAGGTCACCGTGAACCTCGGCGCGTATCCGTGGCCGAGCAGGTAGACCCGGTCGCCCGCGGTCCGCAGCGGCTCGTTGACCTCCAGCTGGTACGGCCGCCAGGTGCCGGTCTCCAGGTCCCTGCCGGACTGGTACTCGATGGCGGCCTGGTAGTGCTCCGGCTGGCCTGCCGCGGTGTACCGCGCGGCGAAGTCGTTCACCTTGACGCAGAACGGGGTGAGCTCGGTGCCGTCGATCCGCAGCCCGGGGTTGAACGAGTCGTAGTTGTAGATCCCGGCGTTGCAGAAGGTCTGGCCGTCCGCGTGCACGATGACCTGGCCCTCGTAGAAGTACATCTTGCCCAGCGCGAAGGCCACGATCAGGCCGAGCATGCCGAAGTGGAACACCAGGTTGCCGGTCTCCCGCAGGTAGCCCCGCTCGGCGCTGATACTGCGCGCGCCATCGGCCTCCGTGCGCTCCCGCCTGCGCCAGCCGCGCAGCCTGCGGTTCGCTGCGGCCAGCACCTCCTCCGCGCTCGCGTCCGACTCGAACCGCCGGTGATGCGGCAGCCGGGCCAGGTTGCGCGGGGTGAGCACCGGCTCGGCGCGCATCGAACGCAGGTACTCCACGCTGCGCGGAAGCAGGCAGCCCACCAGGGAAACCATCAGCAGCAGGTAGATCGCGGAGAACCAGACGCTGGAGTAGACGTCGAAGAACTGCAGCCGGTCCAGCAGCTTGCCCCACCAGCCGTGCTGCTCGATGTACTCCCGTGTCTTGGGGGCGTTGAGCTGCCGCTGCGGTAGCAGCGCGCCGGGCATCGCGGCCAGCGCGAGCAGGAACAGCAGGATCAGCGCGGTGCGCATCGAGGTCAGCCCACGCCAGGTGTTGCGGACGAAGGCGAGCGCGCGGCGGGCGCGGGAGTCGGAGTAGGCCGGGGTCGGGGACGTCACAGCGGCAGCTCCGTATCGGAGATGAAGGCGTCGCGCATCCAGCCGACCAGCTCGCCCCACAGCCCGGTGACCAGCAGCACGCCCACGACGAACAGCAGTGCGCTGCCGGCGATCTGCACGTAGCGGCCGTTGCGGCGCACCCAGTCGGTGGCCCGCACCGCCCAGCGTGCCCCCAGCGCGATCAGCAGGAACGGCAGGCCGAGGCCGAGGCAGTACACCAGCACCAGCAGCAGCCCGCGGGCGCCGGTCTCCCCGCTGGCGGTGGCCAGCACCAGCACCCCGGAGAGGGTGGGGCCGATGCACGGGGTCCAGCCGAGGCCGAACACGGCGCCGAGCAACGGGGCGCCCCACAGCCCGCCGCGCGGCACCTTGTGCAGCCGCCTCTCCTTCTGCAGTGGCCGGATGCGGCCGAGGAACACCAGCGCCATCGCGATGGTGACCACCCCGCCGAGGCGTTGCAGCAGATCCTGGTTCAGCAGCAGGGCGTCGGCGAGCCAGATCAGGCTGCCCACCCCGGCGGCGAACACCACGGTGAAGCCGAGCACGAACAGGGCAGCCGCGCCGACGACCGCGTACCGGCCCCGTTTGCGCTGCTCCTCCGCGTCCACGGCGGGCGCGTCCGCGCCGACCAGCGCGGCAAGATAGGCGAGATAGCCGGGGACGAGCGGGACCACACAGGGGGAGGCGAAGGAGATCGTGCCGGCCAGCAGCGCCACCCCGGCCGCGAGCAGCAGCGGTCCGGAGGTCGCCAACTCGGTCACGGGGTCCACCCGATCAGGGTAAGGAGTGAATTCCGGGTGAGGACGCCGGGCCGGTCCCTGGCGGGTGTGCGGTCACTCCGCCGCCAGCCTGCGGACCACCGGCAGCAGGTCATCGACCAGCAGCGCGCGCAGGAAGACCGCGGCAACCCGCTGCTGCTTGTCCACCACGATGGTGGAGGGCACGGCGTTGCGCGGATAGCCACGTAGCGCCAGCATCGAACGCCCGGAAGGGTCGTAGATCGAGGGGTAGGTCAGGCCCCGGTTGCGCATGAAGTCCTGCGGCGCCGCGCGGTTCTCGTCCCGCACGTCCAGTCCGAGCACCTGCACGCCCTCGTCCCTGGTCTGCTCGTACAGTTCCTGCATCTCCGGCGCCTCGGTGCGGCAGGGGCCGCACCACTGGCCCCAGATGTTCAGCACGACCACCTTGCCCGCGTAGTCGGCGATCGAGATCTGCTCCTCCGGCTGGAACAGGTCCTCGCCTGCGAGTTCGAGGACCTGCCGCTCGGCTGGCTGGTAGAAGATGTCCGTCTGCCCGCCTGGGGAGACGAACTCGAAGCTGCCGCCCTGGGTCACCGCGTCGTCCCCGGTGCTGCAACCGGCCGCGACCAGCACGCAGACCAGCCCGGCGAGCAAGGTCTTGAGCCCGCTCATGCGCCGGTCATCCGTGGGTCGGTCCGGCCAGCGGGCTCGCTGTAGACCACCTCGACCAGCTCCTCGCCGATGAACACCAGGCTGGTCAGCGAGGCCAGCGAGCACTGCCGCCTGCGCGGGTCGTGCCAGAGCGTGTGGGCCTCGACGAAGCGGCGCAGGATCCAGATCGGCAGCTGGTGCGAGACACACAACGCCTCGCAGCCCTCGGCCCTGGCCCGCGCCCGGTACACCGCGCCCAGCATCCGGTGCGCGATCTCCACGTACGGCTCGCCCCAGGAAGGGCGGAACGGGTTGCGCAGCTTGGGCCAGTGCCGGACCTGGCGCAGTGCCCCGTCGCCGACCGCCACCCGCAGCCCCTCGAAGCGGTTGCTCGCCTCGATCAGCCGGTCGTCGGTGTCCACCTCCAGCCGGTGCGCGTCGGCGATCGGCGCCGCGGTCTCCTGCGCCCGCTCCAGCGGGGAGGCCACCACGTAGGCGATCCGGTGACCGGTGAGGGCCTCGGCCACGGTGACGGCCTGCTTGCGCCCGGTCTCGGAAAGCCGGAAGCCCGGCATCCGGCCGTACAGCACACCGCCGGGGTTGTGTACCTCACCGTGCCGGAGCAGGTGCACGATCGTCTCGGTCATGCTCGCTCCTTCGCGGCTTCGCGCGCTGTGGTCACCCTGACTGCCGCGAGTTGACACAAGGGGTGTCATGCCGGGCGTCCCGCCGCCGCTGCGGCCCGTGCGGCGGCGGGCAGGGCGGCCTCGATCGTCTCGAACGCGGCATCGTCCATGGCCGCGTTGACGAACCAGGCCTCGAAGGCGCTCGGCGGCGGGTACACCCCGCGTTCCAGCAGGGCATGGAAGAACGGCGGAAACCGCCAGGTGTCCGCGGCGGCAGCGGCAGGGTAGTCGTGCACCGGCTGCTCGGTGAAGAACACGCTGACCAGGTTGCCTGCGTAGGACACGGTATGCGGCACCCCAGCCGCGGTCAGCGCCTGCTCCAGCAGGGCACCCAGCCGTTGCGAGTTGGCGTCCAGGGTGCGGTAGACGGCATCGTCCGCGGCGCGCAGGGTGGCCAGACCAGCGGCCACCGCGACCGGGTTCCCGGCCAGCGTGCCTGCCTGGTACACGGGCCCGCTCGGGGCCAGCTTCGCCATCACCTCGGCGCGCCCGCCGAAGGCCGCGGCAGGCAGCCCGCCGGACATCACCTTGCCGAAGGTGTAGAGGTCGCCGGGTACCAGGTCGAGCCCGAACCAGCCGGAACGGGAAACCCGGAACCCGGTCATCACCTCGTCCATGATCAGCAGCGCGCCGTGCTCGTGCGCGGCCGCGCGCAGGGCGGCGTTGAACCCCTCGCGCGGCGGCACCGCGCCCATGTTCCCCGCTGCCGCCTCGGTGATGATCGCGGCCACCGAGTCCGGGTTCTCCGCGAAGCACTGCCGGACGGCCTCGATGTCGTTGTACGGCAGCACGATGGTGTCCGAGGCCTGAGTGCCGGTGACCCCGGGCGAGGTCGGCAGGCCGAGCGTGGCGACCCCGGAGCCTGCCTGCGCCAGCAGCGCGTCCACATGCCCGTGGTAGCAGCCCGCGAACTTGATGATCTTGCTACGCCCGGTGAACGCCCTGGCCAGCCGGATCGCGCTCATCGTGGCCTCGGTGCCGGAGTTCACCAGCCGCACCTGCTCCACCGGGTCGACCCGGTCGATGATCTCCTCGGCCAGCTCGACCTCACCGATGGTCGGGGTGCCGAAGGACAGCCCGGCGGACGCCGCCTCCCTGGTGGCCTCCACCACCCGCGGATGCGCGTGCCCGAGGATCATCGGCCCCCAGGAGGACACCAGGTCGACGTAGCTGTTGCCGTCGGCATCCCACAGGTGCGCGCCCTCGCCGCGCACCATGAACCGGGGGGTGCCGCCGACCGAGCTGAACGCCCGCACCGGGGAGTTCACCCCGCCGGGTGTGGCCGTCTCCGCCCGCTCGAACCATGACTTGGACCGCTCGACTTGCTGTGTCACACCGCCAGTCTGGCAAAGCCGGAAACCACGGCCACGCGGCGGCCCGATCTCAGCGGGCGTACCTGCGATGCTTGCGGCGGCGGGTGCGCACCGCGAGCAGCAGCTGGCGCAGGGCATCGACCAGCAGGATCGCGGCCACAGTGGCCAGGCCGATCGCGCCGCCGACCCAGTCGCCCGCGTAGCGGGTCGAGGTCAGCTCGGTGCCGTCGGAGAGCCGGGTGGTGATCGTGCTGACGGCGCTGGACCAGCAGGTCAGCGCCGCCCAGCAGGCCAGCGCGGCCAGCGCCAGCTCGAGCAGTGCGACCAGTGCCCGCCACGGCTGGTGCAGTGGCCCCGGGTTGTGCTCTGGCTCTTCCGGCCAGGCGGGCGCATCCGCCGGTGCGGAGGCGAGGTCGTTCATGAGGCGCAAGGTTATCCGGCTTCCCTTGCCTCGTGAAGCGCGCTACGCAACCGCGCATCGTCCCGTGCCCAGGCCAGCACCACGGAGCCGTCGTCAAGCCGGATGGGCACCTCGGTGTACTTGCGCGGGACGGTCCAGGCGCCGCCGAGCACCCGCGCCCCAGCCGGGGCACCGACCTCGTCCAGCTCGGCGATCCGCGCCACCGGCAGCGCCTCCCTGCCCTGCCACAGCGTGCTGGGGGTGACCCGGACCAGCAGGAAACGCCGCCGCGCGTACACCCAGACCATGCTGAGCAACAGCAGCACCACCCCGACGCCGACCCAGGCGAAGGTGTGTGTCGGCCCGCCGATGGACAGCTCGGCGAGGTACCCGGCCAGCGCGAAACCCGGGCCCCACAGCAGCGGGGCACCCCCAGCGCCCGGCTCGTGGTAGATCGTCGGTTCCCCGGCCGGTTCGGTCATCGGCGCGGTTGCCTCGGCAGCTTGGGGAAGTAGTAGGCGACGCCGGGCAGGTACATCAGCACCAGCGCGGCGACCGCGAGCAGGGTGGACAGGGTGGCGAAGATGACGTGCCCGAACAGCACGAACTGGAAGAGCACGGTCACCACCGCCAGCACGGTGAGCACCGAGCGGGCCGAGCGGGTGCCCTCCCGCGCCTTGTACGCGAACAGCACGAACAGTGCGGCGAAGGCGATCGAGCCGACCAGCACGCCCCAGAGGAAGGTGGTGGTTCCCGCGGCCACGTCCTCCGGGGTGATCCGATCGTCCCTGGTCTGCTCGAGCAGCTGTTCGATCACCTGGTCCTTGCTGATCAGGGTCAGCACGTAGCCGACGACCATCGAAAGACCCGCTCCGACCCAGAGGCCGAAGGAGATGTTCACCGCACGCGGTGGGTTCACCTCCCGTGGCGGGTCGCCGGGCAGGCGGGGCGCGGGCGGCATCCCGTCCGCGCGCCGCTGGTCGTCGGATTCCTCCGGGGTGCTCACGCCAGCACCCTAGCGGTCCCGGTCCAGCCAGGCCGCGGCCTCGGCCGCCCAGTAGGTCAGCACCTGGTCCGCGCCAGCCCTGCGGATCGAGGTCAGCACCTCCAGCACGGTGCGCTCGCGATCCAGCCAGCCGTTCGCGGCCGCCGCCTCGACCATCGCGTACTCGCCGGAGATGTTGTACGCGGCCACCGGCACCGGCGAGTGCTCGGCCGCGGCCCGCACGATATCCAAATAGGACAAAGCGGGTTTGATCATCACGAGGTCCGCGCCCTCGGCCACGTCCAGCTCGATCTCCCGCAGCGCCTCGCGGGCGTTGCCGGGGTCCTGTTGGTAGGTCTTGCGGTCGCCCTGCAACTGGGAGTCCACCGCCTCGCGGAACGGGCCGTAGAAGGCGCTGGCGTACTTGACCGCGTAGGCGAGGATGCCGGTTCCGGAGTACCCGGCGGCGTCCAGCGCGCGGCGGATCACCCCGACCTGGCCGTCCATCATCCCGCTGGGGCCGAGCAGATGCGCCCCGGCCTCAGCCTGGGCGAGCGCCATCGCGGCGTAGCGGTCCAGGGTGGCGTCGTTGTCCACCCCGCCGTGCTCGTCCAGCACCCCGCAGTGGCCGTGGTCGGTGAACTCGTCCAGGCAGGTGTCGGCCATCAGCACGGTGTCGTCGCCGAGTTCGGCACGCAGGTCGGCGAGGGCCAGGTTGAGGATGCCGTGCTCGTCGGTCGCCCCGGAACCGATGGCGTCCCTCGTGCTGGGCACGCCGAAGATCATCAGCCCGCCGACCCCTGCCCGTACGGCATCCACCGCCGCCTTGCGCAGGGAGTCCCTGGTGTGCTGCACGACACCGGGCATGCTGCTGATCGGGCGCGGCTGGCTGGCACCCTCGGCGACGAACATGGGCAGGATCAGCTGGCGCGGGCGCAGGGTGGTCTCGCTGACCAGGCGTCGCATGGCCGGGCTGACGCGAAGCCTTCGCGGGCGATGCTCGGGAAACACCCCCCGCACGGTACTCCCCCAGGCAGAGGCCCTGAACGGCACGTTGTGGACGTCAGACGTCCCGAACGTGGCGTTCGAGACGTTGAACGTCCCGAAAGTGCCGTTCAGGGCCCTTGGGCGGGCTTCAGGAGCGGCGGGTGCGCTTGGCCTTGCGGGGCGGGGGAAGGGCGCCCTCGGCCCGCAGCCGGGATGCGTGCTCGGCCAGCGCGTCCACCAGCATCACCACGTTCGGGTGCTCCGGCTGCACGTCCACCCGCAGGCCGAACTCCGTCGCGGTCTCCGCCGTCTTCGGGCCGATGCAGGCGACCAGGGTGCGGGCATGCGGCTTGCCCGCGATCCCGACCAGGTTACGCACCGTGGAGGAGGAGGTGAAGCACACCGCGTCGAACCCGCCGGTCTTGATCATCTCGCGGGTCTCGGCAGGCGGCGGCGCGGCCCGCACGGTGCGGTAGGCGGTCACGTCGTCGATCTCCCAGCCACGGTCGCTCAGACCGGCCGAAAGGGTCTCGGTGGCGATGTCGGCGCGCGGCAGCAGCACCCGGTCCACCGGATCCAGCACGTCGTCATAGGGCGGGAACTCCGCGAGCAGGCCCTCGCTGGACTGCTCCCCGGACGGCACCAGCTCCGGGATGATGCCGAAGGAACGCACCTTCTCCGCGGTGGACTCCCCGACGCAGGCGATCTTCACGCCGGAGAACGCGCGTGCGTCCAGGCCGAACTCCTCGAACTTCTCCCACACCGCGCGCACCGCGTTGGTCGAGGTGAACACCAGCCACTGGTAGCGGCCGTCCACGAGGCCCTTGACCGAACGCTCCATCTGCGCCGGGCTGCGCGGCGGCTCCACCGAGATGGTGGGCACCTCGTGCGAAGTGGCGCCGTGGCTGCGCAGCCGCTCGGCCATATCGCCGGCCTGCTCCTTGGTCCGCGGCACCAGCACCTTCCAGCCGTACAGCGCGCGGGACTCCCACCAGGACAGCTTCGAGCGGTTGCCTGCCTCCTCGCCGATGGTCACCACCAGCGGGCCGACCAGCTCACCGGCGTCGGCGGAGAGGGTGCCCAGCGTGCTGTCCACGGTGCGCTGGGTGTTGATGGTGCCGTTGCAGGTGACCGCGACCGGGGTGTCCGCGGGCTGACCCTTGTCCACCAGCGCGGAGGCCGCCTCGGCCAGGTGGCTGGAGGTGGCGTGCAGCACCAGCGGGCCGGGCACGGTCGCCAGCGCGGCCCAGTCCACCTCGCCGCGCACGTCCACCTCGGTGTGCGTGCCGCCGAGTGCGACTCCGGCGTAGGCGGGCACGGCCGCCCCTGGCGAGACCCCGGGCACCACGTCGAACACGGCGCTGGTGCGCGCCACGGCCTGCACCTCGGCCACCACGGCGGGCTGAGTCAGCGGGTCGCCACCGACCAGGCGCAGCACCAGCCTGCCCGCCTTGGCCTCGGCGGCGAGATCCTTGGCGACGTCGCCCGGCTCGCCGACGGCGGGACGCACCTCGGCCTCGGCACCGGCGTAGGCGAGCGCGGTGGAGGGCACGTCGGGATCGGTCACCACCAGCTCGGCCTTGGCCAGCAGTTCCTGGGCCCGAACGGTCAGCAGCCCGGCGTCACCGGGGCCCGAGCCCACGAAGGCGACGCGCCCGGTGGACTTTCGTGCGCGGGTCATCTCGTGTATTTCTCCTCGTCAGCGGCCGTGGCGACGCAGCCGGACGGCCAGTACCTACCTTGCGTGTGGCTTTCTTCGTCGGTGCTGTCGGTCACTGCGAGCCGCGGCCCGGACCGGAGAGTGCTCCGGCGCCGAGTTCGAGCAGCTCCGCGGCCACATCCCGGCCGAGCTGCTCCGCTTCGCCCTTCTCGGCGACAGCCGAGGCACGAAGGATCTCCACGGCCTCGCCGTCCATTCCCGCGGCGGCGACCCCGCGCAACGAGACCCGCTCCACCACGGAGCCGGACTCGTCCAGGTCCTCCACCACGTCGGCGAGCGCACCGACGGGTGCGCTGCAGCCGGCCTCGAGCGCGGCCAGCATGGCCCGCTCTGCCGTCACCGCGACCCTTGTCCCTTCATCGTCCACAAGGGACTGAAGAAGATGTTCCACGTCCACGTCGTCGACGCGGGTCTCCACCGCCAGCGCGCCCTGCGCCGGGGCGGGCAGCAGCTGGATCGGGTCCAGCGTCTCGGTGATCACGTTCAGCCGGTCCACCCTGGCCAGGCCAGCCCTGGCGAGCACCACCGCGTCCAGCTCGCCACCGAACACCTTGCCGATGCGGGTGTCGATATTGCCGCGGATCGGCACCACCTCGAGGCCGAGGCCGAGCCCGCGCAGCTGGGCGCTCCGCCGCGGCGAACCGGTACCGACGGTCGAGCCGGGCGGCAGCTCGGCGAGGGTGAGGCCGTCGCGCGCGATCAGCGCGTCCCTCGGGTCGGCCCGCTGCGGCACCGCGGCCAGCGCGATCCCGGGCTCCGGCGCGGTCGGCAGGTCCTTGTAGGAGTGCACGGCCACGTCCACCCTGCCCTGCGCCAGCGCCTCGCGCAGCGCGGAGGTGAAAACGCCGACCCCGATCTCGGCGATCGGGGCGCTGGAGCGGTCCCCTGGTGTCGAGATCGTGACGATCTCCACCTGCTGGCCAGCCTGCTCCAGTACCTTTGCCACGGCGCCGGTCTGCGCGAGGGCCAGCATGCTGCCCCGCGTCCCGATCCGGATGGTCCTATTCATTATCGCTTCCACCGTCCACACGCGACCCACCCTGCCGGGCGTCGCGGACGTCGATCTGGTCGTGTTTGGCCGCGCCGGACGGGCTGGCCACCGCGGCGGGCGCCTGCGGGTCGAGCCCGAACAGCTCGCGCAGCGCACCGGCATAGTCGGTGTCCGCGGTCTCCGCGGCCAGTTGCTTGACCCGCACGGTCGGCGCGTGCAGCAGCTTGTCGACCACCCTGCGCACCGTGCCTGCCAGCTCGGTGCGGACCTCCTCGTCCAGGTCGGGCAGCCGGTTGTCCAGCCGGAGCAGCTCGGCGTCCACCACCTCGGCCGCGCGCTTGCGCAGCGCGGTCACGGTCGGGGTCACCTCGGCGCTGCGCTGACCCGCGAGATAGTCCCGCACCTCGTCCAGCACGATGCCGGTGGCCTTGGCGATCTGCTTGGCGCTGCTGGTGCCCCCGGAACCGTCGGCAGCGGCGGCGTCCATCCGGCGCCGCACGGTCTCCAGGTCGACCACCCGCACCCCGGGCATCCGGTCCACCTCGGGCGCGACGTCCCGCGGCAGGCCGAGGTCGAACACCACCAGCGGGTCGCCGGAGCGGGCCGCGAGGACCCCCTCGACCAGGCCGGACTCCAGCACTGCGCCCTGCGCCCCTGTGCAGCACACCACGAGATCCGCCGCGGCGAGCTGCTCGGCGAGCGAGCCGATGTCCGCGGCCCGCGCGGAAACGCCCTGCTCGACCAGCGACTCGGCCAGCCGGTCGGCGTTGGCCCTGGTGCGGTTCACCACGGTGATCTCGCCGATGCCGTCCTTGCGCAGCTGGGACGCGGCCAGCGCGCCCATCGAGCCCGCGCCGACCACAACGGCACGCTTGCCCGCGACCGCGGGCGCCTCGGCCAGCGCCTCGGACACCACGGAGGCACCCAGCGCACCGAGGCCGGTCTCGCTGTGCACCCGCTTCCCGACCCGCAGCGTGGTCTGGACCAATTCGTGCATGGTGCGGCCGACCGTGCCTGCCTCGCGCGCCGCGGCGTAGGCCGCGCGCACCTGGCCGAGGATCTGGGTCTCGCCGACCACCATCGAGTCGAGCCCGGCCGCGACCGAGAACACATGCTCCACCGCGGCACCGGCGTAGTGCACGTACAGCTTGTCGTAGAGGTCGGAAGGCTCCAGCCCGGCCTGCCGGGCCAGCACGGTGGAGATGTCCGCGAGCCCGCCGTGGAAGGTCTCCACCACCGCGTAGGCCTCGATGCGATTGCAGGTGGAGACCAGCATCACCTCGCCGACATGCTGGGCCTGCTGCAGTTCGTGCAGCACCTTGTCCAGCTCGTCCGCGGGCACCGTGGCCTTGGCCAGCATGCCGAGATCGGCGGTGCGATGGGAGAGCCCCACTGCCAGCACGCTCATCACCGCACCACCATTCCGTCCATACCGTCCATGCCATCCAGGCTGTGCCCCGCGTCCAGGCCCGTCCCGGCCTGCGGGGAACCGTCCTGCGCCGGTTCCGCGCCATCGGCCCTGCGGGCCACGTGGAAGGACAGGATCTGCAACTCGACCGCGAGGTCGACCTTGCGCACCTCGACATGTTCGGGCACTTGCAACACCACCGGCGCGAAGTTCAGGATGCACTGCACCCCGCCGGCGACCAGCCGGTCACAGACGGACTGCGCCGCGGTCGGCGGGGTGGCGATGACCCCGATGGAGATCTGCCGCTCGGCGCATACCGCCGGGATGTCGTCCAGATGTGACACCGGTAGCCCACCGACGGGAACGCCCATCAGGTCCGGGTCGACGTCGAACAGCGCCTCGACCGGGAAGCCCCGCCCGGGGAAACCGCCATAGTTGGCCAACGCATGACCAAGGTTACCGATTCCCACCACGGCGACCTTGTGTTTGCGGGTCAGCCCGAGCGTGCGCTCGATCTGGCCGACCAGCACGGCCACGTCGTAGCCAACCCCGCGGGTGCCGTAGGAGCCGAGGTAGGACAGGTCCTTGCGCAGCTTGGCGGAGTTCACCCCGGCGGCGGAGGACAGCTCCTCGCTGGACACCGTGGTGGCGCCCTGGTCGGCCATGGCGGAGAGCACCCGCAGGTAGACGGCCAGCCGGGCGACGGCGGCCTCCGGGATGGACTTCGCCCTCGCGGCGACCGGGTCGGCGCCCTCGGGGACCTGTCCGTTCTGCTCCACCGCGAGCATCTCGGCCGTCGGTGCGTTGTCGGCGTCGGGGGTACCGGCCGCTCCGCCGGTGCGCTTGTGCGCGGCCTTGGCGCCGTTTCGCCGGCCCCGCTGTGCCACCACGCTGGCCTCTCCTCGTCAGTCGGCCACGGCCGACCGCATCGCTCGTTCGGAAAACAATCCTTGACCCCACGGCCGTCCCGGTGTTCGATATTCCGCCAGCCGTTCGGGGCCTCGTCATACGGTAGCTATTTGTGAACGCAGGCACAAAGTGGCTGGTCGGGCCGCATTGACGGGTTGAGTCCAGTTCAGGAACGGTTCTTCAGCGAGTGGTGAAGGCCACGGTGTGCCAGCCGGTCGCGCCGTCCGGTACCACCCCGGTGCGCTCCCCGGTCTGCACATAGCCGGACCGGTCGGTGGCGCGGCAGGAAACCCGGTGCTCCCCCGGTGGGACCTCCAGCTCCACCCGCCACATCCGCCAGGTGTCCACGTTCACCTCGGTGCCGAGTTCGGCGCGCTGCCATTCGCCCTCGTCCAGCCGCACCTCGACCCGCGCGATGCCGACGGTCTGCGCCCACGCGATTCCGGCCACCACCACCCGGCCCGCGGCGAGCTCGTCCCCGGAAGCCGGGGAGTCGATCCGGGACTGCGTCTTCACCGGTGCCCGCCGGGCCCAGCCCCGGTCCAGCCAGTACGCCCTGCGCGCGTCCCAGGTGGTGATCTCGATCTCGCGGACCCATTTGGTCGCCGAGACGTAGCCGTACAGGCCGGGGATCACCATCCGGGCCGGGAAGCCGTGCTCCACCGGCAGCGGCTCCCCGTTCATCCCGATGGCCAGCAGCGCACCGCGGTCCGGCTCGAGCGCGGCGGCCAGCGGGGTACCGCAGGTCCAGCCGTCCTCGCTGGTGGAGAACAGCTGCTCGGCACCGGGCCGGATACCCGCCTCGCGCAGCAGGTCGCCCAGGTCCACGCCGAGGAAGTTCGATGTCGAGATGTACGGCCCGCCTACCTGGTTGGAAACGCAGCAGAGGGTGATCGTGCGCTCGACCAGCGGCCGGGACCGGATATCGGCGTAGCTGAAGGTCAGCTCCCGCTCGACCATGCCGTGGATGCGCAAGGTCCAGTCCGCGGCCCGCAGCTGCGGCACGATGATCGCGGTGTCGATCCGGTAGAAGTCCTGGTTGGCGGTGAGGAAGGCCGGGGTGCCCTGCGCGGCGAAGTCCGCCCCCGCGGGGATCGGCGGCGCGGGCCGGGCCGCGGTGAGGCCGCCGACCGCCCGGCGCGAGCCCTGCGCGTCGGTGCCGCTGCCGATCAGCTGGCCCGCAAGGCCGGCGACACCCGCGCCCGCGGCAACCCCGCCCGCGCCGAGCAGGAACCGCCGCCGATCCGGGGCCGCCGGATCGATATCGCTCGTCCCGGCGCGGGCGAGCAACCAGCGGAAGGTCAGCACCCCGGCGAGCAGGGCGGCCGCGGGAGCGGCCAGCGCCGCGGACCCGAGGTCCGGCCTTCCGTGCACGGCGAGCCCGCCGAGCAGGCCGGCCGCCACGATCAGCACCGTGCCCGGCAGCGGGCCACGAAGGGAAAGTAACCCGGCCAGCGCGGCGAGACCGAGCAGCACCAGTGCCATCCCGAGCAGCAGCACCAGCTTGTCGTAGGTGCCGAAGGCATCGACCGCGAAGTCCTTGAGCCAGCTCGGGGTCAGGTCGATCGCCGCGTTGGCGACCGCGAGGTACGGCGAGGCGTTGATGCCGATGAAGGCGGCCACCAGATGCCCGGCGCCCAGCGCCGCGACCAGCGCGAGCACCCCGGCCAGCATGGCGTTCCCCGGCGGTGGCTTCGCGGCGCCCGGTTCGGTTACGGCTGAGCTCATGCCTCCATGGTCGGAGCACCGACCCGGCCGGGCCCAGCTGATCGCCCTTACGAGTGCCTTACGCCAGCGCCCGGCGCAGCCGGTCCTCCTCCACCGCCCAGTAGCCGTGCTCCGCGTCGTCCACCAGGATCACCGGCACCCGGTCGCCGTACTCGGCCCGGTGCTCGGGGTCGGCATCCACGTCCACGGCCGACCAGGGCACGCCCAGCTCGGCGCAGATGCGCTCGACGTCCCGCTCGGCCCGCTCGCAGGCCGGGCAGCCCTGCCTCGTCATCACGGTCACCCGGTGCACGCGCTCACTCTCCCACGCGCAGCTGCACCCGGCGCAGCTTGCCGGTCGGCGAATGCGGCAGTTCCTCGACGAACTCCACCGTGCGCGGCACCTTGTAGCCGGCCAGCTCGGCCGCGCAGTGCTCGATCACCTGCTGCGCGGAAAGGGCGGAACCGGCCGCGGGCACGAGCACCGCCTTCACCGCCTCACCGGTGCGCTCGTCCAGCACCCCGACCACGGCCACCTCGGACACCCCCGGCAGGCGGCCGATCACCTCCTCCACCTCGTGCGGGTACACGTTGAACCCGTTCACGATGATCAGGTCGCCGGCCCGGTCGACCAGGTGCAGGTCGCCGTCCACGTCCAGGTAGCCGACATCACCGGTGCGGTACCAGCCCTCGGCGTCCGGACCGTGCGCCCCGTCCGGCCAGTACCCGGAGAACAGGTTCGCGCCGCGCACCGAGACCAGTCCGGTGCCCAGCGAGGCGCCGTCCTCATCGCCGAAGACGTCATCCGGGTCCGCCGGGTCCAGCGGTACCGCACCGCTCTCCCCGTCGCTGTCCACGAGGCGCAGCTCCACCCCGGGCAGCGGCCTGCCGACCGAGCCCGGTTTCGGGTAGCCGGTGACCAGGGTGGAGGTCACCACCGGGGCGGTCTCGGTCAGCCCGTAACCCTCGTAGACCCCGAGCCCGATGGCGCCGCGGATGGCGGCGAGCACCTTCGGGTGCAGCGGGGCGGCCCCGGAGGTCAGCCTGCGCACGGTGGCCAGCCCGGTGCCGAGTTCGTCCGCGGGCAGGGCGGCGAGCGCGGAATACATCGCGGGCACCCCCGCGATCGCGGTCACCCTGTGCTCGGCGCAGGCGGCCAGCGCCTTGCCCGCGTCGAACCGTTCGGCAAGCACCGTGGTGGCCCCGACCGAGGTGGCCATCAGCAGCCCAGGGCCGAGCCCGTACACGTGAAACAGCGGGATCGCAAGGAACAGCCGGTCGCTGTGCTCGAGCACCGGCGGGCTCACCGCCGCCAGCTGGGTGACATTGGCCAGCAGGGCGCGATGCGACAGCATCACGCCCCTGGACGGCCCGGTGGTGCCGGAGGTGTAGGAGATCACCGCGATGTCCTCGCCGGCACGCCCCGGCGCGACCGGCGCGGGGCTGCCATCGGGGGCGAGCACCGGCTCCAGCGCGCGTACCCCAGCGGGCAGTTCGAGGTCGTCCGGTCGCCTGGTGAGCAGCAGGCTCGCCCCGCTGTGCGCCAGCAACCCGTGCAGCTCGGCCGCGGGTCCCTGCGGGGACAGCGGAACCGCGATGCCGCCCGCGCGCAGCACGGCGTACAGCGAGATCGCGAAGGCAGCCGAGGTCGGCAGCCGGACCGCCACCCGGTCCCCCGCGCGCACGCCCGCCGCGCGCAGCTCGCCTGCCTGCGCGTCCACCGCCGCCTCCACGCCCGACCAGGTGAGCGCCGTGCCGTCCACGGTGTCGATCAGGGCGGGCGAGTCGGGCCAGTGCCGCGCCGCCAGGGTGACCAGATCCGCCACATTGCCGCCGCTCGGTACCGCCACCGCGCAGCCCCTTTCGGTCGAGTGCATGAGCGCACAGTGTTGTTCAAGTCTGGCATTCGCATCCCCCGTCATGGTGAGTCTGCGGGTTCGTCTCCCGTTCGCAATCAGATCGGCACTACCTACTTCCGGGTAACTACCCGTATGCTGCGGTACGCGCCCGGGTGGCGATCATCACTCGGGGCTGGTGGAGAAGGCTCGGGAGGTGCGACCAGATGAGCCTGCAAGTCGCCGTTTCGGCAGGCCCTGCGCTGGTAGCGCGCCGTGTCCCGGACGCGGCCGCGCCGGTGGACCGGTTCGTGCCCCAGGCTGCGCCCGATCCGACCGCGGAGGCATGGGAGCTGGTGCACGCCGCGCAGGACGGGGACACCGAGGCCTTCGGCAGGCTGTACGACCGCTACGTCGAGGTGGTGTTCCGTTATGTCCTGTTCCGGCTCGGCGACCGCGACCTCGCCGAGGACGTCACCAGTGAGACCTTCCTGCGCGCCCTGCGCCGGATCACCTCGGTCAGCTACCAGGGCCGCGATGTCGGCGCCTGGTTCGTCACCATCGCCCGCAACCTGGTGCTCGATCACGTGAAGTCCAGCAGGTTCCGGTTGGAGATCATCACCGACGAGGTGATCGAGGGCGGCTCCGCGGCGTTCACCGGCGCACAGCAACGGCCGCAGGTGGGTCCCGAGCAACAGGTGCTGAACCGGGCCACCCAGGCCGAGCTGTTCCGCTGCATCGCCAGCCTCGGCGAGGACCAGCGGGAATGCATCGTGCTGCGGTTCCTGCAGGGGCTTTCGGTGGCCGAGACGGCCGAGATCATGAACCGCAACGAGGGTGCCATCAAGGCGCTGCAGCACCGCGCGGTCCGCCGGTTGGCGCAACTGCTGCCCACCGGTCTGCGCTGACAGCCTGTTGACAAATCGAAGATAGCTGCCTGTGGTGAGCAGAAGAACGCGCGCGGCGGAGCCCGCGAGCGGCGAGGCCGGGCGCACGACCGGCGTAGGTGACCGCCGTGACAGCGCCCGAGCCCGGCCGAGCCGATCGTGTCGCGCGTTTACCGGCAGACGCTGAGGGTTCACCCGTTCGGCGACGGTTCGCTGTCCGGTGTGCCGGGTCCGTAACCGCTTGCCCCGGCCGTTCGTTGCTCCTGCTGATGAGCGGGTTTCACCGGTTCTCCCCGCGGCGTGCCGCACACGAGCGGTTCGCTCGCGCCGTCGACGCCGCGGAAGGGGACCGGGCACGGGAGGACACGACCGGCACCGAGGAGTTCGGCGCCGAGCTGGCCGTGGTGTCCGCCCTGCGTGATCTCGGGGCCACCGCCGCGCCGGAGGAGCAGGCGCTGGCCAGGATGGCCGACCGGATCCGCGCGGGCGAGCACGGTGGGCAGGCCACGGAGTTCCCCGCGGCCCCCGAGTCCCCCGCCGCCGCGCCGCGACCACCCGAGCCGGAGCCGGTAGCGCGGGTGCCGCGCCCCCGCCGCCGGCCCCGGCCGGTTGCGGTGCTGGCCGGTGCGTGCTGCCTGCTGCTCGCGCTCGGCGGGCTCGCGCTGATGCTGTCCAGGGACGCGCTGCCAGGGGACACGCTGTATGACATCAAGCGGGTCCGCGAGGCGGTGAGCCTCGGGCTGACCTTCGACGAGGAGGCGAGGGGCAGGCTGCACCTCGAGTACGCCGCGGGCAGGCTGGCCGAGCTGGCCAGGCTCACCGAGCGCACCGCCAAGGGCGCCACCCATCCGGGTTACCGGGACGCGCTCGCCGACTTCGACGCCGACGCCCGGTCCGGGGTGGCCAGGATGGTCGCACTCGGCACCAGCTCCTCCGGCACCCAGCTGGACGAGCTGCGCTCCTGGGCGAGCGCGCAGGCGGACCGGCTGAACCGGCTGCGGGCCGCGCTGCCCGCCGACGCGGTCCCGCGCGGGGACGCCTCCGCGGCCCTGGTGCACCGGATCGGGGAACGCGCCACCGCGCTGGCCGGCCGGATGGGCTGCACCCAGATCACCTCCGGCCGCACCGACGAGCTGGGCGCGCTGCCCGCACCGGGTCCGTGCGCCCCGCCGGGCCGCCAGGCGGACCGCAGCCCACCGGAACTGGCCGCCCCGCCCGAGGCACCACGGTCCGCGGCGGAACGGACCGGGTCACCCACGGGGCCGCCCGCCGTGCGGCTGGCCACCGGGCCCGCCCCGGTGCGCCCGGAGCCGCCGACGACCCCGGAACTGCCCGCGCCGACCATCGACCCGACCAGGGTTCCCCCGGCACCGCTGCCCACCGGGATCTCCCGGCCCCGGCTGCCGGACTCGGTGCCGGAGCCGCCGGCCCTGCTGGAGGTCCCGCCGCTGCTTCCGGTGCTGCCCGAGGTCCGGATCGGCTAGCCCCGACCAGGTCCGGTTCACCAGCAGGCTGTCAGGCATAGTCGATACGCTGTGCCTGACAGCCTGCTCCTGAACTGGGCTTTGCCGCTCGAGCCGATCGTGCCGCGCGTTCAGGAACAGGCACTGAAGGAACCAAGGCGGAGGCGGTGTGCGTGTCATGGTGGCGGGGCCGTAACAAGGCCCACGAACTGGAAAGGCTGGCCACGCTGGCCGGGGAGGCCTCGGCGGAAGCCGCGGTCGCGCTGGAGGCAGCGTCCACATCCACCCAGTTGCCCACCGAGCCGGAGATCCCTGCCGAGGACGGCGAGCAGGATGCTGCCGGTGCGGGCGGTGTGCCCACCGAGCCGGATCCCGCGCCCGCGCCGCCCGACCTGACCGCGGCCGCGTTCTTCGATGTGGACAACACGATGATGATGGGCGCTTCCATCTTCCACTTCGCCCGCGGGCTGGCCGCGCGTAAGTACGTCACGGCCTCCGACCTGGCCGGATTCGCCTGGCAGCAGGTGAAGTTCCGGGTGGGAGGCAAGGAGAACAAGGAGAGCGTGTCCTCCGCACGGGAGCAGCTGCTGTCCTTTGTGGCCGGCCGCACCGTGGACGAGATGGTCGAGGTCGGCGAGGAGATCTACGACGAGCTGATGGCCGACAAGATCTGGTCGGGCACCAGGGCACTGGCGCAGATGCACCTGGAGGCGGGGCAGCGGGTCTGGCTGGTCACCGCCACCCCGGTGGAGCTGGCCGCGATCATCGCGCGGCGGCTGGGGCTGACCGGCGCGCTGGGCACCGTGGCCGAGCATGTGGACGGGGTCTACACCGGCAGGCTGGTCGGCGACCTGCTGCACGGCAGGGCGAAGGCGCATGCGGTGCGGGCGCTTGCCGCGCGGGAAGGGCTGAACCTGCGGCGCTGCGCCGCCTACTCCGACTCACAGAACGACGTGCCGATGCTGTCGGTGGTCGGCACGGCGGTTGCGGTGAACCCGGACGCCGGGCTGCGCGAGATCGCAAGGAACCGGCAGTGGGAGATCCGGGACTTCCGCACCGGCCGCAAGGCCGCCAAGATCGGTGTGCCCTCGGTGCTCGGCGCGGGCGCCCTGGCCGGGGCCGTGGCCGCCGGGCTCGCCTACCGCAAGCGCACCGCCTGACCCCTCCCCGAAGTACGAAGTGCCCTGAACGTGGCGATCAGGACGTTCAACGTCGCGAACGGCACTTTTGGGACGTCTGACGTCGCGAAAGCCACGTTCAGGGCTTGAGAGGGTCAGCGGAAGACGCCGGTGCGCTGGGCGAGGCGGCGGTAGAGGGCCTGCTGGATGGACTCCCGGACCTGGTCGGTCAGGTTGAACACCAGCATCGGGTCCTCGGCCGCCTCGGCGGCGAGGTCCTCGGTGGCCAGCTCGGCGGTGCTGATCGGCTCGCCGAACTCGATCTGCCACTTGGTCGGCAGCGGGATTGCGCCGAGCGGGCCGAGCAGCGGGAAGAACGGCGTCACCGGGAAGTAGGGCAGGCCGAACAGCCTGGCCAGTGGCTTGATGTCGCCGATCTTCGGGTAGATCTCCTCGGCGCCCACGATCGAGCAGGGCACGATCGGCACCCCGGTGCGCAGGGCGGCCGAGACGAACCCGCCACGACCGAACCGTTGCAGCTTGTACCGGGAGGAGAACGGCTTGCCGACGCCCTTGAAGCCCTCCGGCCACACCCCGACCAGCTCGCCGGAGCGCAGCAGCCGCTCGGCGTCCGGGTTGCAGGCCAGCGTCTGCCCCGACTTGCGGGCCAGCGCGCCGAGCATGGGCGTGCGGAAAACCAGATCCGCGCCGAGCATCCGCAGGTACCGCCGGTGCGGATGCTCGTCGTGCACGGCCAGTGCGGTCATCAGCGAGTCCAGCGGGAGCACCCCGGAGTGGTTGCACACCACCAGCGCGCCGCCGTCCAGTGGGAGGTTGTGCACCCCGTGCGTGCTGACCCGGAACCACTTCCGGTACAGCAACCGCAGTGGGGGAAGCAGCAGCATCTCGGTCAGCTCGGGGTCGAACCCGAACTCGTCCACCGGGTAGTCCCCGGTCAGCCGGTTGCGGACGAACTCGAGCGCCCGCACCAGTGCCTCCGGCAGGGACTCGGCGCCGAGCAGGTGCTCCGCCTCGTCCGCCGCGGCAGGCCGCTGGGGCAACGGCAGCACGGTGTCCGTGGGCTCCGCGGCCGCCCCCGTGGAGCGAGCGGGCGGTTCCGGCTGGGCCTGCCGGTCCCTGCCGTGCAGCGGGATGATCCGTGCCTCCGCTCCTTCGGTCACGTCGCTCGCCTCGCTTCCCGCTCGCCACTCACCGCCGGCCTGCCTGCCCGGTCGCCGCCGCGACCGTCACCTTGCCCACCAGGTTCGACAGCCGGTTCCCGTCCAGCACCGGTCGCAGCCCGCGGCCTGCGACGTAGTCGTCGAATGCCTCCCGGGTGGTCCACCGCGGGGTGTAGCCGAAGTTCTCCTTCAACCGGGTGGTGTCCACCACCCGGCCGAAGTTCAGCAGTCGCACCTGGTCGGCGGAGAAGTCGACCACACGGGCGCCGCGCAGCACCCGGCTGACCGAGGGCACCGCCGTGCGCGGCATCGGCAGCTCGATCCGGCCCGCCCTGCGGATCGCCTGGGACAGGGTGATCACCCCGTCGCCACCGACGTTGAACACGCCCGGCCTGTCCTGCAGGGTGGCCAGCTCGAGCATGGCCAGCGCGTCCGAGGTGTGCAGCAGCTGCATCCGCGCGTCGTAGCCGAGTACGGTCGGCACCACCGGCAGGGCGAAGTACCGTGCCAGCACGGTGTCGGTATCCGGCCCGATCAGGTTGATGAACCGGGCCGTGGTCACGGTGAGGTCCGGCCGCCGCCGTTCCAGGCCACGGACATACCCCTCCATCTCCACCGCGTCCTTCGCGTAACCGCTGGTGGAGGTCGGGATCAGCTCGGAATCCTCGGTGAACACCGCTGGCGAGCGCGGACCGGCGCCGTAGACGGCCGCGGTGGACTTGACCACCAGCTTGCGCACCCGGGGAGAGCGCTGGCAGGCGGCCAGCAGCCGCATGGTGCCGATGACGTTGACCTCTTTGATCGCGGTGCGCCTGCCGGGGCCAGCGGGGTGCACGGTGGTCGAGGCGTGCACCACGGTGTCCACCTTGGCGGAGCTGATGACCTTCGCGATCAGCGGGTTGCGGATGTCCGCGCGGACGAACTCGGCGTGCCCCATCCGGCGCAGCACCGACCTGCGCGGCGGCGTGATGTCCACGCCGATCACCCGTTCCAGGTCGGGGTTGTTGCCGAGCCTGGCGAGCAGGCGGCCGCCAAGCTCACCACCGACGCCGGTCACCAGCACGATATTGGACGGCATGCGACCCCTTGCACAGCTGTGGGTACCGGGTACACGAGCCCGCACCGGGTGGAAACTCGCCTTGACGCGCCCTGGATGCTACCGCGCGCGGGCCGGCCAGGTGAGGGGCCTAACACGCTGTTAACCCAGCTCACGCACAAACGGCCCGTCCATCCACGGGACGGGCCGTCGGTTTCGGTGTCGAGTGGCCGCTACTTGCCCTGCTTGCGACGCTGCACCCGGGTACGGCGCAACAGCTTGCGGTGCTTCTTCTTGGACATACGCTTGCGGCGCTTCTTGATCACCGAACCCACGGGTGCTCCTTCATGTCGTTCGTTGGGGTCACGCGGGACAGCGCGTCGTCCAACCAGGAGCGCATCTGCCACGATCGGCCTATCAGGTTACCGTGGCCGGTCGTGGCGGTCGTGACGCCCCTACCCGACGTCGAAGTACGCCCCTTCCAGGTAGTCGTGCACCGCCTTCTCCGGCACGCGGAACGACTTGCCGACCCGCACGGCGGGCAGCTCACCCGAGTGCACCATCCGGTAGACGGTCATCTTGGATACCCGCATTATCGTGGCCACCTCGGCGACCGTCAGAAACTGGACCTGCCGGGGTGGCGGCACGTCGTCCTTCTTGTTCTGCGGCATAATTCACCGTGTCCTTCGACACATGTCGCGCCGCTCGGCTTCCCCACCGGGCGGTACCGACACGCACGTGCTCATTCGAGGGTAGCGGGACACGTGGGGCCGATGCGACGGTTGGCGCGAACTTTGCCCCGACCGGCGAGACGGTCAGCCGGTTTGTTGCGCCTTTCCGAGCTCCACCGAGCGATCCCTGGCGGCCTCGATCGCGGCGAGTAGCGCGGCCCGCACTCCGTGTCGTTCCAGCTCGCGGATCGCGTTGATGGTGGTGCCGCCCGGCGAGGTCACCGCCTCGCGCAGGGTGACAGGGTGCTGGCCGGTGTCGGACAGCATCTTCCCCGCTCCCACCGCCGACTGGATGATCAGCTTCTCCGCGACCGCACGCGGGAGGCCGAGCAGGATACCCGCGTCGATCATGGCCTCGACCAGGAAGAAGAAGTACGCAGGCCCGGAGCCGGAGAGAGCGGTGACGGCGTCCTGCTGCGCCTCGGGTACCCGGACCACGCTGCCGACGCAGGACAGCAGCTCCTCCACCAGCGCGAGCTGTTCTGCGGTGGCGTGCCTGCCTGCGGAGATCACGCTCATCGCCTCGCCGACCACCATCGGGGTGTTCGGCATCACCCGGACCACGGGGGTGCCCTCGGCCAGCCTGCGTTCGTACAGCGCGGTGGGCAGGCCGGCGCACAGCGAGACCACCAGCGAGTCCGGGCCGGCCAGCGGGGCCAGCTCGTCCAGCAGCGGCTCGATGTCCTGCGGCTTCACCGCGACCACCAGCACCTCGGCCCGCTTGGCCGCCTCCGGCACGGTCACCGCGGCCACCCCATACCGCTGGGTGAGCTCGGCGGCTCGCTCCTCGTGCCGTTCGGTGAACATCAGGTCCTCGGCCCGGCGCCCGCCGTGCAGCAACCCGCCCAGCAACGCCTCACCGATCTTGCCCGCGCCCAGTACCGCGATGGTGGTCATACCGGGAAACTACCTCCCCCGTGCAAAGTCAGGGGGCGGGGGACAGCGCCAGCTGGCGGGCCTGGCAGACCAGGCGGCCCTGGGCGTCGACCACGGTGGCGTCGGAGTCGAACCAGCCCTCCTGGATCGCCCGGCAGTCCACCTGGACCCGCAGCCAGCCGGCCACCGGGCGGGTACGCACCAGGGCGGTCAGCTGCGCGGTCGGGGCCCAGCCGAACCGCCCGATGTTGAACACCACCGGCGGGTTGATGTCGCCTGCCAGCAGGGCGAAGAACGGGTCGGGGTCACCCTCCCGCGGGCGGACCCACAACCGCATCCGCGGCGGGTCGCCGGAGCGACCGGAGACGTAGCCCGCGGTATGCGGGTCCAGCCGCACCTCACAACCCTTGGCCAGGTCGAACGCGCCCTCCGGGGTGTCCCCGGACAGCACCACCGCACCGGACGGCGGCTCGGCAGGCAGCGCGGGCACATCGGCCCACACCGGCCTGCGGATCGGCAGCCTGCCCGCGGTGACCCTGGCCTCCACGCAGCTGCGCCCGCGTTGCTCCAGGTGGACCGCGGCAACCGTGGCCCTGCGGCCGACCTTGCGGATCTCGGTGCGCAGCAGCACCGGGCCGATCGCGGGCGGCTGCAGGAACTCGGCGCTGACCGCCAGCGGGTCGGCCGGTGGCTCGCCCCGTTCGGCCAGGCTGGCCAGCGCCGTCCTGGCCAGCAGGGCGATCATGAACCCGCCGTGCGGGTGGCCGCCGACCGTCCACTCCTGCCGCAGATCCGCGGTGAACGTGCCGTCGCCAAGCGACCGGGGAACACACGCCGCGCCGAAGGCCGCGGCACCATCAGAGCTGTTCACGAACGGCTGACCAGCGCGCGAAGGAAGAACGCCGTGTTCGCGGGTCGCTCGGCCAGTCTGCGCATCAGGTACCCATACCATTGCTCGCCGTAGGGCACGTAGACCCGAACAGTCTCGCCATCGGCGGCCAATCGCAGCTGCTCGTCCGGGCGGACCCCGTACAGCATCTGGTACTCGTAACTCCCCTGTTTGCGCCCGTACCACCGGACCCGTTCGCCCAGCACCGCGATCAGCCGCGGATCATGGGTCGCGAACATCGGATAACCACCCCCTTCGAGCAGCACGTTCGCACAACGCACGTAGCTGAGATCCACCTGGTGACCGTCCGCGAAGGCCACCGTGGCCGGCTCGGCGTAGGCGCCCTTGCACAACCGCACCCTGGACTCCGGCACCGCGAGCGCCGCGGCGTCCGCCTCGGTGCGCCGCAGGTAGGACTGCAGTACCGCGCCTGCCCACGGCCAGGCCCGGCGCAGCTCGGCGAGCGCGGCCAGGGTGGCGTCGGTGGTGGTGTGGTCCTCCATGTCCAGGGTCACCGTGGTGCCGCACTGCTCGGCCGCGGCGCAGATCCGGTAGGCGTTGTCCACGGCCAGCTTCTCGTCCAGCTCCTGGCCGACGGCGGACAGCTTTACGCTGACCTCGGCGCGATCGGCGAGTCCCTCGGCGTGCAGCCGGTCCAGCAACGCGAGATAGGCCTGCACGGTGCGCTCGGCCTGGCTGGTGTCGGCGGTGTGCTCCCCGAGGTAGTCGAGGCTGGCGTGCAGCCCGTCCCCGGCCAGCCTGCGGACCACCTCGACCGCCTCGGCCGTGCTCTCCCCCGCGACGAAACGGTTCACCACGCCGCGGGTACCGGGGGCGGTCGCCACGGCGCGACGGATCGCATCGCTGCCCGCGGCCGCGAGAATCAACGAACGCAGTGGATTCACGACAGGAACTGTACGTGTTCTGTCCCTGTCACCGGCTGACCGGCACCGCGCACAACCAGTCGGTTGATGTCACTCGCGCTCACTGGCCCAGATGCAACCGGGCGAACAGCAGCGCCTCGGCCAGGTCCCTGACCCGCCGGGCCTGCTGGCCTGCCCTGCGGGTGTTCACCTCGAGCACGACCTGGCCGGCGAAACCGCTGGTCGTGAGCTTCTCAAGGAGCTCGGCGCAGGGCTGGTTGCCATGCCCGGGCACCAGGTGCTCATCCTTGGGCAAACCGGTGCCGTCGGCGAGGTGCACATGGGTGAGCCCGGCACCCATCCGCTCGGCAAGGGCCAGCGGATCCATCCTGGCGGCCGCGGTATGCGAGAGGTCCAGGGTGTAGTTGCGGTAGCCGACATCGGTGGGGTCGATGGACGGCCGGAAGGCGGACACCCTGCTGTGCCGCCCGCCGCCGGGCGGGCGGACCTTGAACATGTTCTCCACCGCCACCGCGACCCCGCTGGTCTCCTCCAGCTCGGTGACCAGGTCGGCGAAGGACTCGGCGTAGCGGCGCTGCCAGCGAAACGGCGGATGCACCACCACCGTGCGCGCACCGAGTTCGAGAGCGGCGTCCACGGTGCGGCGCAGCCGGACCTCCGGGTCCGGGGACCACACCCGCTGGGTGATCAGCAGCGAGGGGGAGTGCAGCGACAGCACCGGCATCCCGGTGTCGGCCGACCAGCGGCGCAACGCCTGCACGTCCTGGCTGACCTGGTCCACCCAGACCATCACCTCGACGCCGTCGTAGCCCAGTTCGGCGGCGAGCTCGAACCCGGCGCCGGCCCGTTGCGGCCACACCGAGGCGGTGGACAACCCGACCGGGATCGGGTGCGGTTCGGTCATCGCACCTATCTCGAGACCAGCAACAACGCGGCGGGCGATACCGTGACCACCAGCCCGACCAGCAGGGCCAGCACGGTGGTCTGCAGGTCCTCGGCCCGGCGCACCTTGCGCACGATCAGCACCAGCCCGACGGTCACCACCAGCGCGGCGACCAGGGCCGCAGCCGGGAGCCGGGTCCACAGCCAGTTGAAGCCGAGCCAGACCCCGGCACCACCGACCACCCCGAGGGCGAGCTGCCCGGCCAGCGCCAGCCACTGCTTGGCGGGCGAGTCGTCCTCGTCCTCCTCGGCCTCGGCCAGTTCCTCGGCCTCGGTGAAGCCGTCCTCGTCCGTACCGTCCATCGCGGGTTCGAGCGGCTCGTCATCGGCGTAGTCGTACTCGTCCGGGCGCAGGTCGGCCTCACGCAGCGGATCGTCGAGCGGATCGCCGTAGTCGTCCAGCCCTTCCGGCGAGTAGGTGTCCACCCCGGAGTCGGCCAGCGGGTCGTCCGTCGGCACGAACCCCTGGGTCGGCGGGCCGCCGTCGAGGTCACCGGCCGGGCCCGCTTCGGCGGGCGCGACGGCAGGCATGGCCCCGACCTCGGTGTCGTCCAGCTGCGTCTTGCGCCTGCGTTCCCGCCAGCCCGCGAGCCCGGCAGGCGGCTCATCCGGCTCCGGCTCGGCGGGGGCCGAGCCGTTCTGACCCGGTGCGACGTCGCCGACAACGGGGAACTGCTCGGTATGCGATTCCGGCTCCGGCTGCGGGGCGGCCCGGCGCATCGGCCTGCGCCCGCGGGCGGGGGCACCGGGCGGAACCGGGTAGCCACCGGTGGCCATCCGGCCCGGCGGCGGGGGCGGGGGCTGTTCCGGAGCCTCCGGCTCGGCCTCCTCCAGCCCGTCCAGCCGGGCCGAGAGGGAACCTGCGGGCGGGGGCGGTGGCTGCTGGCCCCGCCCCGGGGCCCTGGCAGGCGGCTCCTGCTGTCCAGCCGGCGGCTGCTGCACCAGGTTCCGGCCACGGTGCGGCAGCGGTGGCCGGGACATGGCACCGGAGTCCTGTTGCGGGGGCCGGGGCATGGCACCGGAATCCTGCTGCGGCGGGCGCGGCATCGGCCCCGAGTCCTGTTGTGGCGGACGCGGCCGTTGGCCGGTGTCCTGGTGCGGCGGGCGCGGCGGCGCGCCGGGGTCCTGCTGCGGGGGCCGGGGCATGGCACCCGAATCCTGCTGCGGCGGGCGCGGCGGCGGGCCAGGCTCCTGGCGCGGGGGGCGGGGCAGTGCGCCGGACTCCTGCTGCGGCGGGCGGCCCGGCTCGGGCTGGGGTGGCGGAGGCGGAGGCGGCGCCGGGGCGCGGCCCTCCGGTTCCGGCTGCCTGCGCGCGTTGCGCCGGGTGGGCGGGGGCGGACCCTCCGCCTGGATTCTGTCGATGATCGCCTGCGGTGCGGTGTCGCCGATGCCGGGCTGCTCGTCGGCCTCGTCCTCGGCAGCACGACGACGGCGGCGGCGTGGCGCGCCGCCGACCTGACCGCCGTGCTGGGCGAGCAGTTCAGCCACGGTCTTCTGTGGCTGCTCGCCTCCGCTTTCTCGCGTCATCCCTTCCACCGTGCCCGTTGCTTGTCATCCACGTCCAGCGCGCCACCGTCCGGAACAGTCTGGTCGGTGCCGTTGGAATGGTCCAGCCGCCGCAGGATCACGCCTTCGCGCAGCGCCCAGGGGCAGATCTCCAACTCCGGAAGCGACAAGGCTCGCATCGTGGCCTGCGCCACCAGCGCGCCCGCGACCAGCTGATGCGCCCTGCTGGCGCTGACCCCCTCCAGTTCCGCGAGGTCGGCCGAGGACATCCGGGAGATGAACGAGATCAGCTGGCGCAGCGCGGTGTCGGTCAGGGTGCGCCGCACCCGCGGGCCTGCCGAGGACGGCGCGGCACCGGTCAGCCTGGCCAGCGAACGGAAGGTCTTGGAGGTGGCAACCGCCCGGTCCGGCGCCCCGTGCCGGGCCAGCTTCTTGGCCAGCTCGCCGAGCTGGTCCTCCAGCCAGGCCGTGGTGGACACCAGCTCCGAGCGGCGCGGCGGGTCGTGCGCGAACCTGGTCCTGGTGATCCGGCCCGCACCCAGCGGGAGCGAGGCCGCCAGCTCGGGGGCCTCGTCCATGCCGATGGCGACCTCCAGCGAGCCGCCGCCGATGTCCAGTACCAGCAGCTGGCCCGCGGACCAGCCGTACCACCGGCGCACCGCGAGGAAGGTCAGCCGCGCCTCGTCCTCGCCGGTGAGCACCTGTAGCTCGACCCCGGTCTCCTCGGCGACCTTGCGCAGTACGGTGCTCACGTTCTTCGCCTCGCGCACCGCCGAGGTGGCGAAGGCGAGCACGTCCTCGCAGCCGAGCCGCGCGGCCGCGGCCCTGGCCGACTCGACCGCATGCACCAGCTCCTCGGCGCCGCGCTTGCTCAGCTCACCGTCGGCCGTGATCTGCTCGGCCAGGCGCAGCACGGTCTTCTCGGAGTGCATCGGCGTCGGATGCGCACCACGGTGCGCGTCCACCACGAGCAGGTGGACGGTGTTCGATCCGACGTCGAGTACCCCTAGGCGCACGAGGCGGTACGGTACCCGGCGCCGCATGGCGGCCTACTCAGGTCTCGAACTTGTAACCGAGACCACGCACGGTCACCAGGTGACGAGGGGATCCGGGATCCGGTTCGATCTTCGACCGCAGCCGCTTGACGTGCACGTCCAGGGTCTTGGTGTCGCCGACGTAGTCCGCGCCCCAGACCCGGTCGATCAGCTGGCCGCGGGTGAGCACCCTGCCCACGTTCCGCAGCAGGTACTCCAGCAGGTCGAACTCCTTCAGCGGCAGGGAGACCTCACCGCCGTCCACGGTGACGACATGCCGCTCCACGTCCATCCGCACCGGGCCCGCGGCCAGCACCAGCGGGGCCAGCTCGGCGCCCTCGCTGCCCGGTTCGCCACCGCGGCGCAGCACCGCGCGCACCCTGGCGATCAGCTCGCGGGCCGAGTACGGCTTGGTCACGTAGTCATCGGCACCGAGCTCGAGGCCGACCACCTTGTCGATCTCGCTGTCCCTGGCCGTCACCATGATCACCGGGACGGCCGCGCGCTGGCGCAGCTGCTTGCACACGTCGGTGCCGCTCATCCCGGGCAGCATCAGGTCGAGCAGCACGATGTCGGCGCCGTTGCGGTCGAACTCCTCCAGCGCCTCCTGCCCGGTGGCGGCCACGGCCGCGGTGAAGCCCTCCTTGCGCAGCAGGAAGGCGAGCGGGTCGGCGAACGACTCCTCGTCCTCGACGATGAGCACCCTCGTCACAGTGTTCCTCCAAATTCACAGACGGCGGGGGTGAGCCCCCGTCAGGGGGTCGGAATCGGTACTCTCCGATCCGGTCGCCACCCGGCGGTTCTGCCGCTCGAGGGACGTCTGCTGGCTGCCGTTCTCGGCGCCGCGATGGGCCGGGATGCGCAGCGTGAAGGTGGAGCCGGTGCCCGGCATGCTCCACAGCCGCACGTCGCCGCCGTGGTTGGCCGCGACGTGCTTGACGATGGCCAGGCCGAGCCCGGTGCCGCCGGTCACCCTGGAGCGGGCCTTGTCCACCCGGTAGAAGCGTTCGAAGACGCGCTGCTGTTCCTCCTCGGCGATGCCGATCCCGCGGTCGGTGACCGCGATCTCCACATGCCCGTCCACCAGCCGCCTGCTGATCGAGACCGGGCTGCCCTGCGGGGAGTAGGCCACCGCGTTCTCCAGCAGGTTGGACAGCGCGGTGACCAGCAGGGTGCGGTCACCCTCGATGAGCAGGTCGCTGTCGCTGTCGGTGGCCACGGTGATCTCGGCGGACTCCGCGGAGAGCTTGACCCTGCCGAGCGCCTCCCGCACCACGGCGTCCACCTCGACCACGTTCAGGTCCGGCAGCCGCTCGGCTCCCTGCAACCGGGACAGCGCGATGAGCTCGGTCACCAGCTTGCCAAGCCGGGTGGACTCGCGCAGGATCTTGCCGCCGAACCTGCGGACCTCCTCGGTGTCCTCGGCCGCGTCCAGCACGGCCTCGGTGAGCAGGGCGATCGCCCCGACCGGGGTCTTGAGCTCGTGGCTGACGTTGGCCACGAAGTCGCGCCTGGTGGCCTCCAGCCGCACGGCCTCGGAGTGGTCCACCGCCTCGACCACGGTGAACCCGTCACCGAGCGGGCGGACCTCGCCGAGCACCGCCTCCGGCTGACGGCCCCGGACCTCCAGCGGGGACAGGTCGATCTCCACCGGCTCGGCGGTGTCGATGACCTGCTCGGCCGCCTTGCGGGCGCGGGCGTCGGCCTGGTTGTTGCGGATCATCCCGAGTGCCTCGGCCCGCGGGTTGTGCAGCACCAGGTCGCCGAAGCGGTTCAGCACGACGACCCCGTTGTTGGAGGAACGCACCTGCCGTTCGAGCAGTTCGGCGACGGTGGGCCCAGCGGGTCTCCTGCCCTGCGGGTGCGAGCGGCGCGCCTTGGCCACCAGGAAGCCAATGACCGCGCCGACCACCAACGCACCGGTGGCCAGAGCGAGCGTTGCAGGCACGGTCACAGGGGAATCGTAAGCATCGTGGTAGCCCTTTGGCCTAGTCCTGGCAGCGTTCTCGTGATGGCTGTGACACCTACGGGCGATATATTCGCCGCCACTTCAGGGCCCGTTCACTTCGTCGTCGCCCTGGCGCGTCCCGGCGTCGTCAGCCGACCGCCGTGGTTCATCCGATCGAATCGCCTTGGCTCACTCGCCCGAGGGGCACTGGTCCGGTTGCCGAACGGATTGCGTCACCGGATCTTCGCGACCTATGGAACGAACCGGACTCAATGAGATAACATCTTGATAACAAGAGGTTGGGGGCGGCGCGATGACCGAGGCACACGGACCGGACCTTCCCGGCGAGCCGGAGACGGTGTGGCACGGCATGCTGCGCCTCCTGGATCGCGCGATGGACAGCACGGGGCGCACGCTGCGGCTGATCGTGCTGATCTACCCGCTGCTGCTGTTGCTGGCCGCGGTCACGGTGCTGGTGCTGCGGATGGGTCCCGCGGCGGGCGGGCTGGCCGCCGGCCTGTGCGCGGTCGCCAGCTTGTTCCGCGCCCGCCGCGGCCGGGGCCGGTGAGCGCTCAGCCGCCGCCCAGCCGGTCCAGCTCGGCGGCCGAGAGCTCGATCCCAGCCGCAGCCACGTTCTGCTCAAGGTGCTCGGGGTTGCCGGTGCCCGGGATGGCCAGCACGTTCGGCGCCCGGCGCAGGCTCCAGGCCAGTAGCAGCTGAGCCGGGCTGACCCCGCGTTCCCCGGCCAGCCCGGCCACCCGCCCGCCGGGGTCGCCGCCGACGACACCGAAGAAGGGCACGAAGGCGATTCCGTGCTCGGTGCAGGTGTCCAGCAGGGCGTCGTCGGCGCGGTTGGCCGGGCCGTACTGGTTCTGCACGGCCACCACCGGCGCGATCCGCCGGGCCTCGGTGAGGTGTTCGGGCCCGATATTGGAAATCCCGAGGTGCCGGATCAGCCCGGCCTCGCGCAGCTCGGCAAGGGCGCCGAACCGCTCGGCCAGCGAGCCGGTGCCGCGCTCGAGGCCCTCGCCGATCCGCAGATAGACCAGGTCCAGGTGGTCCCGGCCGAGCTGGCGCAGGTTCTCCTCCACCTGCCCGCGCAGCTGCCCTGGCCGCGCGGCAGGCAACCACTCGCCGGAGGCGTCCCTTCCCGGCCCGACCTTGGTGGCGATCAGCAGGTCCTCTGGATACGGCCGCAGCGCGCTGTTGATCAGCTCGTTGGCCGAGTACCGCGGGGAGAAGTAGAAGGCGGCGGTGTCGATGTGGTTGATCCCCAGCTCGACCGCCCTGCGCAGCACGGTGAGCGCGCGCTCGCGTTCACTGCTGTCGCCATCGGTGTGGTGGAACAACCGCATCGCGCCAAGGCCGAGCCGGTTGACCATGTGATCGCCGAGGTGCCAGGTGGCCGCGGCCGTGTTCGTCGATGTCGTCATGACCGCAGCCTGGCCCTCCGCCGGTGCGGCCGCCCCCGGTTGGCAGCAAGCTGCCGAACGTTGCCGCGGGGCAGCGCACGGACGAGACTCGAAGCATGGAACGGACCGGGGACGTGGTGGTGCTGCGGGGCGAGCGGGAGCTGTTCCAGCGGGCAGGACACCTGCTGACCACCGCCGATGAGGTCTGCTGTGCCGCGAACGACCTGTTCACCTGGGCGGCGGGCCACACCCGGTGGCCGGATGCTGCCGCCGAGGTCGCCAGCCAGCACGCGCGGGGCAGGCGGATTCGCAAGGTCTACCGTCCGGGCGCCCTGCTGGATCCCTCTTCCGCCCAGCACCTGCGGCAGATCGAGCGAGCGGGGGCACGGATCCGGATCACCCAGGACGAACTGAACGAGACCATCATCATCGACCGGCGGCTGGCGGTACTGGCAGGCGACCTGGTGGACGGTGCCCGTAGCTACAGCGTGATCACCCGTCCGGAGGTGGTGCAGGGGGTGACCTCGCTGTTCGAGGCCGCCTGGCGGGCCGCGACCGACCTTGCCGGGTACGACGCGCGGTTCGCCGAGCTCAGGGCGGTGGCGCCGCGGATCCTCGAGCTGCTCGCCGCAGGCTGCAAGGACGAGGCCGCCGCGCGCACGCTAGGCCTCGGGCTGCGCACCTACCGCCGCCGGGTGGCCGAGCTGATGGACGCGCTCGGCGCCGAGTCCCGGTTCCAGGCCGGGGCGCGGGCGCGCGAGCTCGGCCTGATCTGACCGTAAGGGGCGGGTCGTGGGCGCGTTTCGGGAGCGCGCCCACGACCCACCGGGCCGGCTGCTCGAGCCGGTACTGCACACGCTTGGTGGGGGCGCGGAAGGCCGGGTGCCGAAGGGCTTCAGGACATACGGGGACTACCGCCGGTACAGGGCGGGAGAGGCCGGGATTCCGGGTGCGCTACTTGGATGCGACGACCGAGGGGCGGCACAGGTTCCGGATTGTGAACATGGCTCCACCTCCTCGGGGCGTAGACGTTCCGTCGAGGATAGCTCGATGACTCCGGGTAGCCAACCCCTTTGGCGCACGGGTGAGGCGCTCACCGGAACGGCCAACTCGGGTACGTGAATGGCCAACTCACGTACGTGGCGGGCAAACACGGGTACGTGGGCGGCAAACACGCCGGGTGAGCTGGGGGTCAGCGGCCTTGGGCCGCGACGGCGGCGGCCGCCTCGGTGGCGGCGGCCGGGTCGAGGTAGGTGCCGCCGGGGGTGACCGGCCGCAGGTCCGCGGTGAGGTCGTAGCGCAGCGGGATGCCGGTGGGGATGTTCAGGCCGGCGATCTCCTCGTCGGAGATCCCATCCAGGTGCTTGACCAGAGCGCGCAGCGAGTTCCCGTGCGCGGCCAGCAGCACCGTCCGCCCGGCCCGCAGGTCCGGCACGATCGCCGACTCCCAGTACGGCAGCAGGCGCGCCACCACGTCCTGCAGGCATTCGGTCAGCGGGGCCGTGTCGCCGAGGTCCGCGTACCGCGGGTCGGCGTCCTGGCTGAACTCGCTGCCCCGCTCGATCGGCGGCGGCGGGGTGTCGTAGGACCGGCGCCAGAGCATGAACTGCTCCTCGCCGAACTCCTCGAGGGTCTGCTTCTTGTTCTTGCCCTGCAACGCGCCGTAGTGCCGCTCGTTCAGCCGCCAGTCCCTGCGCACCTCGATCCAGTGCCGGTCCGCGACGTCCAGCGCGATGTTCGCGGTGGAGATCGCCCTGCGCAGCAGCGAGGTGTGCACCACGTCCGGCAGCAGCCCGGTCTCGGCGAGCAGCTCGCCGCCGCGCCGTGCCTCCGCTTCCCCCTGCTCGGACAGCGGGACGTCAACCCAGCCGGTGAACAGGTTCTCCGCGTTCCACGTGCTCTGCCCGTGCCGCAACAGCACCAGGGTCCCTAGCTCGGCCATGCGCACAGCTTGCCAGAGCCAGGCCGCGGGGTGGCAGCGGGCCGAGACAGCGCGAAGCCGTTCCGCAAGCCCGCGACCGGCGAAAACACGTCTACCGACAGTGGCCTGGGTTAGCGGAGTGAACACCTACAACCGGGTTTGCGAAGCGCCAACAAGATCTCAATCGAGTCACGTTAGTTGCATACCGTTAACCCAATCACGAAAGTTCACTCGAATGGAGTAGCCAGTAATCTTGTGATTACTGACCAGGTTCTGCCAAGTTGGCATCTGTCCCGCTCGACTGGAAACCACGCACTCCCCAGCCGGGCGGACCGAGGCGCAGCTCGTCTCCCCCCTGCCGAGCTGCGACCCGCCGGCCCCGTTGGCATCCCCCTCGTCACCGGGTCCATCGCGGCGGGAACGTAAGCGGGGCGGCTCGAGTTCGCGACTCCCCCCTCCCTCGAGCCGCTCCGCTCCCTCATGTCCCGGTCATTCCGGTAACGCAGCACTGGCTACCCGGCGGCGACGGCGCCGAAACAGCTGCCACGCCACTGCCGCGAAGGGCAGGCCGAAGAAGGCGAGGAACGGCAGGGCGGTGGCCAGCACGGTGAGCGCGTCCCCGAGGAACCCGGTGAACGCGCGCCAGCCCGCGGCGAGGCCGCCGAGGATGCCCTCGTCCTCCGGTTCCGGCGCGGCCGCGGCGGCCCGGCTGACGGTCAGCGAGACCGTGGACGTGGCGACCCTTCCGGCCAGCGCCTCCTGCCTGGCCTGCAGCGACTCCAGCTCCGCCTGGCGCTGGGTGAGCTCGGCCTCCACCGAGGTGACCTCGCTGATCGAGCTCGCCCGGTCCAGCAGGGCGCGCACCCGTTGCACACTGGCCCGCTGCGAAGCCAGCCTGGACTCCACGTCCACCACCTGCTCGGTCACGTCCTCCGTGCGCTGCTGCCTGCGCACCACCTCACCGAGCGCGGCCAGCTCCCCGAGCACCCCGTCCAGCCGGTCGCTCGGCACCACCACCTCGACCGAGGCGGAGTGCTGGTCCACCCGTTCCTGCCCGGTGTAGCCGCCCGCGCCGGTGGCGACCTGCCTGGCCTCGCGCACCGCGGCGGACACATCCGGTGCGGTCAGCTCCAGCTGCGCGGTGCGGGCCAGCTTGCGTTCCGCCCCCTCGATTCGCACCGCCGCGCCGCTGCCGCCACGCTGATCCGCGCCTTCCCGCGCCGCGGGCGCGTCCGCAGCGTTCCCGGACTCCTCGCCTGCCTGCCCGGCGCCCGCGGGCGCGGACAACGGCGTGGCCGCCTGCCGGTCACCGGTGCAGCCGGACAGCAGCCCCACCGTCATCCCCAGTGCCACCAGCAGCATCGCAGGCGGCTTCGCTCTCGATCGCATTCCGCTCCCTCCAGTCATGGCGAGGAAGGGACGGAGCGGCACACCGCCGCGGTTGCACCCCGCTAGCCGTCCGGCGCGACGAGGTGCTTGAAGGCCTGCAGGTTGGCAAGGGACTCGCCGCGCGAGACCCGCCAGTCCCATTCGCGCTGGATCGAGCTCGCGAAGCCGAGCTCCAGCAGGGTGTTGAAGTCGCCGTCGGCGGCCTCGAGCACCTGGCCGAGGATCCGGTCCAGCTCGTCGCCGGTGAGGGTCTCCAGGGCATGCCTGCCGACCAGGTAGATGTCGCCGACCGAGTCGAGCGCGTAGTACACCCCGTACAGCTTGGCGTTGCGCTGCAACAGGAACCGGTAGACCCGCTGCTGCTCCTCGTCCGGCCTGCGGCAGACGAACGCCTCCACCACCAGCGCGTGCTCCCCGGCGACCAGCCAGCAGTTGGTCTGCAGCTTCTTGCTACCCGGCAACGTGACGAAGTACTTGCCCTCGCCATGCCGCTCGTACTCTAGGCCGGATTCCTCCACTGTGGACCGGATCAGCTCGTCGGCGCGCGCCGGGTCCCGTGCCGTCATACCGCCACCTCCTGCAGCGCGAGCGCACTGGCATTCCGGAACGCTACTGCCGCATCGGCGTAGGTGCCCAGCAAGGTCTCGGTGGTGCGCTGCCAGGAGAACCGCCTGGCGTGCTGCACCGCGTTCGCCGCGAGCTCGGCGCGCCGCCGTGGCTGCAGCGCGACGTTTGCCAGGGCCCGCGCCCAGTCCCCGGCCCGGTGGCCCGGCACCAGCAGCCCGGAGACCCCGTGCGCGACGGCCACCGGGAGGCCGCCGACCTCCGCCGCCACCACCGGGGTGCCGCAGGCCTGCGCCTCCAGCGCGACCAGACCGAAGGACTCGTTGTAGCTGGGTACGGCCACCACGTCGGCGGCGCGGAAGACGTCGACCAGTGCCTGCCCTGGCTGCGGGGGCAGGAACCGGGTCTGCCGTTCGATGCCAAGCGAGGCGGCCAGCTCGCGCAGGGCATGCGGCTGTTCCAGGCCGGATCCCGACGGCCCGCCGACCACCAGCACGACCAGACGTTCGGCCAGCTCGGGCCGGTCACGCAGCAGCCGTGCGGCCGCGTGCAGCAGCACGTCGGGGGCCTTCAGCGGCTGCAACCGCCCGGCGAAGGCCAGCACCACCGCATCCGCAGGCAGGCCGAGGGCCGCCCTGGCCAGCGCGGTCGATCCCGGGGTGAACCGGTCGAGGTCCACCCCGGGAGACACGGTGCGCACGGCGTGCGGGTCGGCGTCGTACAGGGCGATCAGCTCCCGCGCCTCCACCGGGGTGTTGGCCACCAGCCGGTCCGCCTCGGCGACGACCTGCTCCTCGCCGATCACCCTGGTCCGTGGTTCCGGGCTGTCCCCCTCGGCGAGCGCGGCGTTCTTCACCTTGGCCAGGGTGTGCGCGGTGTGCACAAGCGGCACCCCCCAGCGGTCCCTTGCCAGCCAGCCGACCTGGCCGGACAGCCAGTAGTGCGAGTGGATCACGTCGTAGTAGCCGGGCTCGTGGAAAGCCTCGGTGCGCAGCACCCCCGAGGTGAACGCGCACAGCTGCGCGGGCAGCTCGGCACGGCTCAGCGGCTCGTACGGGCCCGCCGGGATGTGCCGGACCAGCACGCCGGGGGCCAGCTCGGCCACCGGCGGCTGGTCGGAGGACGTCGCCCTGGTGAAGATCTCCACGCTGACCCCTCTTCGGGCCATCTCGATCGCGGTCTGCCCGATGTAGACGTTCATCCCGCCGGCGTCACCGGTTCCGGGCTGCTCCAGCGGTGAGGTGTGCACGGAAAGGACCGCCACCCGGCGCAGCGGCGCCGGTGGGTGAGACGGCATCATGTACGTGATCTCCCCTGGTCAGGGCGCTGGTGCCAGCCGCTGTCCGGCGAAGTGCAGCAGCGTCGCGTTGAACTCCTCCGCCGCCTCGATGAACGGCAGATGGCCTACACCCTGCAACCAACGTTGATCGGCCCCCGGAATCTTCCCCGCCGCGTACGCGCCCGCGCTCGGGTCCACCACCGCGTCCTCGGTGCCGTGCAGGACCAGGGTGGGCACGTCCACCGCGGCCAGCACCTCGGCGCTGTCCACCCGGCGCCGGAACAGCGCACCGCGCACCGCGGGGGGCACCAGCAGCGAGGAGCCGAGCAGCGCCTGGGCCAGGGCGCCGGGGATCTCTTTTGCCGCCATCCCGCCGGACAACCGGGCCAGCGCGGGCAGCGCCACCTCGGGATCCTCGTCCAGCGCCGCCGGCAGGGCCGCGCGCATGGCCGGGCCGGTGCGGCCACCCGGCTGGTCCCTGCCGATCTCGGTGATCGCCCCGGCCAGCACCAGCCCGGCGATCCCCGCCGTCCCGTAGGTCCGCAGGTAGTCGGTGATCACCAGCCCGCCGTAGGACCAGCCGACCACCACCGCGGGCGTGCCGGCGAACTCCAGCACCGAGGCGAGGTCGTCGGCCCACACCCTGGACCGGTCGTAACCCTCCGCCGGCACCTCGGACACCCCGTGCCCGCGCAGGTCCGGCGCCACCAGCCGCAGGTCCGCGGTGAGCTCGGCGGCGGTGAGCTGATGCGACCAGGCCAGCGAGGACTGCGCCCAGCCGTGCAGCAGTACGACGGTGCGCGCATTGTTCTCGCCGGCGACCCGTATCCCGAGCCGGACCCCGCCGGACCCGGTGACCTCCGTGTTCACAGCGCGGATTTCGACTTCCAGGTTTCCCAGTCCAGTAGCCAGTCCATCACCGCCGAGGTGGTCGGGAAGTCGGCCTTCGCGCCGGTGACCTCCACCGGGTCCCCGATCAGCGCGGAGTCGAAGTAGGCCTTCGCGTCCTTCTCGAACAGGTTCACGCAGCCGTGCGAGGTGTTCTTCTTGCCGATGTTGGCCCGGTTCTCCTCGTTCTCGTGGATGTACTCGCCGTGGTTGGAGATCCGGCAGCACCACTTCTTCTTCACGTCGGTGTAGCCGTAGCGCTCGTTGTCGAAGATCGAGGTCGGCTCCTTGGTCATCACGATCACGGTGCCGTTCGGGGTGTTCAGGTTCGGGTCGGCGTCCTTGCCGTTGCTGCACGGGTAACTGGTGTGCTCGGCGCCGTCCCGGTAGACCCGCATCACATGGTCCGGGGTGTGGATCTTGACGACCTGGTTGCGGCCGATGCTGAACTTCGTGGTGACGTCGGCCTTGCCGTAGTTCCCGCCGCCGTAGTGCACCCCGTACAGCTTGGCTGTGACGTTCACCTCGGTGCCCGCGGGCCAGTACTCCCGTGGGCGCCAGTCGACCTGCCGGTCGGAAAGCCAGGCCCAGGAGCCCTCGACGTCTTCGGAGGTTTCTACGGTGAGCGCGCGCTGCGCGGCGGCGCGGTCGGAGACCGGGGCGTCGAACTTGACGCTGATCGGCATGCCGACGCCCACCTCGGCGTCGTCGATCGGGTTCAGCGTGGCACGGATCACGGCTTTCGGCTGCAGGGTGGTGAAGCTGCCGGTGAACTCGACCGGCTTGCCGTCGGTGCCGGTCGCCTTGGCCGCGTAGCTGTAGGTCTTGCCGTAGCCCAGCGGTTCCGCGCTGGTCCAGGTGTTCTTCTCGGCGTTCAGCTCACCCTGCACCTCGCCGCCGTCGGAGTTGGTGAGCTTCACCTCGGTGAAGGAGCCCTCGGCGACCTTGACGGTGACCGGCTCGGTGACCGGCACCTCGGTGGCTTCCGCCGCGGGCTCGGCCGTGATCCGGGCCTTCGGCGGGTGCACGGCCGGCTCCCCCGAGCCCGGCACCTCGTCGCCGGAACAGGCGGCCAGCCCGGCGGCACCGCCCGCCGCCAGCGCGATCTTGAACACCTTCCGCCGTCCGTACACCGGCGTCCTCCCTTCACCCGAACGATCCGACGTTACCTGGCAACATGGCGCCATGAGCAACCGAATCGCAGTCATCACCGGCGCCAGCGCGGGGATCGGCGCGTCGACCGCGCGGGCACTGGCCAAGGCCGGCTTCGATGTGATCCTCGGCGCCCGGCGCCTCGACCGCGTCACCGCACTGGCGGACGAGCTGTCCGGGACCGCTCACCTTCTGGACGTCACCGACCAGGAATCGGTTGCGTCCTTCGCCAAGCAGGTTCCGCAGTGCCATGTCCTGGTGAACAACGCCGGTGGGGCGCGGGGCCTTGAGCGGGTCGAGAACGCGGACGAGCAGAACTGGCGCTGGATGTGGGAAACCAACGTGCTCGGCACGTTGCGGATGACCAAGGCGCTGCTGCCGAAGCTGGTCGAGTCCGGCGACGGGCACGTGCTGACTGTGACCTCCATCGCGGGGCACGAGGTCTACGATGGCGGCTCCGGCTACACCGCGGCCAAGCACGCGCAGTCCGCGCTGCACCGGACCCTGCGCTCGGAGCACCTCGGCCAGCCGGTGCGGTTCACCGAGATCATCCCGGGCATGGTGGAGACCGACTTCTCACTCAACCGCTTCGCGGGCGACACCGAGCGTGCGGAAAAGGTCTACCAGGGGCTGGACCCGCTGACCCCGGACGATGTGGCCGAGGTCATCGCGTTCGCGGCGACCCGGCCCGCGCACGTCAACCTGGACGAGATCGTGCTGAAGCCCCGCGCCCAGTACAACGGCTCCCGCTTCCACCGCGAGTAAATGCCCTGAACGTGGCTTCCGGGACGTTGAACGTCTCAAAAGTGCCGTTCGCGACGCCGAGCGTCGTGAACGCCACGTTCAGGGCACTCACAGGGTGCAGTTGATGAGCAGGGGTTCGGGGCGCAGAGTGACGCCGAAGGCGGTGCGCACCCCGTCCCGCACCTCGCGGGCCAGCGCCAGCAGGTCCGCGGTGCTGGCGCCGCCCCGGTTGGTCAGGGCGAGGGTGTGCTTGCCGGACAGCGCCACCCGGCCGCCAGGACCGGGGTGCCCCTTGCCGAATCCGGCCCGCTCGATCAGCCAGGCCGCGGACAGCTTGACCCCCTCGGGCGCCGGATAGCGCGGCACCGCCGCGTCCGCCCCGGCCACCTCGGCGATCCTGGCCAGCACCGCGGGCAGCTCGGACTCGGCGAGGATCGGGTTGGTGAAGAAGGAGCCCGCGCTCCAGGTGTCGTGATCCGCGGCCTCCAGCACCATGCCCTTGCCGCGGCGCAGGGTGAGCACGGCCGCCCGCGCCCGCTCGGCTGGTACCCGCTCGCCGGTGCGCACGCCGAGGGTCCGTGCCAGCTCGGCGTAGTGGATCGGCTGGGAGAGGCCGTCGGCCCGCAGCCGGAAGCGCACCCCGAGCACGACCCCGCGGTCGGTGCCCTTGAGCACACTCGTGCGGTAGGCGAAGCCCAGCTCGCTCGCGGCCAGCGTGCGCACCTCGCCGTCGCGGCGGTCGTACAGCCGCACCGCCACGATCAGGTCGCTGACCTCACAGCCGTATGCGCCGACGTTCTGGATCGGGGTGGCACCGACCAGGCCGGGAATCCCGGAAAGACACTCGAGGCCACCGAGGCCGTGCTCGACGGTGGCCGCGACGAACTCGTCCCACTGCGCGCCGGCAGCCGCCTCCACCTCGACCTCGGCACCGTCCTGTTTGTCCCGTTCCCAGCCGCCGGTGCCGATGCGCAGTACGGTGCCAGGGAACCCCTCGTCCGCCACGACCAGGTTCGAGCCGCCGCCGAGCAGCAGCAGCGGCTCACCGGCCGCGTCGGCGGCCCGCACCCGGTCCACCAGCTCCGCCTCCGTACCGGCGACAAGGAACCGCTCGGCCGGCCCGCCGAGCCGCAGGGTGGTGTAACTCGCCAAGGTCATTCCGGTACCCGTTTCCACAGCGCTCACAGACCCGAACGGTACTGTCCGGTCCCATGGCGTCCCGTATCGAGCACCGCGCGGAGTTCCCGCACAGCGTCGGCGAGGTGTACCGCACGCAGACCGATGCCGCCGCCCTGCGGGCCCGGCTGGCGGAGATCGGCGGCCAGCAGGCACGGCTCGCCGAGCACGAGGCCGGCGCGGACGGGGTGCGGTTCACCCTGGTACAGGGCATTCCGGCGGATCGGCTACCGCAGGTGGTGCGCTCGCTGCACCGGGGCGACCTGATCGTGCATCGCGAGCAACGCTGGCAGCGCACCGGCGCGGACGAGGTCTACACCGGAACCGCGACGGCCACCGTGGACGGAGTGCCCGGCCGGATCACCGCCCGCACCGAGTTGCGCACCGGGGGCGAGGGCGCCGTGCTGCGCACCACCGGCGAGGTGACAGTGCGGATCCCGCTGGTCGGCGGCAAGCTGGAGGGCGTCATCGCCGAGCAGGTGACCAAGCTGCTCGAGCGGGAGGCCGAGTTCACCGCGTCGTGGCTCGGCGCGGACAACTAGGGGGCGCCGGGCGCGCACCGCTCGGCATGCCCACCAGGGGGACCACCAACCCGAACCGGCTGCGCCGGGTCGATCGCTGGCTGACCAGCGACCACCGGGCGACCGCGCGGCTGCGGGCCGCGGCGGACCCGCTGGTGGTGGACCTCGGCTACGGCGCGTCCCCGGTGACCACGGTGGAGCTGGCCCGGCGACTGCGCAGGGCGGTTCCCGCGGTGCGGGTACTCGGCCTGGAACTGGACCCCGAACGGGTGGCCGCCGCCCGCGCAGTGGCCGAACCGCCGTGGCTGGACTTCCGGCGCGGCGGGTTCGAACTCGCCGGGGTCCGGCCGGTCCTGGTGCGCGCGTTCAACGTGCTGCGCCAGTACGAGGAGGCCGCGGTGGCGAGTTCCTGGCTGGCCATGCTGGAGCGGATCCAGCCCGGCGGCCTGCTGGTCGATGGCACCTGTGACGAACTCGGCAGGCTTTGCTCCTGGGTCACGATCGACCACAGCGGACCGCGCACGCTCACCCTGTCCTGCCGGGTGTCCAGCCTGGAACTTCCCTCCACTGTGGCTACCCGGCTACCCAAAGTACTGATCCACCGCAATGTTCCGGGTGAACCCGTTTATCTACTTATGTCTACTTTGGACTCGTGTTGGCGGGCGGCGGCGCCACTGCGCGGCTACGGGCCGCGGGCCAGGTGGACGGAGACGGTACGCCTGCTCACCGAACGCGGCTGGCCGGTGCTGAACCGGCGGGACCGCTGGCGGCTCGGGGAGCTGACCGTGCCATGGGCCTCGGTCGCCCCGCGCTGACTGGTTCGCACCCCGGCCTTCTCGAGCGATCCTCGACCACGGCACGATCAGGGACACCCGGACTTGTCCCTGATATTGGCGAAAGTGGCTGGTTCCGGATTTTTTCACCTGTCAGCATCTGTTTACAGGTGAAAGAATGACCCCCGATGAACGAGGAGACTCCTCGAGGTGACGAGCTGCTGCGTGTCCGCACCGCGCTGGCCAATCCGCAACGACTGCGTATCGTCGCCTGGTCACCGGCGTGCTGGAAACCGCCGGGGACGGAATGATCATGAAGTACTACCGGGCGACGCAGTTTGCCGTCCAGCTCACACCACACACCGTCATGCGGGCTGCCACCACGTTGGGGGACAACCGATGAGCTGGCCGAACGCGATGGCCGCGGGGAGGACACGGGACCCGGTCCCGATGAACGGAGGCACTCATTGTCGTCGACGACTGACCGGACGATCCAGTACACGGCTTCGATCGCCGAAACGCCGGAGCAGGTCCGGGAGGCGCAGCGGTTGCGTTACCGCGTGTTCGCGGGCGAGTTCGGCGCCACGCTCAACTCCCTGGTCGACGGGCTGGACGTGGACGAGTACGACGAGGCGTGCGATCACCTGATCGTGCGACGCGCGGACACCGAGGAGATCGTCGGCACCTACCGCCTGCTACCGCCCGGCCGCAGGGAAGGGCTGTACTCCGACAGCGAGTTCGACCTTTCGGCGCTGGACGGCATCCGGGACGCCGTGGTGGAAACCGGACGCTCCTGCGTACACCCTGAGCACCGCACCGGCGCGGTGATCACCCAGATGTGGGCAGCGCTCGGCCGGTACGCCCTGCTGTCCGGGCACCGCTATCTCGCCGGGGCCGCCTCGGTTCCGCTGCACGACGGCGGGGCGACCGCGGCGAACGCCTGGCGGCTGGCCGAGCAGAACCACGCCAGCCCGCAGGAGCTGCGGGTCCGCCCACTGCATCCGTGGAACCCCGAGCAGGCGCCCGCGCAGCAGCAGCGCCCGAACTACGCCCAGCTACCGCCGCTGTTCCGGGGGTACCTGAGGCTGGGGGCCTGGGTCTGTGGCCCGCCTGCGCACGACCCGGAGTTCAACGTCGCCGACTTCTTCACCCTGCTGCAACTCGACCGCGCCGATCAGCGCTACGTGCATTACTTCCTGGGGGACGAACAGTGAACGCCTATCGGGTGTACTCACCATGTACACCCAGATGTGTCACCCACGCTCAAACCAGAGCGGCGAGGATGACCACCATGAAGCGTGCGGGCGCGGCAGCCTCGGCGCTACTGGGCCGCGCGCCGTCGGTGCTCGGCGGCACGCAGGTCGAGCGGCATGCCCTGCGGGTGCTGAACGCGCTGGATGTCCGGGTCGACAGCGATATCGACCGGCTCAGCGTCCCTGGCGGCCCCGGCGCCCCTGGCACACTGATCGTGGCCAACCACATCTCCTGGCTGGACATCGTGGCCCTGCTGGCCATCGAGCCACTGTCCTTCGTGGCCAAGCGGGAGGTACGGGACTGGCCGGTGATCGGCAGCCTGGCCGCCAGGCTGGGCACCTGCTTCGTGGACCGGCACGCCCTGCGCGAACTGCCCGCCAGCGTCGCCGAACTGGCGGAGACCCTGTGTTCCGGGCGTTCGGTGATGGTGTTCCCGGAGGGCACGACCTGGTGCTCCCTTCCCGGTGGGGACTTCCGGCGCGCCCCGTTCCAGGCCGCGCTGGACGCGGGCGCGCCCGTCCGCCCGCTGACAATCGAGTACTTCCAGGGGGGACGGCCGAGCACCGTCAGCGCCTTCGTCGGGGACGACACCCTGGCAGCCTCGCTGGGCAGGGTACTGACGGCGAGCGGGCTGACGCTGCGGCTGCGGGCACACGAGGTGCTGGCAGCCGAGGGTGACCGCCGCACACTCGCCGCCACCGCGCAACGGCGGATCCGCGCGGCCGGAGCCGCCGAGCTCGCCTGCTCCCATCTCGGCGGTCCGGTCCATGCTTGACCTGCTGCACCGGCTCACCGAGGTGCTGCAGGGCACGCTCGGCTCGCCCTGGCTGTGGGTGGTGGTGTTCCTGGTCGCCGGGCTGGACGCGCTGCTGCCGTTCATGCCGAGCGAGACCACGGTGATCACCGTCGCCGTGCTGATCGGCCCGGACCCCGGCAAGCTGGCGCTGCTGGCCGTGGTCGCCGCGGGCGGCGCACTGGCCGGCGACTGCCTCGGCTACTGGATCGGCCGGGGCGCCGGGCCGCTCGCGTTGCGCAGGCTGCAGCGCGGCGAGCGGGGCAGGCAACAGTATCTCTGGGCCCGCGCCACGGTGGAGCGGCACGCCACCGCGCTGATCGTCGCGGGCCGGTACCTGCCGGGCGGCAGGGTCGCCTCCGCGCTGGCCACCGGGAGCATGCGCTTCCCCGCCACCCGGTTCGCCGCACTGGATGCCGTTGGCACCAGCATCTGGGCCGGTTACAGCGTGCTGATCGGCTATATCGGCGGGGCGAGCTTCACCGAGCAGCCCGTGAAGGGCCTGCTGCTGGCGTTCGCGCTCGGCTTGCTGACTGTGGTCACCATCGAGGTCTTCCGGCGGCTACGCTCGCGGCGTGCGGTACTCCGACTTCGTGCACGCGATCGAGATCCACTCGACCGGCCTGCTGAACGCCGCGACGACGGCGGGACCGGACGCCCCGGTACCGAGCTGCCCGGGGTGGACGATGCGCAAGCTGGTCCGGCACATCGCCAGGGTGCATTCCTCGGTACGAGCGACGATGGCCGACCCGAGCGGTGAACGGGCTGGGGCAGGCACCCCGCCGGAGGAATGGGCGGAACTGCTGGACTGGTGGGCCGAGCAGCGCACCGGCCTGTTCGAGGCGTTCGCGGCCGGACCGGACGCACCGGCCTGGATGCCGTTCCGGCTGTTCCCGCCCACCGCGGCCTCCTGGGCGCGCAGGCAGGCGCACGAGGCCGCCATCCACCGGGTGGACGCCGAGCTCGCGCTGGGACCGGAAACCGTGGGCTTCGACCCGGAGTTCGCCGCGGACGGGATCGACGAGCTGCTGGCCTGGCTGCTTCCGAGCAGGCCGGACGGCTGGACCAGCGGTGCGACCACGGGCGAGGTGCTGGTGCACGCCGCGGACGCGGGCCGGGTGTGGACCGTGCGGCTGGAACCCGGCGCGGCGCCGGTGGTGCAGGCCGGTGCGGCGGTGCCTGCCGGGTTCGAGGCCGGAGCCACCATCGCGGGCACGGCGGACTCGGTGTACCGGGCGGTATGGGGCCGGCCGAGTCGCGCCGTGACGTCCGGGGACGCCGGGCTGCTGGAGCCCTTGCGCGCACCCTGACCGGCACCAGGCAGGATGGCGAACCGTGTTGGGTTCGCAGCGTCGCTACGTGATCACTTTTGGCTGCCCGGATCGCACCGGGATCATCGCCAGGGTCTCCTCCTTCCTTGCCGAGGCTGGTGGCTGGATCGTCGAGGCCGCCTACCACACCGACCCGGACACCGGCTGGTTCTTCACCCGGCAGGAGGTGCGGGCCGACTCGCTGCCCTTCGAGGTGGACGAGCTGCGCGCGCGGTTCGCCGGGGTGGCCAGGTCACTGGGCAGCGACACCGACTGGCAGGTGGACGACGCGGGTGAGCGCAGGCGGGTGGTGCTGCTGGTGTCCAGGGAGGGGCACTGCCTGTACGACCTGCTCGGCAGGGTCGCTTCCGGGGAGCTGGACATCGAGGTGCCCGCGGTGATCGGCAACCATGCCGCGCTCGGCGATATCACCAGGGCACACGGAATCCCGTTCCACCACGTCCCGTTTCCCCGCGGGGACGCCGCTGGCAGGGCGGCCGCGTTCGGCAGGCTGCGCGAACTGGTGGACGAGCACGACCCGCATGCCGTGGTGCTGGCCAGGTTCATGCAGATCCTGCCGCCGGAGCTGTGCACGGCATGGGCGGGCCGGGCACTGAACATCCACCACAGCTTCCTGCCCTCGTTCGTCGGCGCCCGGCCGTACCACCAGGCGCATGCCCGGGGGGTGAAGCTGGTCGGCGCGACCTGCCACTACGTCACCGCGGACCTGGACGCCGGGCCGATCATCGAGCAGGACGTGATCCGGGTCGGGCACGGTGACTCGGTGCCGGACATGGTGCGCAAGGGCCGGGACATCGAGAAGGTCACGCTGGCCAGGGGCCTGCGCTGGCACCTGGAGCGGCGGGTGCTGGTGCATGGCAACCGCACGGTGGTCTTCTGACCCCCGGCCTGCGCCGGCCGCTGTGAGTGTCAGCGGGCAAGAGCGCCTTCGATGAGCATGCGCATCCCCGGCGCGTGGTAGTGCTCCATGCCGGCCCATTTGGCGCGGGCCTCCTCGCCGTCGAGCTGGATGAAGCTGCCGAAGAGCACCGCATGCGGCCTGCGTTCGACCAGCAGCTCGCCCCGCAACCCGAAGCTCGATTCGGCTCCGAGCAGCACGACCTCCTCCTCGGAGCGCAGCAACGGCCAGCCGAGCACACTCCGGTCCGGTTCGGCGAGGCCCAGCCGGACACCGAGTTCGGCCCATCCCTGCGCGAGGATCTCGCGCGTCTCGGCGGGTGCTTCCTCGAGGATCGCCCTGGCCCACTGCTCGGCGGTCCGCTCCCCGGCCGAGGCGACCTCGGCGAGCAGCGCGTTCGCGTAGTCGATCCGCTCCAGCCTGCTGACCGTCCTGGTGGCCGCAGGCACCGCGATGTCGTGCACCCGGTCCGCGACCTGGGTGGTGGAAACGGCCTCAACCATCGGTACTCCCCTTGTGTGGTGGACGTAGCCGCATGACCATCCCCCTCCATCCATACAGCACTGTATGGATGGAAACTATCCGCTGCTCGATGGCAAAGTCAAAGATCCGTACGTCACACCGATGAGGAGCGAGCATGCCGGCCCCCACGCGCACCCCGCGGCACCAGTGGATCGAGGCGGGGCTGCATGCCCTCGCCGGGGGCGGGCCGGACGCCGTCCGGGTGGAACCGCTCGCGAAGACGCTCGGGGTCACCAGGGGCGGCTTCTACTGGCATTTCGAGGACCGCGGCGCGCTGCTGGCGGAGATGCTGGACACCTGGGAACGCCGGAGCACCGACGAGGTGATCGAGCGGGTGGAGACCGAGGGCGGGGACGCAAGGGCCAAGGCCCGGCGGGCTGGTGCGCTTACCTTCTCCGGCTCACTGCTGCCGGTCGATCTCGCGGTCCGCGACTGGTCCCGGCGCGATCCGGCGGTCGCCGAACGCCTCCGGCGGGTGGACAACCGCCGGATGGACTACCTGCGCAGCATGTTCCGCACCTTCTGCCGGGACGAGCAGGAGGTGGAGGTCCGCAGCATGGTGGCCTTCTCGGTGGCCATCGGCACCCACCTGCTGGCCGCCGACCATGGCGGGCGCGACCGCGCCGAGGTCCTCGACCTGACCGCACGCTGGCTGCTGGCCTGACCACTGTCGTCAGTGGGCGATGCGGACGAGCATCTTGCCGGTGTTGCCGCCGTCGAGCAGGTCGAGGAAGGCCTGCGGGGCGTTCTCCAGACCGTCCACAATGGTCTCGGAGTAGCTGATCCTACCGTCCGCGACCAGTGGGGCGACCTCGGCCATGAACTGCTGCTGCAGGTAGAGGTAGTCCAGTACCAGCATGCCGCGGATGCTGAACCGCTTGACGATGAGCTGGGCAAGGTTGCGCGGAGCGCAGGCCGGTTCGGTGGCGTTGTACTGGGAGATCATCCCGCAGACCACGATCCGGCCATGCAGGTTGATCGCGTCGATCGCGGCCTCGAGGTGCTCGCCGCCGACGTTGTCGAAGTAGACGTCGATCCCGTCCGGGGCCGCTTCGTGCAGTTGCTGCGCGACCGGCCCGTCCTTGTAGTTGAACGCGGCGTCGAACCCCAGCTCACCGGTCAGGTGTGCCACCTTCTCCGCGGAGCCCGCGCTGCCGATCACCCGCTCCGCCCCGTTCAGCTTGGCGAGCTGGCCCACCAGCGAACCGACGGCACCCGCGGCGCCGGAGACGAACACGGTGTCCCCCGCCTTGAACCCGGCCACGTCGAACAGCCCGGCATAGGCGGTGAGCCCCGGCATGCCGAGCACCCCGAGGTAGGCGGTCAGCGGCGCGGCCCCGGCGTCGATCGGCACGACCTGTTCGGCGTCCACCACGGCGTGCGAGCGCCAGCCGTGCTGATGCAGTACGAGGTCGCCCGTGCGCAGAGTGTCCACACCTGACTCGGCGACCGCGCCGACGGCACCACCGAGCATGGCCTTGCCGACCTCGAACGGCTCGACATAGGACTTCCGGTCGCTCATCCGGCCCCGCATCGCCGGATCGACACTCATCACCAGGTTGCGCACCAGCACCTGGCCGGGGCCCGGCGCGGGGAGCTCGGTGTCCACAATGGAGAAATTGTCCAGTGTGGGCCTGCCGTGCGGGCGGGAAGCGAGCCTGATCTCGGTAGCTTGCTTGGAAACGCTCACGTCCGCGCAGGCTACCCGCGGCTGGTCACGATTGCCGCGCGAGATCGTCGAGCCTGCCGAGTACGCCCTCGTAGATCCGGCGCAGCCCGCCGGGAGCAAACGTCTTCTCGAAGAAGCCGCCGATCCCGCCTGCCCCGTCCCAGCTGGTCTGCACCCGGACCAGGCTGCCCTCGCCCTGCTCACGCACGGTCCAGGTGGTGACCATGCTGGAGTTCGCATCGGTCTCCACCAGCGTGCCCGGTTCCGGCTCGCGTACCGTCGCCGCGACGTCACGGACCCGCTTGGAGGTGGCCTGCAGCTTCCAGCTGGCGACCGTGCCGTCCCCGGTACCGCCCTCGAGGACCTGGTAGCCGGAGAACTGTTCGGTGAGGATCTTCGGCCTGCTGTCCGCGTAGTCGGCGAGCAGCTCGCGCACCCGGGAAGCCGGGGCTGCGATGCTGCGCTGCGCGGTTGCCGTGACCTTGCCCATGGAGTGGTATCCCTTCGCTCAGCTCACAGGTTTGCCGAGGCCCGGGACCACCTCGGCGCCGGGCAGCCCGGCCAGCAGCTCCCCGGTGACCAGCAGCTTGCTGCCGCGCAGCCCGCTGCCGATCACCAGCTCGGGTGCGGCCGCGACGGCTTCGTCCACCAGCACCGGCCAGCCATCGGGCAGCCCGAGCGGAGTGATCCCGCCGTAGGCCATCCCGGTCAGCCGCACCGCCTCGTCCATCGCCGCGAAGGAGGCCTTGCGCACGTCCAGCCTGCGGCGGAGCACGTTGTTCACATCGGCCCGGGTGGTGGCGAGGATCATGGCCGCCGCGTAACGCAGCTCACCGCCTCGCTTGCCCGCGACCACCACGCAGTTCGCCGAGGCGGAAAGGGTCGAGCCGTAGGCGGCGCAGAACTCGGCGGTGTCGGCCAGCTCGGGGTCGATCTCGACGACACCGACATCCTCGGCTTCCGGCAGTGCCTTGGCAACCGGCTCGGCAAGCAGGTCCGGGCGCAGGGAGGCGGGCTCGACGGTCAGCGATCCCGCGATGGTCCAGGTACGCACGGAAGCAGGTCTACCAGTTCTGGCCGCCGCGTTGCACCTCGATCAGCTTCGGCCGGACGTCCACGATGTAGACCAGGGAGGCAATCAGCCCGGCCAGCCAGAAGATCATCCCCGGCCCGAAGAAGGCGAACAGCGCCATGGCCGCGGTGGACCCGCCGGTGATCGCCAGCCAGATCGGCTTGGTCTTGCGGTCCGCGGCAGTGTAGGCGTCGGCGCGCTGGGACAGTGCGTGCACGAAGGCGAACAGCCCGGCCAGCGCGCCGGCCCAGCGGATGGCCTCGGTGATCCAATACACTAACAGCGGCACGACACCAGCCTACGGCAAACCGGGCGGAGCGCCCCGTGCCGCCCGCCACCCCGGCACCGGTGCACGGCGCCGGGGTACGAACCTCCGGCTCAGCTGTTCTTCGAGCCGTTGTTGCCGTTCGTGGACTTCTTCGTGGTGCTCGCGCTGGTGCTGCCGCGCGAGGTGCTGGTTGCCCTGGCCGTCTTGTTCGCGGCCTTGCGGGTGGCACTGCGGGTCTCGTGCGCGAGGTCCTCACCCGCGTCCTCGATCCGCTCGGCCACCTCGCCCGCGACCTCCTGCACGGTGCGAGCGGCCTGCTCCCCGCTGGAGCGGGTGCGCTTGGTCACCCTGGCCAGCACCTCGTCCACGCGTTCGCGAGTCTCGCCCGCGACGCCCTCGACCCGGTCGCCGGCGGCGTTCAGAGCCTCCTCCAGCTGCTCGATGGCCCGCTTGACCTGCGGCTGGGCCGAGATCCGGTCCCAGGTTTGCTCGCCGGACTCGGTGAGCTTGTGGTACAGCTTCACCGCGGCCTCGGTGTACTCGTCGATCAGCTTGCGCAGCTCGGCCGGGTCCAGCTTGCTGCGCAGGGACTCCACCTCGTTCGGCAGGTCCTCGAAGGTCTTGCGAGCGGACTCGCTGCCCTCGCTCACCCGCTCGCGGGCCTTGCCGACCGCGTCGACAACGGCCTGACCGGCCAGGTTGCCCGCGCCGAGCGCGGCAAGCAGCGGGGCACGCACCTGCTCGAGCGCGGCGTTCACGCCGGTCTGTTCCGTGTCCTTGGTGCTCTGGGTGTTCCGGTTGCTACCGGTGTCCTTGGCGGTGGCCATGTTCATCACTCCTGGACTGAGGTCTGGTTGCTGTGCTGGTCCTCGTCTCCGGCCGCGTTCTCACGGCGGAAGGACTCGTAGACATCGAGCAGCACCTGCTTCTGCCGCTCGGTCAGCCCGGCGTCGGCGCGAATCGCCTCGGGCACCGGACCCCCGGCGGGAAGATCGAGAATCCCCGCCTGGACGTAGAGCGCCTCGGCCGAGATCCGCAGCCCCTTGGCGATCTGCTGCAGGATCTCCGCGCTCGGCTTGCGCACACCGCGCTCGATCTGGCTGAGATACGGGTTGGACACTCCGGCCAGCTTGGACAGCTGGCGCAGCGAGATCTTCGCGGTGTTGCGCTGCTGCCGGATGTACTCCCCGATGTCCCGTCCGAGGTCGGTCACCTTCTCGATGGGGCCGGTGTGACCGGGTGGCTGCCCGTGGCCATCGGCCTGCGGCTCGGTCATCACGGTCACCTCCTCGAACACAACCCAAGGTACGCACGACTGCTAGCTATTGCAAGCACTCTGCTTGCAACCTTCGAGTGTGTTGCCCGCCACCCGGAACGGTGGTGGCCTTCAGAGGTTTCCCAGTCCGGCGCGTACCCATGCACAGGCCGCGTCCACGGCGGCGGCGAGCGGCGCATCGGTGGTGTCGAACAGCCGGACCGGTGGCGTCATCCCCGCGGCGCCCGCCCGCAGCCAGTCGTTGAACTCCAGCATCTCGGCGATCCGCGGCTCGGACCACTCGCGCCAGGCGGGCCGGGCCCGCAGCCGGGCGGCCAGTGCGCCCGGCTCGGCCACCAGCGCCAGGTAGTGGATATCGGCGAACAGCACCCGCTCCGGCAGGGGTTCGAACTCGGCGGGCACCACGGTGCCGCAGAGCACCACCGGGCGCCCGCTCTGGTGCACCATCGCGGCCATCCGCAGCCAGGTGGAGCGGAACAGCGGGTGGCCGTCCACGTCATCGCGCAACCCGCCGGTCCACAGCACGTCCTGCTCCAGCACCACGACCCGGTCGGCCAGCCGCTGCGCCAGTGCCGGGCCGACCGTGGACTTGCCTGCCCCGCTCGGCCCGGTCAGCGCGAACAGCGGCAGCCGCTGGAACGGCCACCGGTGCCCGCAGACCGCGCAGCACAGCACCGCCCGTGCCGCTTCGGTGCGCGGACGCTCGGCGCGGTCACCGCAGGCCGGACAGATCCGCGGATCGAGCACCGGCCGCTAGTCTGCGTCCGAAGGCGCGCGGTCGACGAACCCGTCTACGGGTCGTAACCACGCACACCAAGGCACCTGGGCAAGCAGGCGACCCGCAGCCAGGTTCGCGATGCCTCCGGCAAGGACGCACGCGAACACATCACCTCGGTCAGCCACCATCCCGACCAGCTCCTAGTCGAAGAGGCCGTCGAGGAAGCTGCGCTTGCGCTTCTTGTGGCCGTAGCCGTACGGCCGTGGCGAATCGCCGTAGCCACCCCGGTACGGGCGCGGCGAGTCGCCGTAGCCGCCGCGGTACGGGCGGGGCGAGTCCTTGTGGCCATGGTGCCCACCACCGTGGTAGCCGGGCGGGGGCGGCGGCTGATGTGGCTGCGCGCCCTGGTACGGCGGCGGGGCGGCGGCTTGACCGTAGTAGGCGTTCTCCGCGCTCACGATCCGCTCCAGCTCACCGTGGTCGAGGAAGATCCCGCGGCAACCTTCGCACTGATCGATATGCACGCCTTCCTTGTCGACCGTCCGCATCATGTTCTGGCATTTGGGGCAAATCACAGTCGACAGCCTACGCAACGGATAACGGGTCACGCATACTCCGCCGCGGTCCGGCGCAGCGCGTCGAGCAGGGCGGCGATCGGCGGGCTGGTCCGGCTGCCGGTACGCAGCGCGGCCGAGACCGTGCGGTGCAGTTCCGGCAAGGCGAGCTCGGCGAGCCGGATGTCCCCGGCGGCTGTCTCCAGCGCCATCCGCGGCACCAGCGACACCCCGAGCCCGGCGCGGACCAGCGCGAAGATCGCGGTGTAGTCGCTGCTCACGTAGTCCACCCGCGGGGTGAACCCGGCCATGCCGCAGGCGCGTTCCAGCATGGCGCGCAGCGCCTCGTCGCCATGCGGGGCGATCCACGGCTGGTCGGCCAGCGCCTCCAGTGCGAACGGCCCGGTACCGGCCGGAAGACCGGCCGGCAGCGCGGCCAGCAGCGGCTCGCGCACCAGCGGCTCGGTGTCCACACCCGCGTCCCGCACCCGGGGCAGCAGGTTGTACTCGTGGATCAGCGCGAGGTCGATACCTCCCGCCTTCAGCTCGGTGATCGCCTCCGGGATCGACCGCTCGGCCAGCAGCACCCGCAGATCAGGGTGCGCCTCGCGGCAGCGGGTGATCGCGCCGGGCACCAGGGTGCGCGCGGCGGTGGGGAAGGCGGCCAGGTGCAGTACCCCGCGTACCGCCGAGGTCAGCTCGGCGACCTCCGCGCTGGCCTGCTCCAGATCGGCGAGGATCCGCTCGGTGTGCCCGACCAGCACCCTGGCCGCCTCGGTGAGCACCAGCCTGCGCCCGTCCCGGAACAGCAGCGGCACCCCGACCTCGCGCTCCAGCAGGGACAGCTGCTGGGAGACCGCCGAGGGGGTGAGCGCACAGCCGCGGGCGGTGGCGGCGATGGTGCCGTGCGCCGAAAGCTCCCTGAGCAGGCGCAACCTGCGTACATCCAGCATGTAGAAATGCTAATGGTCAACGTCAGAAATCGTCACTGGTGCTAACGCCGGGCTCGGCCGCAGGCTGGTGGCGTGACGGCACAGTTGGTTTCCGGCGCACCCGCGAGCGAGCACGAGACGCGGGTGTCCGCACTGCGCGGCCGGATGGCCGCGGAGGGTCTGTCCGCGGTGGCGGTGGCCAGCCCGGAGAACGTCTACTACCTGACCGGGTTGGACCACCTCGGATACTTCGCGTTCACCCTGCTGATCGTGCCGGCCGAAGGACCGCTGACGCTGGTCACCAGGGAGATGGAACGGCCGACGATCCGGGCCCAGCTGCCGCGCTGCCGCCATGTCACCTTCGGGGACGGGCAGGACCCGGCCGCGGTGGCCGCGGGCGCGCTGGCCGAGGTGGCACCGCGGGGCGGGACGATCGGCACCGAGGACGCCGCGATGTTCTTCCCGCCCGCGGTGCACGCCCGGCTGCGCGCCGGGCTGCCCGACCGGCTGTGGCGGGACGCCACCACGTTGATCTCGGCAACCGGCGCGGTGAAGTCGGCCGGGGAGATCGCGCTGGTCCGGCAGGCTGCCGGGGTCTCCGATGCCGCAATGGCTGCCGCGATCGGTGCGGCCCGGCCCGGTGCGGCTGAGCGCGAGGTCGCCGCGGCCGCCTGGCAGGCGATGTTCACCCATGGCGGCCAGCAACCGGGTTTCGCGCCGCTGATACGTCCATTGTGGATGCTGGACCAGGAGCATGTTTCCTGGGGCGACCGGTTGCTGGAGCCCGGAACGGGGCTGTTCATCGAGCTGTCCGGGTGCGTCCGGCGCTACCACGCCCCGCTGAGCCGCACGGTCTATCTCGGCGAACCGCCCGCGGGCGCGGTGCGGGCGCACGCGCGTGCCCTGTCCGGTGTGGACGCCGCGGCGGCGGCCCTGCGGCCGGGGGTGCGTACCGGCGAGGTGTACGCGGCCTGGCAGGCGGCCGTGGGGGCCGGGGAGCGGATGCGGCACCACTGCGGCTACCTGGTGGGAATCGGCTTCCCGCCCAGCTGGGTCGGTGGCGGGGAGGTGCTCGGCATCCGGCCCGGCGGACAGGTGCGCGTCGCAGCCGGGATGACCTTCCACCTGATGTCCTGGGTCGGCGGGCACGTGCTCTCGGACACCGTGCTGGTCACCGGGCAGGGAACCGAACGACTCACCACCACGACCCGCGAGCTGATCCGGCTTGGCTAGGAGTACCGATGCGTATCACGAACATCCGGGCCACCCCGGTGGCCGTGCCCTACCGCAGGGACGAGGTCTGGGCCTTCGGGCGCAGGCGCGGGCAGGTCAGTGTGCTGATCGAGGTGGAGACCGACGAGGGGGTGACCGGCCTCGGCGAGGCGGCGGCGTATCCGAGCGCGGAGATCGTGCTCGCGGTGCTGCGCGGGCTGGAGCCGATGGTGCTCGGCGCGGATCCGCTGCGGATCGAACGGCTGGTGCGCGGGATCGAGCTGGTGGGCACCTGGCACCACGTCAAGGCGACCAGCCCCGCGATCGCCGCGGTGGAGATGGCCTGCTGGGACATCCTCGGCAAGCTCTGCGGGCAGCCGCTGGTGAACCTGCTCGGCGGCCGCTTCGCCGACCGGGTCGAGTTCTTCTACTACGTCGCGGCCGGTCCGCCGGAACAGGTGGCCGAGGAGGCGGCCCGCGCGGTTTCGGCCGGTTTCGGCACCTGCTATCTCAAGGTGGGCGCCGACGATCCGGCGGTGGACCTGGAGCGGGTGGCCGCACTGCGCGCCGGTGCCGGTGACTCGGCGCTGCTGCGGGTGGACGCGAACGAGGCCTGGTCACCGGGGGCCGCCGTGCGGATGATCCGCAGGCTGGAGGCGTACGACCTGGAGCTGGTCGAGCAGCCGGTTTCCGGCCGCAACCTGGCCGAGCTCGCCTACGTGCGCGGCAGGGTGGGGGTGCCGATCCTGGCGAACGAGGCGAGCTGGACCAGGTACGACCAGCTTGCGGTGCTGAACGCGGGCGGGGCGGACGTGCTCTCTGTGGACAACCAGATGGACGGCGGCCTGCTCAACCTGAAGCGATCAGCGGGGCTGTGCGAGGCCGCGGGCCTGCCGGTGGTGAAACACAGCCTCGGCGAGCTCGGCGTGGCGCTCGCAGCCGCCGTGCACGCGATCGCCGCGACGCCCAACTTCCGGTACGCCAACCAGGGCTACGCCGCCCTGCTCGCGGACGATGTGACCGCGGGCTTCGGCGCCACGGAGTC